>CAYROO010000002.1:394821-508852 GCA_964425915.1 uncultured Polycyclovorans sp.
TACGACGGCTTCGCTGAGCGGTGAGGTCGCTGCAGTCGACCCGCGATCCTGGCGCCGCTCCACAATCGGTCACCCCTCACCCCTCACCCCTCACCCCTCACCCCTCACCCCTCACCCCTCACCCCATCACGCCCAGTCGCCGCGGAGCGCCCGCACCTGCGCCTCCAGACCCGCGGCGCTGACCTGCTCAGGGGGCACCGGCGCGGCGGCCACCATGCCGATGCGGGACCAGAACCGGCGGGGCAGGCGCGAGCGGCCAAGAAAGCTGTCGCGGCGACTGAACAGGCTTCCCCACAAACCCTGCAGGGCCATCGGGATGACCGGTACCGGGGTGGTGGTGACAATCCGCTCCACACCCGTGCGGAACGGCGCGATGTCACCGTCGCGGGTCAGGGCGCCCTCGGGGAAGATGCCCACCACATGGCCATCGGCGAGTGCCGACGCGATGTCGCGGAAGGCCCGCTCCATCAGCACCGGATCTTCCTTGGCCGGCGCGATCGGGATGGCGCCCGCGGTGCGGAAGATGAAATTGAGTCCCGGGATGCGGAAGATCTTGTGGTACATCACGAAGCGTACGGGCCGCCGGATATTGCCTCCGAGAATCAAGGCATCGACGAAGCTGACATGGTTGCAGACGATCAGCGCGGGGCCGTGGTCCGGGATGTGCTCCAGGCCCTGGCGGCGGATGCGGTACAGGGTATTGATCAGCATCCACACCAGAAAGCGCATCAGGAATTCCGGGACCAAGCCGTAGATGAATACGGCCACGGCGGCATTCATCAGGGTGGCCACCAGGAACAGCTGCGGGATGCTCAGGCCCGCGGCCAACAGGGCGATGGCCACCCCGGCGGCGGCCACCATGAACAGGGCGTTGAGGATGTTGTTGCCGGCGATCACGCGCGAGCGGTGGGCCGGCGCGGCGCGGCTTTGCACCAGGGCGTACAGCGGCACAATGAACAGCCCGCCCGACACACCCATCAGCCCCAGATCCCACAGCACGCGATGGTGCGCCACCTCCGCGAGAAAGGCGGCAGCGTTCAGGCCAGTCTCCGATGCCAGCCCGGGGGCGGCCCAAAAGAGGTCGATGCCAAACACCGTGAGGCCAATCGACCCCAGGGGCACCAGTCCGATTTCGACCTGCCCGCCCGACAGCCGTTCACACAACAGGGACCCGGCGCCGATGCCGAGTGAGAACACGGCCAGCAGCAGCGTCACCACCGTCTCATCACCGCCCAGATACAGCTTGGTGTAGTTGGGCAGCTGGGACAGGAACAGGGCGCCAAAGAACCAAAACCATGAAATGCCCAGCACCGAGAGGAACACGGTGCGATCACGCGCCAGAAAACGGAGGTTGCGGACGGTTTCGGTCAGCGGGTTCCAGTTGATCCGCAGCGTCGGTGCGGTTGGCGCGGCCGGAGGGATTCCGCGCGCCGTAAGGTAGCCCAGCGCGGCCACTGTCAGGAGCAGGCCCGCCACCCACAGCGAACCGCCCTCCTGTGCAATCAGCCAGCCGCCCACCAAGGTGCCGATGAGGATGGCCAGAAATGTGGCCGCCTCGACCCAGGCGTTGCCACCGATCAATTCCGCCTCGTCCAGGTGCTGGGGCAGGATGGCGTACTTCACCGGACCGAACAGGGCAGACTGGCTGCCCATCAGGAACAGCACCAGCAGCAGCAGGGTCAGGCTCTGCAGCCACAGCGCCATCGCGGCCAGTGCCATGATGCCGATCTCGAGCAGCTTGATTCGCCGAATCAGCAAGGATTTTTCATATTTTTCAGCGATTTGCCCGGCCGTCGCGGAGAACAGGAAGAACGGCAGGATGAACAGCCCGGCGGCCAGGTTGACGTATAGATTGACGCCCTCAGCGCCCACCCCGGCGAGCCCGAAGGTGATCAGGATGACCACCGCATTCTTGAAGACGTTGTCATTGAACGCCCCCAGTGCCTGGGTGCCAAAGAAGAAGCCGAAGCGGCGTTGGCGCAGCAGGCGGAAGGCGGAATCGGAGCGCATTGGACATCCCGTCGGGCGGAGGCGGTCAGCATAGCGGCTGAAGCCTGGACCGCGGTCAGCGCCGGCGCCTGGGAATTGGACGACATTGACGCCGAAAGGCGCGTCCTTATAATTCAAATGTTGCACCGCAGCGTCATTGCCCCGCCTGTCGTCCCCCTCCCAGAGTGAGACTGCAGCCGCCCCTCTCACGAGGCGCGGCAGGGGTAATCGCCGCTCTTTTTTATGCGAGGTGAAGGTAATGGTGAGCGAACAGGGCCTCTACAGGCCGGAATTTGAACGCGACAGCTGCGGCTTCGGGCTGATTGCGCAAATGGACGACCAGGCGAGTCACGCGCTGGTGAAATCCGCCATTACCGCGCTTGAGCGCATGACCCACCGTGGCGCCATTGCGGCGGACGGCAAGACCGGCGATGGCTGCGGCCTGCTGATGAAGAAGCCGGAGGCCTTCCTGCGTCGGGTGGCCGCCGAAGCCGGTCTCAGCCTGGGCAATCTGCCCTTCTGTGCCGGCAACCTCTTCCTCAATCCGGACGAGGCCAAGGCCCAGCGCGCGCGCGACGTACTGGCGGAAGCCTGCGCGGCGCAGGGGCTGACCCTGCAGGGCTGGCGCGTGCTGCCGACCGACAACAGCGCCCTGGGCGAAGAAGCCCTGCGCGCCATCCCGCGCTTCGAGCAGGTGTTCATCACCTCCCCGGCCCAGCTGCCGAAGCTGGTGTTCGAGTTGAAGCTGTTCAAGGCCCGCCGCGCTGCGGAGAAGCAGCTCGAGGCCGAGGGTGACAGCCTGTTCTACGTGACCTCCCTGTCCTGCCGCGTGCTGGTCTACAAGGGACTGGTGATGCCGGAATACCTGCCGGTGTTCTATCGGGATCTACAGGCCGAGGATCTGGAAACCTCCATCTGTGTGTTTCACCAGCGCTTCTCCACCAACACCCTGCCGAAGTGGCATCTGTGCCACCCGTTCCGCTATCTGGCGCACAACGGCGAGATCAACACCATCTCGGGCAACCGGCAGTGGGCGCAGGCGCGCGCCAAGAAGTACGAGTGCAAGGACCTGCCCGATATCGCGGAGATCACCCCGCTGGTGAACATGAAGGGCTCGGATTCCCAGAGTCTCGACAACATGCTGGAAGTGCTGCTGGCCGGCGGCATGGACCTGTTCGCCGCCATGCGGGCGCTGATCCCGCCGGCCTGGCAGAACGTCGAGAACCTGGATCCCGATCTGCGCGCCTTCTTCGAGTACAACTCGCTGCAGATGGAACCCTGGGACGGGCCCGCCGGCGTGGTGCTCACCGACGGTCGTTATGCCGTCTGCGCCACCGACCGCAATGGCCTGCGCCCGGCGCGCTACGTCATCACGCGCGATCGCACCATCGTGCTGGCCTCGGAAATCGGCGTCTCGGACTATGCGCCCGAGGACGTCATCGAGAAGGGCCGCCTGCGTCCGGGCCAGATGCTGGCCATCGACACCGACTCCGGCGAGCTGCTGCGCCCCGCTGACATCGACAGCATGTTGGCTGCGCGTCACCCGTATAAGCAGTGGTTGAAGAAGAAGCTGCGGCGGCTGGAATCCAGCCTGTCCGACGACCCCAACTCGCTGGATCGCCTGCAGCCGGCCGATATCGCCGTTTATCACAAGATGTTTGCGCTCACCAACGAAGAGCGCGTTGAAGTGGTGCGGGTGCTGGCCGAGAGCGGCCAGGAAACCATCGGCAGCATGGGCGACGACACCCCATTTGCCGCGCTGTCGCAGCAGATCCGCTCGCCGTACGACTACTTCCGCCAGGTGTTCGCGCAGGTGACCAACCCGCCGATCGACCCGCTGCGCGAACAGATCGTGATGAGCCTGGAGTGCTCGCTGGGCGCCGAGTCCGGCATGTTCGAGGAAACGCCCGAACGCGCCGCCCGCCTGCTGGTGGATTCACCGGTGCTGTCGGAGAGCAAGTTCCGCACCCTGTTGGCCGACCCCATCTATCGTCACGAAGTGCTGGATCTGCACTACGATCCCGCGCAGCCGCTGGCCGACGCCATCCGCGCGCTGTGCAGCCGGGCGGTGGAAGCCGTGCGCGAGCGCGGCGCGGTGATCCTGGTGCTGTCCGACCGGCAGCTCACCAAGGGGCGCCTGCCCATCCACGCCCTGCTCGCCACCGGCGCGGTGCACAGCGCGTTGATCGAGGCCGGGGTGCGCTGCGATTGCAACATCGTGGTGGAAACCGCCACCGCCCGCGACCCCCACCAGTTCGCCTGCCTGATCGGCTACGGCGCCAGCGTGATCTATCCCTACCTGGCCTACGCCACGCTGTATGACATGCGGGCGCGGGGCGAGATCAGCGTCGACAAGGACGAGGCGGCGCTGGCGCAGGCCTATCGCAAGGGCATCAACAAGGGGCTGTACAAGATCATCTCCAAGATGGGGATCTCCACCGTCTCCAGCTACCGGGGCGCACAGCTGTTCGAGACCGTCGGGCTGCATGACGAGGTGGTCGCGCTATGCTTCGCCGGCACGGTCAACCGTATCCAGGGCGCGCGCTTCGAGGACCTCGAAGCCGAGCAGAAGATGCTGGCGATGGCGGCCTGGAATCCGCGCAAGACGGCCGACCAGGGCGGCTTGATGAAGTTCGTCTTCAATGGCGAGTACCACGCCTACAACCCGGACGTGATCCGCACCCTGCACGATGCCGTGCAAAGCGGCCAGTACAGTGACTACGAGAAGTACGCCGCGCTGGTGAACCATCGTCCGGTCACCGCCATCCGCGACCTGTTCCAGCTCAAGGACGCCCAGCCGATCCCGCTGGACGAAGTGGAGCCGGTCGAGTCCATCCTCAAGCGGTTCGACTCCGCCGGCATGTCGCTGGGCGCACTGTCGCCCGAGGCGCATGAGGCCCTGGCCACCGCCATGAACCGCCTCGGTGGCCGCTCCAACTCCGGTGAAGGCGGCGAAGACCCAGTGCGCTATGGGACCGAAAAGAACTCCAAGATCAAGCAGGTGGCCTCCGGCCGCTTCGGCGTGACGCCGGCCTATCTGGCCAGCGCCGAGGTGCTGCAGATCAAGGTGGCGCAGGGCGCCAAGCCCGGCGAAGGCGGCCAGCTGCCCGGCGACAAGGTCAACGAGCAGATCGCCAAGCTGCGCTATGCGAAGCCCGGCGTGGCGCTGATCTCGCCGCCGCCGCACCACGACATCTATTCCATCGAGGATTTGGCGCAGCTCATCTTCGACCTCAAGCAGGTCAACCCGGCCGCGCTGGTGTCGGTGAAGCTGGTGTCCGGCCCCGGTGTCGGCACCATTGCCGCGGGTGTGGCCAAGGCCTACGCTGACCTGATCACCATCTCCGGTTATGACGGCGGCACCGGTGCCAGCCCGATCACCTCGGTGAAGTACGCCGGCACGCCGTGGGAGCTGGGGCTTTCCGAAACCCACCAGACCCTGCGCATGAACGGCCTGCGCGAAAAGGTGCGGGTGCAGACCGACGGCGGCCTGAAAACCGGGCTGGATGTCATCAAGGCCGCCATCCTCGGCGCCGAAAGCTTCGGCTTCGGCACCGCACCGATGGTGGCGCTGGGCTGCAAGTACCTGCGCATCTGCCATCTCAACAACTGCGCCACCGGCGTGGCCACGCAGAACAAGGTGCTGCGCCTCAAGCACTTCATCGGCCTGCCGGAAATGGTGATGAACTATTTCCGCTTCGTCGCCGAGGAAACCCGCCAGTTAATGGCGCAGCTCGGCGTGCGCTCGCTGGCCGAACTGATCGGCCGCACCGAGCTGCTGCAGATCCAGGACGGCGCCACCAGCAAGCAGCGGGCGCTCAACCTGCAGCCGATCCTCAGCTCCGCGGGCATGGTGTTGCCGTCGGGCCACTACTGCACCGGCCCCAACCATCCGTTCGACAAGGGCGAGCTGGCTGAGCAGATGGTGCGCGACACCCTGCCGGCCATCGAGCAGAAGGCCGGTGGTGTGTTCAGCTACACCGTCAATAATCGCGACCGCTCCATCGGCGCACGGCTGTCCGGCGAAATCGCCAAGCGCCACGGCAACCTCGGCATGAGCGAGTCGCCGATCATTCTCAAGCTGACCGGCACCGCGGGTCAGAGCTTCGGGGTGTGGAATGCCGGCGGCCTGCACATGGAGCTGGAAGGCGAGGCCAACGACTATGTCGGCAAGGGCATGGCCGGGGGTCGTATCGTCATCAAGCCGCCGCGCGGGTCACGCTTCAAGACCACCGAAGCCGCCATCATTGGCAACACCTGCCTGTACGGTGCGACCGGCGGCACCTTGTATGCGGCCGGGACGGCCGGTGAACGTTTTGCCGTGCGCAACTCTGGCGCCACCGCGGTAGTGGAAGGCGTCGGCGACCACGGCTGCGAGTACATGACCGGCGGCGTGGTGGTGGTGCTGGGCGATGTTGGTGTCAATTTCGGTGCGGGCATGACCGGTGGCTTCGCCTACGTGCTCGACGAGAGCCGCAGCTTCGTCGACCGCTACAACCATGAACTCATCGACATCCATCGGGTCATTGCAGAGAGCATGGAAGGCCATCAGCACTTCCTACGCGGTCTGATCCGCGATTACGTGGCGGCCACCGGCAGTGAGTGGGGCCAGCACATCCTCGATGATTTCCGCGATTTCGTGGGGCGCTTCTGGCTGGTCAAGCCCAAGGCCGCTGAAATCAACTCGCTGATCCACGCCGTCAAGGCCGCAGCCTAGCCGTGAGGTGTCAGGAGTGAGGCGTGAGGCGTTGACACGCAGCTCCGGGCTTCACATCGTCGGTTTCACATTTCAGGAGAGTGGTGGTTGAGAACATGAGCTCGGACCGAGGCGGCATCGCCTCACCCCTCACGACTCACCCCTCACAACACCATGGCAAAGAATCATCTGCAGTTTCTCGAAGTCTCCCGCCAGGACCCGAAAAAGGTCGCGGTGGAAGTGCGCATGCACGACTGGCGCGAAATTTACGGCCAGTTCCCGGCCGACAACGCCGCCACCCAGGCCGGGCGTTGCCTCGATTGTGGCAACCCCTACTGTGAGTGGAAGTGCCCGGTGCACAACTACATCCCCAACTGGCTCAAGCTGGTGGAGGAGGGCAACCTGTTCGCCGCGGCCGAGCTGTCGCACAAGACCAACTCGCTGCCGGAAATCTGCGGCCGCGTGTGCCCGCAGGACCGGCTCTGCGAAGGCGCCTGCACCCTCAACGACGGCTTCGGCGCCGTCACCATCGGCTCCATCGAAAAGTACATCTCCGACGAGGCCTTCAAGCAGGGCTGGCGGCCGGACATGACGGGCGTGGTCGCCACCGGCAAGAAGGTGGCGATCATCGGCGCCGGCCCGGCCGGTCTGGGCTGTGCCGATATCCTTGCCCGCAACGGGGTCAAGCCGGTGGTGTTCGATCGCCAGGCCGAGATCGGCGGGCTGCTGACCTTTGGCATTCCGCCGTTCAAGCTGGAAAAGGATGTCGTCAAGAATCGTCGCAACATCCAGGAATACATGGGGGTCGAGTTCCGCCTGAATACGGAAGTCGGTACCGACGTCACCCTCGACCAGTTGCTCGCCGAATACGATGCCGTGTTTCTCGGCATGGGCACCTACACCGCCATGACCGGCGGCTTTCCCGGTGAAGATCTGCCGGGCGTGGTCTCGGCGCTGCCCTTCCTGATCTCCAACATCAACCGGGTGATGGGCATCGAGAAGGATCCGGCCGATTTCATCGACATGGCCGGCCAGCGCGTGGTCGTGCTCGGCGGCGGCGATACCGCCATGGACTGCAACCGCACCTCCATCCGTCAGCAGGCGGCCAGCGTCACCTGCGTCTATCGCCGTGACGAAGCCAACATGCCGGGCTCCAAGCGCGAAGTGGCCAACGCCAAGGAAGAAGGCGTCAAGTTCATGTTCAACCGTGCGCCGGTGGAAATCGTCGGCAATGGCAAGGTGGAAGGCGTGAAGGTGGTGGAAACCCGCCTGGGCGCGCCCGATGCCCGCGGCCGTCGTCGTCCCGAAGTGGTGCCCGGGTCGGAGCAGATCATTCCTGCCGACCGGGTGGTCATCGCCTTCGGCTTCCGCCCGAGCCCGGCGGAATGGCTGACGGATTTCGGCGTCACCCTGCACGAGGACGGGCGCATCCGTGTGCACCAGGAGGCCGGTGCCGGCGCCGCTTTCCAGACCGCCAACCCCAAGATCTTTGCCGGCGGCGACATGGTGCGCGGCTCCGACCTGGTGGTCACCGCTGTCTACGAAGGCCGACAGGCCGCCGAAGGCATCCTCGAAAGCCTGGGCGTCTGAGTTGGTCGGAGTGAACCTCGGGGGCCGGCACTGCCGGCCCTTTTTTGTGGCCGGGGTTCAGAACCGCCAGGCGATTCCCGCCACCACCGTGCGGCCGGCGGCGGGCTCGTAGTAGCGACCGAAGCCGGCATTCACCCGCAGGTTTTCGATGTAGTCGATGTCGAACAGGTTGTTGACCGCCAGCCAGGGCGCCAGCTGCAGGCCGTACAACCGGCCGTCCCAGGACAGCCGCGCATTGGCCACCACATAACCTGCGACGCGCACCGTATTGGCGTCGTCGGCGAACACCCGGTCGAGGGCGACGGCCTGCAGGCGTCCGGTCCAGCTCGGCAGCGGCTGCCAGGCGGCCTCGGCGAACAGCTGCTGTCGCGGGGCGCCGGGCAGGGTGTTGCCACGGAAGTCGTTGCCGTCGACCTGGTATTGCCGATAGCGGTAGTCGTTGGCGCTGTAGGCAAGGCTGAGGATGAACGGGTCGCGTACCTGCCAGATCGCACTCAGCTCGATTCCCTGACGGTCACTGGCGCCGGCATTGCGATAGAAGCTGCGTCCCGGCTGATCGTCCCGCTCGAAGCGGACCAACTCACCCTCGTTGCGGATCGTGTAAAACACAAGCTCGGCACGCAGGCGTGCGCCCTCGTGCTTGAGGCCGAACTCCAGGTTGTCGGCTTCCGCCGGCGACAGCGCCGGATTGAACCCGCCCCCGTCCGGATTGGCCAGCTCATTGTTGGCCGGACTTTCGAAGCCGCTGCCATAGCGCACGAACATCAGCCGCTGCGGATCGAGTTGGTAGCCGACCGCGAAGTTGTAGCTGGTCTGGTCGAAGCGGCGCCGGCCGCTGTCGTCGCCATCGTCGAGGAAGGCATCCTTGACCGACAGTTCGAGCTCGTCGTACCGCAGCCCCGCTGCAATCACCCAGTCGCCGAGGGCCACCTGATCGCTGACGAACAGGCCGAGATTCTCCGCCTTCTCGTCCTGCAACAGGGTGCGGTCACCGCGCACCCCGCCGTCGCCGTTGTTGAAGCGGCTGCGGGTATCGGTCTGAGTCTCGAAATCGATCCCGAGGCTGATGCGGTGCAGGCCCCCCAGCGCCTGCAGACGATGATCAACTTGTGCCCCGATCCCACCCAGGCGGCGATCGAATGCGGATTGGCCGCCATTGGCAAACGGCAGGCTGTTGGCGAAATCACGATCGCCCACCCAGCCCCGCACGCGATAGTCGGTATCGGTGCCCAGGCCAGCGGCAAAGCGCAGCCCCAGACGCTGTTGTTCGATGCGCTCTGCGGTGGCGAAGCGCAGGGCATTGGGCGCGGCGGCCCGCGGGTTGGCGCGCACTTCGGCGAGGTTGAGGCCGCCGGGGTCCTGGGCGTCGATGTCCAGCGTCTGCACAATCGCGCTCAGGCGTCCGTCGCCGAGCTGCCAGTCAAGACGACCGCTGCCGATCAAGCTGTCGGCCACCATGTTATCGCGATGCCCGTCGACGTCGCGCTGCGCCAATGACAGCAAGCCGCCAAGGGCGCCCCACTGGCCGCCCAGCTCGCCCCGCAGGCGGCGCTCGCCGTGTTCCCCTACGACCGCATCAAGGCGTCCCAGGCGGCCCTCGGGTCGATCCCGGGTGGTCACCGCCAGCACCCCGCCGGCACCGTTGCCATACAGTGCTGAGGCCGGCCCGCGCAGCACCTCGACGCGCTCCACCAGCGCCAGGTCCAGTGCGTCAAGATCGGTCTGGCCGTCCGGATTGGTCAGCGGGATGTCGTCCACCAGCACCCGGATGCCGCGAACGCCGAAGCTGGCGCGGCTGCCGAAGCCGCGGATGGACACCCGCAGCCCTTGGTTCAGGTTGTAGCGGTTCTGTGCGTAGACCCCGGGGATGCGGTTCAAGGCCTCGTCGAGCGCCAGTCCGGGTTCGCCGTCCAGCGACGAGGCATCGACGCTGCCGATGCTCACCGGGGTTTCGCGCCACTGCGTCGCGGTCCGGGTGCTGTACACCTCGATGGTGTCGAGTTCTGCGACCGGCAACGCGTCGGCAAATGCCGGCGCCCAGCCGAACAGGGGCAGCAGGGCCAGCGCCCGGTACCGCATGGTCATGGTGCTCTCCAGATGTCGGACGCTTCGAGCAGCGTCACTTGTCGGTCATGTGGGGGATTACGCCCCCCCATGATCAACGCATCCGGTGCCGGCTGTCACGCCGTCCGCTGCGACCGCGGTTCAGGGCGTGTCGGTGCCGTTGAGGCAGACATCGAAGACGCGCAGCGCTGAGGTCAGATCCACCGTCAGCAGGTTGGCGCTGACGATTAGCTCGATCTCGTTGTAGGGCGCCGTGTTAACGAAGCCGACCAGCCCACGCTGGACATCGGGGTCCAGCGGGATCCCCAGCAGGCTGCTCAGGTTGAACACCTCCAGCGCCAGCAGGGTGCCAGTGCCACGGGTCTCCACGGGCTCACCGTTCATCAAGGTGCGCACGCTGACATTGCGGCCAATGCTGGCCGCCAGCACGCCGGTATCCACCGCCACGTCAAAGCTCGCCAGACGCCCGGCAGGAACGGCCTGCGGCAGCGTCACCTTGACCCCGGCGCTGCCCTGCAGCAGCGGGTCGAGCAGGCCGACGCGATAGGCCACTTCGCCGTTGCTGAAGGGGTCGCCGTCGATCATCTTGCCGGCGTCCTCGACGCCGCAGGCGGCGCCCTGCAGCAGGGTGCACAGCAGACCCGTTCGAATCGGCGTCACGCTGGCACCGGGCAGCGTGTACTGGGTGCACTTGAGATCGCCGACTTCAACGCCATCAGGGGGCGTCAGGGCGTTGTCATCGCTGCAGGCCGACAGCAGGCCGAGCGCCAGGGCCCCCGCGGTGAGGCGGGCGGAAAACAGGGGGTAAGCCATGGAAACATCCGAATCGAAAAGGATGGAGCAGTTTGAACAGTCGTTCAGCGCAGCACATCAGGCGATGACGGGCGCGGTGCGTAGGACGAAGTGGTCGGCGCCTGAGCGACTTGCCGACAGCGGTGTCGCCAAAAGACGACGACGGCCGGTTCAGGTTCAGGGCAGCCAGCGTTGCAACATGCCGGCCAACTGCGCGCGGTCGTAGGGTTTGGGCAGGAAATCGTCCATGCCCGCAGCGAGGCAGGCCTCCCGGTCCTGCGCCATGGCGTTGGCGGTCAGCGCCACGATCGGCCAACGGGCGCTGTGGGCCTGTTCCCGCAGCCGACGGGTGGCGGCAAAACCATCCATCTCGGGCATCTGGCAGTCCATCAGTACCAGATCGAAGGGTTGTTGGGCCGCCACGGCCACCGCCTCGGCGCCATTGTGGGCAACCGTGACTTCGCAGCCCAGGCCCTGCAACAACTCGGAGGCCAGCAGCTGATTGAACGGCTGGTCCTCGGCCAGCAGAATCCGGCGACCGGGGAATTGCAGCGGCATGGGTGCCGCGCGGGCATGATCGGCGGGCAGATAGGGGTCGTCATTCAGTGGCAGCCGCAGCCAGAAGGTGGTGCCGCGCCCCTTCTCGCTGATCACCCCCACCTCGCCGCCCATCAACTCCGCCAGCTGCCGTACGATCCAGAGCCCCAGACCGCTGCCGCCATAGCGCCGGGTGGTGGAATCGTCGGCCTGCGAGAACGGCAGAAACAGTCTGGCCTGCTCCTCGGCGCTCATGCCGATGCCGCTGTCCTGCACCCGGACTTCCACTTGGTCGCTGCCGTTCGCAACCCGCGTCAGCGACACGCGGATGGTGCCGGCTGGCGTGAACTTCACGGCGTTGGAGCACAGATTGGTGAGGATCTGCCGCACCCGGAAGGGGTCGCCGACCACCGTCGGCGGAAGGTCCGCCGCGGCAGTGAAATGTAGCGTCAGCCCTTTGTCCCGTGCCGGAGCCTCGAACAGCTGCAGGACTTCTGCCACCACATCGCGCAGGCTGAACGGTCGGTGTTCCAGGGTGATGCGCCCTTCCTCCAGCCTGGCCGTGTCGAGGATGTCGTCGATCAGCGTCATCAGGCTGCCGCTGGAGACTTTCAGCGCCCGCAGGAACTCCCGTTGCTTGGCGTCCAGCGGTGCCGTTTCCAGGAGGTCGGACATACCCAGAATGACGTTCATCGGCGTACGGATCTCGTGACTCATCGAGGCCACGAAGCGCGATTTGGCACGGTTGGCCAGCTCCGCCCGGGCCGCCGCCTCTTGCGCATCGCGCACCGACCGTTCCAACTGCTCGCGGGCCAGCCGCAAGGTGGCCGAGTGTCGACGCTTCAGCTCAACGTTGGCGAGCATGTCGCCCAACAGGGTCAGCAGCTTGACGTCCGATTCGGTCCAGACCCGCAGGTCGCTGACCGCATCGAAGCCGACGAAGCCCAGCGGCTCCGGGCCGGCCGTGCGCAGCGGCAGGGCGATCAGCGAACGGATGCCCTGCGGCTCGAGAATCTCCCGCAGCGGGTCGTGCTCATCCAGTGCCAGGACGTCCGGGATGTGGTGCGGCTGCCCGGCACGGTGCGCGGCCACCCAATCGGGCAGGGCCTCCAGCGGGACCTGCTGGAGATTGTCCCGCTCTGGCGGGATGCCCTCGGCACACCATTCGTGCGTGTTGCTGCAGGTATGGGCTACCCAGTCATAGGTGAACTGGTAGGCGCGATCCGCACCAACGAAGCCGCCGACCCGCTTCAGGGCATCGTCGATGTGTTGATCGAGCTCGACACTGGGCGCATTGATCAGCCCCAGCGACACCTGGATCAACAGGTTTTCAAGTTGTGACCGACGTTGCAGCTCGGCATCGGCACGTTTGATATTGGAGACGTCGTAGTTGACGCCGGTGAGCCGCAGGGCCTGGCCATCAGCGCCGCGCTCGACCTGGGCATAGCCACGAATGGTGCGCAATTCACCGGGGTGGGAGTGAATGCGGAACTCGGTCTCGAAATGGCTGCCGCTGGCGATGACGGCGGTCAGCTGTGCAGCGGAGATGGCCCGATCCTCGGGCACCACACAGTCGGCCCAGTCTTCGAAGCGGCCACGGAACCGTGCGCGCGGGACGTTGAAGATCCGCAGCATCCAGTCGTCCCACGTCAGCTGGCCGCTGCGGATGTCGAGTTCCCACACGCCGATGGCGGCAGAGTCCGCCGCCAGCTGCAGGCGCCGCCGCTGCTCCGAAGACGCACGCGCCAGAAGACAGCCCCGGCCGGCGGTGGCGAGCTTGGTGGCCAGTGGCAGAAAGGCTTCGCTGCAGCGCGGGTCCAAGGGCTGCTGCGCACTGAGAAACGCCAGCCTGCCGACGCCGTGCAATTCGAAACAGGTCAGATACCGGGTGCCGACACGAATGGCGCGGGGGGCCTCCAGTGGCGTCACCCCCAGCGCATCCAGTGCCGCCTCGATGGCGCCACGCGCACCGTCATCACGCAAGTCCTCCGGCTGCGCCGCCAGCCATTGCCACCGGCCTTCCGCATGCGCCACCACCAGCCCGCCGACGCCGCCCATGTGCGGGACCGCCTGCGACAGGAAGCCCTGCAGCATGGGCTCCAGGCTCAGGCTTTCACCGATGGCGAGCGCCATATCCAGGAGTGCTCGCGGGTTGTTGTGGCAGGCCATGCGATCCGTCAGTGCCGAGGGGCGCGCTACAGTACCGCTGCCAGGCGTCGTCCCGCCCTGCGGACTGACGAGCGGTCACCACGCGGGGTGCGACTTTCGTTCAGGACGGGTTGCGGTGGCCCGATAATGCGCTACCGTTTTCAAGCGGCACTTCCGGTCCCCGCCCCATGCATCTCCCGCCCGATACCGACAACGCCCTGATCCTGCAGAAGCTGGACGGTCTGGCCCTGGACAACGCCGCCCTGCGCGCGCGGTTGGCCGCGGCCTTCGTGGAAAGCTCGGGCGCGGATCTGGCGGCACTGGTCGCGGCACTGGCCTCCGGCGACCAGCCGGCAGCACAGCGCCTGTCGCACCGACTCAAAGGCGCCTGTGCCACGCTGGGGGCCGAGGGTCTGGCCGCGCGGCTGGCCCTGATGGAGCGCGGCCTGCACCTGTCGCCAGAGGATGTCGAAGCGGTGTCGGCGCGCCTGCGGGCGGTCCATGCCCTGTTGGCGAACGCTGCGAGCCTGGTGCCCTCATGAACGCGAGAGCGGAGCGGCGGGTGCTCGTGCTCGATGACGAGCCGTTCCAGCGCCTCGCCCTGTGCGCGGCGCTTGAGCGGGTAGGCTTTGTCCAGATCGACGCGGTCGACACGGCTGAAGCGGCACTTGAGCGCGCTGCAGCAGCGCCGCCGGCGCTGATGCTCTGCGACATCAACATGCCGGGCCGCGACGGAATTGACGTGCTGCAGGGCTTGCAGCGGGTCGCACCGCAAACGGCGGTGATCCTGGTGTCGTCCTTGAGTGGCGACATGCTTTCGGCGATCAGCCGGATGGCCGCAGCGCAGGGCTTGCGGGTGGTGGCGGCGTTACAGAAGCCGGTCGACGCGGGGGCTTTGGCGGCGGCGCTCGATGAGGCGGACGCCCTTCCTACGGCCAGCGCCCTTCCGAGTTTCGGCGCCCTCCCCGACGAAACGCTGATGACCGCCGTGCGGCAGCGCAGCTTTGTTCCCTTTTTTGAGCCCAAGCTTGATACCGAGCGCGGCCATGTCGCCGGGTTCGAGGTGCTGGCACGGCTGCCCGGGCGAGACGGCAGCTGGATCGGGCCGGGCCGTTTCGTGCCGAGGCTGGAAACTCTCGACAAGATGGATGACTTCACCTTGTCCCTGCTCGACAAGGCGCTCAGCCAGTGGAAGACCTGGCGCGCGGCGCATCCGCATCTCAGCCTGTCGGTCAACGTATCGGCGCAGTCCTTGCCGCGCCCGGCATTCGCGGCAGCGTTGATCTCCCTGACCAAGGCCCATCAGGTGCCACCGCAGCAGATCGTGTTCGAGGTGACCGAAAGCGCACCGCTGGCGGATCTCAACGAGAGTCTTGAAAGCCTGGTGCGCCTGCGCATGGCCGGGTTCAGTCTGGCCATCGACGACTTCGGCACGGGGTATTCGTCCATGCAGCAACTGTCACGGGCACCGTTCACCGAGCTCAAGATCGACCAGGAGTTCACGCGGCACCTGACGACCCGGGCCGAGATGCGGGCGGTGTTCGAGTCCTGCATGGTGATTGCCCGCAAGTTCAATCTACGGGTGTGTGTCGAGGGCGTGGAAACCCCGGCGGTGTTGCGGCGGTCCGCCGATCTCGGCGCCCATGAGCTTCAGGGCTGGCTGATCCAGGCGGCGATCCCGGCCGAGCAGGTGCCGGCCTGCCTGAACCGCTTCGCCGACGGCCGCCAGTACCAGGAGTGGTACGAAACCGGGACGCCCTTGCCGCACTGAGGCGGCCAAAAATCAAGTTGTTCCAGTGATGTTCACGTTGGGCTAGACAAAACTGCAACGATGTGGCAGCTTGTACGTCCATTGTGCATGTAAAGGTGAACATTCATGGAACGGTACAAGGTCGGTGATGAGGTCACGGTCTACAACCGCGGTCAGGGGTGTATCCGAGCGGTGGCGCGTCCCCGCAGCAGCATGGACGAGGCCTGCCAGCCGGTGATGCCCCATCTGGGGCGGCTGTCGCTGCAGGGCAAACGATTCAAATTGCCGCTGCCCAACGACGGCGCCACCTTCAACGGCGCGGTGACGCAGTATCTGGTGGAAACCGAACACGGGCTCGACTGGGTGGGCTGGCATCTGGTGCGCCGACTGCCGCGCAGCAAGGGCCTGCCGTGGATGCGCGCCTTCCCACTGCTGGTCAACTGGACACCGGAAGAGTTGAACCGCGCCGCGCCGCCGCCGCGTCGGCCAACGGCCGAGGCGGCCTGAGGGCAATGCGATGACCCAGAATCTTCAGGAAGACGGTTACCGGATCGGCGCTGTCTCGCGCATGACCGGCATCGCCCTACCGACGCTCCGCATGTGGGAGCGTCGGTACAAGGTGGTGACGCCGCTGCGGACGCCTGCCGGCGGCCGCATCTACAAGCGTGAGCATGTGGCGCGTCTGGCGCTGCTGCATGCTGCGGTCCAGGCCGGACATCAGATCGGTTCGGTGGTGCAGCTCAGCGACGCCCAGTTGCAGGAGCGCATTCGCGGCAGTTTCGCCGAGCAAAATGGCGGCCAGGCATCGCGGATTGCGGTGGTCGGCCCGACGCTGCCGGCGTTGATGCTCAGCTCGGAGGTGGCGGATCCCACCGTCGAACTGGTGGCCAATCACGACAGCGTCGCCTCGGCGATGAGTCTGGAAGGCGCGCAGCTCGACGCGCTGATTCTGGAGTTGCCGACATTCCATGCCGATGATCTGGACGAAGTGCTGGAGCTGCTGAAGCTGGCCGGTGCCCGGCTCAACATCGTGGTGTATTCGTTCACCAACCGGAAGCTGCTGCGGCGGCTCGATATGGTGGATGTCCTGTGCATCCGGGCGCCAGCCGACATCCCGCAGCTGATGCGCCTGTGTCGCATGGCGCAGAGCCAGGGCGGCACGCCACCGGCGCCGCGGGAACGCGAGGATGGGCCCGTGCCCGCGCGCAGCTACACCGACGCACAGCTGCAGCGGCTGGGCAGCATCCAGAGTGCCGTGCAATGTGAGTGTCCGCAGCATCTCGCCATGCAGATCGCCAGCCTCGCCGCGTTTGAACGCTACAGCGCCGAATGCGAAACGCGTTCGCCTGAGGACGCTGCCATCCACCAGATGCTGACCCAGGCCAGCGCCAAGGCCCGTTACACCATGGAAACCGCGCTCAAGAAGCTACTGGCGGCGGAAAACATCCAGATCTGAGGCGATTGGCAGGGCGTCCCGCGGCGGACGCCTTTTGCCGGCAGTGGGCTCATCCGATACCCAAGCGGTATCGGAAAAAGCCCCACCACATCCACGGCCGCAGGGCGACCGCCCGCATCAGCGGCGCGGGGTCGAAATGGGCGCGCCGGCTCAGGGCGCGGCCGTTGCGCAGGATGAAATGGTCCACCGAGCGCAGGTGGACACCCTTCCGGCCGATGGGAAAGCACAGCCGGAAGCGGACGTAGCACTGCGTATCATCGCCCAGACTTTCTTCAACCACCGCATGGGTGCCGGGTAGCCAGCGCAGCAGGGCGGTGAATTCGCGATGGGCGGCGGCACGTCCGTGAATTGGCGGGGCGGTAGGCTGGTACAGCACCACCTCATCTTGCAGCAGTGCGGTCAGGGCGTCGGCGGTGGGCTGTGCCCACGCCGCTTCGAAGGCCTCCGCGAAGGCGGTGTTGGGACCTTTGTGATGCGTAGCGTGCATGGTTCAGCTTACTCCGTCGGGCGTACGCGCAAAAACCGTGCGAAGCGGGGCATGCCGTGGGTGGTGAGGCCGTTGTAGCGATAGGTCACCACGCTGCCGATCGGGGGTGGATCGGCCCGTTGGGCGTCGGTGAGGCCGCTGCCCAGTCGAAAGCGCTGGCCGTCCGGCGTTTCCACCACGAGTGCGCCGAGCATCCCGGTGTATTTGCCCTCTCCTTGCGTGTGGCCCACTACGATCGCTTCGGCATCGTCGAAAGGTTTGAGCTTCAGCAGCGCATCACTGCGGCCGCTGCGATAGGGGGCATCCTGGTGATGCAGCATCAGGCCTTCACCTCCTTCCGCGACGATGGCATCGAGCCGGGCATCCAGCGCGGCGGCGTCCGGCAGGCGGAACTGAACCACCGGCTGCAGCCAGGGAATGCCGAGGGCGCTGAGATGGCGCCGCATGGCCAGAACCCGTGCGCTGAACGGGCCCTCGTGCTCGGGCAGGTCAAAAACCCGGAACTGCACCTGTCGCCACTCGGCATCTGCGGTATCGAAGCGGCGGACGATGCTGGACACGACCTCGAACTGGCCGCGACCGATCCACAGTTCGCCATCCATCGCCATCGTGGGCCAATCCGCGGTGAACCAGTCCGGCGCGTGTATGCGATGCCCGCCCCGGCTCCACAGGGTGTCGCCATCCCAGCGGCCACGGACGCCGTCGAGCTTCTCGCTGATCCAGTAGTCATGGACCGCGCCGCCGTCCTGCCAGGTGTCCGCCAGCATCAGCGCGGGCGGCGCGGCGCTGACGAACCCGCTGAGGATCAGCGCCAGCAGGGTGCACACCAGGCTTGGTAACCGGCGGTTTCGGGATGGTTTCATGGTCTCGTCCTTGAGGTGCTGCACGATGATCAGGCTGCGTGTTGGTGCTCGACTTCCCAGCCTCGACAGGCCAGCGCGATGTGTCGTGGAATGGGGCGCGCGCCGCTGCTGTAATAGATAACGGTACGGCGACTCAAGCCGAGCGCCTCAGCTGCCCCGGTCAGGGAGAGCCCGTTTCGTGCCAGCCAATCGCGGAACTCGGCATTCGGCATGGCGTGACCGCCTTGTTCGCGGGCCAGTCGCATCAGAGTGGCGGCTGACACGGCCAGAACGCCACCCCAGTTCAGTTCCCAGCCCCACTCGCCAATCGTCACGCCTGCAAACCGTTTGCGTTGTTTCAGGGCTTCAAGAGCAGGATGGCGCCGAATATGTGTCGAAAGGTCCAGCTCGGTGGCCGTGCCATCGGCCCAGGTGATGCGGACGGCCTGCCGGCCGCCGATTACTTCCACAGCGGTGATGGGTTTGGAGGGCATGTCATTCAACGAAGATTTGGCCGTTGCCGCTCTTTCATCAGATCGAGTTGATGTCTATCGGCCCAGCGAAGTACATCGCAGACTATTCGCCGAAACGACGCGCTCTTGCGCGCAATGGGGGTCATCGGCATCAGGGTGTCCATGGCGACCTGCACCTCGCCCTCGGGGCTCTGCACATGAAAGTGCGGGGCAGATGATCGTCGGCGTATCGCGCGATGCGCCAATTCCTTTGGCGGTAGAACTCGGGCACCGCACAACGCTAGAGAAGAAGTTGCGCCACGTCAACGCACGCCACGTCGCTACAGAAACAAGCCCACCAAGCGATTGAGGTACTGCCAGCCGCGCTCGCTGGCGCGAATGGCGGCGGGGTCATCGGCCAGCAGCCCCTGGGCGCGGGCCTTTGCCAGCGTCGGCGCCAGCACCGCCGCCGACAGGCCAGTGGCAGCTTCGAAGTCGGCGGGGGTAAACCCCTGGCGCCGCCGCAGGGCATTGAGGACGTATTCGAAGGGCAGATCGCGGGGGGCGATCCAGCGGTCTTCCTGCCAGGCGGCGGGTGTGCCGGCGTGTTGCAGATAGGTGCGCGGCAGCTTGTGTTTGGCGCGGCGACGGACTCCCTGTGGGGTGGTCAGCTTGGCGTGGGCGCCAGCGCCAATGCCGAGGTAGTCGCCGAAGGTCCAGTAGGTTTCGTTGTGGCGGCTGCGACGGCCGTTGCGGGCGAAGGCGGAGACCTCGTACTGGACGAAGCCGGCGCTCGCCAGGCGCGCCATGCCGCGCGCCTGCATGTCGGCGATGACATCGTCATCGGGCAAGGGCGGGGGGGCTGCGGCGAAGGCGGTGTGCGGTTCCAGGGTCAGTTGGTAGTAGCTGAGATGCTCCGGACCCAGGGCGATGGCGCGGGCGAGATCCTGCTCGGCGTCGTCAACGGTCTGTTCGGGCAGGCCGAACATGAGGTCGAGGTTGAGGTTGTCGAAGCCGGCGGCGCGCGCGGTGGCGACGGCGCGTTCGGCATCGGCGTCGCTGTGGATGCGGCCCAGGCGCTTCAGCTGTGCCGGATTGAGGCTCTGTACACCGATCGACAGGCGATTGATGCCGGCCGCGCGATAGGCCTGAAAGTGGGCTTCGTCGATGGTGCCCGGATTGGCTTCCAGGGTGATTTCGGCATCCGCCGTCCAGGGGCGCAGCGCGAACACCCCGGACAGCAGGCGCTGCATCGTCGTGCCGGAAAACAGGCTGGGCGTTCCGCCGCCGAGGAACAGGCTGGTGAAGGGGCGATCCGGCGTATCCGCCAGGTCCAGCCGCAGGTCGGCCAGCAGGGCGTCGACGTAGGCGTCCTCCGGGATACGGTCTTGGGCGGTATGGGAGTTGAAGTCGCAGTACGGGCATTTGCGCACGCACCAGGGAAAATGCAGATAGAGGCCCAGTGCCTCAGGCATGGTCCGGCGCCAGTTGGCGCAGCAGGCTGCGCAGGGCGCGACCGCGGTGGCTGACGCGGCCCTTGTCCTCGGCGCTCAGTTCGGCGGCGCTGCGGCCGAGCTGCAGGTCAAGAAACAGGGGGTCATAACCGAAGCCGCCCTCGCCACGCGCGGCGTGCAGGATGCGGCCCGGCCAGGTGCCCACGGCGATGACCGGGACGGGATCTTCGGGGTGGCGCAGCCAGGCCAGGGCGCTGATGAAGCGGGCGCCGCGCTCGGCGTCCGGCACACCCGCCAGCGCCTGCAGCAACTTGGCGTTGTTGGCGGCATCATGGCTGGGCTCGCCGGCATACCGCGCGGAGTAAACGCCGGGGGCGCCATTGAGGGCGGCCACTTCCAGACCGGAGTCATCGGCGATCGCCGGCAGCCCGCTGATCTGGCTGGCGTGGCGGGCCTTGATCAGGGCGTTCTCGATGAAGGTGGGCGCGGTCTCGTCCGGCGCCACATCGGTGAACTGCGACAGCGGCAGCACCTCGCAGCCCAGCGGCGCCAGCAGGCCCTGCAGCTCACGTGCCTTCTTGGCGTTCTGCGAGGCCAGCACGATGCGCGGCGGCAGTGGGGCGCTCATGTGGGCTCGCCCAGCAGGTAGTTGAGGGTGCTGGTCACGGTCTCGCGGCCCCAGCCCTGGGTGATGAAGACCAGCCGGGTGCGGCGGTCGTCATCGGGCCAGGCGTCGAGCGGCTGTGGATCATGGAACACGCTCTGCACCGCATGAATCGCCAGCGGCGTGTCACGGCCTTCGATGTTGAGCAGGCCTTTCACCCGCAACAGGTCGGGCCCGGCGAGGCCGCGCAGGAAGGACAGCCAGCCCATCAGCCGCCACTCGGGCAGGGGCTGATCGACGATGACGCTGAAGCTGTCGATGGCGTCATCGGCGGGGGTCGGGGTGTCCTCGCGCAAGGGTCGGAATTGCACGGCCGGTGCGGCCGCCATCCACCGCAGGGTCGGTGTGGCGGCAACATCGCGCCGGGCGTTGAACAGATGGTCGGGCCGCGCGCCGCCCTGGCGTATCGCTGCAATCGGGGCATCCGGGTTGAGTCTGCGCAGACGTGCTTCCAGCGCCGGCAGTGCGTCATCAGCGACCAGATCAGGCTTGCTGACCAACAATTGGTCGGCGGCCGCCACCTGGGCGCGTGCCAGTGCCAGGGTGTCGAGGCTGTGTGCGAGGTTGACGGCGTCCACCACGGTGGTGACGCCCGCCAAGCTGAAGCGCTCGGCCAGTTCCGGCACGTTGAGCAGCTCTCGCACGATGGGGCCGGGTTCGGCCACGCCGGTGGTCTCGATGATGATGCGGCGGATTGGCGGTAGCGCGCCGTCGCGGCTTCGCATGACCAGGTGCATCAGGGCGCTGCCGAGACGGCCGCGCACGGTGCAACAGAGGCAACCCCCCTCGACCAGCTCAACATCCTCCGGTGCCGCCTGCACCAGATGATGATCCAGGCCGACATCGCCGTATTCGTTGATCACCACAGCGGTGCCGCTCATGGCCGGGTGACGCAGCAGGAAGTTGAGCAGGGTGGTCTTACCGGCACCGAGAAAGCCGGTCAGTACGGCAACGGGCAGGCGCGCCCCGTCGCTCATGTGCCTGCCAGCGCCTCGCGCTGAATCGCCACCAGTTGGCCGATGCCGCCGCTGGCGAGGTCGAGCAGCCGATCCAGCTCCTCGCGACGGAAGGCATGGCCCTCGGCGGTGCCCTGCACTTCGATGAAATGGCCGGCCTCGTTCATCACCACGTTCATGTCGCACTCGCAATCCGAGTCTTCGCGGAAGTCGAGATCCAGCACCGGTTCGCCGCGGTAGACGCCGACGCTGACCGCAGCGATCTGACCGAGTATGGGATTGCGCTTGAGCTTGCCGTTCTTGCGGGCGGCGGCCACGGCATCCACCAGTGCCACGTAGGCGCCGGTGATACTGGCGCAACGGGTGCCGCCGTCGGCCTGCAGCACGTCGCAGTCGAGCGTGATGGTCTGCGCCCCGAGGGCATCAAGGTCGACGCAGGCGCGCAGCGAGCGGCCGATCAGGCGCTGGATCTCCTGGGTGCGACCGCTCTGCTTGCCCTGCGCCGCTTCGCGTCGGCCGCGAGTGTGGGTGGCGCGCGGCAGCATGCCGTACTCGGCGGTGACCCAGCCGCCATCCTTCTTCCACGCGGGGCCGCGCTCCTCGATGCTGGCGGTGCACAGCACACGGGTGTCGCCGAAGCTCACCAGTACCGAGCCTTCGGCGTGGCGGGTGAAGCCACGTTCGATGGTGACGGGGCGAAGCTGGTCGGCGTTGCGGCCGCTGGGGCGCTGGGTCATCGGCGGGTCCGGGTCTGGATGAACGGGCGCGGAGTATACGGAAGCCGTTGCGTGCCCACAGATTTACACTATGGGCATGACGCTACAAGAGATTGCCGACACCTTCGACCTGCTCGGTGAGTGGGAAGAGCGCTACCGCTACTTGCTGGACCTGGGCAAGCAGCTGGAACCGTTTCCCGAGGCCGAGAAGACCGACGACAGCATCGTCCGCGGCTGCATGAGCCAGGTATGGATGGATCATCAGCTGCGCGACGGCCGGCTGCATTTTCGCGGGGACTCAGACGCCCATATCGTGCGCGGCCTGATTGCCCTGCTGTTCGCGCTGGTGCAGGACCGTACCCCGCGGGAAGTCCTGGACACCGATATTCGTCAGGTGTTTGCCGACCTGGGATTGGAGAACCACATCTCGATGAATCGCCGCAATGGCTTCTATGCCATGAGCGAGCGGGTTCGTTCCGCCGCTCAGGCGGCGGCCGGCTGAACGTCGATGATCATCTGGTGGCTCTCATCAGGGTTGAGCCGCTCGGTTATGCGCACCTGCTCGCCGAAGTGCTGGCCGAGGCCGATGATGATGCCGCGGGCCGTGGCCGATAGCTTTCGCGGCGAGCGGTAGTTCAGCTGCAGGCGGGTCGGGCCGGTTTGTACGATCGCCAGCTGTGGCGGAGATGCCAGCGGATCGCGCTGGCGAACGGCGCCGTGGATCAGCGACTCAGTGTGCAACAGCACCTCCAGGGTCCGCCACGTCGGCTGAATCAGATCGGCATGCAACTGCAGCAGCTGGGGCGCCAGGTAAATGCCAAAGGCTTCCTGCACGGTTTCGATGGGTGCATCGAGGAGTTGGGCCGCAGTCCCCACCAGGCGGTGCATATCGGCATCGTCGTAGGTCTGGTCGCTGCGAAAGGTCTGGCCCGCCATCTGCGAGCGGCCCAACATGGCGGCCCAGACACCGCGGCCGTGGCACGCGCTGACAAAGGCTTCGAGCTGGCAGAACAAAAGGCCGTGCATCCGCAGGTGCCGTCTATGTGGGGCACCTGACAGTGCCGTCACAGCGGCCAGCCTGCAAGTGTGTCGGTCTGGTCGCTACCGCCGCTGGTCAGCTGTCCGCGTTCTCTTCGCGAAAGATCTTCCAGTATCCGTCGCGGTCTTGGCGCCAGAACTGTAGTTTGACGCTGCTCGATTCGAAGTTGTTGGAGCGGTAGTGCATGCGGAAACGCGCCATCACCGTTGGCACCTCGGTGCCCGGGTAACGGAAGATGTCGGGCGGGTCCAGCGTGATGTCGATAAAGGTCTTGCCGGCGTTGACCCAACGCTTGTGCTTGGCGAAGGCGGCGCGGTCCATCCCCGGGGTTGAGAATTCGGGGTGGTAGTAGCTGAGATAGCCTTCGGTATCCACCGCGGCCCAGCGATCCCGCCACTGCGCAAGCCGGTCCAGCCATTGCTGGCGCTCCTGTTCCGCGGCGAGCGGCGAGCGCCAGCTCAGCTCATCACTGAAGATCACCGGCGTTTCGCCGATCTTCACCTGTGGCTGCAAGCTCAACAGGTCGTCGTTGGCCATGGTGACGCAGCCCTCCGACGAGCGTGGCGCCCGTGTATAGGTGTCCCGCGGCACGCCGTGCAGCCAGATGCCATGACCGGTGCGGCCATGGAAGCGGTCCCAGGGGTTGGGGTAACTCACCGGCAGAGCGCCGGCCCCGTACAACTCCGGCAACACCCGGTCTTCCATCCAGCTGGTGATCCGGTAGATGCCCACCGGGGTGCGCAGGTCGCCTTCCACCTGTTTGCCACTGCCGTTTCGGCCGATGGCCGCGTAGTGGTGCCGCTCGATGGTCAGCGCACCGTCCTGCTGCTGCAGCAGGTAGAGCCGCGCCCGCGCGAGGTCCACGGTCACTACCCGCGGGTGTGCCGGGGACAAGGCGATGATGGCGTTGGGGACCTGATCGGCGGTGGGTGCATCCACCTCGGCGGCCAGCCGCAACTGCACCTCTTCGGCCAGCTCACGCAGCACCATGTTGTCCTGATCGCGCAGAGGGATGGCGATATCACGGCCGGTGCGTGCGGCCAGCAGATCACCGTACAGCAGTTGGGCGATGCGGAACGTCGGCTCACGGGTGGTGAGTGCCTCCAGCTGGCTCAGCGCCTCCTGACGCTGTCCGGCCCGCAGCGACTGCACCACGGCACTGAGCGCCTGCTCGGGGGTGGGCACTGGCAACGGTTCGGCCGCGGCGACGGGGACCAGCAGGCTCAGCAGTGAGGCGAGCAGCCAGACCCCACGGCGGCCAGGCCGCCGGCCATTCCGGTCGACGGGAGCCGGGAACACGGACATCCGGTCAGCGCGTGTATTCGCGCGCAATCTTCCAGTCGTCGCCTTCCCGGACCAGGTCGAGCACCTTGGTGACGACATCGGAGAAGTTATCGGACTGGTAGGCCTGGGTGAAGGTGGCGCGGGCCCCCGCATCGGTCGCCTCGCTGCGCAGCTCGCGGACCTCCACCGAGATGTCGCCGGGGCGGCTGATGCGGTCGCGGCGCTGCTCGCGCCAGGCGGCTTGCGTCAGACCCCCTTCGGGTTCGAAGACGTCGGCGTAGGCGGCAAAGTAGCCGTCGACATCCTGGCTGGCCCAGGCCCGCGCCCAAGCGTCGACCGCGGCTTGCACGCCGTCCACCTCGGGGGTCGGCGTCGCCACGCTGGGCGGCGCGCTCGGCGTGGGGGTCAGTGCAGGCGGCGGCGCTTCCACCGCTGCCGGGCGTGCCGGGCTGGGCGCCGCCGGGCGTGCCGACACACTGCGTCCGTCCAGCTGGCCAATCAACGAGAGTTTGTTGCGCAGGCCCTGATTGTTCTGGTCCAGCAGCAGCGCCCGGTTGTAGGCGGCGCCGGCAAGGGCCGCATAGATATCGCCGAGGTTTTCATGGGCGGTGGCGTAGCTGGGATGCGTGGCCAGCGCCGCCTCCAGCGCCTCGCGCGCCTGCTCGTAATCGCCCTTCTGGGCGTACAGCACGGCCAGGTTGTTGTAGGGCTCCGGCAGCTGCGGATAATCCCGCGTGAGGTCGGCGAACACCCGGATGGCATCGTCGGTACGGGCCAACTGCACCAGCACAAGGCCTCGGGTGAAGCGCACCTCGGCGTCCTGGGGATTGTCGCCGACGAGCGCGTCGAGCTGGGCCAACGCCTTCTGGTACTGACCCTGTTGGATCAACGACTGGACCTCCCCGGTGACCGCGGCGGCGGCGACGAAGGGAGCGAGTGCCAGGCAGGCGGCCACGGCAGTGTGACGAAAACGATTGGGAAACACGCGCAAACCTCTGACAGGCAGGCTAAAAGACAAAACTACTATAGCAACAACCCGACAGCGGGCGGGCCGGCCAGGGGCCCCCGAGCCGATCAGCGGTAGGGGTTCGGGACGCCGGGGGGAAGCGCCTTGAATCGCTTGTGCACCCAGAAATACTCGGGCAGCGATCGGCGCGCCGCCCCTTCGATCAGGGCGTTGATGCGGGTGGCGTCGGCGCCGTCATCGCCACAAGGGAAATCCTCCAGCGCCGGCTGAATCTCCACTACGTAGCGCCCGCCTTCGAGGCGGGTAAAGAACGGCACCACCTTGCAGCGCCCCATCTGGGCCAAGCGCGCCGTGGCGGTGATGGTGTAGGTGGGCTGACCGAACATCGGCAGGAACAGGCCGGTCTGGCTGCGTAGGGTCTGGTCCGGGGCGTACCACACGCGGCGGCCCTGACGCAGCGCCCGCACCAGCGCCTTGAGGTCCTTCTTGGGCAAGGGCGGCAGCCCGGCGCGCTGCTCGCGCCAGCGATACATGAAGTGGTCGATCAATGGGTTGTTCACCCGTCGATACATGGCATGGAATCGACGTTGCACCGCGAGAATGCGGGCGCCGAGCTCCAGCGTGGTGAAGTGGCCGGTGAGCAACAGTGCGCCGTGGCCGTCTGCCTGTGCCGCGTCCAGATGCTCAACGCCGTCGAGTCGGCCCAGACGCAGGATGCGCTGATCACTGGCAAACCAGGCATAGGCAGTCTCGAAGATGCCCGCGCCAACGGCGGCAAAGTGCTGATTGATCAGCCGCGTCCGGGCGCTCGGGTTCAGTTCCGGCAGGCACAGACGAATGTTGACGTCGACGATGCGGCGGCGTTCGCGCATCACGTGCCCAAGACTCCAGCCCAGGCCGCGGCCGAAGCCGCGCAGCCACGGCAGAGGCAGCAGTACCACCAGCTGTAGCGCGCCCAGCGCCAGCCACGTCGGCCAGTAGCGCGGCGCATAGAAGGCGCGGCGAAAGGGGGGGATGTTCATGGGGTCGGGATCGTAGCAGGTCGTTCTGTCCGCTTTGCGCCCAAGCAGACGCCGGAGCGGGTACGTGGGAGCGCTATGCTTGGACCATGCGCCTTCTCTACATTGCACTGCTGTATGCGGCCGGCCCCTTCCTGTGGCTATCGCTCTGGTTTCGGGGGCGCCGGCTGGCGGCCTATCGTCATCGCCGGTTCGAGCGATTTGGACATGTCGACCCAGTGCCCGGGGGCGTCGCGGTATGGGTGCACGCGGTGAGTGTGGGCGAGGTGATGGCGGCGCTGCCGTTGATACGTGCGCTGGTGGCGCGGCATCCGCCGGGGCAGGTTTACGTGACCACGGGTACCCCGACCGGCAGCGAGCGCCTGAAGGTGGCCATGGGCGATCAGGTGCGGCACAGCTACGCCCCGTACGATCTTCCACACGTGGTGCATCGCTTTCTGTCGCGGGTGCAACCGCGGCAGGTGGTGGTGATGGAGACCGAGCTCTGGCCCTCCCTGTTTCGTCAATTGCGACAACGTCGGGTGCCCCTGGTGATCGCCAATGCGAGACTGTCCGCGCGGTCCTTGCGCGGGTACGGCCGAGTGGCGGGCTTCACCCGCGAGGTGCTGGCCGACATCACCCTGGTAGCGGCGCAAAGCGCCATCGACGCGGAGCGCTATAAGCGGCTCGGGGCACCACGGGTGCGCGTGTTGGGCAACCTCAAGTTTGATGTCGAACCGGACGCCGCCCAGGTCGCCGCGGGTGAAGCTGATCGGGCCCGCTGGCGGCCCTGTCCCATCTGGGTAGCAGCCAGTACCCACGAGGGTGAGGACGAGGCGATGCTGGCCGCCCATCGCCAGGTCCGACAGTTCCATCCTGATGCGGTGCTGGTGCTGGTGCCACGTCATCCCCAGCGATTCGAGCGGGTGGCCGCCTTGGTGGGCGCGCAGGGCTGGATCCTGCAGCGACGCAGTGAGGGCGCGCCGGCGGCGTCGGCGCCGGCGGTGCTGCTCGGCGACAGCATGGGCGAGATGTGGCGGTATCTGGCGATGGCCGATGTCGCCTTTGTGGCGGGCTCGTTTGCCTCGGTTGGGGGTCACAACGTGCTGGAGCCAGCGGTGCTGGCGCGGCCAGTGCTATTCGGGCCGCACATGCACAATTTTCTGCCGTCGCGGGATCTGCTGATGGCCGCCGGTGGTGCCCGCGAGGTCGATGACAGCGGCGCCTTGGCGGCGCAATTGCAGGCCTGGTTCGACGACCCGGAGGCGGCCCGGCGCGCCGGCGCAGCGGCAGCGGCATCATTGGCGACCAGCCGCGGCGCACTGGCGGCACATCTGGCGGTGCTGGCGCCGTGACGGCCCTGGTGCAGCGCCGTGCAGAAGGCTTGTACTGCCCGGCTGCCGACGCCTGGATCGACCCCTGGCGTCCGGTCTCGCAGGCCATCATCACGCATGCACACGCTGACCATGCGCGGGCGGGCATGGGGCGGTACTGGGCCGCCCGCCCGGCGGCCGAGCTGATGCGGATACGGGTAGGACGCGACGCTGACATTCGCCTGGTCGACTACGGCGCTCCATTCCGTCTGGGGGCGGCAACGATCAGCCTGCATCCGGCCGGCCATATCCTGGGCTCGGCGCAGGTGCGAATCGAGGTGGACGGCGAGGTGTGGGTGGTCAGCGGCGACTACAAGCGCTGCGCCGACCCGACCTGTGCCCCCTTCGAGCCGGTACGTTGCGACACCTTCATCACCGAAGCGACCTTTGCGCTGCCGGTCTATCGCTGGCAACCGGCGGCGGTGGTGGCGCGTGAGATTTTCGACTGGTGGCAACAGGCCGCTGCGGCGGGTCAGACAGCCGTGCTGTTCTGTTATGCCCTGGGCAAGGCGCAGCGGGTGCTCGCCGAACTCCGGGCCTTCACCGATGAAACCGTGCTGCTGCATGGCGCCATGACACCGCTGGTCCAGGCCTATCGCGATGCCGGTGTCGCGATGCTGCCCACGACGCCGGTGGGCGCGCCGCCGCGCGGCACCGTGTTCAGCGGCCGTCTGGTGCTGGCGCCGCCGAGTGCCGCCGCGACGCCCTGGATGCGTCGTTTCGCCCCTTACACCACCGGCTTCGTCAGCGGCTGGATGCGCCTGCGCGGCACCCGTCGCCGCAAGGGCTATGATCGCGGCTTCGTGATGAGTGACCACGCCGACTGGCGGGGACTGCTGCGCAGCATCGAGCAGACCGGCGCACAGCGCGTGCTTGCCACCCACGGCAACAGCGACGCGCTGGTCCACCACCTGCGCGACCACGGCATCGCGGCCGAGGCCCTGGAGACCGCCTTCCAGGGCGAGGACGATGCCAGCGAAACCGTCACGAATTGATCGGGGTGTTGCCCTTACGCAGGCTGGGCCATGGAACGCTTCGCTGCCCTCTACCAAGCGCTCGACGCCACCCGTTCGCTGAGTGCCAAGCAGGCGCTGCTGGTGGACTACTTTCGGACGACGCCGCCGGAGGACGCCGCCTGGGGGCTGTGGTTTCTGCTCGGCCACCGCCTGAAGCGCGTGGTGGGCGCCCGCGAGCTGCGGCAGGCGGTGACGCTGGCCACCGGGCTGTCGCCCGTCTTGATCGAAGCCTGCTACGCGCATGTCGGTGACCTTGCCGAAACCATTGCGCTGCTGATGGATGATGCGCCGTCGCGGCCGGCGCCGCCACGGCCGCTGCACCAATGGGTGGCGCAGCTGCAGGCGCTGTCAGCGTGTGATGACGACGACCGCGCAGCCGTGCTGATCGGGGCCTGGTGCGGCCGCCCGTTTGGCGAGCGCCTGCTGATCACCAAGCTGCTCACCGGCGGCTTGCGGGTGGGCGTCTCGCGGGGCCTGGCGGCGCGGGCGCTGGCGGAGGCTGCGGGGCTGCCGGAGGCCACAGTGGCCCGGCGTCTGGCTGGCCGGTGGCAGGCATCGGTGGATGCCTACACCGCGCTGCTGGCACCCCAGGGCACCACGGTTGATCCGGCCCAGCCCTACCCCTTCGCGCTGGCGGCACCCCTGGAGCAGGCGCCGGACAGCCTCGGTGCGGTCAGCGACTGGCTCGCCGAGTGGAAGTGGGACGGCATCCGCGCGCAGTTGATCCGCCGCGAGGGACAGGTTGCACTGTGGAGTCGCGGGGATGAGCTGCTCAACGGCCGTTTCCCGGAGCTGGAGGCCGCCGCCGCCCGACTGCCGGACGGCAGTGTCCTGGACGGTGAGGTGCTGGCCTGGCTGGACCACCGGCCGCAGCCCTTCGCCCAGCTGCAGCGTCGCATCGGGCGACTGAAGCCGAGTAAGCGGCTGATGCAGGAGGTGCCGCTGGTGTTTCTGGCCTACGACCTGCTGGAGCAGGCGGGCCAGGATCTGCGCCATCAGCCGCTGCGACAGCGCAGGGCCCAGTTGGCGGCGCTGCTGGCCGCCGAGGGGACGACCCTGCAGCTCAGCCCGTCATTGGCGGCGACGGATTGGTCGGCGCTGGCGCTGGCGCGCGAAGGCGCTCGCGCCCGAGGCGTGGAGGGCCTGATGCTCAAGCACCTCGATTCGGCCTATCCGCAGGGTCGCCGCCGTGGCGCCTGGTGGAAGTGGAAGCTGGATCCCCGCAGCATCGACGCGGTGCTGGTTTATGCCCAGGCCGGGCACGGCCGGCGCGCCAATCTCTACACGGACTACACCCTGGCGGTGTGGGACGACGAAGGTCAGTTGGTTCCGGTGACCAAGGCCTACTCGGGCCTCACCGATGACGAGCTGGTGGCGATGGACCGCTGGATTCGCCAGCACACCCGCGAACGTTTCGGACCGGTGCGCAGTGTGTCGCCGGAGCAGGTGTTCGAGATCGCCTTCGAGGGACTGCAGGTCAGCCCACGACACAAGAGCGGTATTGCCCTGCGCTTTCCCCGCATTGCCCGCTGGCGTCGTGACAAGCGGCCCGAGCAGGCGGATACGCTGGCCAATGTGCGTGCGCTGCTTGCAGTGGCGCCTTAAGCCTGATTTGCTGCCGCCATGGACGCCCGTATTCTCGACGACCGCCATCACCGGTTGCTCTATGACCCTGCCCAGTGGCCTGCGATTTCGGCGGCCGACTTCGACGTCGAGCGTTGGCTGGCGCGCGGTGCCCGCGCGACCGACGCGGGACGGGGCAGTGCCTGGTTCCTGCCGCTGACCGATGGACGGGAATGGGTGCTGCGGCATTACCGGCGCGGCGGGCTGGTGGGCAAGCTGTTGTTGGATCGTTATCTGTGGATCGGATCCGAGCGCTCCCGCGCTTGGCGTGAATTTCGGCTGCTGCAGCACCTGCGTGCGCTGGCGCTGCCGGTGCCGATCCCGGTGGCGGCCAGGATCAGCCGGCAGGGTGTGCGCTATCGGCAGGACTTGGTGACGGTGCGCATTCCTGCCAGCCGACCCCTCAGCGCGGAGCTGGCAGAGCGGCCGCTGCCATCGGCTGCCTGGGCGGCGCTCGGCGCAACCTTGGGGCGCTTCCACGCGGCTGGCGTCTACCACGCGGATCTCAACGCCGACAATGTGTTGTTCGAAGCGCCCGACCGCTTCCATCTGATCGACTTCGATCGTGGTGGACTCGGTGCCAGTGCCGCGCGACAGGGGGCCAGCATCCGCCGGCTACGGCGCTCTCTGGACAAGTTTGCCCGGCATCAGTCCGGCTTTCACTTTGCCGTGGCGGACTGGCAGGCGTTGATCCACGGCTTGTCGCAGCGACCGCGGTAGCGTCAACAGGCTTTAGGCGCCTTCGGCCTCGGGGGCGGCCACGGCGGCCTGCCGGCGGTGCCGCCACAGGCTGTCCAGCCCATAGAGCGCCAGCGCGCCCCAGATCAAGCCGAATCCGAGGGCCTGCACATGGGTGAAGGCTTCTCCGAACAGCCACACCCCGATCAGCAGCTGCAGGGTCGGCCCGAGGTACTGAATGAGGCCGATGGTGGCCAGCGACACCCGGCGCACCCCAAAGGCGAACAGCATCAGTGGCACCGCGGTGAACACGCCGCTGGCCAACAGCAGGGCATCAATCCAGGATCCCTGTGTGCCGAAGGCGCCGTCGCCGCCCAGCCACACCAGGTAGACGATGGCAAACGGGGAAAGCAGCAGTGTTTCCACGGTGAGGCCGGTAATGGCGTCCACCGCCACCTGTTTCCGCACCCATCCGTAAAAGGCGAAGCTGAAGGCCAGCACCAGTGCAATCCACGGCGGGCGGCCGACGTTGAGGGTCAGCCACAGCACCCCGACGGCGGCAACGGTGACCGCCGTCCACTGGACGCCGTTGAGGCGCTCCCGCAATACCAGCACGCCCAGCAGCACACTCACCAGCGGGTTGATGAAGTACCCCAGGCTGGCCTCCACCACATGCCGGGTCGACACCGCCCAGACATACACCAGCCAGTTGGTGGAGATCAGCAGGGCCGATAGCAGCAACAGACCGCTCACCCGCGGCTGCCGGAGTATGGCCGGCACCCGTCTCAGTTGGCCGGTGACCAGCAGGATCGCGAGGGTGAACAGGCAGCACCACAGCAGTCGGTGCACCATGACTTCCACCGGCGGCACGCTGTCGAGCGCGCGCATATACAGCGGCAGCAGTCCCCAGATGAGGAAGGCGGTGGTGGCGGCGACGAGGCCGCGCGAGCGATCTGACCAACCGTTCATGGCACCGGGATGCAGGGACGGGCGCGCAGTGTACGCCTCTGTTTTGGCGCTGGCGGCACAATAGGGGCTGACGATCTTGCCGTCCGGAGTGTCCGCTTCATGCCCCAGCTTCACCGCCGTGCCGATTATCAGCCGCCCGCCTATCGCATCGATCGGGTCGAGATGACCGTGCAGGTGGATACCGAAACGCGGGTCACCACCCGCCTCGCCGTTCGGCGGGTTGATGGGGTGGCGACCGATACCCCGCTCCGCTTGGATGCGCGCGACCTGAGGATTCTGTCAATGGCCGTCGACGGCAAGGTTCTGCCCGAAGCGGCCCGCCCGCAGACCGCACTGGAGGTGACGCTGCGGGATCTCCCCGCCCGGTTTCAGCTGGAAACCGTGACCCTGTTGCAGCCCGAGGCGAACAGCGCGCTCGAAGGTTTCTACCAGAGTGGGCCGATGTACTGCACCCAGTGCGAAGCCCACGGCTTTTCGCGCATCACCCCCTATCTGGACCGACCCGACGTGCTGGCGCCGTTCACCGTCCGCCTGGAAGCGGCCGATCAGGCGCGCTTCCCGGTGTTGCTGGCCAACGGCAACCGCGTGGCGGCGGGCGCGCTCGACGGCGGTGGCCACTACGCCGAATGGGAGGACCCCTTCGCCAAGCCCTGCTACCTGTTCGCCATGGTGGCGGGCGACCTGGCCTGTGTCGCTGACCACTACACCGCTGCCGATGGCCGGCCACGGCGTCTGGAGTTCTACGTCGATCGCGGCAACGAGGGTCTGGTCGGGCATGCCATGCAGTCGCTCAAGGACGCCATGCGCTGGGACGAAGAGACCTATGGTCTGGTGTACGACCTCGATCTCTACATGGTGGTGGCGGCGCGCGCCTTCAACATGGGGGCGATGGAGAACAAGGGGCTCAACATCTTCAACGCTGCCTACGTGCTGGCCAGTCCGGAAACCGCCACCGACGACAGCTATCACGCCATCAGCGCGGTGATCGCGCATGAGTATTTCCACAACTACACCGGCAATCGGGTGACCTGCCGCGACTGGTTCCAGCTGTCGCTCAAGGAAGGGCTCACCGTGTTCCGCGACCAGCGATTCAGCGAGGATCATCTGGGCGCCGAGATACAACGCATCGATCAGGTGCGTACCTTGCGGGCCCAGCAGTTCCCTGAGGATGCCGGCCCCACCGCCCACCCGGTGCGTCCCGAGGCCTATCAGGAGGTCAACAACTTCTACACCGCCACCATCTACGAGAAGGGTGCGGAGATCGTGCGCATGCTGGAAACGATGATCGGCCGCAGCGCCTTCCGCGAAGGCTTGCGTCGCTACCTGCAGGCGCACGACGGCACGGCCGCCACCATCGAGGACTTCGTGGCGGCGCTGTCGGCGGCGTCCGGTCAGGATCTGCAGCCCTTCCTGAGTTGGTATGCCCAGGCCGGCACTCCGCGGGTGCGGTTGCAACGCCAATGGGATGCGGCAACCGGTGCCCTGCACATCACCCTGCAGCAGCACACGGCGCCAACACCCGGGCAGCCGCACAAGCAGCCGTTGCCGATTCCGTTCCGGCTGCGGCTGGCCGATGCCGCCGGGCGCACGGTGTCCCTGCCCGATCATCCGGCGCGGCGTGGCGACGACCTGCTGTTGCTCGACGGCGAGCAGCTCACGCTGACGGTCCCGAACGACACCGAGCCGCTGCCCACTTGCCTGCAGGGCTTCTCCGCGCCGGTGCGGCTGGAGACCGACTATCAGGACTACGAGCTGCGGCGCATCGCGGTCCGCGCCGAGGAAGACGGCTTCGTTCGCTGGGACGCGCTGCAGGCCCTGCAGGCCCGCGCCCACGCCGGACTCATGCAGGGCCAGCGCGACAGCCTGGGCCAGCTGCTGCCTGCGCTGCAGGCCGTGGCCGCGCAAAACCCAACGCCGGCGCTGGCGGCCCGGCTGCTGGCGATGCCGCCGGCTGCGGTGCTGTGGGACGGCATCACCGCGGTCGATCCGCAGGCCTTTGTCTTGGCGCTGGATGCCCAGCACAAAGCCATCGCCGAAGCGCTGGTGGGGCCGTGTTCGGTGTGGGCCAGCTGGGAACCGCATCAGCTGGAGCGCTGGGGCGAACGGGCGCTGGCCAATCTGTCGCTGGGCTATCTGGCACGGCTGGGGACACCGGTGGTGGCGCGTCTCGCCAGTGCCCGCGTGCAGGGTCCCAACATGACCCTGGCGGCCGGCGCACTGCAGGCGCTCTGTCGTGACGGCGGGGCCGATGCCGAGGCGGCGCTGTCCCTGTTCTATAGCCGTTGGTGCGAGCAGCCCCTGGTGCTGGACCGCTGGTTCGCACTGCAGGCTGGCCGACCGCAGAACGACGCCGCTGCGGTACATCGCCTGATGGCGCACGACCAATTTGATTGGCGCAATCCGAACCGGCTACGCGCGGTGCTGGGATCGTTCGCACGCGACAACCTCGGCCAGTTTCATAGCGAGGCTGGCTACCGCCTCTATGCCGACGCCCTGGAGCGGCTCGATCAGGCCAATCCGCAAACCGCGGCGCGGCTGTCACGGCCGCTACTGGGCTTCGCTCAGCTGGCTGAGCCTTGGCGTAGCCTGCAGCGCGATGTGGTCTCCGATCTGCGTAGCCGGGTGCGTTCGCCGGACCTCATCGAGATGCTGGACGCTGCCTTGGCCTGAGCCACCCGCGTGATCACCCGGCTGCGGCCGCCACCGTTGACGCCCGACGCAGTGGCCCTAGGCAGCCCCGTGTAGCACGGCCCGATTGCGGCCATCATGTTTGGCCCGGTAGCAGGCGGTGTCGGCCTGCCGCAGAACATCGTTCAACGCGAGTCGGCCGTCCAGGCAGGTCATGCCGATGGACAGCCCCACTTCGAACGCCTGGTCGTTGGCGACCAAGCGATAGTGCGACACGCTGTGAATCAGACCGGCGGCGACCTTGTGAGCAGAGACCAAGGGGCAGTCGCGCAGGATGAGGGCGAACTCGTCACCGCCGATGCGTGCCAGCAGGTCAGACTGACGCAAGCGTGAGCGCATCCGCTGCGTGATGTCGCGCAGGACTTCGTCGCCACGGGCATGCCCAACCTCGTCATTGATGCGCTTGAAATGGTCGAGATCGAGTTGCAGCAGGTAGTGTTCACCACCGCGATTGCGGGCCGACACCAGCGTGGCCTCCAGCTCGCGCTCGAACTCGCGGCGGTTGGCGAGGCCGGTGAGCGCATCGTGGGTGGCCTGGAACAGCAACTGCTGGGACAACTGCCGGGTGGCGCTGACATCACGGAACACGAACACGACGCCAATCAAGGCGCCCTCACGGTCGCGTATTGGCGCACAGCTGTCTTCGACCGGCAGCAGGCTGCCGTCCTCGAAGCGCAGTGCCGCATCAGCAGGGATACCGGTGGGAAGGCCTACTCGCAGCACACGCTGAACCGGTGATTCCAGCAGCTCGCCATTGCGCTCCGAGACCAGCACAACAACCTCATCGAAGGCGCGGCCCAGGGTATCGGGCAGCATCCGCTTGAGTAGCCGCAGTGCCGCCTCATTGGTGAAAGTGATCCGGCCGGAGCTGTCGGTCCGCACCACGCCGTCCCCGATGGCGGCAAGCGTGACCTGGGCGAGATCGCGCTCGGCGGCCAGGGCGCGGTCGGTGGCGATTTGCTCGGAGAGATCCTGAATCTGCGCCATGAAGTGCTGCGGGTTGCCGCACTCGTCGCGAATCAGGGTGACGGACAGCAGGCAGGTCACGGCCGTGCCGTCATGGCGCAGGTACCGCTTCTGCATCTTGTAGTGGCTGGCATCCCCGCGCAGCAGGGTCTCCACATTGGAAAGGTCCGCATCCAGATCGTCGGGATGCGTGATGTCCTGGAAGGTCAGCTTTGCCAGCTGCTCGGCCGGATAGCCGAGCATGGCGCAGAGCGCGTCATTGACCTGAATCCAGCGCCCGTCGAGATTGACGATGGCCGAACCGATGGGGGCATCGTCAAAGGCGGCACGGAACAGGCGCTCGCGCTCGTCGAGTGCGCGTTGCGCGGTGATCTGCGCCGTAATGTCGTGGCCCTCGGGGATCAGGAAGGCCACCCGGCCGTTATCGTCCATGATGGGCTTCAGGGAAAAATCGATGACCACGGTATGGTCGCCCTGACCACGGACCTCCACCTGGTAGCGCACCGGCGTCCCTGCAGCGGCCTGGCCAATCGCCTCGCGCAGCTGCTGCCGGGTCGGTTCGCCCATCTGCCACCAGTGACAGTCCCAGAAAGGCTTGCCGACCAGTGCGTCCATCGACAGTCCGGCAAAGTTGAGCGCGGTGTCATTGGCCTCCAGCAAGGTGCCGTCGGGCGACAGCAGGCCAATGAACTGGAAGGTGGAATTGAAAATACCCTGGTAGCGCGTGTGGGCCTGCTGCGCCACCGCTTCCAGAAATTTGCGCTCACTGATATCCGTGTGCGTCCCCACCACCCGTAGCGGCTTACCGTCAGGGGTGCGTGAGACCACTCGGCCGCGGTCCTGTATCCATTTGTACTGTCCGTCCTTGCACAGCACGCGGTGTTCATTGAGGTAGAACGGTGTACGCCCTTCGAGATGGGCGTTGAGGTCGGCGTAGCAGGCCTCGCGATCGTCCGGATGCAGGCGTGAGTCCCACTCGGATAGCTGGTCTCCGATCTCCTCTTCGTCAAACCCCAGCATGCGCTTCCACTGGGTGGAGAAGAACACCTGGTTGGTCTGCGCATCCCAGTCCCAGACGCCGAGGCCGGAACCCTCGGTGGCCATGCGCCAGCGCTCCTCGAACTCGGCCAGGCGCTCGCCCAGGGTGCGGGCATTGGACTCGGCCTGCTTGCGGCGGTCGATGTCCTGGATGGTGCCGGCCAGACGGACCATCTGCCGACCCTCCCGTTCCGCCATGCCGGTGACCCGAACATGCCGATGGCGCCCGGTGTAGGTGTGCAGCTCCAGTTCCAGATCGAAGCTGCGTGCGCGCTGCTCGCAGTCCTCCAGGGCCGGTCGCAGCAGGGCCTGCGAAGCCTCCGTGTAGACCGCGATGGCGTCCGCCATCGGCGGTGGCTCGGCAGTGGCTGACCACTCCAACAGGCGGCGGGTGCCCTGCGACCACCACAGGGTCGGCGAATCGCCCAGGTGCACGACCCAGGTGCCCGACCCGGTCGCTTCCTCCAGACTGCTCAAGGCGGCGCTGAAGCTGCTGGTGCTCACCCAAACGAACTCCTCGGTTATCCAGCGCCGAGTGTCGCAGTCGCCACGGGGCGCAGCGGCGCCCGCCGACCTGTGGCGGCGGCGGCAGGACGAGTGGTGCAAGGAATTCAGACACATACGCCATTCGTCGCAGGTCGCCCTAGGCTGGCCGCATGGATGCACTCGATGCCTGGTTCGCCAACAAGCGTTGGCCGGTGGCGGACTTTCAGCGTGCGGCCTGGACCGCCTACGCCCGTGGCGAGTCAGGTCTGCTGCACGCACCCACCGGCACCGGCAAGACGCTGGCGGCCTGGGGTGGGCCTTTGCGGGCCGCCACCGGGCCAGATGAGCCCCTGCGCGTTTTGTGGATCACGCCGATGCGGGCATTGGCGGCGGATACCGCCGAGCAGTTGCAGGCCATTGCCACCGACGTCGGCAGCGGTTGGACCGTAGAGCGCCGCACCGGCGACACCGGCAGCGCGGCGCGAGCCCGGCAGCGGCGGCGACTGCCACAGGCGCTGGTGACCACCCCGGAGTCGCTGTCGCTGCTGTTGGGCTATGCCGATCTCATCCCGGCCTTCGCTGGCTTGCAGGCGGTGATCGTCGACGAGTGGCACGAACTGCTGGGCAGCAAGCGCGGTGTGCAGGTCACGTTATGCCTGTCGCGGCTGCGCGAGCTGGCGCCACACCTGCGGGTGTGGGGGCTGTCCGCCACCCTGGGGAATCTGGAGACGGCCGCACGCGCCCTGATCGGGCCCGACCGCGCCTGCACCCTGGTGGGGGCGGACCTGCCCAAGGTACTGACGGTGGACACCCTGCTGCCGCCACAGATCGAGCACTTCCCCGCTGCCGGGCACATGGGACTGGTGTGTCTGCCGCAGGTGGTTGAGGCGCTGCACACGGCGCAGAGCACCCTGCTGTTCACCAACACCCGCGCCCAGGCCGAGCGCTGGTTCGACGCCCTCAGCATGGCGGCCCCCGAGCTGACCTTGGGGCTGCATCATGGCTCGTTGGATGCGCGGCATCGCGCCGATATCGAGGCTGGCTTGAAGACCGGCACCCTGCGCGCGGTGGTGGCCACCAGTGCGTTGGACCTCGGAGTGGACTTCCGGCCGGTGGACCAGGTCATTCAGATTGGCGGGCCCAAGGGCGTGGCGCGGCTGCTGCAGCGTGCCGGACGGAGCGGCCACCGGCCCGGCGCGCGCAGTCGGATCCTGTGCGTGCCGGCCAATGCCCTGGAGATTGCCGAGTTCGCCGCCGCCCGTCGCGCGCTGGCACAGGGGGACATCGAGGAGCGGCGACCGCTGCGTGGGGCGCTCGACCTGCTGGCGCAGCATGTGGTGACGCTGGCGCTCACCGGTCGCTGCCGGCCTGAGACCATCCTCAAGACGGTGCGTGGCACCGATGGCTACGCCGACCTCAGCGACGAGGACTGGCAGTGGGTGCTGGATTTCGTCATGCGCGGCGGCGCGCTGCAGGCCTATCCCCAGTTTCGCAAGGTGGCGATCAATGACCAGGGCTGCCTGTGCGTGCCCGACGCCACCACCGCGCGCCGCCATCGACTGGCGGTGGGCACCATCACCTCGGATGCCATGATGAAGGTGGCCTTCGTCAACGGTGCCGGTGTCGGTCAGGTGGAGGAAAGCTTCATCGCCCGGCTCAAGCCGGGTGACACCTTCCTGTTCGGCGGGCGCCGGCTGACCCTGGTGCGCGTGCGCGACATGGTGGCGCAGGTGCGCGCCGGGGGTCGCAGCCAGGTCATTCCCCGCTTTGCCGGCGGCAAGATGCCCCTGTCGAGCACCCTCGCCGGGCAGTTGCGGGCCCTGATGGCGGACCACGTCAGGGATGGCCTGGCCAGCGATCTACCGGAACGCGCGGCGCTGGCCCCGCTGTTCGAGCGGCAGGCGGCGATCAGCGCCTTGCCGGTGCCCGGCACCTTGCTGGTCGAGCGCCTGCGCTCGCGCGAAGGCACACACCTGTTCGTGTTCCCCTTTGCCGGCCGTCACGCCCACGAAGGACTGGCGGCCCTGATGGCCTGGCGCCTGGCCCAGCGCGCGCCGATGAACGTGACCATGGCCTTCAACGACTATGGCTTCGAGCTGCTGAGCCGCGCGCTGCCACCGCTGGATGACACCGAGCTGCGGCGGTTGCTGTCGCCGCAGCAGCTCGATGCCGATCTGCTGTCCAGCCTCAATGCGGCGGAAATGGCCCGCAGGCAGTTTCGCGAGGTGGCACGGGTGGCAGGGCTGGTGTTCGAGGGCTATCCCGGCGCCGGCAAGACGGTGAAGCAGGTGCAGCTGTCCAGCGGCCTGCTGTATGACGTGCTGGCGCGTTACGAACCCGGTAACCGACTGGTGCGGCAAGCGCTGGACGAGGTCCTGGAACGACAACTTGATCGCAGCCGGCTGCGGGCCGCCTGCGAAGCGGCGCAGCAAGACCGCGTCGTCCAGGTGGACACGCCCCGACTTTCGCCATTGGCCTTCCCGCTGTGGGCGGAACGGCTGACCCAGCAGCTGGGCAGTGAGTCCGCCGCCGAGCGCATTCGCCGCATGGCCGCTGAGCTGGCGGGGCAGATGCCGAGCGGGGATCGTCCTACGCGAAGACGGACGCCCCGCCGTTAAGCCAACTGCCATGGTCAAAGATCCGACAACGAATGGCGCGGTGATCCGGGCTTGGCACGGCCAGGCGCTGCACCTGTTGCCCGAGCGCGCCATCTGGTGGCCGGCACGTCGCACCTTGATCGTCGCCGATGTGCATCTCGGCAAGGGCGCCGCGCTGCGTCGGCAGGGGGTGGCGGTGCCGCATGGCGTCAGCGCCGCCGACCTGGATCGACTGTCGGCGCTGATCTCGCGGCATGCGCTACAACGCCTGCTGATGCTGGGTGACGTGTTCCATGCGCGCCCCGGCGCTGATGAGCCGATGATGGCCGCCTTCGACCACTTCCGCGACCGCCATCCAGCGCTCGACATCGCCATTGTGCGGGGCAACCACGACCGACCCGCAGCACTCCCCGCCGCCTGGCAATTGCGATGGCTGGCGGAAGGCACCCGGGAACCGCCCTTCGTCTGGCGTCACACCCCCGGCGTGGATGCGCGCGGGGCGGTGATGGCGGGTCATGTGCATCCCGCACATGTGTTGCGGGTGGGTGCCGAGCGGGCGCGCGTGCCGGTGTACTGGTGGCAGCCCCAGCAGCTGGTGTTACCTGCGTTTGGCGGCCTGACCGGGGGCTTTGTTATCACCCCGGCGACCGCCGACCGCCTGTACGCAGTGGTACCGGACGCCGTGATTCCGTTGCCGTCACGCGCTAGGCTGCGTTGAGATTTGACGGAGTCGACGCATGCACGTGTTGGTGACCGGCGGGACCGGATTTATCGGCAGCGCCCTGTTGCCGGCCTTGCAGGCGGCCGGCCATCGGTTGACGGTGCTGACGCGCCGCCCGGCCACCGCTGCCCTACCCGAGGCGGTACGCGCGGTCAGCGACCCCACGGCCTGTGCCGACGATCCGCCGGACGCCATCATCAACCTCGCTGGCGAGAACCTCGGCGCCGGTCGCTGGAACGACACCCGCCGCGCTGAATTCCTGCGCAGTCGGGTGGGCACCACCGAGTGGCTGCTGGCAGCGTGCAAGACCTGGCGGCGGCCACCGGCCGTGTGGCTGAACGGCTCGGCCATTGGCTGGTATGGCGCACGCGAGGACGAGGTGCTCACCGAGGACAGCGCGCCCGGAACCGGCTTTGCTGCCGAGCTGTGTGCCCGCTGGGAAGCGGCTGCGGCGCCGGTGGCAGCACTGGGGACCCGGCTCGCCGTGATCCGTATCGGCATCGTGCTGGGGCTCCCCGGCGGTGCCCTGGGGCAGATGCTGCCACCGTTCCGGCTGGGTCTGGGCGGTCCGTTGGGCCATGGCCGTCAATGGATGAGCTGGATTCATCGCGATGATCTGGTGGCGATGATGCAATGGTTGCTCGAACACGAGACCGCCGAAGGCGCCTTCAATGGCACGGCCCCGGGGCCGGTGCGCAATGCCGATTTCAGCCGCCAGCTGGGGCGCGCGCTGCGACGGCCGGCGGTGCTGCCGATGCCCGCGGCCGCGCTGCGGTTGCTGGTGGGGCCGATGGCCGACGAACTGCTGCTGTCTGGTCAGCAGGTGCTGCCGCGCCGCGCGTTGCAGGGCGGCTTCACCTTTCGCTACCCGATCCTGGAAGGCGCGTTACGGCAGATCCTGGCGCAGTGAAGCGGCCTGCGCGCGCAGCGCTGACAGTGCCGGTTCGTCGAGGCGGTCCAGATTGCGAATCTGCATCTTCAGCCGGGGGTGGGCCGCGAACCGTGCCCGGTGCCGATCGAGGAAGTCCCAGTACAGTGTGGTGAACGGGCAGGCCTTGGGGCCCGTACGCTGGGCGGGATCAAAGCGACAGCCCTGGCAATAGTTGCTCATCCGGTCGATGTACTTGCCCGAGGCCACGTAGGGCTTGCTGGCCATGAAGCCGCCGTCTGCAAACTGGCTCATGCCGAGGGTGTTGGGCAGCTCCACCCATTCCACCGCATCCACGTACACCGCCAGATACCACTGGTGTACCTCGCGCGGCCGCACGCCCAGCAGCAGCGCGAACAGGCCCGTCACCATCAGCCGTTGGATGTGGTGGGCATAGCCGTGGGCGAGCGTGTCGCCGACGGTCTCGGCCAGACAGCGCATGGCGGTATCGCCGGTCCAGTACAGCGCCGGTAGCGGTTGGTCGGCGCCCAGCGCGTTATCGTCCAGATAGCCCGGCATGCGATGGAAATACAGTCCGCGGACATACTCGCGCCAGCCAAGAATCTGGCGGACAAAGCCCTCGACGGCCGCCAACGGCGCCTCGCCGTCGCGCCAGGCGCGAATGGCTGCCTCGCAGACCTCACGCGGGTTGAGCAGCTTGAGGTTGAGCGCCGCCGACAGCCGTGCGTGATACAGCCATGGCTCGCCGGTCCACATCGCGTCCTGGTACTGGCCGAAGCGCGGCAGGCGGGCGGTGATGAAGTCGTCCAGCGCCTCCAGCGCCTCATCGCGGGTCACCGGCCAGTCGAAGGCATCGAGCTGCCCGGGGTGATCGCCGTAGTGGTGCTCGACCACCGCGATCACCTCGCGCGTGAGCGCATCCGGCAGGAACCGCAGCGGTGCCGGCAGCGGCCCGGGGCCGTCGCGGCCGAAGCTGTCGCGATTGTCGTGGTCGAAGTTCCACTGCCCGCCTTCGGGAGCGTCGCCCTGCATCAACCAGCCGGTCTGCTGGCGCATGCGACGGTAGAAGTGCTCCATGCGCGGCTGTTTGCGACCGCGCATCCAGTCGGCAAAGTCATCGAGGGCACACAGGAAGTGCCGATCCGCACGCTGGGTGTACGGCACGCCCGCCGTCGAACAGCTGTCCTTCAGGGCCTGCCACAGTCGCCACTCGCCGGGCTCCACCGCGATCACGGCCTGCGGCTTCAGCCGGACCAGGTCCGCCGCTAGCGCCTCAGTCAGATGGGTGTATGGGTGCTCCCCCGTGGCGCGGTAGTGCACGGTCCAACCGCGCGCACGCAGGGACGCAGCGAAATGGCGCATCGCGCTGAGAAAGATCACCAGTCGCGCCTTGTGGCTCCAGGCATAAGTCGCCTCGGCAGGCACTTCCGCCATCCACACGGCGTCTACCGCCGGGTCGAAACCCTCAAGAGCGGCGCTGTCGTGGTCGAGCTGGTCGCCCAGCAGGATGATCAGGTGGCGTAGCGGCATGGGTGGTGGTCCGGCGGGTGCGGCAGGCGTCGGAGCAATATTTCACCTCGTCCCACACCCGTTCCCACTTTTTGCGCCAACTGAAGGGCCGACCGCAAACCGGACAGGTTTTCGTGGGCAGATTCGGTTTGCGATGGGCCATCGGGCTGTCCTTCCGCTACAATCGCGCCCTGATGCGCCCGTAGCTCAGCTGGATAGAGTACTGCCCTCCGAAGGCAGGGGTCAGAGGTTCGAATCCTCTCGGGCGCGCCATCTTTCGGTCGGCGACTGCACGTTCGCGGTGCCATCGCCTTAACGCGACCGACCCGTCTTGTGCAGGTACATCCGTGCATCCGCCTCGCGCACCAGGGTGTCGGCGTCGTGACCGTCATCGGGGTAGCGCGCGATGCCGAGGCTGGCGCCGACCTGCACGTCGACCGTGCCCAGCGGCGCCAGCAGATCCAGGGTGAACGGGCGGCCGATCTGGTGCCGAATACGCTCACACAGCTCGGCAACGTGGTGCGCGTCCTGGACGCTCTCGAGGACGATGCCGAACTCGTCGCCGCCCAGCCGGGCGACGGTGTCGCTTGAGCGCAGCTCAGTCTGCAGGCGCTCGGCAATGGCGCGCAGCAGGCTGTCGCCAGCGCCGTGGCCGTACTGGTCGTTGACCGGCTTGAAGCGGTCGATGTCGACGTAGATCAAGGTCATGGCGCTGCCGTTGCGCTCGGCACGCCGAAGTGCGCTTTCGAGGCGATCGGTGAACAGCAAGCGATTGGGCAGGCCGGTCAGACCATCGTGCATGGCCAGGTGCCGCGCCCGTGACTCGGACGCGGCGAGCGCACTGCGGGCGCGGAACAGGTCGAGGAAGACCTTCACCTTGGACAACAGAATGAACTCATCGATGGGCTTCGAAATGTAGTCCACCGCGCCGACCCGATAACCGTGCATGCGATGCAGGTCGTCCTTGTGGGCGGCGGTCACGAAAATCACCGGCGTCGCCTGGGTGCGTTCGTTTTCTTGTAACAAGGTGGCGACTTCAAAGCCGTCCATCTCCGGCATCTGCACATCCAGCAGGATCAAGGCGAAGTCGTGGTCCAGACAGGCCGACAGCGCCTCATTGCCGGAGGCCGCCACCACCACTTCGCAATCCACGCGTGACAGCAGGCGCCGCATGGCGACCAGGTTGGCGGGTGTGTCGTCCACAACGAGGAGTTTGGGCTTTGCGGTCGGGTCGGCTGGCGTCATGGCGGGAAGGCCTGGTTGATGTTTCGGGCAATGTCGGCGAGCGGCAGTACGGCGTCAGCGCCGGCGACTCGAACGGCGGCTTCGGGCATTTGCCGGGCTTCGGCCTCGTCTGGTGACTGCACCCAGGCGCGTCCGCCACGGGCGCGGATCTCGGCCAGGCCGCGGGCACCATCCTCGTTACTGCCGGTCAGCACCACGCCCACCAGCGGGCCGCGCCAGGCGTCCGCAGCGCTGGCAAACAGCACGTCAATCGACGGCCGGGCGTGGCAGACCTTGTCGTCGACCGACAGCGCAAAGCAGCCCTCACGCTCAATCAGTAGGTGATAGTTCCCGGGCGCGACGTAGGCAACGCCGGTCTCGATCGGGGCGCCATGCAGTGCCTCCCGCACCGAAATGCGACTGTTCTGGTTGAGCAGGCCGATCAGCGAATCGACGCCCGACTCGCGGATATGCAGGACGATCACCAGGCTCGCCGCCAGGTCGGCCCGCAGGCCGGACAGCAGGCTGCGCAGCGCCAGCACACCGCCTGCCGAAGCGCCGACCACAACCAAGGACGCACCCTCACGCATCCGTATCCAGCACCCGCCGATACAGGGGCCCCTGACGATCCACCAGGGTGAATTGGTCGCCGATGTCGTGACGGCTCAGACTTTCCTTGTTGCCCAGGCATAGGAAGCCGCCGCGCACCAGGCTGGCGTGGAACAGATCAAGCGCGCGGCGCTGCAACGGCGGTTTGAAGTAGATCAGCACGTTGCGGCACAGCACCAGTTGCGCCTCACAGAAGACACCATCCAGGGCCAGGTTATGCTCGGCGAAGGTGACGTTGCGCTTGAGATCGTCGTCCAGTTTGATGTGGCCGTAGCGGGCGTGAAAGTAGTCCGACAGGGTGCCGCTGCCGCCGGCCTCGAAGTAGCTGCTGGCACTTTGTCGCAGTTCCCGATCCGGATAAACCCCTTCGCGGGCCGCCGTCAGTGCGTGTTCGCTGATGTCGGTGGCGTAAATCTGGCAGCGATCATAGAGACCGGCCTCGGTCAGCAGGATCGCCAGCGAGTACACCTCCTCGCCACGGGCACAGCCGGCCTGCCAGATGTTGATGTGCGGGTAGCTCGCGAGCACCGGAAACACCGCGCGCCGCAGGGTGGCGAAGCTGGGCGGATCGCGGAAGAACTCGGAGACCGGCACCGATAGCTGACTGACGACATCGCCGACAGCAATGCGATCGTGCAGCAGTTGTTCGGTCAGCTGGCTGATGTTGTCGGTACGGAAATGGATGCACAGGCCCTGCACCCGCCGCCGGAAAGAGGCTTCCGCGTAGCCGGAAAAATCGTAGCCGTGGCGCTGCTTGAGGGCCTCGACGAAAAGCCCAAGCTCGATGTCCTCAACCGATCGCTTCATGAAGCCCCTGCCCCGCCATCAACGCGGCCGTGCCCAGGCACGCATCACCGACAGCAGCTTGTCGACGTCGATGGGCTTGGACAGGTAGTCGGAGGCCCCCGCAGCCAGACACTTCTCACGGTCGCCCTTCATCGCCTTGGCGGTGAGCGCGATGATCGGCAGCTCGGCCCAGCGTGGGTTCTTGCGGATCTCGCGGGTGGTTTCGTAGCCATCCATCTCCGGCATCATGATGTCCATCAACACCCAGTCCACCTGCGGATGCTGTTCCAGCTGGGTCAGCGCCTTGCGGCCATCCTGCGCGGCGACCACCGTCAGCCCGTGAGCGCGCAGCGCCTTGGACAGCGCGAACACGTTGCGCATGTCGTCATCGACCAGCAGCACTTCGCGGCCACTGAGGTCCGAGGGTGCCGCCGCAGTGGGCGTAACGCCACTGGCAGGGCGACGCACCGCGTGCAGGAACAGCGAGACTTCATCCAGCAGCCGCGAGGGCGACTGCGACCCCTTGATCACGATGCTGTCGGTGTACTCGCGCAGGCGCAGGCTTTCTTCGCGGGTCAATTCGCGCGCCGAGTAGACCACCACCGGCGGCACCGGGCCCAAGCGTGCCACGCGATCAAGGAAGTCGAAGCCAGTGCCGTCGGGCAGCATCAGGTCGAGCACGATGCAGTCGAAGGTCTGCTCGCCAACCGCCGCCAGTCCGGCCGCGATCGAGGGGGCTTCCAACAGCTCAACACCGGGCTGACGCAGCAATCGGGCGACAGCGGTTCGCGCGCCATGGTCGTCATCGACCACCAGAATGCGCTGCCCAGCGCGGGTGGAGGGTTGCAGCACGCGCGCCAGTGCGGCATCGATGGACGCGCGGGTGGCGGGCTTGGTGACGAAGCCCACCGCACCCATCGACAGCCCGCGCTGGGCGTCATCTGCGGCCGTGATGAAGTGCACCGGGATGTGCTGGGTCGCGGATTTGGCTTTCAGTTTCTCGATGACCGTCCAGCCGTCCATACCCGGCAGATTGACATCCAACAGGATGCCGTTGGGTTGATAGCGACCGGCCAGTTCGAGGCCGGTTTCGCCGTCGGCGGCGGCCAGCACCCGGTATCCCTTGCGGCGCACCATATCGACCAGAATCCGCGAAAACGCCAGATCGTCCTCGATCACCAGCACGCGGATGTCGCCGTCCTTCAGCAGATCGCGGTCATCGGCCAGCTGCGGGACCGGCGGTTTCGCTGAGCCTGCCGGGGCAGTGGCCGGTGTCACGACGGGTTCGGTGACGGTTGGCGATGCGGTGGAGCTCGCCGGTGCGACCTCGATTGCGGGCTCGATGGCCAGTGGCGCGGCCACGGCCGAAGGCTTCCCATCGCACGGCAGCACCACAGTGAATCGCGAACCGCTGCCCAGCGTGCTGGAAACCCGGACATCGCCGTGCAGCATGCGCGCCAGGCCACGCGAGATCGACAGGCCCAGCCCGGTGCCGCCATAGCGGCGGCTGGTGGTGCCGTCGCCCTGCTCAAACGCCTGAAACAGGCGGGCCAGTTTGTCCTCGGAAATGCCGATGCCGGTATCGGCCACCTCCAAGGCAATCCATTGGGATGGATCGGCGCCGATCGGAACCAGGCTGTCGTCGGCCGAGGACAGCGTCAGGCGCACCTCCCCTTCGTGCGTGAACTTGACCGCATTGCCAACAAGATTGGTCAGGATCTGCAGCAGTTTGGTGCTGTCGGAGCGAATCTGCTGGGGCGCCGAGGGGTCGAGGGTGACGCTGAGGCCAATGCCGCGCTCACGCGCAACCGGGCGGAACTGACGCTCGATCGCGGCGGCGATGTCGGACAGCGCCACATCCTCCCACTCCGCCTCCATGCGTCCGGCCTCGATCTTCGACAGGTCGAGGATGTCGTTGATCAGGCGCAACAGGCTGTTGCCACTGTCGAAGATGATCTGCGCGGACTCCACTTGTTCTGCGTTGAGCGTCGACTCGCGGTTGTCCGCCAGGTCCTTGGCCAGAATCAGCAGGCTGTTGAGCGGCGTCCGCAGCTCGTGTGACATGTTGGCCAGGAACTCGGACTTGTAGCGGCTGGCCTGTTCCAGCTCGCGGTTCTTCGCCTCCAGCTCGCCCTGAAACGCCATCAACCGCTCATTGAATTCATTGAGCGAACGGCTCTTCTCATTGAGGGCGTCATTGGTGGTGCGCAACTCCTCGGCCTGTATGCGCAGTTCCTCTTCCGAGGCACGCAGGCGCTGGCTGGCCTCTTCCAATGCCTGGTTCTTGCCTTCGAGTGATTCATTGGTGCTGCGCAGCTCTTCCTGCTGCACCCGCAAGGCCTCTTCGGAGGCCTGCAGCTCCTCTGCTTGCGCCTGGGTTTCCTCCAGCAGATCTCGCGTCTTCGCGGCGCTGGAAAGCGCTTCGAGCGCCAGTCCGGACAACTGCGCGACCTGTCCCATCAACTCACGCTGAATCGGCGTCAGTGTTCGGAATCCGGCCAGTTCGATAACGCCAACGACGCCATCGAGCCCGGGCAGCGGCCACAACAGGACCACGGTGGGCGTGGCGGCACCCAAGCCGGACTGGATGCGTCCGAAGTACGACGCCGGGACCGGCTCCAGCACGATAGGCTGCTGGCTATGGGCGCACTGTGCTACCAGGCCTTCGCCGCCATCTCCGGGCCCCCCGCTGTCGCTTTTAACTTGACCATAGGCGCCGATCCGCGCCAGCGCTGTGGGGTCTGCGTCGACCCGATACAACGCGCCCGAGCCAGAGCCGAGCAGGGGGCAGAGATAATCCAACAGTTCGCTGCCGAAGCGCGAAAAATTGGCGGCCCGCGACAGCCGCTGAGCCATCGCTGAGGTGTGGGTCTTGATCCACTCGCGTTGCTGCACCTGTAGCGAGGCTTGGCGGAAACTTTCCAGCGCCGCGGCGATGGCGCCGAGCTCATCCTTGCGCGCCAGATGCGGCACGCTGACATCCAGCTCACCGCCGGTGAGGCGTCCAATCAGCCCGGTCAACTGGTTCATGGGGGTGACCAGCGAGCGCTGGATCGCGACCAGGAAGATCGCGGTCAGCAGGGCAGCGGCCAACAACAGGCCGATGGCGAGATGACGGATTTTGTCCAGGCCATCCGACAATCGCGCACCCCGCGCGGCCAGCAGCGCTTCTTCGGCGGTCACGAAGGCCAGGCCCTGTGCCCGCACTTCGTCCATCAGTTGCTTGCCACGTCCGGCCTGGACCAGTGCCACCAGCTCATCGCGACCGGCGGGATCACTGGCGAGCGCCACCATCGGATTCACGAACTCCCGAGTCCACGCCTCCATCAGGGCGCGGATGTCGGTCAGGCGTGCCTGCTGCTCCGGGTTGTCGGCGGTAAGGCGTCTTAGCGCGGTGTAGTGGTGATCGAAGTCGCGTTGCGCCCCCTCATATGGGGCCAGAAATCGGGCCTGCCCGGTGAGGGCATAGCCGCGCGTGGCGCTCTGCTGCAGTACGGCGGCCAGCATCATTTCGTTGGCCGCTTGCAGGACTGTGACCGTGTGCGCGCTGGCACGCTGCGCCGATTCCACTTCGCGCTGGTTCAGCAGAAACAGGGTCGCCGTCAGCGCAAACAGGCCGAACAAGGTGCCCAGAACGCCGATGGCCTTGAGCTTCAGGCTGCGATTGTCCAGCCATGAGGCGCTGCTGTGGACGTTGGCCATCACGTGGATCGTCTTGGATCGGGAATTCATCTTGCGCAAGTACGATCGGCCTCGCAACGGGTATCCCGCTGGACGGTGTTTGGTGCCTTGCCGACGGAGCGCCAAGCCTCAACCCGCTGGAAGCCGGGTCCCGGGGACGTTCAGGGGTCGATACCGTCCTCTGGGAAACCACCTTGATCGGATGGCCATAGCGTTGCTCCGCAGGCCTTCCGCTCGGCGCTGGCCGCTATCCAGCTGAGGATGTCGTCCGCAACCTGGGGCCAGTTCGGTTCCGCCTGATAGGTGTGGGACATGCCAGGGTAGATCTGACAACCGGCATTGAGGGCTGTGGCGGTGCGCCGGACTTCATCGGCTGGAATGATGTGATCACCGTCGGCGCCGATCACCAGGATCGGGGTGGATGAGAGGGCCTGTCGGTCCAGTGGCGGTGGCCGCAGTAGCCGCAGCACCGTCGGAATGGACTCTGAGCGAAGCTGGGCGGTCACGCGACGCGCCTGGTCTGGCGGGCAGTTCACTGAGTAGATTCCAAGCGGCGGGCTGCCCAGTCGGCTGATCCGCGACTCGATCATGACGGCCAGTAGCTTGGCCAGGCTGACCGGGTCCTGCCGGGCCAACTGCAGCAGACTGCGGCCCATGCCGTCGATGGGCACGGGTGACAGCAGGACCAGTCCGCGGACGGGGGCGCGGCACGCGGCATGCAGCGCGATGAGGCCGCCCATTGAATGCCCCATGACCCATGGCGCCTCGGGCGCGGCACTGATGCGTCGGGCGCATAGCGATACGCAGTCTTCGAATCGTTGGCGCTGCCGTGTCTGCCAGTCAGCACCATGGGCCGGAAACTGAAGCGCTTCGACGGCGAAGCCCTGGCCGGCGAAGGCAGCCGCAAAGTTATCCGACCAGATCCAGGCGCCGCTGAGCGCGCCGGGGATCAACAGGATACCGGGCGTCACGCTATCCACCGAACGCTTCTGCCGTGCTGCGCGACAACTCCTCAACCACGCGCTGCAAGACCCGTGGGTGCAGCCCCATGCTGATATGGGCCACATCTTCCTGGATGTAGCGCGTGCTGGCCGATGCCAGTGGGTCGCGCGCGGCGGCAAAGCCCACCACCCCATCGCTGGGGCTGATGATGGCGGACACCGGGCGCAGGATGGGGCGCCGATTGCGCATGGCCACTTCGGCCTCGATCCATTCCAGATCGAGTCCGCGGCTGCGCAGGCGGTCGGCGGCGCGCGTGTACTTGGGGCCACCCTGTACCGGCGAACCGAGGGTCACCACGTGGTCGACCACGTCGGGGTGATCGCGCGCCACCTCGCGGGCAATGGTGCCGCCGAGACTCCAACCCACCAGTGACACCGTGGTGCCCAACTGGCGTGCCCGGGCGGTGACACGCTCCGCCATCCGTTGCGCCAGAAACAGCACGCCGCCCTCGCCGCGATCAGCATGGCGGACCCCGACCTCCCAATGGATCGTTGACGGGTCGTAGGGTTGGTCGAGCCCGGCCAGGTTGCGTCCCAGTCCCCAGCCCTCGGGACGAAAGCCATGCAGCCGCAGGTAGGTGCGCAGGGGTGCCATCGAACCGTCCCCGCCACCGAACCCGGGCAACACGGTCACGGTTCGACCCTGGCCAACCTGGGCTCGTCGCAGCCAGGGTTGCGCAAGGGTTCTGGGCAGGACGGCGAGGTCCTTCAGGGCGCGCAGTTCGCGCCACATCAAGGCCGCGGGGGGTGGCTGCAGCTGATCGGGATTCATGCCTGGGTACCGGTGGGTGGGGTGTGGATGTCGGCGGCGCCGAGCAGCGGGGTCAGGTCCATCGCCTTCAGGTGCTGGGTCATGCGGCGCATGGTGTTACCGACCATGGCCACGGTCGGGTCATCAAACGGCGACAGTTGTGCTTCGATGAATGCGGCAGCCGCCGCCGATGCCCTCTGCAGCAGCGCTGCCCCCTGGGGCGTGAGCTGACACACCAGGGCACGACCATCGCCCGTGTGCGCCGCCCGCCGCAGCAGGCCTTGCGCCTCCAGGCGCTTGAGAATGCCGGTGATGTTGCCGCGGGTGACCAGCAGGCGTTCGGCGACCGTGCTGGGCAGGGCCTCCGGCTGCAGCGCCGAGACCGCCGACAACACATCGAATTGGGGGATGGTGAGACCGAAGTGCCCCAGCATTTCGGCGTAGCGCCGGGTGCAGGTCTGATAGGCGGTGACGACCTGTTTCCATGCGTCGCGTCGAGGGTTCATCAGTGTGTTATCCAGGGAGAATGGTTTAACCATAAATCAATATAATTGAAGCATCAACTATAAAGGAGGAGGGATAGGTGTCCCGTCGACTTCCGCTGGTGGGCGAAAGTCAGAGTGTTGACACTGTTACGTTAACAGCGTCAACATCAGGTATGGCCCGAAAGAAAACCACCGAAGCGGTGCGTGACCGCAAGCGCGAGGCGATCGTCGACGCGGCGATGGCGCTGTTCGAGAACGAAGGCGGCATGGACGCACTGAGCTTCCGCCGTCTGGCGGCGCAGCTATCGCTGAGCTACTCGGCCCCGTATCGCTACTTTGCCAACAAGGAAGCACTGATCAACGCCATGCGGGCGCGGGCCTATCGCTGGATCGAGGGGGTCATGCTTGAGGCCATCGCCGGGGTCGACGATCCCGAGGCGCAGTTGGAGGCGCTGGCGGCCGCCTATATCGGCGCCGGAATTGCCCAGCCCGATCGCTATGCGCTGATGTTCTTCCGGGTGGAGGACCCCAGCGCCACCCACCGTTCGCTGGAGCTGCGCGCCGCCAAGCACGATGCACTCGACGTCTGCACCCGGGTGATCGCCGCCGGGCAAGCGGCCGGCTGCATGCCGACGCGCCTGGATCCGCTGACCGCAAGCCACCTGTTCTGGACCGCGGCCCATGGCCTGGTGTCGCTGCAGGTGGCGGGACAGTTCGAGATGGGCCGCAACACCGAGATTCTGGTCCCCACTTTGATTGGCGTGCTGCGCGCCGGCGTGGATCACTTCACCGCCCGCGCGTCGCAGCACGCCGAGCCTGTTGAGGAGGTACGCCACCATGGCTGAGACCCGCCCGGAACCGCTGCCGATTCCGCGTCAGATCGCGTTCGCGTTTCCCGAGGATCTGGACCCCTGCTGGAAGCCGGGGGACCCCGAGTTCTGCGCGATGGTCAATGGCGCTTCACTGACCATGCCCTATCTGGAGCCTTTCCTGATCCGCACCGTACGTGAAGCGATGGCGCTGATCCGCGACCCGCAGGTGCGTGATGCGGCGCGCGCCTTCAATACGCAGGAGCAGTTTCATTATCAGGCGCATCGCCGCTTCAATGAATTGGTGAAATCCCGCGGCTATCCGGAACTGGCGGATTTGGAAGACCGCATGAAAGCCGCCTATGCGCGCCTGGGGCAGCGCTCGCTGCGCACACGTCTGGCCTACACCGCCGGCTTCGAAGCCATGACCATGGGGGTGACCCGCTGGCTCATCCACAACCGGGTGCGCCTGTTCGGGGGCAGCGACAGCCGCGTTGCCTCGTTCATCCTCTGGCACTTTGTCGAGGAGGCGGAGCACAAGTGCGTCGCCTATGACGTCTATCAGGACGTTTGTGGCGGCGGCCTCATGGGCTATCTGGCGCGTGCGGTGGGGGTATTCCACGGTGCCCTCGATGTCATGTTCGCCTCGATGCGCGGCTACAAGGTCATCCTCAAGAAGGACGGTCGCTGGCGTGACCTTGGGTCGCGTCTGCGCCTGGCGCGGCACCTCGGCAGCTTTGTACGCACGGTGGCACCGTACCTGCTGCGTGCGGCCCTACCCGGGCACACGCCGCGGCGCGAGCAAGAGCCGCAGTGGGTGTACGACTGGATCGCCGCCTACCAGGATGCACCGCCGGGTTATGTGCCGCTGGTGGACACCCATAGCGACACCCTGCCCGTGCCTTTCGAGCAGGTGCCCGCAGCGAGCGGTGCCCGCGCATGAGCTTGCCGGCGGAACTGGCCCCCCTCCGGCGACGGCTGATCGGGCACGGGGCCCTGATGATTTTCGTCGGCGGTGTCATCGGCTTCGGCTTTCTGTTCTTCCTGATGGGGGAGGTCAGCCTTTGGCCGATTCCCGGCCGCATCGACTACCAGATGCCCGGCACCTACGACGCCTGGCGCATGGCGCACATGGAAGCCATCGTCAACGGCGCCCTGCTGTGGATCGTGGCGGCCGTACTGCAGCACCTGCCCTTCACGGCGGTGGGATGTCGGCGCGCGGTGTCCGGCATGCTGGTGATCACCTGGTCCATCGTCATCGCTTCCGCCTTTGATCCGCTGTTCCCCGACAGCCGCGGCCTTGCCGCCAGTGACTCCCTGACCAACAACATCGCCTTCGGCTTGTTCTACATCGGGGTGGTCGGGGTGATGATCCTGATGGCGGTGATCGCCTACAAAGCGCTGTGGGCGAAGGCGCCGGAGTAGCCGCGTGATCGCAGACAACGAAGCGCTGACGGCGCTACAGCGAGGACGCCTGCGCTTGATTCAGCAGGGCGCGATCATCGCGGTCATTGGCCTGCTGTCCGGATTCGGTCTGGTATTCGCCATTCTCGATGCCGTTCACGTCTGGCCCTTCACGCTACCCTTTGACGGCGCGATTCCGGGCAGCGAGCACGGCTGGCGGGTGGCGCACGTGGCCGGGGTGATGAACGGCATGTTGATGATTCTGGTGGGGCTGGCGCTGCTGCCGACACGGCCCTCGGCGCGGGCCCAGCCGTGGATGGTGTGGGGCATGGTCTACACCGGCTGGGGCAATACCGTGTTCTTCCACTGCGCCAACCTGTCCAGCAACCGGGGGCTGTCGGCTGGCGCCACCCGACTGGGCGATGCCGATCTGCTGGGGGCCGTGGGTTACCTGATCGGCGCCAGCACCATTCCCTTCACGATCATTGCGCTGGGTCTGCTGGCGCTGACGGCCACGGCGCGGCTGAGGCTGCCGTTGTCCTAGCCGGCGCTTGCGGCCAAGCCATCCTGCAGGCGGGTAATCGGGAAGTCGGGGAACCGCTGCTGAAACTTGTCGGAAACGAAGAGGTTGTCCACGCGATAGCGCGGAAGCAACTCGGCAGCATCCCGTAGCTGCGCATCGAACAGTCCGGCCAACCGGAGCTGCCAGGCCTTGACCACCGAATAGCGGCCGTCGCCACCGAACACCGAGCTGGCCAGTGCAACGAATTCTCGATAGGTCAGACGCTGGTCATCGCAGGGCAGGTGCCAGGTCTGACCGTAGGCGTCCGCCGCATTGCCCAGCCATGCCATCGCGCGGGCGGCATCCGGGGTATAGATCAGCGTCCGCAGCGTGTCGTCGCGCAGCATCACGCGCGGCCGCTGTCCCTGCCGCAGGCGATCGAGGATGGAGCGGTTGGTGATGCTTTGGGTCTCACCGGGGCCGTAAAACTCCGGGGCTCGACAGATCAGTGCCTGCACGCGTCCTTGCCCCATGGCATGGAGCAAATCGCGGGCGATGGCGGCGCGCACCCGACCCTTGGCGCCGTGCGGCTGGAACGGCGTGTCCTCAGTTTGCGCTGCCGCGGTTTGCGGATACATATAGGTGTTGTCGAAGAACACCAGCCGGGCGCCCTCGGCCGCACAAGCGTCGATGACGTTTCGCATGATCGGCGGCCACTGCCTTTGCCACAGGCGCGTGTCCATGGGCAGTCCGGCCGTCAGATACACCGTCTCGGCACCCGTCACGGCGTGCCGCGTTTGCGCCGCGTCGAGCAGATCAGCGCTGAGCAGCTGGTCATGGTCATGGATTTTCTGCGGTCGACGGCTGACCAGCCTGAGCGGCCGTGCGAAATCGCGCTGCAGGCTCACCGCCAGGTTGCGTCCGATCGGGCCATTGGCACCAAGAATGACATCCATCAGTGCGGCGCTCCCACGGCCAATGCCGTCTCCGATCCGAGTGTGCCGACCCGTTCTTGGGGGACATCGGGCGATCAGCATACCAAGCGCGTCGTCACACACGTGGATGCCGTGCAGGTGGCAGGCACCAGGGCGGCATGGGACAAGCGGTGCCCAGAATCTGACCGGTGGCAACCGCGTGCCAGCGGGTTCCACTCAATACATCTGTTGGGGTGCCGATAACCGAAGGGTCCGCAGTGACGTGCTGGCATCGACCTGCCGCGCGCCTGGTCAGCGCGATGTACATCGAAATGGATCATGGTTGCCCCGTTACTCCGTCAGCGCTTGCACTGGGTATCCCTCGCTGTCGCCGCACTCGTGTGCTGTGGCTTCCTGGTGGCGGCAATCGCCTTTCGTGAGCATGGCCGTGAGCTGGCGCGCGTGGCACAGCGGATTCAGGAGAGCGCGCGCGAGGCGGCACGAATCGAGCAGGAAGCGGTGGAGTTCCGTCGCCGCAGTGCCCTATTTCTTGCCAAGACCCCGCCGCCGAGCGGTATTGCACGTGCAGACAGTGGTGCCGGATACGACCGCGAGGGACGTTCCTCGCGTGATCAGTGGATCGATCGCCTCGAGACCATCTTCGTGGCCTACCTGGAGGCCAACCCGGAAGTCTTTCAGCTGCGGTTGATCGGCCGGCCGGACGGTGGACGCGAAGTTGTTCGAATCGAGCGGGCTGCTGACGGCACCATCAGGCGGGTCGCCGGGCCCGATCTTCAGCGCAAGGGCCATCGTGACTATGTTCAGCAGTCCTTCGCACTGAAAGCGGGGGAGGTGTACGTCTCCGATGTCAGCCTCAATCAGGAACACGGCTGGGTTGAGCAGCCTTACCGGCCAACGGCACGACTTGCCACGCCGGTCAGCAATGCCGAGGGCGAGAACGTCGGCCTTGTCGTGGTCAATATCGACAAGCGCGAGCGGTTCGGGCGCTGGCGGTCCGTCATTCCCGAACAGGCCTCCTTGTTTGTGGTCGATCAGGACGGCAATTTCATCGTCCACCCGGATAGCAGCAAGACGTTTGGCGCGGATCTGGGGATGCCCTTCGGTTGGGCCGATGAGTTCACGCCAGCGTCGGGAGTGATGACCGGCGATGGGCTGACCACATGGCGCCGATCGGATGGGCTGTACCACGTGGCTGAATTCCAGCTACGCAGGCAGTCGAATGATCCATCGCGCTACCTCAGTTTTCGCGTGGCCATGCCCGATACGGTCGTCGTTGCAGCCGACTGGGCGCGAATATGGCGACTCGCACTGCTGCTATTGGGAACCGCGGGTTTAGTGACAGCGGTGGCCACCCTGTACCTGCGCCGACGTGCCGAGGGTGTTGCGCACCAGCAACGGCTGGCCTCCATCGTCGAGAACTCCAATGACGCCATCATGGCCAAGGACCTGAATGGCGTCATCATCAGCTGGAACGCTGCGGCGGAGCGCATCTTCGGCTACCCGGCATCCGAGATGATTGGCCGGGTATTGGCCGATTGGCTGATCCCACCGGAACGAAAGGCGGAGGAGGCCTACATTCTGGATTCAGTCCGTCGCGGCGAGACCATTGATCACTTCGAGACGCAGCGCTGCCATCGTGACGGGCATCTTATTGACGTCTCGGTGACGGTATCACCGACGCGTGACGCCGAGGGTCGCATCGTCGGTGCGGCCAAGATCGTACGCGATATCACAACGGTCAAGCGCCAAGAGGCCGAGCTTCGCCAGGCACTGATATCGGTTCGAAACAACGCTTCGCGCTGGCGCCAGCTTGCCAATTCCATGCCCCAGCTGGTCTGGACCTGCACCGCCGATGGCCAATGTGACTTCTTGAGCGAGCAATGGCTGCACTACACGGGCATCTCCGAGCAGGAACAGCTGGGCAGCGCTTGGCTGGAGCAGGTGCACCCTGATGATCAGGAGCGGCTCTCCGCGAGCTGGCAACGGGCTGTGGAGACGCGCAGCCTCTTCAATATCGAGTTCCGAATTCGTCGTCACGATGGCGCCTATCGCTGGTTCGATACGCGTGCTGTGCCGCTGGTCGACCCGGAAAGCGGGGCTATCCTGCGTTGGATCGGCAGCAACACCGATATCGAGGAACGCAAACAGGCTGAGGAGTCCATTCGTGCATTGAATGCCTCGCTCGAACTGCAGGTCGCCGAACGGACACAGCGCCTGCAGTCGGCGATGGCCTTGCAGACGGCCATCCTCGCTGAAGCGGCCTACTCGATTATCTCCACCGAGGTCGACGGCACCATCAATGGCTTCAACCGGGCGGCGGAGCGAATGCTCGGATATCGCGCCGAGGAGGTGATGGGGCAAATCACACCCGCGATTCTCCACGACCCTGCAGAGGTCAGGGCCCGCGCGGAAGCGCTTAGTCAGGAGTTGGGTGAGCCTATCGAGGCAGGTTTCGAGGTGTTTGTTGCGAAGGCGCGACGGGGGATCGCCGAGATTCGCGAGTGGACCTATATCGACCGTGCCGGACGACGCATCCCGGTGCTGCTATCGGTCACCGCCTTGCTGGATGAGCAGCAGCAACTGATCGGGTTCGTTGGCATGGCGATGGACTTGACCGAGCGACGGGCGCAGGAGCAGCAGTTGCGCGACAACGACCGCTTTCTGCGGGCATTGACCGACAACATCCCCGGCATGGTCGGTTACTGGGATCGTGATCAGCGGTGTCGATACGCGAATCGCGCCTATGTCGATTGGTTCGGCAAGACGCCCGAGCAGATGCAGGGGGTGTCGTTGTCGGAGCTGTTGGGCCCTGAGCTTTATGCCCTCAACCTCCGCTACGTCGAAGGGGCCCTGAGCGGGCAAACCCAACGATTCGAGCGCTCATTGCAGCGAGCAGACGGGCGGGCCGGCCACACCTGGGCTCACTACATTCCCGACATCGACGGCGAAGAGGTTCGCGGCTTCTACGTCGTGGTCACCGATGTCACCGAGCTCAAGCATGCACAACTGCAGCTGGAAGCACTGAACACATCATTGGTTCAGAGAACCGAGGAGGCCGAAGCCGCCACCCAGGCAAAAAGCCAGTTTCTGGCCAACATGAGCCACGAAATCCGAACGCCGATGAATGCGGTGCTCGGTGCCATGCAGCTGTTGCAGCGCACGCGGTTGGATATTGTTCAGGCCGACTATGTGCGTCGCGCTGATGCCGCTGCGCGGGCCTTGCTCACGATTCTCAACGATATCCTGGATTTGTCCAAGATCGAGGCTGAGCATATGACCCTCGATACACACCCGTTCCGGCTCGATACGATGATGCGTGAGCTGGGCGCCATCATCTCCTCGATTCTCGGCGAGAAGCCGCTCGAGCTGTTGTTCGATATCGACCCCGCTGTGCCAACCGAGCTGATCGGCGACGCGCTTCGGCTGCGTCAGGTTCTGATCAATCTTTTGAGTAACGCCGTCAAGTTCACAGAGCGCGGAGAGGTGGTGCTCAGCGTACGAGGCAATAAGACATCAGAGCAGGATAGGTCGATTCACTTCGAGGTGCGAGACACTGGGATCGGGGTGAGTGAGGCGCAGGCAGAACGCATCTTCCGAGGATTCGAGCAAGCCGAAACCTCCACCAATCGGCGCTTCGGTGGAACCGGTCTTGGCCTGGCGATCTCTCAACGCCTGGTGGCAATGATGGGCGGGGAGATCCATCTGGAGAGTACGCTCGGTGGTGGCAGCCGCTTTTGGTTTGATCTCGATTTCGGAAAGCCTGCGCCTTCGAGGGGCGCGCAGGCCGATGAGGGATATGGCGGTTACACCAAGGCCATTCGAATGTGTGTGGCCGATGACAACGAGCATTCGGCAGGCATCCTTAGTCGCTATGGCGAAGCGTTTGGCTGGTCGGTTGAGGTTGCAGACTCTCGGTCTGCAATGGCGCACCTGATTGATGATGTGACCGCGCGACGGCGTCACTACGATGTGCTCATCATCGACGCGGGACTGGTGGCCGACGGCGACTGGGGATGGATTGAGCGTATTCGCTCAGTGTCAGCACGCCCACCCCTGATCATTGCGACCACGACCAGTGGGCATGAAGCCCTTGATCTGTCGCGTGATGTGAACGGCGCGCAGTTGGATGGCACGCTGGTCAAGCCCTTGACGCCATCAATGATCATGGACGCCGTCATCGATGCCCTGGACGAGCCGAGGTACATGAGATCGAATGTTGAGCTGCCCGCACGACCGGCGAGACTGGCCGGCCTGCGGGTGCTCCTGGTGGAAGACAACGCAACCAACCAGCAGATTGCACGCGAGCTGCTCAGCGCCGAGGGCGCCCATGTCGAGGTCGCGGAGGATGGTCAGGCCAGCATCGACATGGTGAATGCGGCCCGCATTCCCTATGACGTCGTCCTGATGGATATCCAGATGCCCGGGATGGATGGGTTCACTGCCACTCGCCTGTTGCGCACGCGTCCATCATCGGAGCAGCCACCGCTCATCATCATCGCCATGACCGCCAATGTGCTGCCGCAGGATCGCGATCGCTGCCTGCAGGCCGGGATGGATGACCATGTCGGCAAACCGTTCGATATCGAGCAGCTGGTGTCGGTCCTGTTGCAGCACACCCGCAGTCCTGGACCGGGCGGCATCGCAGCCTCGACAAGCGATGTGTCGGCGACGGAGTACGCATTCGCCTCAGCGATCGCCCGCCTTGGGGGTCGGCGTGACCTGTTCGTTCGCGAGGCCATGGCTTTCCGGCAGCACTTCGAGGCGACGCTCCTGCAATCGCTGGCGCAGGGTTGTGCGGCTGACCGAGACTCGACGCGTGCGCTGGTCCATCAACTGAAGGGGGTGGCTGGAACGCTGGGGGCGGTTCAGCTCGCGCGCGAGGCGGCTGCGACCGAGGCCATGCTGAGGTCTGAGGTGTCCGACGAGCGTTGTGTCGAAGCACTCCAAGGTCTGAGCGCATCGGTCGCGGCGGCTTCCGATCGGATCGAGACCGAGGCGCGTTCCTTGGCGATGGTCGCTGCATCGGAGACCATCGCTGTCGCGGATCCGCCGGCGGTCGATGTGAAAGATCAGCTTGGCTTGATGGAGCAGCTGCTGGAAGCCCATAACCTCCGCGCATTGGAGATCCAGGCGGCCATTGCGCCGCACCTGTTCGGTCGACATGCGGATGAGGCATCCCGCCTGGCTATTGCCCTAGAACAGCTTGATCTGGATGCTGCCAAGCGTGCGTGCCGACAGCTGTTGGACGCCTTCGATGAGTGAGCCGCGCAGACCTCGCCTGCTGGTGGTCGATGATCAGCCCATCAATGTTCGGGTGATGCATCAGATTTTCGGCGCCGACCATGAGGTGCTGATGGCGTGCAATGGGCTTCAGGCGCTTGAGATCTGCCGCCAACAGCGCCCCGACCTGGTGTTGCTCGATATTGAGATGCCCGATCTTGACGGTACGACGGTCTGTCTGAGGATGAAGGACGATCCGTTACTGTGTGATATCCCAGTCATCTTCGTGACAGCCGCCGATACGGCGGCCGAGGAGACACGCGGCTTTGAGGCGGGTGGCGTGGATTTCATTCGCAAGCCGGTCAATCCGGTGGTGGTCAGGGCGCGTGTGAGGACGCATCTGACCCTTAAGGAACAGGCCGACCGGTTACGAAACCTCGCCTACGTTGATGGCCTGACGGGGATCGCCAACCGAAGGCGATTCGAACAAGCCCTGGCGCACGAACTGCGGGTGTGCCGTCGATCCGGAGAAGGCCTCGCGGTGGCCATTGTGGACGTGGATCACTTCAAGTGTTTCAACGATCACTACGGGCATCAGGCGGGAGACGATGCCCTGCGTGCGGTCGGTCATGCGATCGACGCAACGCTGCGCCGGCCGCGTGACCTCGCCGCGCGCTGGGGCGGAGAAGAGTTTGCCTGTGTCGTCCCTGCGGTCGAACACGCTGCTGCAGCAGCCCTCTTTGAGTCGCTGCGGGCCTCAGTCGAGGCGCTGGCGCTTCCTCACGCAGGCTCCTTGACGGCATCGGTGGTCACCGTCAGCCTTGGCTTTCACTTTGGTCAGGTCGAAGGTGCCGGCACGACACCCGCGTTGTGGATCTCGCAGGCAGACCGTGCACTGTATGCAGCCAAAACCCAGGGACGGAACCGTATTCACAGCGGCGCGAGCCCCGTTTAGGGGCGGCCGCCGGTCGCCCCCAAGCGCCCTCAGCGCCGCCCGCTGAGCTTGTCCATCACGAACAGCGGCCCGACCAGGAAGAACACCAGATCGTCGGCAAAGGACGGCTTGGCACCTTCCACCTTGTGGCCGTAGATCTGGACGGCCCAGGACACCACCCACAGCACCGCGGCAGTCCAGAACAGCGACAGCGGGCTGGCCTCCAGCGCCAGAATGCCGACTACGCTCAAGCCGAACCACACCGCCATGGTCAGCAGGCTGCCCAGCGACAGCCGCAGGTAAAACAGGCCCAGCAGTGGCGCCGCCACCGTGGCGAGGTTGACGTAGGGCGCCAGGTCCGCCGACAGGCCCAGCCAGCGGCCCAGTGGCACACACCAGGCCAGCGCCAGGGTGGAAAACACGATCACGGGGACACACCACACGTGAATCACCGCGTTGAGCGGGTTCATGTGGCTCTTCTGATACTCATCCATCAGGTGTTCGCGGCTGCGCATGTGCGGGCTCCGATTCGATCAAGGCGCTCAGCATGCCGGGTTCCTGCCACCGACTCTGTCATCTGGTAGACAGTTCCGTATGATAGTTTTTAACTAAGTTATACAGTCTTTTATTACTATCAAACTATCAATACTCTCGGGTTTCCACAAACCCGAGGAGCCCCCCGTGTTCAAACACAGTCTGACTGTCATCGCCGCCTGCGTGCTGGCGACCGGCACCGGCCTGGCGGCCGCTGCCAGCGGCGCACAAGCCAGTCCCAACAACCCCTATTGGTGGCCGGAGAAGCTGGACCTCACACCGCTGCGTCAGCATGCCGAGGAATCCAACCCCTTCGGCGCCGACTTCGATTACGCCGAAGCCTTCGCCAGCCTCGACCTCGAGGCGGTCAAGGCCGACATCCGCGCGGTGCTGACCACCTCCCAGCCGTGGTGGCCGGCGGACTATGGCCACTACGGCCCCTTCTTCATCCGCATGGCCTGGCACAGTGCCGGTACCTACCGGGTCGCCGACGGTCGCGGCGGTGCCGGCGGTGGGCAGCTGCGGTTTGAGCCGCTGAACAGTTGGCCCGACAACGTCAACCTCGACAAGGCGCGACGACTGCTGTGGCCGATCAAGCAGAAGTATGGTCGCAACCTGTCCTGGGCCGACCTGATGGTGCTCACCGGCAACGTGTCGCTGGAATCGATGGGCTTCAAGACCTTTGGCTTTGCCGGGGGGCGTGAGGACGACTGGGAACCCGATCTGGTGTACTGGGGTCCGGAAAAGACCTTCCTCGCCGACGAGCGTCATAGCGGCAAGCGCAAGCTGGAAGGGCCGCTGGCCGCCGTGCAGATGGGGCTGATCTATGTGAATCCGGAAGGCCCCAACGGCAACCCGGACCCGCTGGCAGCGGCGCATGACATTCGCCAGACCTTTGCGCGCATGGCGATGAACGACGAGGAAACGGTGGCGCTCATCGCCGGTGGGCACACGTTTGGAAAGGCCCACGGGGCCCACAAACCAGAGGAATGTCTGGGCGCCGATCCGGCCTCAGCACCGGTGGAGCAGCAGGGCCTGGGCTGGAAGAACAGCTGCGGCAAGGGCCACAGTGAGGACACCGTGACCAGTGGCCTTGAGGGCGCGTGGACCGCAGCGCCGACGCAGTGGACCATGCAATACCTGACCAACCTGTTCAACTTCGAGTGGGTGCAGTCCCGCAGTCCGACCGGGGCCATTCAGTGGGTGCCGAAGAACGCCGAGCAGATGCAGATCGTCCCGGATGCACACATCGCCGGCAAGCGTCACGCGCCGATCATGTTCACCACTGACCTGTCGCTGAAGATGGACCCCGAGTACCGCAAGATCTCCGAGCGGTTCCTCAAGGACCCCCAGGCCTTTGAGCTGGCCTTTGCCAAGGCCTGGTTCAAGCTGACCCATCGCGACATGGGCCCGCGTGCGCGTTACGTCGGCAACGAGATCCCCGCTGAAGTGCTGAGCTGGCAGGATCCGGTGCCGGCCGTCGATCATCCGCTGGTGGACGCTGCAGATGTAGAACGACTCAAGGATCAGGTGCTGGCCTCCGGCCTCACCGTACCCGAGCTGGTGCGCACGGCCTGGGCCTCGGCTGCGTCCTACCGCGGTACCGACATGCGGGGCGGCGCCAATGGTGCGCGCGTGCGGCTGGCGCCACAGAAGGACTGGGCCGCCAACAACCCCAAGGAACTGGCCAAGGTGCTGAAAAAGCTTGAGTCCATCCAGAAGGACTTCAACCGCCAACAGAAGGGCGGCAAGAAGATCTCGATGGCGGATCTCATCGTGCTGGCGGGCAACGCGGCCGTGGAGCAGGCGGCAGAGAAGGCCGGTCATCCGGTGACGGTACCGTTCACCCCGGGCCGCACCGATGCCAGCCAGGCGCAGACCGAAGTGGATTCATTCGCGGTGCTGGAGCCGGCCGCCGATGGCTTCCGCAACTATTTCGCCTCGGGGAACCGCCTGTCGCCGGCCGAGATGCTGGTGGACCGCGCCAACCTGCTGACCCTCACCGTGCCCGAAATGACCGTGCTGGTGGGCGGGATGCGCGCGCTCGACGCCAACACTGGCGGCGTGCGCCACGGGGTCTTCACCGACCAGCCCGGTGTGCTCAGCAACGACTATTTCGTCAACCTGCTGAGCATGGACACGCAGTGGCGCAAGTCGGAGAAGGCCGAGGGGTTGTATGAAGGTGTCGACCGCGCCAGTGGCAAGCTGAAGTGGACCGCCACCCCGGTGGACCTGGTGTTCGGCTCTAACTCCGAGTTGCGCGCGATTGCCGAGGTCTATGGTGCGTCCGACGGTGAGGCCAAGTTCGTCAATGACTTCGCCAGCGCCTGGAACAAGGTGATGATGCTGGATCGTTTCGACGTGCAGTAAGGTCGGCTGTTGCGAGGGCGGCGACCGTTTCCGTCGCCGCCCTTTTTCGTTGGCGCTAGCCGGGGCGCCACACCTGCACCTGATTGCGCCCCTGCTGCTTGGCGCGATAGAGCGCCAGGTCCGCCCATTTCATCAGCTCCGCCAGCGAGGCGGCCTCGGGTCGGAGCTGGGCAACGCCGATGCTGATGGTGATCCGCAGCGTGCCATTGGCCATGGCGATGGCGGTTTCCGCCACCTGCAGGCGAATGCGCTGGAGAAACTCTTGGGCCACCTCATCGTTGGCGCGTGGTAGCAGCAGCGCGAACTCCTCGCCGCCGACGCGGGCAAAGGTATCGATCTTGCGAATGTTGAGCGCCACCTGCCGCGCCATTGCCATGATCGCGAGATCGCCAACATCGTGACCGTAGGTATCGTTGACCTTCTTGAAGTGGTCGATGTCCAGCAACGCCACACTCAGCGGGTCGCCGAAGCGCTTTGCCCGGTCGATCTCCAACTCGCCGAGGCTGAAAAAGTGCCCGCGGTTGTAGACGCCGGTCATTGGGTCGCGCGTCGCTTTTTCGTAGAGCGACCGCTCGCGCTCCCGGGCTTCGGTGATGTCGTGCACCACCTCGACAAAGCCCGCGATGGCCCCGGTCCGATCTCGGATCAGGTCGAGCGTGACGGCCGCGAGGAAGCGACGACCGCTGCGATGACGCCGCCACTGCTCTTCGCGCAGGTGCCGGTTGTCCCGGGCAAACAGCAGGTTCTTGGCATGCTGTGCCTCGCCGTGGTCCTCAAACAGGTGCCGGTAAGACTGGCCGAGCATGTCCTCGGGACCATAGCCGGTCACCCGAGTGGCACCCGGATTCCACGATCCAATGCGACCGTCCAGCCCGATGAAGTAGATGCCGTACTCGGTGACGCTGTCAGACAGCGCCAGGCGCGGATCATCGCCGAGCGGGGGTAGGGCAGGCAGCATGGTCATCGGGTGAGCAGGCGTCGCGCATTGTCGTTCAAGCGCGGGCCCTCGTCACCGGCCGACGCGCAGTACCATCCGCAGGGGAAACGCCGGGGGGCGTCGGCGCGGTGCTGAGGGGTTCTCGGGGAAACACATGAATCTGGTTCTGGCCTTCATTTTTGGCTATATCGCCCTGCAGCTGGGCTTTGCCTGGTGGGCATCGCGACGGGTTCACAACGAGGTGGACTATCTGCTGGCGGGCCGGCGGTTGGGGCCCTGGTTCGGCGTGCTTACGGTCTTTGCCACCTGGTTCGGGGCGGAAACCTGCATCGGCGCCGCCGGCCAGGCACACAGCGAGGGCCTGTCGGGTGTCCAGACCGATCCGTTCGGCTATGCCATGGGCATCCTGGTCGTTGGCCTGGTGTTCGCGGTGCCGCTGTGGAAGCGCGGTATCGTCACCCTGGCCGACCTGTTTCGCAGCCGTTTCGGCCCTGGCGTCGAACGCGCAGCGGCCCTGTTGATGATCCCCACATCGCTGCTGTGGGCGGCGGCGCAGATCCGCGCGTTTGGCCAGGTGCTGGCGGCATCGTCCGACCTCGGCGTCAGCCTGGCCATCACGCTGGCGGCGGTGGTGGTGATTCTCTACACCACCACCGGCGGCATGTGGGCCGATGCCATGAGCGACCTGGTGCAGGGCTCGGTGCTGATCGTCGGGGTGGTGACGGTGGGGGTGCTGGTGTGGATCAACGGCGGTGAGGCGCAGTTGGCGGCGCTACCCGCCAACACCCTGCGCTTCGTCAATCCCGATGTCCCCTGGTGGATGACCCTGGAGGCGCTTGCGGTGCCAATCTGCGGTTCGATTGTTGCGCAGGAGCTGATCGCCCGCACCCTGGCCATCCGCAGTCCGCAACTGGCACGGCGGGCCACGGCCACCGCCGGTGTGCTGTACCTGGTGGTCGGATTGATTCCGGTCAGCGTCGGCCTCATCGGGGTCCACTATGTCGGCGCCCTCGATGAGCCCGAGCAGGTCTTGATGCAGGTCGCCCAGACGCAAATGCCGACCTGGCTGTATGCGGTGTTTGTTGGCGCATTGGTATCGGCCATCCTGTCGACCGTGGATTCTGCCCTGCTGGTGTCGGGGTCTCTGGCGGCCCACAACCTGGTGTTACCGCTGCGCCCGAAGTTGTCGGAAGCCAGCCGGTTGCGCGCCAACCGCATTGCCGTGGCGCTTTTCGGCGTGGTGGCCTATGGCCTGGCGCTGGTCGGCGAGAGCGTCTACGACCTGGTGGTGACCGCCTCCAGTTTCGGGACAGCCGGTTTGCTGGTGATGTTGCTGACCGCACTGTGGGCACCCCGTCTGGGGCAATCGGCGTCGGCCTACGCGGCGATGCTCGCCGGGGTGGTGACCTATATCGGCGCGGCCTATGTCGGTGCCGCCGACTTTCCCTATCTGCTGTCGCTGCTGGCGGCCTTTCTCGCCTATGGGCTGTTCATCCCAATCGGCAGGCCGCTGGCAGCAATTCATTGACACCCGCATCGGCAGCGCCGCATGGCACACTGAAACCCCCGCCGGCTTTGCCGTGCGCGGGGACACATAAAATAACGACGGAGAGCAGAAATGGCGGATGACATCGCCGCAGTGGACCTGCGCTGGACGCCGGTCACAGGCCTGTTGTACTGGGCGCAGTCGCAGCCCGATGCGGTGTTCCTGAGCCAGCCGCACGAAGGGGTGGTCACCGACATCACCTGGGCCGAGGCGGAAGATCAGGTGCGTCGCATGGCTGCCTATCTGCAGTCGTTGCAGTTGCCACCGGGCAGCGCCATCGGCCTGCTGTCACGTAACTGTGCGCAGATGATCCTCGCCGATCTGGCGATCTGGATGGCCGGGCATGTCAGCGTCCCGGTGTACCCCTCCCTCAATGCCGAGACCCTCGGGTACATCCTGCGGCATTGCGAAACACGGCTGCTGTTTCTGGGGCCCCTGGAGGACTGGGCCGGCATGGCGCCAGGCATTCCGCCGGACATGCCTACGGTGGTGTTTCCCCAGACCCCCGACGGCACCGCCCCCGCAGGTGCCGTCCCGTGGGACACCGTACTGAGCCGCCATGCCCCCACGGCCACCATCGTGCCGCGGGACCCTGACCGCCTGGCGCGACTGGTCTACACCTCAGGCAGCACGGGTCAGCCCAAGGGCGTGATGGTGCCGTTCAAGGCGATGGCGGTCAGCGCACGGCTGCTGGATCATTTCTGCGATGTCGGTCCGCAGGATCGGATGATCTCCTACCTGCCGCTGGCCCACGTCTACGAAGCGGCGGCGGTGGAATGCAACGGCCTGCGCCACGGCTTCCGCATTTACTTCAGCGAAGGATTGGCCACGTTCGCCGAGGACCTTCGTCGCGCCCGGCCCACCCTGTTCCACTCGGTGCCGCGGCTGTGGGTGAAGTTCCAGCAGGGGGTAACCAGCAAGCTGCCGCAACTGGATGCCATGCTGGCTGACCCGGCCATGGCCGACGGCGTGCGCCGCAAGGTGCTGGAGCAGCTCGGGTTGCAGGATGTGCGGCTGGCGCTGACCGGCTCCGCGCCGCTGCCGCCGCCGGTGATCGAGTGGTATCGCAACCTCGGCCTGGAACTGCTCGAGGGCTACGCCATGTCCGAGGATTTCGCCTATTCGCACCTGTCGCGGCCCGGACGTGCGCGCATCGGGTATGTCGGCGATACCAATCCCGGGGTTGACCGGCGTATCGCCGACAACGGTGAGGTCCAACTGCGCAGCCCCGGCTGCATGATGGGGTACTACCGGGATGCTGAGAAAACCGCCGAAGCCTTCACCGAGGACGGCTGGTTCCGTACCGGTGATCGTGGCGAGGTGGATGAGGAAGGCCGTCTGCGCATCACCGGACGCCTCAAGGAAATCTTCAAGACCAGCAAGGGCAAGTATGTGTCACCCGCGCCGATCGAGAACAAGCTCAGCCACCCCTGGGTGGAGCAGACCTGTGTCTGCGGCGCGGATCAGACGCAGCCCTTTGTGCTGGTGATGCCCAGCCCGCTGATGGCCGACACCCTGGCCACCGAGGAAGGGCAGGCGCGACTGACCGCCGATCTGGATGCCTTGCTGACCCGGGTCAACGCCCAGTTGGACCCGCACGAGCGACTGGCCTTCGCGGTGGTGGTGCCGGAGACCTGGACCATCGCCAACAATTTGCTGACACCCACCATGAAGATCCGCCGCAGCGCCATCGAGGCGCGCTATGCGGCGCAGGTGGAGGACTGGGTGGCGCGCGGCGACCGGGTGATCTGGGCCTGACGCCGTCTCAGGCGGTCTGCGGCTTCAGCAGACCGCGCTCGCGGGCCATGGTGAGGGCGGTGTCCTCGATCATGTCCTCCTGGCCGCCGACCATCTTCTGACGGCCCAGCTCCAGCAGGATCTCGCGCGCCGAAATGCCGTACTTGGCTTCGGCACGGCGGGCGAACAGCAGGAAGCTGGAATAGACGCCGGCATAGCCCAGGGTCAGCGAGTTGCGGTCGATCCGCACCGGGAAGTCCATGATCGGCGTCACCAGGTCCTCGGCGACATCGCTGATCTTGAAGACATCGACGCCGGTTTCAATGCCCATGCGGTTGCACACCGCCACGAACACCTCCATCGGTGTGTTGCCAGCCCCGGCGCCCATGCCGCCGCAGGCGCAGTCGATGCGACGCGCGCCGGCCTCGACCGCGGCGATCGAGTTGGCGACGCCCATCGACAGGTTGTGGTGGCCGTGGAAGCCGATCTCGGTTTCCGGCTTGGCCTTCTCACGCAGCAGGGCGACACGCGCCTTCACGTCGTCCGGCAGCATGTAGCCAGCGGAGTCGGTGATGTAGAGACAGTTGGCGCCGTAGGATTCCATCAGCAGCGCCTGCTCGATCAGCTGTTCCGGCTCGATCATGTGCGCCATCATCAGAAAGCCCACGGTGTCCAGGCCCATCTTGCGGCCGAGCGCGATGTGCTGCTCGGAAACGTCGGCCTCGGTGCAATGGGTGGCGACGCGAATGGTCTTGATGCCGCAGTCGGCCGCCATCCGCAAATGATCGACGGTGCCGATGCCCGGCAACAGCAGCGCCGATACCGCGGCCTGCTTGAGGCCGGGAATCACCGCGCGCAGATATTCCTCGTCGGTCGCGGCAGGAAAACCATAGTTCACCGAGGCGCCACCCAGGCCGTCGCCATGGGTCACCTCGATCAACGGGCAGCCGGCCTCATCAAGTCCACGCGAGATGGACTGCATCTGCTCGATGGTGATCTGGTGGCGCTTGGGGTGCATGCCGTCGCGCAGCGACATGTCGTGCACTTTGATCTTGATGCCTTGCAGGGATGTGGTCATGGGTAGCTCCGGGGAGGAAACAGCCGGGAATCGGGAATGGAGAATCGGGAAGGGTAGAAGCAGGGCATCTTCATGCCGTTGCGATTCCCGATTCCCGATTCCTGATTCCCGAGCTGCTGAGCAGCTCTTCGGCAAACATCTCGGCGGTGCGCGTGGCCGAGGCGGTCATGATGTCGAGATTGCCGGCGTACTTGGGCAGATAGTCGCCCAGCCCAGCCACCTCCATGAAGCTGGTGACGCGATTGCCGTCGAACACCGGGCCATTGACCAGGCGATAGCCCGGTACGTACTGCTGTACCTCGGCCACCATGTCGCGCACCGAGGCTTCGATTTCCTTTTGCTTCGGCGCCTCTGCAGTGAGGCAGTGAATGGTGTCGCGCATGATCATCGGCGGCTCCGCCGGGTTGATCACGATGATGGCCTTGCCCTCGTCGGCGCCGCCGATACGCGCCACCGCGCCCGAGGTGGTGCGGGTGAATTCATCGATGTTCTTACGGGTGCCAGGGCCGACCGATTTGCTGGCGACGGTGGCGATGATCTCGGCGTACTTCACCTTCTGGACCCGCGACACCGCGTACACCATGGGGATGGTGGCCTGGCCGCCGCAGGTGACCATGTTGACGTTCATCTCGCGCTTGCCGGCATGCTCGCGGAGGTTGATCGGCGGCACGCAGTACGGCCCGATGGCCGCCGGCGTGAGGTCGATCATGATCACCCCCAGCGCGGTCAGCGCATCGGAGTTGGCCTTGTGCACATAGGCGCTGGTGGCATCGAAGGCGATCTGCACGCCATCGGCCTTCACATGCGGCACCAGCCCGGCCACGCCCTGGTCGGTGGTCTTCAGGCCATGCTCACGGGCACGCGCAAGCCCTTCCGAGCTGGGGTCCACGCCCACCATCCACACCGGCTCCAGCAGCGTCGATCGCTTCAGCTTGTAGAGCAGGTCGGTGCCGATGTTGCCGGGACCGATGATGGCGCACTTGATCTTCTTGGTGGTGGTCATGCTTCAAATCCGATGCGGGCTTCGCCGATGCCGGCCAGCGTCATGTGGAAACGGTCGCCCGGCAGCGCCGGCAGCAAGGGCGCCAGCGAACCGGAGAGGATGATTTCGCCCTTGAGGAAGGGAATGCCGAAGCGCCCCAGGGTGTTGGCCAGCCAGGCCACGGCGGTCGCCGGGTGGCCCTGCACCGCCGACCCCAGGCCGCTGGCGACGTGCTGGCCGTTCTTGCTGATGTCCATCTTCACCGCTGCGAGATCCAGCGACTGCGGCTGCACCCGGTCTTCGCCGACGACGAAAATGCCGCAGGAGGCGTTGTCAGCGACGGTGTCCTGGATGCGAATCTGCCAGTCGCGGATGCGCGAATCGACGATCTCGAAGCAGGGCAGCACATAGTCGGTGGCGTCCAGCACCTGGTCCTCGGTGACGCCGGGGCCGCGCAGGTCCTTCTTCAGCACAAAGGCGATTTCGCCTTCGGCGCGTGGTTGGATCAGACCACTGCCGGCAATGCTGACCACTTCGCCGTTGGCGACCTGCATGCGATCGGTGAGAAAGCCAAAGTCCGGCTGGTGCACGCCCAACATGTCCTGGACCGGCTTGCTGGTGACGCCGATCTTCTTGCCGATCACGCGTTCGCCTTCGGCGCTGCGACGCTCTAGGAAGCGCAATGAGATGCGATAGGCATCATCGATGTCGATGGCGGTTTCGCGCGAGGTCAGTGGGTCCAATACCGACCGTGACCGCAGGGCGGTGAACAGCTCATCGCCGAGCGCGGCGATGCGGGCGTCGGGCAGCGCCATCAGCCGTGCTCCAGAAAATCGATGACGGTACGGTTGAACAGGTCCCGGTGCTCGATCATCACCCAGTGACCGCAGTTGGGGACCAGCACCATGCGGCCATTCCGTAGGCCCTTGGCCAGTCGCAGGATGCCGCTGTCCGGCATCATCTGTTCGTTGAGGCCCCACAGCGTCAGCGCCGGGCAGGTGATCTCGCCGAGGCGGTCGCTGAAGTTGGGGACCTTGAGGGTCTGGATCACCTTGGGGTTCTGGGTGGTGGCCAGTACCGCCCGCTCGTGCACCAGCTGGTCGCTGACGCAGGCCGGGTCGACCACGAAGGCGGATTGGAAGAAGGCTTTCAGTTCCGGCTCGCCCACCGCTTGGCCACTCCCATAGAGTTTGAACATGGCCTGCATGCCCGGCATCGCCAGGTAGTCCGGCAGGTCATTGAGTCCACCCGGCGCCATCAGCACCAGGCGCTCTACCCGCGATGGATGCGCCAGCGCCATGCCCAGTGCGACGGCGCCGCCCAGTGAGTTCCCCACCGGGGTGCAGCGGTCAAGCTCCAGAGCGTCCAGCAGCTGCACCATGTCATCAACGAAAACGTCGAGGTGATAGTCCAGGTCCGGTTTGTCGGAATAGCCGAAGCCGGGCAGGTCCGGCACGATGCAGCGATAACCGGCGGCGACCAATGCCGGCACGTTGCCGTTGAAGTTGGAGTGCCCGCAGGCGCCGTTGCCGGAGCCGTGCAGGAACAGCAGCGCGGGCCCCTGGCCGAGGTCGTGATAGTGGATGCGGTGACCGTTCGCCAGCGTGGCGTAGCGACCCTCGGGGACGGGACGTTCGTTCATGGCGCGCATGGTTGCGCGGCGCCCGCGCGCGGGCTTCACCTGTTCAGACGATGCCGGGCGCCACCAGTGACCTAGCATCTGCTGCAACAACGGGCGTTGCGGTGCCCATCGGATTCCGGGAGAACGCAGGTGGCGGACGCGGCACGGGTGGTGTTGGTGACCGGCGGTGGCAAGGGCGTGGGGCGGGGCATCACCGAGGTGTTCCTGCGCCAGGGTGCGCAGGTGATCATCTGTGGCCGTAGCGCGCCGGACACCCTGCCGGCCGTTGCCGGCCGAGAAGCCGCGTTCCTGCCTTGCGACGTACGCGACAGCGCCGCCGTGGCGACGATGTTCGGCGAAATCGCCGATCGCTACGGCCGTCTCGATGTGCTGGTCAACAATGCCGGCGGCGCGCCGTTCGCGATGGCCGATGCGGCCTCGCCGCGCTTCCACGAGAAGATCATCGCGCTCAACCTGCTGGCGCCGCTGCAGCTGGCGCAGGAAGCCAACCGCCTGATGCAGCGGCAGCCCGAGGGCGGGGTGGTGGTGTTCGTCGCCAGCGTTTCGGCCTTGCGGCCGTCGCCGGGCACCGCCGCCTATGGTGCCGCCAAGGCCGGCATTCTCAGCCTGACCCAGTCGCTGGCGGTGGAGTGGGCGCCCAAGGTGCGCGTGGTGGCGGTGACGCCCGGCCTGGTGCGCACTGAGCAGTCGCACCTGCATTACGGCGACGAGGCCGGGATCGCCCAGGTGTCCGCCACCGTCCCGCTGCAGCGCATGGCCCAACCTGAGGATATCGGCGAGGCCTGTGCGTGGTTGTCGAGCCCGGCGGCCAGCTATGCCAGCGGCACGCATCTGATGCTCAACGGCGGCGGCGAACGGCCGGCGTTTCTGGATGCGGCCAGCGTGAACCAGACATAAACGACGCGCCACAACGGCGCGCGGGAGGGGTGGATGCGCAAAGTGATACCGGGTTTTGCTGCCCTGGTGCTCGCGGCCTGTGGTGGCAGCTCGCCGGTTCCCAGCGACCTGGGCGGGCCGGTGGCCGAGCAGCGGACCTGCGTGGATGCCAATCCCCGCCGTAATCCCTATTTCGGCGACCTGCATGTCCACACCGTCTATTCGCTGGATGCCAACACGCAGGGCACGATCATCACGCCGGACGAGGCCTATCGCTTCGCCCGTGGCGAGCGCCTCGGGATTCAGCCCTACACTCCGGAAGGCGAGCCGCTGCGGTTCAGTCAGCTGGCACGGCCGCTGGACTTTGCTGCGGTCACCGACCACGCCGAGCTGTTCGGCGAGGTCACGATCTGCACCGACCCCACGGCCGCGGGCTATTTTTCGCCGGAGTGCCTGTTGTACCGAGCCTCCCCGGAGCAGTCTTTCATCATCTTCAACCTGATTGCCGTGGGGCTGCCGGAGTTGCCGCAGTTCCCGGTACCGGAGGGCATTCCGGTGGTCTCCGATCTGCCCATCCTCGGCAGCGAGGGCACCATTCCGCGCCTGCCCTACTGCGGGCTGGGGGGGCGTCGATGTCTGGATGCGGCGCTGACGCCCTGGCGTGACATCCAGCGCGCCGCCGAAGCCCACTATGACCGGGGCGAGGACTGTCGCTTCACCACCTTCGTCGGCTACGAGTGGACCGGCGCCCCGTTGTCCAACAACCTCCATCGCAACGTCATCTTTTCCAATGAGGTGGTGCCGGAGTATCCGCCGGCCTACCAGGAGCATCCCTCGCCCGAGCAGTTGTGGACCGCGCTCGATGAACAGTGCCGCACGGAGCTGGGCTGTGCCTGGTTGAGCATCCCGCACAACTCCAACCTCAGCGCCGGCACCATGTTCGAGACCGCCGACCGCAACGGCCGGCCCTACGATGCCGCGCTGGCGGCGGCACGGCAGCGCAACGAACCGCTGGCCGAGATCTATCAGCACAAGGGGCAGTCGGAGTGTCTCGGTACCCAGGGTGCCGGTATGCAGGACGAGCTCTGCGGCTTCGAGCTGCTGCCCTACAACAACCTCACCGGCGACCGCTTCGGCGGCGTCAACACCGGACCGCCGGTGGAACAGGATTTTCTGCGCGAAGCCCTCAAGGCCGGCCTGCAGACGGAGCGCACGCTGGGCGTGAATCCGTTCAAGTACGGCTTCATCGGCAGTACCGACACCCACCTCGGCACCCCCGGCCTGGCCGCCGAGGCGGACTACCCCGGGCACGGCGGTGCCGGCCTTGCCGCCACCGACAGCGTGCCGGAAGGTCTTACCGACCTCATCGAGAACAGCCCCGGCGGGCTGGCGGTACTGTGGGCCGAGCAGAACACCCGGCGCGACCTGTTTGCCGCGATGCGGCGGCGCGAGGCCTACGCCACCAGCGGCAACCGGCCCATCGTGCGTTTCTACGGTGGCTGGTCGCTGCCGGCCACCGCCTGCAGTGCCCCCGACTTTGCCGCCGCCGGGGATGCCCATGGCGTGCCGATGGGCGCCGATCTGCCGACGCGCGCCGCCACTGACGGGGCCCCCCGTTTCGCCCTGTCGGCCTTGCGCGATGCCGCGCCCAGTGCCGAGCCACTGCAGCGCATCCAGATCATCAAGGGCTGGATTGATGCCGCCGGCGAGACCCACGAACAGGTGTTCGACATCGGCGGCGATGCCGACAACGGGGCCACGGTCGATCTGGCCACCTGCGAAACCGCGGGCCCGGGGTTCGCCCAACTCTGCGCGGTCTGGGAAGACCCCGACTTTGATCCCGCACAAGCCGCGTTCTACTACGCCCGCGTGGTGGAAAACCCCAGCTGCCGCTGGTCGACGCGGCAGTGCCTGGCGGCCGGGGTGGACTGCGCGGTGCCGGACGCGGTGCCTGAGGCCTTCGCCGACTGCTGCAATGCCGACTATCCGAAAACCGTCCAGGAGCGCGCCTGGACCTCGCCGATCTGGTACCGCCCATGAGCCGGTGGTGGCGCGCGCCGGGGCTGCATTTCCTGCTGATCGGCGCCGGGCTGCTGTGGCTGAGTCGGCAGGGCACGCCACCGCCGGAGCCGCTGACGGTGACCGACGCCCTGCGGGCACAGGTGACCCAGGCCTGGCGCCAGGAGACCGGCCGCGCGCCGACACCGGAGGAAGCCGCCGCGGCGCTCGCCCATGCGCTCGATGAGGCGCGCCTGCTGCAGGCCGCGCTGGCGGCGGGTTGGGATGCGCGGGATCCTGTGGTGCGGACACGTCTGATCAGCAATCTGCGCCTGGCCGATCCCGACCGGGAAGCCGACGACGACACCTTATTGGCTGAAGCGCTGGCGTTGGGGATGGCCGAGGCTGACCCGGTGGCGCGGCGGCGGCTGATCGATCGTCAGCGGCGTGCGCTGTCGTCGCCATCCGCCATCCCCGCCAGCGCCCTGCACGCGGATGCTGACGATGCGCCTTTGCGCTACGGCTTTGAACAGCGCTATTTCGGCCAAGACCGCGCGGCGGCCGAAGCCGCGCGTCTGATGCTGGCCGAAGGTGGCCAGGTCGACAGCACCCCGCTGCTGCTGGGTAACCGGCAGGCGCCGGCCACCCTCGATGCGGTCTCGCAGCGCTGGGGCCCGGCGCTGGCACAGGCCTTGCCGACGCTGACCCTGGGCCAGTGGTCACCGCCGCTGCAGTCGGCCTACGGTTGGCATCTGCTGCGGGTGTCGGCGGTGGAGCCGGCCACGGGGCATCGGCCCAGCCGGATCGGTCGCGCCTATGGCTGGCTGTCGGCACACGGCCGGGCGCATTCCGAGGCAGGTTTGACCGCGCTGCGGCAACGCTACCCGGTGGCAACGCCATGAGCTGCCGCTGGCTGGTCCTGGGGCTGCTGGCGCTGGCCGGCGCCGCCGGCGCGCATCCGTTGGCGCCAGCGCTGTGGGTGCTCGAATCTGAGGGCGAATCCGTAACCGTGCGCTGGCAGGTGACGCCCGGCAGCGTCGCCGCACGCCAGCTGCAACCGCGCTGGCCCGCCGCCTGTGAGACGCGCTCGGCCGCTGTGCCGGACACCGTTCGCAGTGCCGAGCGGCGGCAGTGGACCCTGCACTGCCCAGGTGGATTGGCCGGGCAGACCGTGGCGGTCGACGGTCTCACGACGACGCCGGTGAATGTCATCCTGCGCTGGCAGCCGCAGGGTGCCGCCGCCCATACCTGGCTGCTGGATGCCGGACAGCCGGCGGTGACCCTGCCATGGCCCGGCGCGGTCCGGTCAGTGCTGCCGCAGTACCTGGGGCTGGGCGTGGAGCACCTGCTGCTGGGGCCGGATCACGTGTTGTTCGTGCTGGGCATCGTGCTGCTGGTGCGCGGCAGACGTCGTCTGGTGTGGACCCTGAGCGCCTTCACCTTGGGCCATAGCCTGACCCTGGCACTGGCCGCCACCGGGCGCTTGCAGGTGTGGCCAGCGCTGACCGAGTGGTTAATCGCCTTGAGCCTGTTCTGGCTGGCACTGGAAGCGGCGCGGCCGCCCAAGCAGCGGCGTGGGGCCTGGCAGCAGCAGCCGGGCGTGCTGGCCTTCGGCTTTGGCCTGTTCCACGGCCTGGGCTTCGCCGGCGTACTGGCCGAGATCGGCCTGCCGACCGGGGCGCTGATTCCGGCTTTGTTGGGCTTCAACCTGGGGATCGAACTGGGGCAGCTACTACTGGTGGCGGTGCTGTTGGGCCTGAGGGCGCTGTTGGCCCGCGGCGCCACGGCGATGCCACGCTGGGCGGCGGCAGTGCCGGTGTATGCGATGGGCGGGCTGGCAGCGTACTGGTGCCTCGAGCGCGGAGCCCCGTTGCTGGGCCTCAATGGCTAAGGAAATCCGATACGCGCAGGAGCAGGTGTAGAATGCTGCGGTGCAACATACTGATCGCGGACAGGCCGCGAGGAGGTCGACAATGAAACGATGGATCGTGGTGGTGATGGCCCTTCTGCCAGGGCTCGGTCATGCCGAAACCCCGTTGTCACTCGACAGTTGGCTGACCTGTGTCCAGGCCACCGTGCCGCGCGCACTGCGGGCGCAAGAGGTCGAGTTGGAGACCCGCACCGACGGTGGTGAACTGATCGAGCGACTGGTCGGCACGCTGTATGCGCAGCGGGTTGCCACCGAAGAAGGCGATCGGGTGCGTGCCACCCTGCAGGTGCGGTCCCCCGATTACCTCGATGGCGCCGCCTACCTGCTGGTGCAGTCCAGCGACTTTTTGCAGGACGGGGTGTACGTCTATCTGCCGTCTGTCCGACGCGTGCGGCAGGTGACCGGCAGCTTTGCCGATGGCGCGCTGCTCGGCACCAGTTTCAGCTACTACGACTTCAAGCCGATGGCGGGCGCGCTGGGCGGCAGCGCGCTGGTCAGCGAAGGGACTGATGTGATCGACGAGCGTCCGGTTCGGGTGGTGTCATTTGCGCCGACCGAAGCCGATCGTACCGACTACACGCGCGTACGCGCCTGGGTGGACCAGGCCAGTTGCCTGCCGCTGCGCGTGGAGTTCTTCGAGGGCGAGCGGGTCCGCAAGCGATTGACCGCTTCGGCCAGCGCGCTGCGCCAAGTGGATGGGCAGGCCTATCTGTCGGCCGCCACCATGGAGGACCTGCGCGACGGGCGCATCACCCACTACCGCAGTATCGACGTGCGCACCGACCTGCCCGCCAGCGCCGCCCTGTTCGACCCCAGACGGTTCTACCGGCCGCGCTGACCGGCAGCCCTCGTCCGGGCGGGTGAAGCCGCGCCGAGGTGCGCGGGCAAAGATCGTCCCCACTACAACAGGGGAGGACGACGATGGCGAACCCGCCATTCCCGCAGGGCGCAGTACTGGTATTCGGTGGCAGCGGTGGCATCGGCCAGGAAGTGGCGCGCAGTTTCGCGCGCGCGGGCGCCGATGTTGCCGTGGTGTACCGCCGCAAGCGCGAGGTGGCGGACCGGGTGGTGGCCGACATCCAGGCGCTGGGGCGCAAGGCCAGTGCCCATGCGGCTGATGTCCGCGAGCCGGAGGCGGTCAAGGCCGCGGTGGCCGAGGCCATCGCCGAACACGGCAGCCTGCATACCGTGGTCTGGGCGGCTGGCCCGGTGGTCGAGCAGGTCGCCATCGCTGACACCTCGGTCGACCTGTGGCGCCAGTCCATCGACATCGAGGTGCACGGCTTCTTCAATGCGGTGCAGGCGACGCTGCCGCATCTGCGTGCGCAAGGTGGTGGTTCCTACGTCCACCTGGGCTCTGCCGGCCACGTGTGGTGGCCGGCCAAGGACGGGCTGTCGGTGGCACCCAAGGCGGCCAATGAAGCGTTGATCCAGGGCATCGCCAAGGAAGAAGGGCGCCACAACATCCGCGCTAATTCCGTGCTGGTGGGCGTGATCGAGGCCGGCATGTTCCTGGAGCTGCTGAAGCGCGGCGTGTTCGACCAGAAATGGACCGACGAAACCCAGAAGCTGCTCTGCATCAAGCGCTGGGGCAAGCCCGAGGAGATCGGCAGCGCGGCGGTCTTCCTCGCCACCAACGGCTACGTCACTGGCCAGCAAATCAACGTATCCGGCGGCTTCGGCATTTGAGCCGCGCCGCCTTTCGACCAAACCACGAGAACGACATGTCACTTCCGCTTGAAGATATCGAGCTGATCCGCCAGCTCAAGTACGCCTATTGCCGCTGCATCGACACCGCCGGCTGGGACGAACTCGAAGGTCTGTTCACCGAGGATGCCAGCGTCCGTTATGAAGGCGGCAGCTACCTATTCGAGGCGCAGGGGCGCGACAAGATCATGGAGGCCCTGCGCTATGCCTTCCACAGCGAAGCCATCGCCCTGCATCACGTCAATCATCCCGAAATCACTGTGACCTCGCCCACCGACGCGACTGGCACCTGGTATCTCAAGGACTGGTTCCTCGATCTGCGCAACAAGATCATCACCGACGGCTCCTCCCTGTATCGCGACACCTACGTCAAGCAGGACGGTCAGTGGAAGATCAAGCGGGCCACCTACAGCCGCATCTTCGAGATCGTCACGCCCGTCACTGAGACGCCCAACATCACGGCCCACCTGCTGGCCAAGACCGGCGCCAAGCTGCCACCGGCCTAGGCGGGTGCTGCCGCGTCGCTTCGACGGCCGCGTGGCCCTGGTGACCGGGGCCTCGCGCGGCATCGGGGCTGCCATCGCACGACGCCTGGCGGCTGAGGGGGCCGCGGTGGTGATCACCGCCTCGCCGCGCTCGGCGGCGGAATTGGCGCAGCGCGCGGATCACATCCGTTCCGCCGGCGGCGCGGCGCACTCCGTGGCGGCCGACCTGCTGGACGCCGCCGACCGCGACCGTTTGGCGGCCTGCGCGTCTGAGGCCTTTGGCGCCATCGAGATACTGGTCAACAACGCCGCCGGCATCAGCGCTTACGCAGCGCCTAGCGCCATCGATCGGGCCGCCCGGCAGCGCATGCTGGCGCTCAATCTCGATGCGCCGGTCGATCTCATCCAGCGACTGCTACCGCAGATGCGGGCGCGGCAGTGGGGTCGGATTCTCAATATCGGCAGCGAGATGGCCAGTCAGCCGCCGCCGCCGTATCCCGGGCCGGCGCGGATGACGCATGCGCTGGGTTACTACGGTGTCAGCAAGGCGGCGCTTCGACGCTATACCGACGCGCTGGCGGCGGAGCTCCATGGCAGCGGTGTAACCGTCAATGGCCTGCAGCCGCACCGGATTGTCGCCACCGAATCGGCGGCGCCGGTGGTGGCGCAGATGCAGGCGCGGCACCCGGACTGGATCGAGCCGGTCGAGCTGATGGCAGAGGCGGCCACCTGGCTGCTCGCCAGCGGTCTCAGCGGCCAGCAGGCGATCAGCCGCCGCCTGCTTCATGATGCACAGCAGGCCGTACACAGCCTGGACGGTACGCAGGTGCTGGGCGATGCCCTGCTGCCGTTCGATTTTGCCGAGGCGCCGACATGACCCCTTTGAAAACACCGCTCTACTTCGGTTGGTGGGTGCTTGCCGCCGTGTTCGTTGGCGAGATGTTTGCCATCGGCAGCACCTCCTATGCCTTCGGTCTGTTCGTGGTGCCGGTGTCAGAGGCCTATGGGGCTAGCCGCGGCACCCTCAACAGCGGGCTGATCCTGTTCCTCCTGGGTATGGGCCTATCGGCACCCTTCGTGGGCCGGCTGCTGGATCGCTATCCGGCGCGCTGGGTGATGGGTGGCGGGACCCTGGCGATGGGCGCCGGGTTCGTTGGGGTCGGCCTGGCCCCCAACCTGACGCTCAGTGCGGTCTGCATCCTGTTGTTGATCGGGCCCGGCGCCGCTGCCATCGGGCCGCTAGCGGCCAATACCCTGGTGACCCGCTGGTTCATCCGCCATCGCGGCAAGGCCCTGGGGCTGGCGGCCGTGGCCACGTCGCTCGGCGGTGTGGTGGTGGTGCCGCTGATGGCCTGGAACCTTGACCAGTTTGGCTGGCGGCTGGCCCTGGTGCTGCAGGGCGGCTTGATCATCGTGGTGGTGGGGGCATTGGTGCTATGGCGCATCCGCAGTCGGCCGCGAGACCTCGGGCTGACCCCGCCCAGTGACCATGCCACCGTCAGCGCGACGCAATCGCGCGCCTGGTCGGTGCGCGAACTGGTGCGAACCCGCGATTTCTGGTTCATCGCGTTTTCGGTCGGCTTGATCTTCGGGATCAACCAGTCGGTGCTGGCCTCGCTGGTGCCCTATGCCACCGACGCCGGCATCGGGCTGGCACAGGCCACCCTGCTGGTGTCGGCCCTGTCGGTGTGCTCGATTCTGGGCAAGCTGCTGTTTGGCGCCGTGGCCGATCGCTACGACAAGCGACGCCTGTTGCTGGTGCCGGTGGCCTGCACCCTGCTGCAGCTGCTGACGCTGGTGAGCGGACCCAGCTTCCCCGTGCTGCTGGTGATCTGCGGCCTCGCCGGCTTCGCCATCGGCGGCGAGTTACCGGTTTGGGCGGCGCTGGTCGGCGAGCGCTTCGGCCAGGTGTCGTTTGGCACCGCGATGGGCCTGATGAGTCCGGTGAACACCCTGATCGGGCTGCTCGCCATCGGCTTCGTCGGCGGCGCTTTTGATCGTACCGGCAGCTACGCCATGCCGTTCTCGATCCTCGCCGGCTTCGTCGTGCTGTCCGGCCTGCTGACCCTGATGATCTCGCGCCCGCCCGGTGTCAGCGACGGCGATACCGACGCGGCATCATCGCCCGCAGCAGGCTGAGCAGGGCGCACACCAGGGCAGCACCGGCGAGATCGGCCAGCCAGTCGCGCAGATCCGCATCGCGATAGGGAATGAAGGCCTGTACGGTCTCGTCGACCGCACCCAACAGGGCGATGACGCCAAGGATGATGGCACTGCGGCGCAGCGGCGGCAGACGCAGCCCCAGATAGAGCAGTGCCGACAGCCCGCCGTAGGCGAGCAGGTGCAGGGTCTTGTCGCTGGTGTCGGGGGCCAGGGTCTGGCCGAGGCCGCGCACGTTGCCCAGCACCAGAATCAGTCCGTAGGCCAGCAGCGCCAGCGGCACCAGCAGCGGACGCCCGCGTTCGATCAGCGACACCTTGGGCTCCAACGAAACCGGCCCGCAGGGTAGCGGGCCGGCCTGTGCAGCAGGTGAACAGCGCTGCTAGCCGAGGCTGAGCACGCTGTTGAGCATCAACCGCACCAGCATGGTCTGACGGGTAACGCCGGTCTTGCAGAAGATGGACCGCAGATGCGTACGCGCGGTGTTGCGGCGCACGTTCATCTGCTCGGCCGCCTCGTCCAGCGTCAGGCCTTCGGCGAGCAGCATCGCCAGCTGGGCTTCCATGCGGGTGAGGCCGAACAGTCGGCGTACCAATTCCTGAGAGGGCTGTGCGGCGTTGGACTCGGGGTCGCGCAGGAACACCACCACCGCCGGCCGCTGCTTGCTCTCGGAGAACTCGCCCATGGGAATGGTGCGCACCAGGATGCCGAGCTTGGCGCGGCCGGAGGGACGGGTCACCGACATCGCCTCCACCACGCCGGGGCCGTCGCTGTGATCGCCCTCGCTGTCGATGCTTTCGGTGCCGGCCAGCGCCTGGCGAATCATGCGTTGCAGCTCACGGCTTTCCTGGCTGCTGTCGACACAGAGGGTGTCACCGGTCAGCCAGATGCCGTCCTTCTCGCCCAGAATGCGGCGGGCCTCGTCGCTGGTTTCAAGTATCCGGCCATCCTGGGCATAGCTGACCATGCCGACCAGCATGCGGTTGACGGTGCCGGCGAACAGCTTGCGCTCGCATTCGAGGAAGTCAAAGCGGGCGTGGGTCTGGATCGAGCGCTTGAGGTGCGGTAGCAGATAACGGCACAGCGCCTTGTCGTCTTCGGAGAAGGGCTCGGCATCGTGGCCACGGGTGACCCGCAGCCGGCATTCGATCCCTTCCCGGGTATAGATATCGGCGCCCAGCAGATGGCGCACATCGAGCGGTTTCAGGTATTCCTGATAGACCGCACTCTGCAGCCAGGCGTGGCCGATCAGTTCTTCCGCGGCCACCACGTCGCCCTCATTGAGGCGCACGAACGGGTCCATCGCGAAGAAGTGGCTTTCGTAACTTTCCACACCCTGCCGCGTAATTTCGCCGGTGTTGATCATCACGCCGGTGCTGTCGGAGGAGGGTGGGCGCAGGATCAGGGTGACGTGAGCGGCCTGCAGTTCCTTCCGCAGCAACTCCATCGCCGAGCGCCAGGGCGGAGACTCGGTGGCGCCGTCATAGATGGCGTTGAGTAACGGATCGACGCGCTCAAGCGTCAGCACCGGTTGGCGCGCAGACGCACGCATCGACTTAGCACCGCCCGCTTTGCGGGCGCTCGAAAGGGCCGTAACCGACATGCCTACCTCTCCTCATGGTCTCGCCTTGATCTTCAGGGCGCCGGGGTCGCCCTCTGGCGGGGCGAATGTGACCGGCTGGGCTAGCATTCGTTGCCGGTGTTCCTGGCGTCAAGGACAAATGACGTTGCTGGGTCAAAAAAACCATCACCTGGGACGATGCCGAGGTGAGTCGGGTTCACTTACAGCCTAGGCAATACGCTTGCCCCCCGGTTCATCCGGATGGATGAGTCTGCGCTGCCGTGGCTGGACCAAGATCGCGACACATTCACGCCCTCAACGAGCCCATGCCCGACGAAACCACCATGAAGGCCGCCATGCAGGCCTATGTCGATCACTTCAATCGTAGCGACGCCGCCGCGCTGGCGGACCTGTACGCCGACGACGCCACCGTCGAGGATCCGGTCGGCAGTCCGCTGAAGCGCGGCAAGGCCGAGATCGCCGCGTTCTACAAGATGGCGGTGGCCACCGGCGCCCGTTTGGAGCTGGCGGCGCCGATCCGGGCCTCGCATGGCAATGCCGCCGCGATGGCGTTCAATGTGCGGCTGAACATGCCCGAGGGCAAGGCCCACATCCAGGTGATCGATGTGATGACCTTCAATGAGGCCGGCAAGTTCGCCTCGATGCAGGCGTACTGGGGCAAGTCGGACATGGTGATGGGCGGATGAGCCCGGATCTGCAGCGGCTGGCGGACCGCATCGCGTTGCAGGATCTGGTGATTGCCTATGCCAATGCCATCGACCGGCGCGACTTTGATGCGCTCGACCGGGTGTTCACTGCCGATGCCTATATCGACTACCGCGCGATGGGGGGCATTGATGGACCCTACCCTGCGGTGAAGGCCTGGCTGCCCCAGGCGCTCGGGCACTTTCCGGGTTACATGCATCTGACCGGCAACGCCGCCTTCGAGATCGACGGTGACCACGCGCGTGGGCGGGTGGCCTGTTTCAACCCAATGGTCGTGCCGCTGCCCGATGGGGGACGCGATACCCTGTTTCTCGGCCTCTGGTACATCGATGCCTATTGCCGCACCGAGGCGGGCTGGCGCATCTGCCGGCGCAGCGAGGAAAAGAGTTACGATTTCAATGTGCCGGCCTTCATGAAAGCCGCCGTCGGCGAGGGATGAGGGAACATCGAATGAAGCGGATCGTGCCGGTTGTGCTGGTGGCCCTGGTCGGGCTTGGGGTCTTGCTGGCGTTCAGCTTCCGCGCGGCGCCGCTCAGATTTGCCGAAGCGGCCGAGATTCCAGCGCCATCCTACCCGTCACCGCCGGCCGTTAGCCTGTCGGTGATTCATGCCGGACGCATGGCGTCAGTGGCGGCCCTGGCGTTTCGCGGCGGCGACTTCGGCGACGAGCGCGTGTTCGGCATGGATGCGGTGCTGGTGGAGCATCCCCGCGGCAGTCTGTTGATCGACAGCGGCTTCGGCCAGGATGTCGATACCCATTTCCTCACCAATCCCAAGCTGATGCAGAAGCTGGCGCAGTACACGCCGGAAACCCCGGTGGCCCAGCAGTTGCGTGACAGCGGGCGCGATCCATCCCAGCTGATGGGCGTGATCCTCACCCACGCGCACTGGGATCACGTCAGCGGCCTCGCCGATTTGCCTGGCGTGCCGGTGTGGGTGCCACAGGCCGAGCTGGATTTCATCCGCAGTGGCAGCCCGATGACGGCTTTGGCACGCCTGCTGGCGCCTGCGATCACCTGGCATGTTGTCGACTTCGACGGCGGTCCCTACCTGGGGTTCGACCGCAGTCACGACGTTTTCGGTGACGGCACCGTGGTGCTGGTGCCGGCCGGCGGGCACACGCCGGGCAGTACCATCGTGTTTGTCAGCCTGCCGGACGGCCAGCGCTATGGCTTCATCGGCGACCTGGTGTGGCAGGCCGAGGGGTTGACCGAATTGGCCGAGCGGCCTTGGATCACGCGCAACATGGTGGACGTACAGCCCGCCGACGTGCGCGCTCGCATCGTTCAGCTACACCAGCTGGCCGCACAGATGCCCAACCTGCTATTGGTGCCCGCGCACGACCGTACCCGCATGAATGCCCTGCCGAAGCTGCAGGCGCTCCCGGTTGCAGCGCCTGCCGATGCGGCCGCTCAGCCCAGTGCTTCAGCGGGCTGAGCTGTTTCGGCGGCCTGCGGAGCGCCGTCCATGCCGCGGGCCCGGTGTACGCCTTCCGAGGCCTTGAGGAAGGACTCGCGCTGTCCGCGCGGGTTGTAGTACTGCTTGTACCAGGTGCGCTGCTTCAGGAAGGCGCCATCCCCTTGCACGAACAAACCCTTGATGCAGGGCTGCTTGTGCTTCCACACCTCGAAATCCTGGGCGAACGCGGCCAGTGCGGCGTCTTGATAGCCCTTGGCGTGGGCGGCGTCCTCGGCGGTGGCCTTGGGCTGCCCGGTAGGCGATTTCACCAGCAGGTTGTGCCAGACATAGGTGCTGCCATCGTCCACCGGTGTATGGGCAATGATGATCCAGGAATCGTACAGGCCGCTCATGCGGGTCAGCAGTAGGCTCGGACCGTGGTAGGTCGCCACCGTCTCCAGCAGCGGCCCGCCCTCGGCGATGAGGGTGCGGTGACCGCCGCCCATGCGCTGCACCACGTTGAAGCCGCGGATCTCGTTTTCGAAGTACTTGGTGCGGGAGCCGTGCACCGGGTCGAAATGGGCGACATCGGTGATGTTGTCCATGATCTCCTGCGGGTGCGAGTGGATCATGCCGAGGTCGTCATAGCGGCCGATGACCCAGGCCGGGTCGTCCCACTCCGGGATGCTCGGCAGTTCGTAGTCGGGCTCACCGCCTTCCGGGTCGTGCCAGACGAAGACCGCGCCGAGATGTTCCTTCACCTTCCAGGCGCGCACTTTGGCGGCGGGCGGAATCGGGCCATTCGAGTACGGAATATGGTTGCACTTGCCATCCGGGCCGAAGCGCCAGGCGTGGTAGGGACAGCGGATCGAGTCTCCCTCGACCGGCCCGTCCTGCGCCACATAGCTGGTGCTGTTGCGGGCAAGGTGGGTGCCCATGTGCGGACAGTAGGCGTCCAACAGGATCACCTTGCCACTGTCCTTGCCGCGATAGAGGGCAAATTCCTGACCGAAGAAGCGCACGGCCTTGGGCTTGTCCGTGACCTCGGCGCTCTCGGCAACCATGAACCAGCCGCGCGGGAAGGTGAATTCGCCGAGGCCGTAATCCTGGGTTGTGGCCATGCAATGACTCCGCTCTTGAGACGATGCATCCGGTCAGTCGCCGGAGGCTGAGAATGTTGTCGCGGACACCTGTTTATGGGGCCCGGACCCTGGTCGGCAGTGTGTTGGTGGCCCCCGGGGGCTGCATCACCCGTTTGAGTGAACGCCGACGCGGCGATCGCCAGCGATTGGGGCTTCACTTGTCCCACTTTGTCTTGTTACTCATTTCGGACGATGTTGCGCTTGCGCTTTCCTGCGGAAATTGCAACCCGATCCCATCCCGGATGGCCGTCCCTGGCGGGCATCCCTGCGACCTTAAGAGGAGCGCATCATGCAGGCGAGCAGCGCGAAAACCGTCCCCATCAGCCCGGAAGTCCTGGTCCAGCGGGCACGCGCCCTGGCCCCCAAGTTGGCCGAGCGCGCCGAAGCGGCCAATGCCGCACGCGCCATTCCCAAAGAGACCATCGCCGACATGCAGGCGGCGGGCTTCTTCGAAGTCCTCAAGCCGAAGAAGTACGGCGGCTACGAGATGGATCCGCAGGTGTTTTACGACGTGCAGATGGAACTGGCCAAGGGCTGCATGTCCACCGCCTGGGTCTACGGCGTGGTGGGCGTGCACAACTGGCAGATCGCGCTGTTTGATCCGCGCGCGGCCGAGGATGTCTGGGGCGGCGGTGATCACTCGGTGCTGATCGCCTCCACCTACATGCCCAAAGGGCAGGTGACGCCGGTCGAGGGCGGCTTCCGCTTCAGTGGGCGCTGGGGCTTTTCCAGCGGCATCGAGCACTGTGACTGGGTGTTCCTCGGTGGCCTGATCTTCAACGAGGGGCAGCCCCCGGAGTACCGCACCTTCCTGTTGCCGAAGTCGGACTTCAAGGTGGTGGACACCTGGCATACCATGGGGCTCAAGGCCACCGGTTCCAACGACATCGTCGTCGAGGATGTGTTCGTCCCCGATTACCGTACCCACAAGGCCAGCGACGGCTTCATGGGCACCAACCCGGGCCGCGAGACCTTCACGGCACCGCTGTACAAGCTGCCGTTCGGGCAGATCTTCGTGCGCGCGGTGTCGACGGCCGCCATTGGTGGCCTTGAAGGCATGGTGCAGTGCTTCAAGGAGTTTGGCGGCAACTGGACCGGCAACATGGGCGCCAAGACCTCCGAACAGGTGCCGGCGCAGATGGCGATCGCCAATGCCAGCGTGGCGGCCGACGAGATGCGTCTGGCGCTGGACCGCAACTTCAGTGAGCTGATGGACGCCGCCAAGAAGGGCGAGAGCATCGATGTGGAGCGCCGCCTGCACTTCCGCTATCAGGCGGCGCAGGTGGTGGATCGCTGCTGCGAACAGGCCTACAAGCTGCACTCCGCCTGCGGCGGACGCGGCATCTTCACCGACTTCCCGCTGGTGCGCTTCTTCACCGACATCCTGTCGGCGCGGGCGCATTACGCCAACAACCCGGACATCTTCGGTCGCAACTACGGCGGCGTGATGCTGGGCCGCGAGAACACCGACTTCTTCATCTGAGCTCGCGACCACGGATCGCGATCCACCCCTCTTTCGGCCACGGAAGAGGGGTTCATTGTTTGGGAGGGCAGGACGATGGGCATGAATGAACCCGCAGGCGGCTGGGACGCCGAGTTCGATGTGGTGGTGGTGGGCTCCGGCGCGGGCGGTATGACGGCTGCGCTGTGTGCCGCCGGCGAAGGCCTCAGCGCGCTCGTCATCGAGAAGTCCGAGTTCTATGGCGGCACTTCGGCGGTCTCGGGTGGCGGCATCTGGATCCCCTGCAATGACGACATCGCCCGCAACGGTGGTCAGGACTCCTACGAGGCGGCGCTGGGCTATGTGAAGCTGCTCACCGACGGTGAGGTGCCGGAGGCGCGCATCGCCGCCTATCTGCAGAACGCGCCGGAAATGGTGCGCCACCTGGCCCGGACCTTCGACGTCCGCTTCCGCAGCGTGCCGCTATATCCCGACTACTACCCGAACAAGCCGGGCGGTATGGACGGGCACCGCTCGATGGAGCCGGTGGAGTTCAACGCCGCCCTGCTGGGCGAGGAGTTCGACCGTCAGCGCCCGCCCTTCAAGGGCACCCAGGTGATGGGGCGCTTGGCGATGAACCAGGTCGAGGCCCACACCCTGTTCACCAAGGGCAAGGGCTGGATCGGGCTCATCATGAAGATGATGCTGCGCTACTGGCTGGATCTGGGCTGGCGCTTCAAGACCAAGCGCGACCGCCGCATGACCCTGGGCCAGGCGCTGGTGGGTCAGCTGCGCTATGCCCTGAAGCAGCGGGACGTGCCGCTGTGGCTGAACACCGGTCTCACCGAGCTGGTTCAGGAACACGGTCGCGTCAGCGGCGTGGTGGCGGTGCGCGACGGCCGTCCGCTGCGCTTGCGCGCCCGCCGCGGCGTGGTGCTGGCCAGCGGCGGTTTTGAGTCCAATCAGCAGATGCGCGAGCAGTATCTGCCGCATCCCACCCGCGTCGAGTGGACCGGTGCGCCGCCGATCAATCATGGTGATGGCATCCGTGCCGGGCAGGCGCTGGGCGCCGGTCTCGGCTTCATGAACCTGGTGTGGGGTTCGCCCACCGTGCACGTGCCGGGCGCCAGTTCGCAGACCACCCTGTTCGTCGAGCGGGCGATGCCGCGCTGCGTCATCGTCAACCGTAAGGGGCAGCGCTTCGTCAACGAGGCGGCGGCCTATCCGGATGTGGTGACCGCCATGTACGCCGATGACGCCAAGGGCAACGGCGCGGTGCCGGCCTGGTTCATCTTCGATGCCCAGTTCCGCAAGAAATACCCAGCTGGCCTTTTCCTGCCCGGCCAGATGCAGCCGGACTCGGCGCTGCCCAAGGACTGGCTCGACAAGGTCTACTACCGCGCCGACAGCCTGGCGGCGCTGGCCGCCAAGATCGGTGTCGACGCCCAAGGGCTGACCGCCACCGTCGAGCGCTTCAATGCGCATGCGGTGAAGGGCGAAGACCCCGACTTTCACAAGGGTGAAACGGCGATCGACCGCTACTACAGCGACCCCCAGAACCATCCCAATCCCTGCCTGGGGCCGCTCACCGACGGACCGTTCTACGCTATCCGATTGGACCCGGGCGAGATCGGCACCAAGGGCGGCCTGCTCACCGACCCACAGGCAAGGGTGCTGCGCGAGGACGGCAGCGTCATTGAGGGGCTTTACGCCACCGGCAACACCTCGGCCGCGGTGATGGGTAAGACCTATGCCGGGGCCGGCTCCACCCTGGGCCCGGCGATGACCTTCGGCTATCTCGCGGCGCGGGATCTGGCGCGACAGCCGGTGGCCGCACCCGCGGCGGCGGGCTAGGCAAGCGCCGCCTCGGCGGCGCCATCCAGGGGCAGTTCCAGGCTGTTGAGCAGGCCGGCCAGCATGGCGTAGTGCCCGACCAGCATCGTCAGCTCGATCATTTGTGCCGCCGGCAGCCAGGCGCTGAGTGCACCCCAGGTGTCGGCATCCAGCCTGTGTCCATCCAGCAGCTGATCGGTCGCCAGCAGCAACAGCTGCTCTTGTGGGCGCCATCCCGGCGATGACGGGCCGTCGGCCACGCGCCGGATGTCGTCACGGCTGAGCCCCTCCCGCAGTCCAATGGCTACGTGCTGCCCCCACTCGTAGCGGCAACGGCAGCGCCAGCCCACCCGAAGAATCACCAGCTCGGTGTGTCGGCGCTGGAGGCTGCCGTACGGCATGAGGCGTGCGGCAAAGCGTAGCCAAGGCCAGAACAAGCGCGGGTTGCGTGCCAGCACGGCGAACAGGGCGGGCACCTCGTCGTGACCGGTGCGGCGCCGGGCCGCACGCCGGCCCAGCGCAAACAGAATCCGCAGCGGCAGACTCCATTGGTCAGGGCGGCTCGGTGGCAGGCGAGCGGATTGGGCCGGGAGCCAACCGCCTGCCGGCTGCAATACCGACAGGGGGGGGTCATTGCAGGGCATGGCGCATCACGTTGCCGGTGTCGAAATGGGATAGCGGAAAATCCATCTCCTTGATCATCTCGTCCTCATTGTCCAAGGCCATCGCCAGATAGCGCTCGGATGTCAGGTCGTAGACGGTTTCCAGCGCTGCGCCGAAGATGCCCTTGTCGTACGCCTGAAAGGCGTGGGCTTCCTGCCATCGCCATAAGGCGCCACGGTTGTCATAGAGGTCGACCAGTACGATCTGCCAGGTGTCTTCGTCGATGTAAAAGACGCGGCGTGCGTAAAGGTGTGAAGTCGTGGGCTTGACCTCGGCCTCCACGACCCAGACGCGGTGGCGCTCGTAGCGCAGCACGTCGGGATTGATGTGGCTCTTGTGGACGATGTCGGTGTATTTCAGCTGGTCCGAGTGCACCCGGTAGGCGTTGTACGGCACGATCATTTCGCGCTTGCCGAGCAGTTTCCAGGTGTAACGATCGGTGGCGCCATTGAAGGTGTCGGTCTGGTCGTTGGTGCGCAGGCCGTCAGCTGCCTGTCCAGGGTTGTCGTAGGCCACGCTCGGTGCGCGGCGCAGTCTGCGTTGACCGCCGTTATAGGCCCAGACGCGGCGCGCCTCCTTCACTTGGTCCATGGTCTCGTGGATGAGGCCGATGGTACCCGCCAACCGCGGAGGCGCCAGCGTGACCTGCAAGAAGTAGATCGCCACATTGTCGAGCGATTCTGGCGTGGTGTCGGGCTGGCTGTATTCGAATCGCACGTCCTCACGCAACTTGGCCGCCATGTAGCTGCCATCCGGCATCACCGGGAACTGGTTGTTGTAGCGACGGCCGCCGATGCCGCGGTATCGCAGCTTGTGATTCCAGATGGGCTCGACCCCGCTCTTGGGAATGGGGAAGGGGATACCGATCGCGGCGCCAGCAATGCCTTCGCCGTTGCTGATCAGCTCGGCTTCCAGCGCGTTGCGCCGAGTGGCGGCATTGACGAAGTCGGGCGTTGCGGCTGTTCGGTGACTGGGATAGACGTCGATGCGATAGCTGGCATAGCGCTCGAGCATGGCCTGCTGACCCGCCGACAGGAGCGGGCGGTATGCATCCAGATTGTCACCCGTGATCTGGAACAGTGGCGTCTCGTCGGCGAATGGGTCGCAATAGCGATGACCCTCACCCTGGTAGCAGGGGGGTGCGGTGGTGAGCCCGCCGGTCCAGGCGGGGATGCTGCCGTCGGCGTTTCCGGCGGTCTCGCCGCCCTGCGGGGTGAGGTCACGGCCGAGACGTTCCGCCTGTTCGGGTGGGACGGCGGCATGGAGGGTTGCGTTGCTGGCGAAGGCCAGCAGCAGAAGAGCAAGTGATCGCATCATGATGAGGTCCAGACGAAAGATGTGGGGGCTCAGAACTGGTAGCCGAGCCACAGCAGGAGGTTGTCGCGGTCGCGCAGCGGATCGCGCTTGCCGCCGCCGGTGTAGACGGTGTAGCGGAGCTCGCCGAGCCAGGTCGATTGGTAGTCCCATCGCACACCGGTAAGGATCTGCTTGCGCCCTTCAATGAAGTTCATGCCGAGCCCGGGCGAGACCCCTTCGACGTCGTGGAAAAATGCAGTCAGGAACTCGATATTGGCGCCGAACAGCAGGTTGTCGTAGCGGCTCATCAACACCGCCCGATAGCCCCAGGAGTACTCGGTGCCGAAGCTGCTGGGATCCTGTGGCGAGGGGTTCTGACGCATCTGCGGATCGGAGACATTGGTCGACGGATCGTTGGGGTCGCTGCGCACATCACGCGGATTGATTCCGGTTCGCCCGTCGCCGCCGCTGGAAATGTGGGCATCGGCAGCGCCGCCCATGAACTGCAGCTCGGAAAGCTCGGGGAAATCGAGCACGTGGGTCATGCCGACTTCCATCAAGGCGAAGATCTGGCTGGCGCCGATGGGGTTGGAGCTGCCGAACACACGCAGTAGGGTCATGCCCAACTGGCCGACCCCCATGCGCTCGAAACCCGGGATATACATGCCCGGGGTCGGCGCCACGCCGCGGTAATTGGTCTGCACGAAGTCCGGGGTGGCGCTACGGCGTCCGGGAATGGTGGCGACGGCCACCGAGTAGTCGGATTCCGGCAGCGCCGGTTGCAGGGCAGCGAGCACCAGGTCGATCGGGTGAATCTGCAGCGGTAGGTTCTCGCGGAACGCGTACTCGCCCGACAGGGCGTACGCGCCGACCGTGGTGTTAAAGGACAGTCCCCACATGCGGATGTCCTCCGGGTACTCGACGAACAGGGTCGCGGTGTCCAGTGGCAAGGCTTCGCGAGACGCTGGCAAGAACGGCCCGCCGGTCAAAACCGCCAGCAGGTTGGTGGGCGGAATACCGCAGGCGGCGATCAGCGCAATCCCATTGGTGATCGGGTTGCCGGTGTTGGAGGGCACGCAGGTTCCGTCAGCGGCGTTGATGCTGGCGCTCGGGACGCGGGAGTGATAGTTGGCGAAATACAAGCCGAACTCGGTACCGCCGTTGAGCTCGTCAGCGAACACGCGCAGCGCCGCACCATACTGGCCGCCATCTTCAGGTTCCCGGTCGGGCAGCCTTTGCACGGTGCGGCTGGCCGTGGAGCCGAGCGCGGCGGCCGGGTCATCGGGGTTGTCCACCGGCCGGTAACGACCTTCGGGATCTTCCGGCGCCTTGCCGAGAGACAGCATGGCGAAGTGGCCGCCGTCGCCGACGAAGTCCGTGGTCGAGAAGAAGCTGCCGACGGGATCAATGGTGACCGGCCGCCAATCGTACTGATAGAAAACCTCCAGGTTGATGCCGTTACCGATTTCGCTGTTGAGCACCGCCATACCGACCGGCTCAAACAGCTCCTTGATGTCGAAGCCCGGCAGGCGCAGCAGTGCCGCGTTCGGTGGATTGAAGGCACTCAGACTGTTGAGGGCGAGGAAGGCGCTCTCACCCCAATTGAGGACTTGATTGCCCAGTTTGAAAGTGGCGTAGCGATCTCCGATCTCGAAGTTGTGGCTGATGAAGTAGTCGAGCAGCCGCAGGTCGGATCCGATGGTGCTGCGGCCGCTGCGCGGGAACGGGCTGGTAGGCGCGCGCAGCGTCGTATCGGGGTGGCGCTGGGTGAGCCCCTCATAGCGCTCGTCGAAGAAATAAAGGCCGCGCACGAAAATGCGGGTGTCCTCCCAGTTCAACGACAGATCGGTGGTCAACTTGGCAGTGGCGTGGACAATGTCGTGACGATCGAAGTTGAGGTTGCCGTCGTCGCCATTGACCGAGAACGTCCCAGGCGCATCAATCGCGCGCTGGTTGCCGACACCGCCATCATCGGTGGTGCAGGTGTCCCCGCGGAACCGCAGATTGGGGTCACCGTCTGCCGACACCCGCCGTACGCATAGGCCGGGTGTCGCGTTGCTGATGCCGATGAGGTCGGAATCACGGTCCTGCATACGCATCAGGGCGCCGATGGTGATGAGGTTGTTGACGCGCACATCGGCACCCGCGAGCTTGAAGTCGACGGCACTTGCCGCGGTGGCTGTGATACAGCCCAGCAGCAGTCCAAGGATGCGGAAGCGAAGTTCAGATGCCATGGCGGGGCTCCTCCTGAAGCGGTTTGGATGCCGCTTGCTCTGCGGCGCGATGCAGTTGGTCGTTGAGTCGCCGCATCACCCACTCGTAGGGCATGGCGAACTTGCGTTGGAACCAGTGGCCAACGCGGATATCGGCCGAGGTAAACACCAGATATCGGTTGTCACGTATGCCGGCGAGGATGGCCTTGGCCGCTTGTTCCGGACTGACGGCCTCGCGACGAAAGCGTTCACGCAGGCGCTCGAAAGCCGGCGCGTCGCGGTCGACCCCGACCACTTCAACGGTGTTCACCAGCCCGGTATCGACGCCTCCCGGGCAGACCAGGCTGACCCCGATACGGTGTCGCGCGAGATCGAACCGCAGCACCTCTGAGATGCCGCGCAGACCAAACTTGCTGGCGCTATACGCCGCGTGCCAGGGCAGGCCGAACAAGCCAGCCGCCGATGACACGTTAACCAAGTGGCCGCCGCGGCCGGCGGCGATCATCGGTGGCAGGAAGCACTCGATGACGTGAATGGGCCCCATCAGGTTGACGTCGATGCAGCGCTGCCAGTGCAGGTGCTGGAGGTCTTCCACGCGGCCCCATACCGAGATGCCGGCGATGTTCATCACCACATCAAGACTGCCGAACAGGCCATGGATATCGTCGGCGAAGGCCTGCACCGCCGACAGATCGGTGATGTCTATCGCACGTTGGAGGGCCACATCGCCGCCCTGGTCGGTGATCGATTCGGCGACCGCCACCAGGGCAACCGCATTGATGTCGGTGAGAAACACGCGGGCCCCGGCTGCGGCGGCGGCGATGGCTGTGGCGCGACCAATACCACTGGCGGCGCCGGTGATCAGGCAGTTCTTGCGATACAGCGAGGTGTTGGACATGGCAGTTCTCAGGTGAGCATCAGCAGCGATCCGACAAGGCGGCGCAGAAGTCGCTACCGGGGGCGACGGGGAGGCGCAGGCGTGAGGGGGTATCGCCGCCCAGGTGGACGGTGTTGAGGTTGGGGGAAGGCAGTGCGAAGGTTGGCGCCCCGACCAGATAGAGCCGCAGCCGATGTCCCGCGCGGAAGCGGTTGCCGATGGGCCAGAACTCAACGTGGTACTCGCGCACTTCGCCGGGCGCGGCGAAGGATTTCGACGAGAAATCGTTGTAGGGCTGTATCAGCTCACCTTCCGCGTCATGGCGGGAACGGGCTTCGACCAGATTCGGGAAACTGGTGCGAAGCCGCCCCAAGCCCACTGCGTGGGCACTGCCATCGGGCCACACGTCGGCGATCACCGCATGGAGGTCGGCCTGCGGTAGCAGGCCCGAGACGAACACGCTCAGGGTGGCCGGCCCCAGCACGGTCACATCCGCCGCCAAGGGCGCTGTGGTGTAGGTCAGCCCCAGGGGCTCCATCAGGTTCATCTGCACCAGAAAGGGCAGCAGGTCGAACAGCGTTGACGCACCGGCGGAGGCGATGGTGGCGGTGGTGTTGGGGTCGCTGGCCGTCCCCAGTGAGGTCAGGGCGAGATAGCGCTGACGGTCGTTGATGGCGGCCGGCTGCGGCGACAGGCTGGCGTTGTTGAGCGAGGCGGCGGCGCCGCCGCGGACCGGGTCAAGATGTAAGGTCTGCCAACGGGTGCCCGGCAGCGGCCAGTCGGTGCCGTCGAGCCGCAGCCAAGCGCCCTCCATCATCGAGGGATAGCTGCCGTCACTGAGTAGCAGTTGTACCGGGGGTTCGCGATCAATGCCGTTGTCGACGTCGCGCAGGAAGCGGTCGAACCAGCGTTGGTAGGTAGGGAACGGGCCCTCCGTCCCGGACGGGAAGCCATCGTGGGCGCCCAGCGCACGAAGATGGACGGTTACGCCCTGGTCGCGCAGCATCTGGTAGCTCTCGAAGGGGCCGCGCGACTCGACGTCGTAGAAGCCGGTGTTGGCCAGTATCGGAAAGCGGTTGGGACCCGGACGCTGTACCCGTTCCAGCCAATAGTCGTTCTGTACGGGTTGGCCCAGCACGTCGATCGACATGCTGAGCAAGCCCAGGCCGGATCGCAGCAGCGGGACCAGGCCGAAGTCCGCCATTAGCCGATTGGGCGTGCTGGCCAGCAGTGGCCCGCCGACACCCAGCCCCACCGCGACGGCGGGCACCAGGTTGGGCATGCCGCCGGGATAGAGCAGGTCACGGTAGAGATCGGCGGTGCCCGCCATCAGCGCGGCCGCTTCGACGCAGGCCAGCGGCAGGTGCAGGGCGTTATAGACCGCGATCGCGCTGGCCGAGAATCCGTACAGGCCGATCCGTCCGTTGCTCCAGGGCTGCTCGCAGGCCCAGGCGACGAACTCCGCCACATCCTGTTGGTCCCGTGGCCCCACCGCGCTCCAGCTGCCGGTGCTGTTGCCGGTGCCACGGGCATGGACGAATACATGGTGATAATCCGGGCCGAAGTCGGGTACGTCCGAGCCCATCCCGTAAGGGCTGAACTCCACGATGACCGGTTTGGGCCGTGGTGCGCCGACACGACGCAGTTGGGCGAACAGGGTCGCGCCATCGTTGGTCTGGAAGCGCAGGGCTTCGCGGCTGATCGCGGTGTCCAATGGCGCGCCGTCGGGGGCGTCCAGCGGCGAACCGCTGCAGCCTGCCAGCAGGGTCAGCAGCGCCAGCGACCAGATGGCGGTACGTGTCGGGCAGCGGGGCAAGCGGTTACAGGCGGTCATGCTCCAGGTCTCAGGCTGTTATTCTTTAACAAACAGACCAGTCGGTCTTTATCTAAAATGCCGTGACCGACGCCCCGCTGTCAAACCCGGCTGCCGCAGCGATGAAAGCGAAACCGCTATGCTGGCCACTGCCGATGGAAACCCGATGACCGTCTCTTCGTCCAAACCGCGTGCGCGCCGTCCAAGCCAGGCCGAACGGCGCGACGCAACCCGTGGCCGCATCCTCGATGCCACCTTGTATTGCCTTGCCCACCACGGGTATGCCGGCACCAGCCTCAGCCAGGTCACCGCGCGGGCCAAGGTGTCGCGGGGCGCCTGGGCACACCATTTCGCCTCGATGGAGGCGCTGTTGCTGGCAGCCGCCGAGCATTTGATGAATCAGGTCTATGCGCGCCTTGCCAGCGTGCTCAGCACCGTGGTCTCGGGTGGCAATGACCTGCGTGCCCTGGTGGATGCGGTGTGGCGGGAGTTCTTCGCCAGCGAGGTCAATGAGGTCTATCTGGAGTTACTCATCGCCAGTCGTCGCAATCCGGCGCTGGCAGAGCGCCTCCGGGTGTTGGCGCTGCAGCTGGAAGCCAACATCACCCAGGTCGCAACGCAGCTGTTTGAGCCCCAATCGGAGGCGGTGCATGAGGTCACCACGATGATGCACCTCAACCGCTGGATGTTGCGCGGTCTCGCCCTTGATGCCCCGCTGATGCCGGAAGGCACGGTTGACGAAGCCTTGCAAGCCTGGAGTGCGCTGGTGTCGACACAGATGCGACGCCGCTGATGGCCATCAGCCACTCGACGCGGCACCACCCAGTGTGAGCACCCGGTCGTCAGCGCTGGCGTTGGGGTGATTGGCTACAGACGGATCGGCCAGAAGCGCGCATGCTGGTCACTCGCCGAGTCGGCGCGTCTCCCACGGTTGTCCATGTCCCCCCTCCAAGTTGTTGTATTCGTAGCCGATGCGGCCGCGGGCCGGCGTTGCCGGATCGGCCGGCGCTGTGGCGTCTTGCGCGGTTGCTGCGCATGAGGCCGGGATTGCTGCACAAGGATGAGCCGCCTGCGGTGACGGTGACGCGGCCGCATGGCGCTTCCGCGGTGCTGTTGGCCTGTGACCATGCCAGCCCGCGGCTGCCGCGATCGCTCGGCAACCTGGGGCTGACCGAAACCCAACTGACCAGCCACATTGCCTGGGACATCGGCGCGGCTGGTGTTGCACGGCGGCTTTCCGAACGCTTGGATGCGACGCTGGTGGAACAGGCGTATTCACGGTTGGTCATCGACTGCAACCGACAGCCGTCCGCCAATGACGCGATACCGACGGTCAGTGAATGGGGGGATATCCTCGCCAATCGCGACTTGCCGCCGGCCGATATTGCGGCCCGTCGGGAGGCGGTTTTTCAGCCCTACCATGATCAGCTTTCGGCGCTGATCGCACAGCGTGTCCGGCAGCCCACCATCTTGGTGTCGCTGCACAGTTTCACGCCCCGATTTCGCGGCGAGCAACGCCCCTGGGACATTGGCTTGATGGCGCTTCAGGACCGGCGTTTGGCGGATGTATTGCTGTCTTTGCTCAGGCGGGATGAACGGCTCAAAGTGGGCGACAACGAGCCCTATGGACTGGCCACCGAGATCGATTACACCCTACCTTTCCACGCCATGTCGGTTGGCCTGGTCCATGTCGGCATCGAGATTCGCCAGGACCTGATAGCCGACGAGGTGGGGCAGAAGACCTGGGCGGGGCGCCTGGCCAGCTTGTTCAATCAGGCCATTCCCCTGGTGTCTCGGTGATGGCGCCGGATACGCGACCGATGCGGATCCGAGTCGGGTTCGAGCTGGCCTATGAACTGCCCAAGCCAACGCCGTTCATCCTCACTCTGGGGGTGCACCAGAGCCGCGCTGCTGACATCGTCACCGATGGACCACTGGTGACCACGCCATCGGTGCCATACCAGGCGTACCGCGATAGCTACGGCAATGACTGCATTCGGCTGGTGGCGCCAGCAGGCCGGATTGTCATGACAGCGAATTCGGTGGTGCGCGACAGTGGGCAGCACGAACCGGTGGTGGTGACAGCCGGCCAGCACCCGGTTGAGACCCTTCCGGCGGAGACGCTGCTGTTCCTGCTGGGCAGTCGCTACTGCGAAACCGAGCAGCTATCGGACATGGCCTGGGCCCGCTTCTCGGGCACCGCGCCGGGGTGGCCGCGGGTGCAGGCCATTTGCGATTTCGTTCACTCCCATCTGGTATTCGGATACGCCCACGCACGGCCCAGCAAGACCGCCCTTCAGGCCTTCGAGGAGGGCACTGGCGTCTGTCGCGACTATGCCCATCTCGCGGTCGCCCTATGCCGCTGCATGAATATTCCGGCGCGCTACTGCACCGGTTACCTCGGCGACATCGGCATGCCGCCGCCGTACGGCCCGATGGACTTCGCCGGCTGGTTCGAGGCGTACCTGGGGGGACAGTGGTACACGTTTGATGCGCGCAACAACGAGCCGAGGATCGGACGGGTGCTGATCGCGCGAGGCCGCGATGCGGCGGATGTCGCGATCAGTACCGCTTTTGGCCAGAACACGCTGTCTGGGTTCAAGGTCTGGACCGACCAGGTGCACTGACTGCCTGGCGTACTCGGCTCAGTCGTCGGCCGCTTCTGCGGCCAGGCGCCCACGCTCGCGTGCCTCGGCCTCGCGCCGCGCCTCCTCAATCTGGTCGAGCACGGCGTCAACGTCCGCCACCCGGTCCTCATGCTCGAACTGCCCGGTCAGCAGGGTCTCAGGGGTCAGCGAACTGGCCTGATAGTGCGCCCAGATTTCCGGGGCGTACTCGGTGTCCGCCAATTCGGGGGCAAAGCGCGCGAACACCGCTCGCATGTTGTTGATATCGCGTTCCAGCATGCGGAAGGCGTTGTTGTTGCCGGCAGCATCCACAGCCTGCGGCAAGTCAATGATCACCGGGCCGTCGGCATCGACCAGCACGTTGTATTCGGACAGATCGCCATGGATGAGGCCGGCACAGAGCATTCGCACAATCTGATCGATCATGAAGCGAAAGTGGCTACGCGCCTGATCAGAGGTCATGTCGACAGCATGCAGCTGCGGTGCGGCATGGCCGTCAGCGTCGACCACCAGTTCCATCAGCAGCACGCCGTCATAGACGCCCTGAGGCTGTGGTACCCGAACACCGGCCGCCGCCAATCGATAGAGCGCGTCGACTTCGGCGTTCTTCCATTCGGCCTCTTGCACCTTCCGGCCGTGGCGACCGCGGCGGTTCATGGCGCGGGCATCGCGACTGCCGCGCGTCTTCCGGCCTTCCTGATACTCGGCGAGCCGATGAAAGCCGCGATGCTCGGCCTCCTTGTAGACCTTGGCGCAGCGGGTGCGGCCACCGCTGGTGACGATGAAGACCGAGGCCTCCTTGCCGCTCTTGAGCTGGCGCAGCACCGCATCGACGATGCCCTCGTCGACCAGTGACTGCAGGCCCTTGGGAGTACGCATCCGCTGGCGCCCTACTTCTTGCGGGCCTTCTCGGCCTTGGCGGCGCGCTTCTCCAGCAGGCTCAGCGCGGGCTTTTTCTTGGGTTCCTTCTTGCGATCCATCCCCTTGCTCATGGCTGCGATACCGGATCCGCCGGTGTGTCGGTGCCGTCGCCCTTCGCCAGCTTTTTCTGGCGTTTCTCTTCTTGCTTCTTGCTTTTCTTCAGCTCGCGTTGTCGCTTTTCGAAGTTGTAGTTGGGCTTGGCCATGAGGTTTCCGGAAGGCAGGGCGCCCCAGTGTAGAGGGTTTCGGCTGCGGACCTTGGTCGATCTACCCCACGCGGGTTAGGCGGGTGCCGCCCTGCGCTCGCACACTGCAGCGCATCGATATGGGGAGGAGAACCCAATGGCGGGGCTTGAAGGCAAGGTGGCATTGGTCACCGGCGCGGGACAGGGCGTGGGGCAGGGCATTGCCTTGGCCCTGGCATCGGAAGGGGTGGCAGTTGCGGTGACCGGGCGCACCCTGTCGAAGCTGGAGGCCACGGTGTCGATGATCGGCGAACGTGGCGGTAAGGCGCTGGCAGTGGCCTGTGACGTCAAGTCGGCAGCCGACCTGCAGGCCTGTGTCGATACCGTTGTTGGCAAGCTCGGCGGGTTGAACATCCTGGTCAACAACGCCCAGGAAGTGCCGCTCGGCACACTGGAGCAGGTCAGCGAAGCGGCTTTTGCCGCCGGCTGGGAATCGGGCCCGCTGGCCACGTTTCGGCTGATGAAGCTGTGTTATCCGCACCTCAAGGGTGATGGCAACATCATCAACCTCGGCTCACCGGCGTCCAAGCGCTGGGATATGAGTGGCTACGGTGCCTACGGTGCGGTCAAGGAAGCGATCCGCCAGCTCACCCGTGCCGCAGCCTGTGAGTGGGCCCAGGACGGCATCCGGACCAATTGCATCCTGCCGCTCGCCAGCTCCCCGGCGATGGCTTGGTGGACGCGCGAGCGCCCCGAAGAAGCGGCGGCCTTCATCGCCACCGTGCCGCAGCAGCGGGTGGGCGATTGCGAGCAGGATATCGGCCGTCTGGTGGTGGCGCTGTGTGGCGAGGATTGTCGTTACATCAACGGCCAGAGCATTGCCGCCGACGGCGGCCAGGCCTTCCTCGGCTGAGTCTGATGAGCCTGCGCATCGAGTCGCTCGACGACGGCATCACTCAGGTATGGCTGGGCCCGGCCGGCGGCGCGCCGGCCATCGATCTGGCGATGGCCGAAGCCTTGCGCGATGCGGTGCGCGCGCTGGCCCAGGACCGGGATAGCCGAGTCGTACTGCTGGCCTCGGAGGGCAAGCTGTTCTGTGCCGGTGGTGATATCCGTGCCATGCACGAGGCGGGTGGCTCCAGCGAGCGCACCGCGCTGCTGTCCGCCATCATCGACGCCGTGCACGAGGCGGTGCGCGGGCTGCGGGCGTTACCGCAACCGGTCATCACGCTGGTCAACGGGGCTGCTGCCGGCGCCGGCTTTTCGCTGGCGCTGAGCGGCGACGTGGTATTCGCCGCCGACAACAGCCGTTTCGTGCCGGGCTATCCGGCGCTCGGGACCACCTCGGACGGCGGTCTCAGCCATTTTCTGATGCAGCGTGTGGGACGCCAGCGGGCCTTCGACATTCTGCTGGCCCGTGATCACCTACCGGCTGCGGAAGCACAGGCCCTGGGCCTGGTATTCGAAGTGGTGGCAGCGCCGGATCTGATGGCCGCAGGGCGGGCCTATGCCGCGCAGCTGGCGCGGCACCCGTTGCAGGTATTGCAGGGATTCAAGCGCCTGTTGAACGGTGCCGAAGTGGCGGCCCTGCAGGCGCAACTCGACGCCGAACGGGCGCAGTTTCTGGACAATGCCGGCACGCCACTGTTCGCCCATCGCCTAGCAGCCTTCCTGCAGCGGGGCCGCGCGTGAGCGCTTTGGCGCAGGCGTTCGCGCCGCTCGCGGTGGGGCCGCTGTCACTGCGCAACCGCTTCATCAAGTCGGCCACCAATGAAGGCATGGCCAAGGGCGGGGTGCCGTCTAAGGCGCTGGTCGAACACCATCGCAGCATGGCTGCAGGTGGCGCGGCACTGACCACCGTCGCCTACTGCGCGGTCAGTCCCGACGGCCGCACCTTCGAGGACCAGGTGCTGATGGACAGCGCCAGCCAACCGCATCTGCGTGTGCTCACCGAAGCGGTCCATGCCGCCGGTGGCGCGGCCAGCGCCCAGCTCACTCACGGTGGCGCCTTCACCTTTCTGCCGGCGCTGTCGACCGCTGCACCGCTGAGTGCCTCCGGTGGCTTCAATCCGCCCGGGGTGATGGTGGGCCGCCTGCGCAAGACCGCGATGACGCGCGCCGACATGGACGCGGTCGCCGACGATTTCGTCGCCGCGGCCCGTCGCGCTCGTGCGGCCGGGTTTGACGCCGTCGAGCTGCACATGGGGCACGGCTACCTGCTCAGCCAGTACCTGTCGCCGGCCTATAACCGGCGGCGCGACGACTACGGCGGGGATGCCGCGCGTCGTGCCCGCTATCCGGTGGAGGTGCTGTCGCGGGTGCTGGATGCGGTGGGTCGCGACATGGCCGTGATCGCCAAGCTGAGCGTGACCGAGGGCCATCGCCGCGGTGCATCCATCGACGATGTGATCGTCACCTGCCGGGCGCTTGAGGCTGCGGGGGCCCACCTGTTGGTGCTGTCCGGCGGCATGAACGTGGAGGCTCCGTGGGCGATCTTCGGCAGCAACATGCCAGCCAGCGCCGTGACCGGCAGTATCGACAACCCGCTGATCCGCATGGCCGTGCGGATCACCCGGCTGATGGAACCCAAGGTGGCGTTCCGTGAACTGTACCTGCGCGAGCACTCGCGGCAGATCCGTGCAGCGGTGCGCATGCCACTGGCCTATCTCGGCGGCGCCAAGTCGGTCGATGGCGTGCAACAGGTGATGGCGGACGGCTTCGATGCCGTGGTGATGGGTCGTGCACTGATTCACAGCCCCGATCTGGTCAACCAGTTCCAGGATGGCCGCGCCACCACGTCCGGCTGTACCGCCTGCAACGAATGCGTCACCAGCATGTACACCGCCGCCGGTACCCACTGCGCGCTGCGGCCACCGCCGGACGTGGCGCTCAATCGGCAGCCTGCCGCTGCGCCGTGATCCGCGCCGATCCGACCCGTCTGCGCGGCCGCACCGCGGTGGTCACCGGGGCCGCCAGCGGCTTGGGCCTGGAGACCGCGCGTGGCCTGGCGGCGCTCGGGGCGACCGTGGTGCTCACCGACCGCAACGTCGCTGGTGGCGAAGCGGCGTGCCGGGATCTCGCGGCCGCCCATCCGCAGGCCTGCGTGCAGTTCCGACCGCTCGACCTGGGTCGACTGGCCACCATCGGCGAGACGGCGGCACAGTGGCGCGCGGCTTATCCGGTGATCGACCTGCTGGTGGCCAATGCGGGCCTGCTGCCGCCGCTGCAGCGCGCCGAAACCGCCGACGGCTTCGAGCTGAAGTTCGGCGTCAACGTGCTGGGCCACTTCGCCCTGATGGCCGATCTGTGGCCGGCCCTGATGGCCAGTACGGCACCGCGGGTGGTGTGGACCTCCAGTCTGGTGCACCGCCGTGCAGTCATCGACTTCGACGACCTCCAGGCCACCCGCCACTACGCCCCGCAGACGGCCTATAACCAGGCCAAGCTGGCCTGCCTGATGCTGGCGATGGAAGCGCACCATCGCAGCCGGGCGGCCTGCCCGAAGCTGATCTCGGTGGCCGCCCATCCGGGGGTGGCGCGGACCGGCATCGGCGACAGCCGTCGCGGCCAGGTGCGCCGCACCGTGGTGGACCATCTGACCGACCTCGCGTTCTGGATCGCCATGCGCGGCTTCGGCCAGCCCGCCGCAGCCGGGGCCGCCTGCCTGCTGCAGGCCGCCGTCGGCGAGGCGGTTGGCGGCGGCGATTTCTGGGGCCCCCGCGGCTTTGGCGAAATGCGCGGGGCGCCGGTACGGGTGCCGCTGTCGGCACCCGCACGCGACGGCGCGCAACGGGCTCGGCTGTGGCAGGTGTGCGAGCAGCTCACCGGACGACGGCTACTGGAGGCTTGACCATGCTGACGGCCCTGCGACGGCGAATTCCGCTACACGTGTTGGCCCGCGATCTGCTGGTGCTGACCCTCGCCTGGCACGCGCTGCAGTGGGCCCGCGATCTGCAGGCGGGGGACAGTACTTGGACCTGGCCCGCGGCGATCGCAGCCGCCCTGCTACTGGCGCTGGCGGGCTATCTGGTGCACGAATGGGGGCACCTGGTCGGCGCGTTGATCAGCCGTGCGTCCGTGATCTTGCCGCCGGGCATCAACGAGGCTTTTCTGTTCCGCTGGGACACCCGCCGCAACAACCGTCGGCAGTTCTTCTGGATGGCCAGCGGCGGTTTCGTCGCCAGCCTGTTGACGGTGATCGGCTATCTGCTGTGGTTGGACTGGGGCTGGTGGCCGGATCGGCTGGCCCTCATCCTCACCGCACTGGGGGTGCTCGCCACCCTGATCATCGAAGTACCGGAGTTCTGGGGCGTGGCGCGTGGCGGGCCGATCCCGGATGGCGCCGCCTTTGTGCCGGACACCGAGCCACGGGACCCGGCCTAAGCGGCCGCCTTGGGCGCCATCGCTGCGAAGGCGGCGGCCGGCGAGGTGCGCAGGTAGGCGAGCGCCTCCTCGGTGCAGCCTTCGGTCTGCGGATCGTAGGCGGGGCTGAAGAACGATAGCTCCTTCAAGGCCAGCCAGAACGGCGATGGCAACCAGCCGGCGCGCCCCTGCCGCATCCACTCCAGCCAGATCCACGGACGAAACACGCTGGGCTTGCGTTCGGCGAAGCGCGCGTCCTGTTTCATCAGATGCGCGGCGCCGTGTACCCATAGGCCGAAGATGGCCGGCATGGCGATGGCGGCCAGGTAGTACCGCGACGGGTAGCCGCCACCGAGATGGCGATACAGGTCGAAGGCCACACAGCGGTGCTCGATCTCCTCGGCGCCGTGCCACTTCAACAGGTCAAGTACCGTCGGGTCGGCGCCCGCCTGGTGCCAGCGCTGATTGCGCAGGATGTAGTTGCCAAGCACACAGGTCATGTGTTCCACCGCGGCGATGATGCCGAGGCGGAATACCAACCAGCGCCGCTGCGCCCAGGCCGGCAGCGGTTTGCCGAAGGGCTGGTCGGCCAGCAGCGTTTCGAACAGGCGGTCTTCCTGCCGGGTATTGGTGTCGGTTTCGATGCCGCGCGCGTTGAGATAGTCGCGGATGGCGCTGGCGTGGGCGCGGGCGTGCATCGACTCCTGGCGCATGAAGTTGCGGACGTCTTCGCGCAGGCGGTCATCGGTGATCAGCGGCAGCGCCTGGTTGTAGACCCGGCAGAACCAGAACTCCCCGGCCGGCAGCAGCAGGTTGATCTCGTTGACGAAGTGGCTGACAAACGGCTGGTCGGGGATCCACTCCAGCGGCGTATTCGACCAATCGAACGCCACCTTGCGGGGCACCAACGGAGGCAGGTTGCGGGCGCGGCTCATGCGACATTCTCCTGCTTGCGGCTGCGGCGGGGCTTGCGCGGGCTGGGCGCTGGCGACGGCTCGGCCTGGTTGAGAACAAAGGTGTCGATGCAGTCCGCCAAATAGTCGGGTGCACTCAGCGGCAGCCAGTGGCCGGCATCGATCTCGCGGCGGGTCAGATTGGGCGCCCATTGCGGCAGGTCATCCCAGATCTCATTGACCATGAAGGGGTCCCGGGTCGGTACCACCAGCTGCACCGGGACGCCGGTCGGCCGCGGTTGCGGGCGGGCCAGCTTGGGCGGGAAGTTGGCGCGGTACAGCGCCACGCCATAGCGGCCGTCCTCGGTCTGGGTCGGGTTGGTTTCGGCTTCGATGCCCTCAAGGCCTGAGACGATGCCAGCCCAACGTCGTCCGAGTGCCAGCTGCCAGACGGCGGGCGCCAGTGCGGGTAGCTGGAACAGCATGACGTACCAGGAATGCCCGAACTGGCGGGCCAGTTGCGGCCATTGGCGGGGATTGCGCAGCCGCCGCCGCAGCCAGTCGCCGGCGTGATCCAGCGACGGTCCGGATATGGTGGTGTAGCTGGCGATACGCACCGCCAGCTCCGGCGTGGTCACCGCTTCCCATCCTTGAATTGAGCCCCAGTCGTGGCCCACCAGATGCACCGCATGGTTGGGGCTGATGGTGTCGATGACGGCGCTGAGGTCCGCCATCAGCTCACTGAAGCGATAATCGTCGGTGCGGGTCGGGCGAGTGGAGCGCCCGGCGCCGCGCATGTCGTAGGCGTAGACCGTGTGGTTGGCGGACAGTGCTTCGGCGGTGGCGGTCCACACCCCGGCATTGTCGGGATAACCATGCAGCAACAGGATTGGCGCCTGTCCACGGCGTGGCTTGCCCCAGCGGTAGAGCGCGAGGGTTACATCGCCACGGTTGACGGTCTGCACATGCGGTGCGGCACGGGTGCGGGCAGTCCCTGACATGGGGAGGGCCTCGTTAATGATTACAGCAATCAATGTAAACATCTGAGAAAGCGATGGCAAGCTTGTGCCGCGGGACGGCACACGCGAGGGCGGGTTCCGGCCTATCCTGTCGGCCTCAACCGGAGGACCCGATGTCTTACGAAACCCTCGATTACACCGTGCAGGACGGCATTCTCACGCTGACGCTGAACCGCCCCGAGCAGATGAATGCCTTCACCGTCACCATGGCCGACGAGCTGGTGGCCGCTTTCAACCGAGCCAGCGATGACGATGAGGTCCGCGCCATCATCGTCACCGGGGCCGGCAAGGCCTTCTGCGCCGGCATGGACCTTTCCGTGCCCGGCAACGTGTTCGGGCTCGACGAGACCCAGCAGCCGACCCTGGAGGACATGCACCAGCGGCTGGAAGACCCCGCCATTCACCGCGGCGTCCGCGATACCGGCGGCCGCGTCACCCTCGCCATCTACAACTGCAAGAAGCCGGTCATCGGCGCCATCAACGGCGCAGCGGTGGGCATTGGGGCCACCATGACCCTGGCCATGGATGTGCGTCTGGCTTCGGAAAAGGCCCGGATCGGCTTCGTGTTCGGCAAGATCGGGATTGTTCCGGAGGCCTGCTCCAGCTGGTTCCTGCCGCGGATCGTGGGCATCTCCCAAGCGCTGGAATGGGTCTATGGCGCCGATATTCTCAGCGCAGAAGACGCTAAAGCCGGTGGGCTGGTGAAAGCCGTGGTGGCGCCAGATCAACTGCTGGCGGAGGCCACCCGACTGGCGCGCCGCTTCGTCGACAACCGCTCGCCGGTGGCGATCGCCCTAGCGCGTCAGATGATGTACCGCAATGCGGCGCAACCGCATCCGATTGAGGCCCATCGGGTGGACTCGCTGGCGATGTTCTACACCAGCATCGGCGACGGCAAGGAAGGGGTGCGCTCATTCCTCGAAAAGCGCGATCCGGCCTATGCCGCACAGGCCTCGAAGGATATGCCGCCTTTCTATGATGAATGGACTAAATAGAACTTTATTGGCATAAAGATAGTGTCCAAGCTTCTTTTGAGAATCATTCTCAACTGATTACACTGTGGGTCCGGGTCATGGGGATCCGGATCGACTTTGGAGAGCTGTGGCATGGCCGCTATCGGGACCGAGCGCGTACTCAGCGTTCACCACTGGAATGATTCCCTGTTCAGCTTCCGCACCACGCGGGATCCGGGCTTGCGCTTCGAGAACGGCCAGTTCGTGATGATCGGCCTGGATGTCGGCGGCAAGAAGCTGATGCGTGCCTACAGCATCGCCAGTGCCAACCACGAGGAGCATCTGGAGTTCTTCAGCATCAAGGTGCCGGACGGTCCGCTCACCTCGTTGTTGCAGAACGTACGCCCCGGCCAGGAGATCCTGGTCAGCCGCAAGCCCACCGGCACGCTGTTGCTGCATGACCTGAAGCCCGGCAAGCGGCTGTTCCTGTTCAGTACTGGTACCGGGCTGGCGCCGTTTCTGAGCCTGGTCAAGGAACCCGAGATGTACGAGCGCTTCGAGCAGATCATCCTCGTACATGGTGTGCGCCGCATCAGCGAACTGGCCTACGAGGAGTACCTCAGCCAGACGCTGCAGAGCGACGAACTGTTTGGCCCGATGGTGCGCGGCAAGCTGCACTACTACCCGACGGTCACGCGCGAGCCGTTCCGCAACCGGGGCCGGCTCACGGATCTCATCACCGAGGGCAAGCTGTTTGATGATCTGGGCATTGCGCCACTGGACCCGGCAACCGACCGCGCGATGATCTGCGGCAGCCCGAGCATGCTGGCCGATACCGCAGCCCTGCTGGATGCCCGCGGCTTCGAGATCTCGCCGCATATCGGACAGCCCGGCGACTACGTCATCGAGCGCGCGTTCGTCGAGAAGTAGGGCGCTGGCGTCGCCGTGGCCGGGCGGTGGTCAGCGCTTCGAGAATCCGCACCCGATCACCGCCCGGCACGGATGCTGCCGCTTGGGCGCCGGGTAGGGCGTGCGGCGCCAGCACGGCAACCTCTGAGAATCCCAGCCCGGTGAGACGATCTCGGGCATGGGCTTCCGATCGTAGGTGTAGATGCAGGCGGCCGCGCACGAAAGTGCTGAGCATCAGCCCGAAGGCGGCCATGGCGAGACTGCGGTTCTGGTGCAGCAGATAGACATCGGCGAGGTACACGCCGTTGCGGAACCGCGACAAGGTGGCGGCAATGTGGGCCCAGGCGCGGTCCGCCGCCGCGGGCGGTAGGTAGTTCATCAAGCCTTCGGTAATGATCACCAGGCCGCGCTCCGGGTCCAGTTCGTCGGCCAGCGCGGCCAGCGAGCCCGGTCCCTGATCCGCCAGCACATCGATGGTGCAAACCTGATGATGGTCCGGCAGCGGCCCTTGGTCTTCCAGTAGGTCTCGCTTGAGCGTGGCCATGTGGGGCAGGTCGGTTTCGATGTACCGGAGTGCCGCGCCATGCCGCGCGCTGTAGCGGCAGCCGCGGCCGGAAAGCCCGGCTGCCAGCTCGATCACCTGGGTGATCCCCAGCGCCGCGATGGCGTGGTCCAGCCGCGCATCGATGCCGGCGTGGCGGGCCAGCATCAGGGCCTCCAGCGACCCCCCTCCGAAGCGCTGCGTGATGCGGGAGAATCCGTCGAACCCGCGGTCCAGCAGCCGCCCCGGGAGCGTCGACAGGCGCGAGTCGGACAGCCCGTGGCGCACCCAGAAGTGCCCGGTGGCATAGGCAGTGGGACTGACGCGTTCGGAGCGGGACATGGGGCCAGACTAGCCCGAATGACGGCGTCCGTCGCTAGGCCACGCCGGGGGCGCCCGGGAAACCGACGTAGTACTGGCCGCAGACCATGCCGCCATCGACGGTGATCTCGGCGCCGCAAAGGTAGCTCGACTCGTCGCTGGCCAGGAACAAGGAGGTGCGTGCCACTTCCATGGGATCGCCTACTCGCTGCATCGGCACCATCTGGTAGCGCTTGTTCACATCGTCGCGGGTCTCGCCGTAGGGGTTGCCCATGGCGGTGTCGACGCCCCCCGGATGAACCGAGTTCACGCGCACCCCGCGATGGCCGTACTCCATTGCCGCCACCTTGGTGAGTCCGCGCAGGGCCCATTTGCTGGCGCAGTAGGCACCGAGACCATTGGCCGCTTTCATGCCGTCCACCGAGGAAATGTTGACGATGGACCCATGGCCCTGTGCCAACAGCGCGGCACCCACCACCTTCATCCCCAGGAAGGCGCCGGTGACGTTGACCTTGAGCACCTTCTCGAAGGCCGCCAAATCGGTGGTTTGCAAAGTCTGAAACAGCAGCACGCCAGCATTGTTGACCAGCACATCGACGCCGCCGTACTGCGACTGTGCCGCTGCCAGCACGCGCGCCCAACTGGCCTCGTCAGTCACATCGTGATGCACGAACTGCACGGTTGACCCGAGCCGCGCGGCGAGCGCCTGACCGTCGGTCTCCAGCAGGTCGGCCACCACGACTTTGGCGCCTTCCGAAGCGAACAGCTCGACGGTGGCAGCCCCCATCCCGCGGGCACCTCCGGTGACGATGGCAACCTTGCCGGCAAGACGGGACATGCGGGACTCCTGAGGGACGGACCGTGAGCGGCCCGGGAGCCGAAAGGTGGCACTGACCGTCCGGCATCGGCATCGTCCGGATGCATGACCGACTCACCAGAAACTCACTGGAACGAGGGAGGCCGACCCAACACAAGGGGCGTATCAAGACCGACGGAGCAACCGCAAGAGTTGCCCGACCAATACCCGATTTTGTGAGGAGAACCATGCACGACCGTGTCCCCCTGTGGGGCGGCCTCCTGGCCGTCACCTGTAGTTCGATGGCCTTTGCACAGGCCGCGCCCGACAGCGAAGGTCCCACCACCCAGATCGAAGAGATCGTGGTCACCGCGCAGCGACGAGAGGAGCGCCTGCAGGATGTGCCGATGGCGGTGTCCGCATTCTCCAGTGACCAGATCGCGTCACGCGGGATCGAGAATGTCAGCGACCTCAACGCGCTGGCGCCGGGCCTGCAGATCAGCCAGACCATCTCCAACACCACCATCTCGCAGATCTCCATCCGTGGCATCACCCAGATCAACCCGGCCATCTACTGGGATCCCGCGGTGGGGGTGTATGTCGATGGCGTGTACATCGGCAAGTCGCAGGGCGGCATCTTCAACGTTGTCGACCTTGAGCGCGTCGAAGTGCTGCGTGGCCCACAGGGGACGCTATACGGGCGTAACACGCTGGCGGGCGCCATCAATCTGGTGACCCGTCGTCCCAGCGGCGTGTTCAGCGGCCAGGCCAGCCTCGATATCGGCAATTACAACGCCATGGTGCAGAAGGTATCGGTCGACCTGCCGCAGATCGGCAATGCCCGTATCGCGTTGGCGGCGCGCAGCGAGCGTCGCGATGGCTGGGTCAAGACCGACCGACTCAGTTCCCGGCAGGACCTCAACAACCGCGCCAATGACGGCTTCCGACTGGCGGTGGACTACGACCTGAGCGACACCCTGCTGGCGGAGTACCGTTTCGATCATTCCAATGTCGATCAGTCGAACAATTTCACGCAGCTGTACAGCGCCGGTCTGCCGTTTCTCAGTGCGTTCGCCTCAGATGAACGGAAGAAGCAGGCAAGCGTAGATGCGCCTTCCTTCGAGCAGGCTCGTATCCAGGGCCACGCCCTGACATTTACCCAGGATCTCTCCAACGGACTCACGTTGAAGTCCATCACCGGCTATCGCAAGCTCGAATGGAACGACTCTCTGGATCTGGATGGGTCGCCGCTCGACGTGGTGGTGACGCAGCGCTTCACCGACTACGACCAGCTTTCACAGGATCTCCAGTTGCTGGGAAGCTTCGACCGTTGGAATTTCGTCGGCGGGATCTACTATTTCGGGGACGATGGCGCGACCAACAATCCGCAACGTTTCTTTGGTCTGGATCCGGCCAGTCGGGCTCTTTTCGATTCCCGCTATGCCACTAAGACCGATGCCTGGTCGGGCTATGGACAGGTCGACTATCGACCGATCGAGCCGCTGACGCTGACGGCAGGACTCCGTTACACCCGCGAAGAGAAACAATTGGAGCGGGCTTTTGGCATCAGTCAGGATCCTGCGGACCCGTTCTTCTACCTGATCCCCGAAGGCACTTCCGCCAAGGAAACCTTCTCGGCGACGACACCGATGTTTTCGGCCGCCTGGCAGTTCAGCGATCAGCTCAACTTATATGCGCGTTTCGCCGAAGGCTTTAAGAGTGGCGGATTCAACGGGGAGTTCAGTCAGCCACCCAGCGGTGACCCGGCGGAAGATATCCTGGCCTTGATCGCGCTGAATATCTCGGAGACCCAAACCCCCTTCAAGCCCGAGAAATCGCAGACGTTCGAGCTGGGTTTCAAGTCGGTGTTCGCGGACGGCCGCGCCCAGCTCAACGCAGCAATCTTCCACAATCAGATCGACGATCTGCAGACTTCAATCTTCTTGGGAAGCGGAGCCGCCGCGACCGTGGTTCGCAACGCGGGTGAGGCCACCATACAGGGCGCGGAACTGGAAACGACCCTGCTGCTGTTGCCTGGCACCACCCTGCGAGCCAACCTCACGCTGCTCGATCCGGAGTACGACGAGTACATCGATGGTGGGATCGACGTTGCCGACAATCGGGCCTTTGTCCATGCCCCCGACTTCAGTTACAACATTGCAGTCGAAAGCGAGTTGATGCGACGCCACTGGGGTGTGGTGAAAGCGGTCGTTGACTACGCCTATACCGACGACTTCTACACCTATACCTATCAGCTGGATAGCAGCAACCCCATGGCACAGGTCGCGGAAAACAGCGAAGTGCAGGGCCATGGTCTGCTCAACCTGCGTCTGGCCGTCGCCGATACGCCGCTGGGCAGTGCGGGCACGGGCGAACTGGCATTGTGGGTGCGCAACGCACTGGATGAGGACGAGGCCACTAATTTCATCGACTTCGGGCCCGGATTCGGCAACCTTGTAGTTGCCAACTTCGTCGAGCCACGTACCTTTGGTATCACCGGCATCATTCGCTGGTAGTCGATACGCCTGAAAAAGGGCGCCGAGAGGCGCCCTTTTTTGTGGCCGAGTCGGATTACTCGACGACCGCTGGATGCGGCGGCGTCGGCGCCCCCAGCATGGGACGGTGTGACGGCGGCTGCCGCCCCTCGTCGGTGAGCCCGTAGGTTTCGGCCAGCTCCGCACCGATATGCACCTGCCCGGACTTCTCCGCGCGCTGCGGATCGCGGTACAGCGCGGAAAGAATGTGCCCGGTGAACTGCGGTGTCTCCGCAATCTCCCAGAAGCCGGCGTACTTGTCGGGTTCGCTGTCCATGACCCGTTTGGTCCGCTCGGTGCGCAGCATCCCCATCCAGATCGAGGCGGTCGCCACGTTATGGGCCTTCAGGTCCACCCCCATCAAATTTATTTTGAAAATCTTTGATTTTTTTATCTAAATCACTAATTTCTAGGTTTGTTATTTCTTCTTTTAACTTATCGATTTGTTCTTTAATTGTTGTATTTTCATTAAATAAATTAAATACTATACGTATAACTAAAACGTAGCTTAGAAATTTAAGTATTTTTTTCATGATTAAAATTCTAATAAATAATTATCAAATTAATAGTAGTTTTATTTAATCTTCTCCTTGGGCTAACGAATTTTCACAATTAAACTTAATATGTGAAAGAAATTTTAAGTAATTTAGTAGCAGAACAGCAACTATTGGATCAATATCTTCAAAGTATACCTGTAAGAAATTGGAATACTAAAACAACGTTCAAGAACTGGACGATTACAGAACATGTAAGTTATTTAGCGGGATTAGAAGATTTAGCATTTAATGCTATAAAGAAAAAAGGTTCTGAATTTTCAAAGTATAAAGGACCTAAAGGATTAGAAAAATTTGAAAAAGATTGTATAGAGAAGGGCAAAGATATGAGACCTCAAGATGTTATAGAATGGTGGAGATTATCAAGAGCTAAAGTGGTAGAAACATTGGCAGACGCTACTCCTGGTAGAAAACTAAATTGGTGGAATAAGGAAATTGACTTTCTTACTTTTGCATCATGTAAGTTAGCTGAAACATGGGCGCATGGTTTAGATATCTATGCATGTATGAAGAAAGACTATGAAGATACTACAAGGATTGAACACATTGCACTTTATGGTTGGTTAAATGCAGAAAATACTAGTAAACAAAATAAAGTTAAATTTCACGAATTAAGAATAGAATTAATAGGACCAGAATATAAAGCATGGCAATTTGGAAATGAGAATTCAGAAAATATCATAAAAGGTAATGCAAG
>CAYROO010000003.1:0-230504 GCA_964425915.1 uncultured Polycyclovorans sp.
GTCCGCAGCCGTAGCCCGTTGAGACGGATGAAGCCTTCGGCGTCCTTCTGGTTGTACGCCCCCCGGTCATCTTCAAACGTCGACAGATTGGCGTCGAACAGGGAATCCGGCGAGCGTCGACCGAGGGTGTAGACATTGCCCTTGTAGAGCTTCAGCTTGACCTCGCCATTCACCCGAAGCTGACTCTGGTCGATCAGTGCCTGCAGCATCTGCCGCTCGGGGCTGAACCAGTAGCCATTGTAGACAAGGCTGGCGTAGCGCGGCATCAGTTCATCCTTCAAATGCGCCTGCTCGCGGTCGAGGCAGAGACTCTCGATGGCACGATGTGCCTTCAACAGGATGGTGCCGCCCGGGGTTTCGTAGCAGCCGCGGCTCTTGATGCCGACGTAGCGGTTCTCGACCAGATCGAGACGTCCGATCCCATGAGCGGCGCCCAGCGCATTCAGCGCATCGAGGATCGCAAACGGCGTCATCGTCTTGCCGTTCACCGACACCGCGTCGCCACGCGCAAAGCCGATGGTGATCTCCCCGGCCGTGTCCGGCGCCTGCTCCGGGTTGGCGGTCCAGCGCCAGATGCTGTCGTCCGGCGTCCACCAGGGGTCTTCCAGCCCACCGCCCTCGTAGCTGATGTGCAGGGCGTTGGCATCCATTGAGTACGGCGAACCGCCGTCCTTTTTCTTGGCGATGGGAATACCGGCGTCGGCGGCGTAAGCCAGCAGCTTCTCGCGGGAGTTGAGGTCCCACTCGCGCCAGGGCGCAATGACCTTGACCTGCGGCCACAACGCGATCGCGCCGAGTTCGAAGCGCACCTGGTCATTGCCCTTGCCGGTGGCGCCATGGGCGATGGCCTGGCAGCCGGTTTCGCGGGCGATCTCGACCAGTCGCTTGGCGATCAGCGGACGGGCAATGGAGGTTCCCAGCAGATACTCGCCTTCATACAGGGCGTTGGCGCGGAACATCGGGAACACGAAGTCGCGGACGAATTCCTCACGGAGATCGTCGATGAAGATCTCGCGGACGCCGAACTGCTCGGCCTTGGGGCGCACATGGTCGAGCTCCTCGCCCTGACCGATATCGGCGGTGAAGGTCACCACCTCGCACTGATAGGTGTCCTGCAGCCACTTGAGAATGACCGAGGTATCGAGGCCGCCGGAGTAGGCGAGCGCGACTTTCTTGATGGCGGACATGCGGAATGATCCAGCAGTTGGGGGCGGATGTGGGCGCACAGTATAAGGCGGCGGCTACACTACCCGGCCATGCTGAACGTCCCGCACCGATGAATGACGCTCCACCCCGCCCCAAAGTGGGTCACCGCTTCCGCGGCTTCCTCCCGGTGGTGGTGGATGTCGAGACCGGCGGCTTCAATGCCGCGACCGACGCCCTGCTGGAGGTGGCGGCTGTGATCCTCGGCGTCGACGAGACCGGCCGTTTGCGACCGGCCCAGACGGTCGCCGCCCACGTGGTGCCGTTCGAAGGCGCCAACATTGAAAAGGCTGCTCTGGAGGTCAACGGCATCAAGGTCGACAGCCCGCTGCGGTTGGCGATGGCGGAACGGGACGCGCTGGAGAAAATCTTCAAGCCAATCCGGCAGGCGGTCAGCGAGAACGGCTGCAAGCGCGCCATCCTAGTGGGTCACAACGCGCATTTCGACCTCGGCTTCATCAATGCCGCGGTCACCCGGACCGGGTACAAGCGCAATCCATTCCACCCGTTTTCGGTATTCGACACGGTGACCCTGGCGGGCGCCGCGCTGGGGCAGACCGTCCTGGCCCGCGCCCTGATTGCCGCCGGTCTTGACTACGACGCGCAGGCCGCCCATAGCGCGCTGTATGACGCCGAGCAGACCGCCGCCCTGTTCTGCCAGCTGGTCAACGAGCAGCAGCCTTTGTACGAGCAGGCCAAGCTGCGCGAACAGCCGGCGCAGGTCGCACCGGACATCAACCCGTGAAACGCTGGCTCACCCGCCTGGCGGCCGGTCTACTGGTGGTGCTGCTGGTGGTGATCACCGTGGCGAAGCTGCGATACGGCGGCGGCGGCAGCTTCCCGGAACGTGCCGCCCCCGGCCCCTTGCTGGCGGCGGACGCCCTGGAAGTCGTGGCCGAGTTGCCGTCGCCACCGGGCAATGTGGCGGTGGCCCCCGACGGCCGCATCTTTCTCACCCTGCACCCGGAGGCCCATCCTGAATGGCAGGTGGTGGAGTGGGTGAATGGCGCGCTTCAGCCCTTTCCCAGCCTGGCCTTTCAGACCGGCAACCAAGAGCCCCGCGCCTTCCGCAACGTGCTGTCGCTGCGGGTCGACCAGCAAAACCGCCTGTGGACGCTGGACAACGGCGACCACGGCCTGCATGCGGGGCGTCTGCTCGCCTTCAGCCTCGCCAACGGGGCGGTGGTGCACGAGTACCAGTTCCCGCGCACGATGGCGGGGCTGGGCTCCCACCTCAATGATTTCCAAGTCTCGGCAGACGGCCGCTACGTATTCATTGCCGACGCCAGCATTCTCGCCCAGCAACCCGCGCTGATCATTTACGACACGCAGCAGCGTCGCGCACGCCGGGTCCTCGACGGCCACATCTCGGTGCAGGCTGAACAATTCACGCCGCGCGTGCAGGGCCGCAGAATGGAGGTTTTGGGGCTGATCAGCATCCGCCCCGGGGTAGACTCCATTGCCCTGTCGCGAGACGGCCACTGGCTCTACTTTGGCGCAGTGACCGCCCAGCACCTGTACCGGGTGCAGGTCGCCGATCTGCTGGACACCCGACTGACGCCGCCGGCGCTCGCCGAACGGGTGCAGCGGTTCGCGCCCAAGACCGTCACCGACGGTCTCACCAGTGACGACCTGGGACGGCTCTATCTGTCGGATCCGGAGCACTCGCGGATTGTCCTGATGCAGCCAGACGGCAGCCTGCAGACCTTGATCCAGAGTGACGCGCTGCGCTGGCCGGATGGCTTCAGCTTCGGCCCGGATGGCGATCTCTACATTGCCTGCTCGGCGCTGCATCACGTGCTGGGGCGCCTCGCCTGGCAGATCGATGCCGCAGGCCCCTTCCCGCTGTATCGCCTGCGGCTGGGAGTTGCCGCCACCGCGGGCCACTAGGGTCGGTGTCATATTTCAGCCATGACACTGTCATCTTGACGTTATTGCGGACTCCTAAGGTGCGCGGCATTCATCCTTCGGAGAGGCGCCATGTCCGCCATCGTCGATCGTCCGATCACCCCTTCGGACAGCCGCACCACCCGTTTCCAGGTCAGCTTCGCGCAGAGCGATGCCGAGGTGCTGGAAACCCAGCGCCTGCGCTATCGCGTCTTCGCCGGGGAACTGGGCGCAGCCGTCAAGGGCAGCGATCAGGGCATCGACTGTGACGAGTACGACCCCTTCTGCCGTCACCTGATGGTGCGCGACACACTGACCGGTGCGGTGATCGCCTGCACCCGCATTCTCACGGATGACCAGGCCCCGCGTGCCGGCGGCTTCTACTCCGCTGGTGAATTCGATCTGGCGATGATTGACAGCCTGCCCGGCCGCCTGATGGAAATCGGTCGAACCTGCGTCGACGCCGACTACCGCGGTGGTGCTGCCATTGCCACCTTGTGGCAGGGCATCGCCGCCTATATCACCTCCCACGGCTTCGACTACCTGTTCGGTTGCGCCAGCATCGGATTGGAGGACGGTGGCGCCAGTGCCCACGCCATCCTGGCCCAGGTGCGCGGAAAGTACCTGGCGCCCGAGTTCCAGCGTGTGCGGCCCTACATTCCGCTGCCGGCAGCCGACCATCGCCCCACCGACAAGGCCAAACTGCCGCCGCTGCTGAAGGCCTACGTGTCGCTGGGCGCCAAGGCCTGCGGTGAGCCGTATTGGGATCGCGACTTCAATTGCGCTGATGTCTTCATGCTGCTGGACGTCTCGGAACTGAACCCACGGTACGCCCGCCACTTCCTCGGCCGCGATACCGCCATGCCGGGTCTGCAGCTGGCGGCCTGAAGCACATGCTGCGTCGCTGGGCCCGTCTGCCTGTCTTGTTGGCCCACCTCGTCTGGGGCCTCCTGCTGTGCCTGGCCCTGCTGCTGGATCGCGGCGGCCGGCTGTCAGCGGAACGGCTGGCGCAACACTGGTCGCGCCGACTGTTGCGGATCTTCGGCGTGAAGGTGGTTGCCCACGGAAGCGCCATCGAAGGCGGTCACCTGCGGGTCGCCAACCACGTGTCCTGGCTGGACATTTTCGGGCTGCTGGCACTGCAGCCGACGCGCTTTGTGGCGAAGTCGGAAATCCGCGACTGGCCGGTGGCCGGCTGGCTGGCAAATGCCCTGGGGACCTTCTACCTGCGCCGCGGCAAGGGCGGCGCCCGCCCGCTGCTGGCGCGCATGACCCCGTTCCTCCAGGGCGGTGGCAGCGTCACCGTGTTCCCCGAAGGCACCACCACCGACGGCCGCAACGTCCGCAGCTTCCACCCGCGTCTGTTTTCTGCCGCGGTGGAGGCCGAGATCCCGGTTCAACCGGTCACCCTGCGATACGACAGTCCGCTGGCACCCTTCGTGGGGGACGACGATCTGGTGCGTCATCTATGGCGCCTGCTGGCCGATCCCGGCATGACCCTGCGCATCGATTTCGAGGCGGCACTGCCCCATACCCTGGGCCGTGACGGCCTCGCGGCGGCGGCCGAACAGGCGGTCCGCCAGCGTCTCGATCCAAGCGCGGAAAGTCCTGAATGCAGGCCGCTGGCCAGCACTGTGGCGACACCTCGGCGCCTGATCGCCTGAGGCGCACCGGGCGGACGCCGCACCCCGTGCGGGCGTACACTACGGCCCGGTTTGCCGTTGATGTCCGCCATGCCAGAACTGCCCCCCCCGACCCGTCCGGCCCCGCTGGTCACCGGCGAGAAACTGCGAGGCGCCGCCAAGATGGCGCGCATTCCGGTCAAGGTGGAACCCACCGAGCAGGCACCACGCAAGCCCAACTGGATCCGCGCCAAGCTCGGCAACGCCGGCGAAGTGCAACGCATCAAGTCGGCGCTGCGCGACAACGCCCTGCACACGGTGTGCGAGGAAGCCAGCTGCCCGAACCTGGGGGAATGCTTCAGCAAGGGCACTGCCACGTTCATGATCATGGGGGCGATCTGCACCCGGCGCTGTCCCTTCTGTGATGTCGCCCACGGCCGACCCAACCCGCTCGATGACCAGGAGCCGGTCAAGCTGGCCCGTACCATTCGCGACATGCGGCTGCGCTATGTGGTGATCACCAGCGTCGATCGCGACGATTTGCTGGATGGCGGCGCCGCCCATTTTGCCGCCTGTATCCGCGAGGCCCGGGCGCTGTCGCCATCGCTGGTGATCGAGGTCCTGGTCCCGGACTTCCGGGGGCGCATGGACCCTGCGCTGACGATCTTCAAGGACATGCCGCCAGACGTGTTCAACCACAACCTGGAGACGGTCCCGCGTCTGTACCGCCAAGCCCGCCCGGGCTCCGACTACGCCTGGAGCCTGGATTTGCTTGAACGGTTCAAGGGCCTGCATCCGCAAGTCCCCACCAAGTCTGGCCTGATGCTCGGCTTGGGCGAGGAGATCGAGGAGATCGAGCAGGTCATGCGGGACCTCCGCGAGCATCAGGTCGATATGCTGACCCTGGGGCAGTACCTGCAACCGAGCAAGTTCCACTTGCCGGTTGCGCGCTTTGTGCATCCCGACGAGTTCGACCGGCTGCGCGAGCTGGGCCAGAAGATGGGCTTCTCGCATGTCGCCAGCGGCCCGATGGTGCGCTCCAGCTACCACGCTGATCTGCAGGCCGAAGGCGTGCTGCACATGCCGGCGGTGGCGTGATGGCGATTGCCGAGATCGAGGAAAGCCAGGTTCGCAAGTTCGCCGCGGTCTATGCCGAGGCCGTCCTCACCTGGTTGGACAGCCAGGAAGAGCAATGGGTCACCTGGGACGGTCTGTCACACCGCTTCGACTTCATTTCGGTGGCGCGTGACAACGACGATCCCAGCCGATTGATTGTGCTGACCGTCAATGAACACTGGTCGCGCCAGATCGGCGAGGTCGACGAGATCAGTGACCCCGAGCATGCCTACTTCGACCCGGAAGTGCTGCGTCAGGCGATCGAATACCAGCTGGTGGAGGAAGGCGTCGGCGAACGGATCCTCAAGGGATACCTGGAACAGCTGGCGCGGCTGACCGCACAGCTGGAAGCGGACGGTGAACTGGCCGAGGATGACAGCGACTTCGACGCCGACGGCGACACCGCCGACGCCCGCTGATCACCCCGGGGGCAACCGCCCCGGGGTGGCGTTGGTCAGGGCTTGATCACCCGGAACTCGACCCGGCGGTTCTGCGCGCGACCGGCTTCATACATGTTGGTGGCCACCGGCTGCGCCTCGCCGAAGCCCACCGCATTGAGCCGGTGCGCCGGAATGCCCTGCTCGACCAGGTAGCGACGCACCGCATCCGCGCGTTGTCGTGACAGCTTGAGATTGGCCGCCTCACTGCCGATGGAGTCGGTATGGCCGGCAATCTCCAGCAGCAGGTCGGGCTGACCGCGCAAGCCATCGGCCATGTTGAGCAGGCGGTTGCGCGCATCCGGCGTCAGCCGGTCCGAATTGAACTCGAAGTTGACGTCGTCGAACACCACGACCTGCTTGACCACGCAGCCGCGCGGGTCAACCTTCATGCCTGGCGGGGTGTTGGGGCAGCCATCGTCATCGTTGAGCACCCCATCCCCGTCCAGATCCGGGTTGACCGGCACGGGCGTCGGCGTCGGCTCAGGCAGCGGTGGCGGGCACCCGGTGCTCAGTACGGCGACACCGCGCGCCGTATCCGGGCAGGCATCGCGCTCGTCAGGCACGCCGTCGCCGTCGCTGTCCACCGGGAGCGGACAGCCCTGACCATCCACCTTGACGGTGGCCGGGGTGGCGGGACAGCGATCGCGCGGATCAACCACACCATCGCCGTCCAGGTCGGTTACGGCGTCGACCGTACTGAAGCCGACCTCCACGCCCAACGCGATGCGGGCATCGACAAAGAAGTCCTCGTCGGGCGTGGGCGGGTTGTTGAACGCGCCGATGCGGTCATTGAAGACCCCATAGGCACGGGATTCGGCGCGCAGCCGCACATTGCGAAACGGGGTGTCGACGCGCAACCCCAGCCCCAGATTGACCACGGGATAACTGCGATCCAGAAACTGGGTGTCCTCGTAGGTCACACCGGCCCCGCCGATCAGGTAGGGCGACACCGGATTGTCGCCCAGCGGGCGCCAGCGCAGATCCAGACCGATCCCGTGGAAGTAGTCATTGACCGCGTTCGACTCATGATCGATGTAGCTGCTGAAGCCACCGAGTTCCAGATCCAGCTTCTGGCCGCTGCCCGCGCGCGACAGCGTCCAGCCGAGCGCGCCGGTGACGCCACCGGCATCGTCGAGGTCCGGTCGCTGGTCGTCGGTCAGGACGGCATGGCCCATCAAGGCCCCATAGAGGCGGGGCGTGTCGCCCTGCGCCATGACAGGGAGCGCGAGCGCGCCCAGTAGCACAGCAGTGGTCAAATGTCGCATCAGTATTCCCCTGGTTGCGATGACGCTGGTGTTTTTGGCGCGGACAAGGCCGCGCGGCTGCAGTGGACCGCCCGAGTATAGACCCAGACCATCGCGATCTGGCCCGGTCGCCCCGGCGCGGACTGACCGACAGGCCCCCTGAGGCCGTCGGCAGGGCGATTGTGATCCCCCATACGCTTGCGTATGGTAGGAGTGAACATCTGCATCAACGCCATGAAACGTAGCCCTGCCCTTGCCGAACATCGCCAGAGCCTGTCCGCCACGGACTGGGCCGACGCCGCGCTGGAAGCCATGGCCCAGGGCGGCCTTGAAGCCGTGGCGGTGGAGCCGCTGGCGCGCCGACTGGGCGTCACCAAGGGCAGTTTCTACTGGCACTTCGCCAACCGCGAAGCACTATTACAGGCGGCGCTGTCACGCTGGGAGCAGCAGGAAACCGATGAGATCCTGCGACGTGTGGGCCCGGAGCCCGATCCCTACGAACGCATCGTCAAGGTGTTCAAGGCGGCCAATTCCAGCTATCGGTCCGGGCGGCTGTACCTGGCCATTGCCGCCGCCGAGGACCATCCGTCAGTGGCCGAAGTGGTGCGCCGGGTGTCGGAACGCCGGATCGGCTACCTTGACGAGTGTTATCGCGCCCTGGGTTTTGCACCTGCATCCGCGCGCCAATGGGCGCTGTTCGCCTATGCCACCTTCATGGGCAATCTGCAGATCCGCCGCGACACCCCAGATGCCATGCCGCAGGGGCCGGCCTTCAGCGACTACCTGAAACTCATGATCCGTACGCTCATCCCCCGAGGAGGAACCTGACATGCTCACGCTCTCGCTCGTCATTGCCGTGGCCCTGTTGTGCTGGGCACTGGCCTTTATCGGTGTCCCGCTGATCGTCTGGACGTTGGCCGCCGGGCTGCTGCCGCTGGGCCTGTTTGCCGCGAAGCTGCTCGGCCCACTGGGCTTGGGCATTGCGCTGGCGATCTGGTTGCCGGTTGCCGTGCTGTTGAACCTGCGCCCGCTGCGGCGGGCGCTGATCACACAGCCGATCTTCACCGCCTTCAAACGGGTGTTGCCGGAGATGTCCTCAACCGAGCGCGAAGCGCTGGAGGCTGGCGATGTCTGGTGGGAAGGCGAGATGTTTCGCGGCCGCCCCGACTGGCAGCAACTCAAGACCTTTCAGTACACCGCGCTGACCGAAGAGGAACAGCGCTTCCTCGACACCGAATGCGAGGCGTTGTGCCGTCTCTGTGACGACTGGAAGATTGAGTTCGAAGACAAGGACCTGCCGCCCGAAGCCTGGCAGTACATCAAGGACAAAGGCTTCCTCGCCATGCTCATCAAGAAGGAGTACGGCGGCCTTGGCTTCTCCGCGGTGGCGCAGTCTGCGGTGGTTTCGAAGTTGGCGACCAAGAGCATCAGTCTGGCGGTCACCGTGATGGTGCCCAACTCACTGGGCCCCGGCGAACTGCTGATGCACTACGGCACTGACGCCCAGAAGCAGTTCTGGTTGCCGCGCCTGGTTCGCGGCGAGGACATCCCCTGCTTCGGCCTGACCGGGCCGGAGGTGGGCTCCGATGCCACCGCCATGCCGGACAATGGCGTCATCTGCTATGGCGAGCATCAGGGCCAGAAAACGCTGGGCGTACGCCTCAACTTTTCCAAGCGCTGGATCACCCTGGCGCCGGTGGCGACCGTGATTGGTCTGGCGTTCAAACTGCGCGACCCGGATGGTCTGCTCGGCGACGGGCGCCAGCCCGAGCTGGGCATCACCTGCGCGCTGATTCCGGCGAACCACCCGGGGGTCCGTATCGGCCGCCGTCACTACCCGGGCGCTGCCTTCCACAACGGCCCGATTTTCGGCAAGGATGTGTTCATCCCGCTGGACTGGATCATCGGCGGTCCACAAATGGCCGGTAAGGGCTGGCGCATGTTGGTCGAGTGCCTGTCGGCGGGCCGTGGCATTTCGCTGCCGGCGCTCGCCACTGCGGCCGGCCAGGCGAGTTATCGCATGGTCGGCGCGTTCGCACGCATCCGTCGCCAGTTCAAGCTCAACATCGGCAAGTTCGAGGGCGTCCAGGAGGCCACCGGTCGCATCGCCGGTCTCACCTATACGCTGGAGGCCACCCGCCTGCTGACGGCGTCGGCGGTGGATCACTGCGCGCCCAGCGTGGTGACCGCCATCGCCAAGTACCACATGACCGAAATGATGCGGCGCGTGGTGAACGACAGCATGGATGTGTTCAGTGGCCGTGGCGTCCAGCAGGGGCCGCGCAACCCCCTGGCCACCGCCTACAAGGCGGCGCCGATCGCGATCACGGTGGAGGGTGCCAACATTCTCACCCGTAACCTGATGATCTTCGGCCAGGGCGCCATCCGCTGCCATCCCTATGTGTTCCCGGAGATGGAAGCGGCCCGCAATGATGACCTCGCCGCCTTCGACAAGCTGCTGTTCCAGCACATGGGCTACTCGGTGAATCGCGCTGTACGCGCGCTGACGCATGGTCTGACCGGCAGCCGTCTGGCCGGCAGCCCGACACCGGGGCCGATGGCCGACTACGCCCGGCAGCTGGAACGGATGAGTGCTTCGCTGGCTTTCGTCGCCGACATGACCATGGGCATTCTCGGCGGTGATCTCAAGCGTAAGGAACGCCTGTCGGCGCGCCTCGGCGACGTGTTGAGCCATCTGTACATGGGCTCAGCCGTGATCCGCTACCACCTGGAATATGGCGACGCCGAGGGCGAGCTTGCCCACGCCCGCTGGGCACTGGACAACGCCCTGTTCGAGATCGGCCGGGCGTTCGAGGGCTTCTTCGACAACTTCCCCGTCCGCGGCGCCGCCTGGTTGATGCGTCGGGTGGTATTCCCCTTGGGCAACCCCTATCGCGCCGTGGATGACGCGCTCAACGGCACCGTCGCCGACCAGCTGATGGTGCCGGGTGCCTTGCGTGACCGGTTGAGCGCCCTGGTCTACCGCAACGGCCCACAGGATGACCCCATCGTCCGCCTGGAGCGCTGCTTTGACGCGCTGGTGGCGGTGGAACCGGTCTACCTGCGCTTCTACAAGCTTGCGGCGGGGGGTGAGCTAGCCGGCCAGACCGTCGCTGAACAGATCGACAGCGCCGTCAGTGGCGGCCACCTCAGTGCTGAGGAAGCAGAACAGGTGCGCGCCTACGATGCGCTGCGCTACGACGCCATCCTGACGGACGACTTCACCAAGGACTACATCGCGGGTGACTTCAGCGCCCGTTCGGCGGAGGTGGTGAAGATGACACGGGAAGCCCGGGTGGCGTAGCGCGGCGGCGCCGGGGTACGGCCTTTCGCAACGCGACGACAAGCAGGACGCGCTTCAGTCGACCAGCGCAGTCTCCACCGAAATCGCCTTGTGCAGCAGGCGATGAATCGGGCACTTGTTGGCGATGCCCAACAGGTAGGTCCGCTGCTCGGCGTCGAGCGCGCCGACCAGGCGGATCTGCCGGGTCATGCGGTAGTGCTCAGGGTCTTCGTCGCGGCCGATCTCCACCTGCACATCATCCAACGGCATGCCCTTGCGCTGGGCCACCATCAACACCGTCATCGCGGTGCAGGCGGCCAGCGCCGCGTCAAAGAAATCATGCGGATCAGGCCCCATGCCATCGCCGCCCTGGGCAGGCTGGGCATCGGCCAACAGACGATGACCGGCCGCCTCGATGACCAGGGCGACATTGCCTTCCGCACTTTTGAGGGCTTTAACCACGCTGCTTCTCCAGTTGTGCCAAGCGTTCGGGCGTGCCCACATCGGACCATCGCCCGGAAAAGAGTTCAGCGGTCACCTGCCCGCGGCCGGCGGCCTTGCGCAACAACGGCGCGAGGCGGAAGGCCCCTTTTGGGCAGCCCTCGAACAGAGCGGGATGCAGGACGGAAATGCCGCTGAAGGTATAGCTGGGCCCGGCATCGACCACCCGCGAGGCGACGAAGCCGAAGTCGCCCTTGGGGTTATGGGCCGGGTTGGGCACCAGCACGAGGTGCGCGAGATCGTTGCCGGGCAAGGACATTCGCGCCAGCCGCTTCCAGTCGAACCCGGTGACGTGCACGTCGCCGTTGACCACCAGAAACTCATCCTCTCCCAGCAGCGGCAGCGCTGCCGCAAGGCCGCCACCCGTCTCCAGCGCGGGCCAGCCTTCGTGCTGCCACTGAATCCGGACCCCGTGACTGCGGCCGTCCTGCAGCCGCGCTTCGAGTTGCTCGCCGAGCCACCCGGTGTTGATCACCACATCGCGGATTCCGGCGCGCGCCAGCGCCCGCAGGTGATGCACCACCAAGGGCGCACCCTGCACCTCGATCAAGGGCTTCGGCAGGGTGTCGGTGAGCGGGCGCAGGCGGCTGCCACGGCCGGCACACAGGAGCATCGCCTTCATGGCGCCAATCCCAGCGAATCGAACAGACGCATCAGGGGTGCCAGCGCCGGATCGACCCGGCCGCGTTGTCGAAGGTAGCCGATGAAACGCGGCGCATCTTGCAGATACTGGGGTTTGCCGTCGCGGTAGCGAATGCGGGCAAAGATGCCCAGTACCTTCAAGTGACGCTGGCTGCCCATGCGCTCGGCCTGCTGGCGAAAGCGATCCAGGTCCGGCCCCACCGGCAAGCCTGCCGCCCGCGCCAGCTGCCAGTACCGCGCCAATGCATCGTCGACCAGGACCTGTGGCCAGCTCAGGAAGGCGTCCTTGAACAGGGAGATCACGTCGTAGCTGATCGGGCCCATGACGGCATCCTGATAGTCGAGCACCCCGGGATCTGGTGTGCTGTCCATCAGGTTGCGGGGCATGAAGTCACGGTGCACGAATACCTGGGGCTGGGTCAGCGCATTGTCCAGCAACTGTGCGCAAGTCTCGTCCCACAACCCGGCCTCCTCGGCAGAGAAGGCGCGTCCAAGATGATGGCCGACAAACCATTCCGGAAACAGCGCCAGCTCGCGGGACAACAGGTCCCGGTCGTACACCGGCAACACGCCCGGTCGGCTGGCCTGCTGCCACGTCACCAGACAGCGCAGTGCGGCATCGAAGCGCGCGCTGGCGTTGTCCGGCGTCAGCACCTGCAGCCAGGTGCGCGTGCCGAGATCGCTCAACAGCAGGTACCCTCGCGGCAAGTCCTGCGCCAGTACCTGGGGCACGTGGACCCCGGCGTTCGCCATCAAGGCGGTGACCTGCAGAAAGGGTCGGCAATCCTCGCTTGCCGGGGGTGCGTCCATCACCACCCAGCTGTGGTCACCGTCGCGAAGCCGGAAGTAGCGACGAAAACTGGCGTCGGCCGATGCCGGCGCAAATTCGGCCTGGGGTCGTGCCAGCTGTTGCCGCGCCCAGTCGCGCGCCGCCCGTGCACGTTCATCAAGAGGGGTGTCCATGACCGCTAGTGTATGCGTCCCCGCCGGCAGCTCGGAGATCCGCGTTGCGCTGGCGAGCCTCGCTGCCGATACTGCGCGCCAGCCCATTCGCCCTGCCGCTGTGTCACGTTCTCTGTTCCTTCCGGTCGCGGCCGGCCTGTTGCTCATTGCCGGCGCTGCCTGGGCCGAGGAAGGGGTCTGCCCGCAACTGGACCTGATGGCGGAGGCCCCTGCGCTGGGCGATGGCAGCCCCGAGCTGCGCCTGAGCGCCGATGACGTCGACTTGGTCGAGGGCGGGATCTCGCGCCTCACCGGGACGGTCGAGCTGCGCCAGGCCGACCGTGTCTTCAGCGCCGAGGCGCTGGAGTATGAGGAAGGACAAAACCGGGTCCGGGTCGGCGTTGAATCGACCTTCCGCAACCCGGAGCTGTTGATTCGCAGCCAGTCGGCCGAGTTCGACCTGCTGGAAGAGTCGGGAGAGTTTCGCAACACCCGCTTCACCTTGCCCGAGCGGGCGGCGCGCGGCGGGGCCGAGCGAATTCGCCTTACCAAGGATGGTGGCACCACCCTGAGCGGCGCGCGCTACACCACCTGCGCGCCGGACTCGGAAGCCTGGTTCATCGAGGCCAGCGAAATCCATCTGAACCAGGACAGTGGCCTTGGCACGGCGAAACATGCCCGCATCCGTTTCGGTGGGGTGCCGATCCTCTACCTGCCCTATTTTCAGTTCCCGATCGACGGCCAGCGCCGTTCCGGCCTGCTGTTCCCGACGGTGGGGCAGTCGGACCAGACCGGTTTTGATGCCCGCTGGCCGGTCTATCTGAACCTGGCGCCGAACTACGATGCCACGATCACGCCACGCTACATGTCGGATCGCGGTCTGATGCTGATGAGCGAGGGCCGCTATCTGATGTCGCGCGGCGAAGGCTTCATGGGCTTCGACACGCTGCCGCAGGACCGGGCGGCCAGCGACGAGGACCGCAATTACTTCCGTGCCGAACACCGCGGACTGATCAATGACCGGCTGGCCGTCGACATGCGCTTCGCCGAAATCAGTGACCGCCAGTATTTTGAGGATTTCGGTGGCGACATCGACCTGTCGGCCATCACCCATCTGGAACGCAGCGCCCGCCTCACCTATCAGGCGCCGGCGTCCTATACCCTGCAGGCGCTGGTGCAGGACTACCAGACCATCGCCGCCAACCTGCAGCCCATCGACGAGCCCTACCGGCGGCTTCCGCAGATCCGATTCAGCGCCCTGACTCAGCGGGCACTGTTTCACACCCGCGCCGGCGTTCGCTCCGAGTACGTCAACTTTGCCCGCGATGATTCGATCGAGGGTCAACGCGTCGACCTGCGGCCGTTCCTGCGCTTCGAACGGGACGAGCTGAGCCGCTATGTGGTGGCAGAGCTGGACTACCGGTATACCGGTTACCAGCTGTCCCAGGGGGTCGCCGGCACCAGCACCCCGGACCGCAGCCTGCCGTCGCTGGGGGTCGAGGGCGGCCTGCGCTTCGAGCGGGTCACCGAGGGGGGCAGCCTGCAAACCCTTGAGCCCCGCGCCTACTATTTGTATGTGCCCTTCCGCGACCAGGATGCCCTGCCGCTGTTTGACGCCGGAGAGCCGGACTTCGACTTCACCCAGCTGTTTGCGCGCAATCGCTACTCGGGCGAAGACCGGGTGTCGGACGCGCATCATGTCGCCATGGCGGCCACCACCCGCCTGCTTGACCCCGAAAGCGGCCAGGTGCGGTGGACGGCCAGCCTGGGGCAGCTGTACCGAATCCAGGCGCCGCGGGTGGACCTGCCGGGCTTCCAGACGCCCGATGCGGGTGCCACGGACTTCATCGCCAGTGTTGACTACCGCTTGTCGCGACGCATCAGCGCCAGCGCCGCCAGCCAGTGGTCGCCAGACGAAAACCAGTTCGACCGCAGCCGTGTCGCGCTGCGCTATCGCGAAGGTGGGCGAGACGTACAGGTGGGCTACCGCTATCGCGCCGAATTGTTGGAGCAGGTCGATATCGCCGCCCAGATGCCGATTGCAGCCGGCTTCTCGACCTCCGGACGCTGGCGCTATTCGCTGGCCGAGCATCAGAGTCTCGACCTGTTCACCGGCATCGGCTACGAAACCTGCTGCTGGGCGGTAAACGCCGCCTATCGCCGCTACATCGCCGACACCGCCGGCAACTACAACAGTGGCGTATACCTGCAGCTGGAGCTCAAGGGCCTGACCCGCATCGGCGGCGGCCTGGAGGCCCTGCTACCCGGCGCCGCCCGTTCTGACCTGCCCTGAGTCCCCGCGGAACCCTGGGCGACCGCCCCCGTCCAAGGCCTTGGTGCTACGCTTGACGATCCTGAAGTGCAAATGACTGCCATGTTCCCCTTTCAGAAAATCGGGTTGCTGATTGCCGCCCTGTTCGCTGTTTCCGTCCTGCCCCTGCGCGCTGCGGTCCCCCTCGACCGGATCGTGGTGGTGGTCAATGACGGCGTGATTCTGCAGACCGAGATCGATCGCGCCATCGACGAGGCGCTGCAGCAGATTCGCGCGCGCGGCATGGCGACGCCGCCGGAAGACGCGCTACGCGCGCAGGTACTGGAACGTCTCATCCTGCAAAGACTGCAGACGCAGCGCGCCCAGCAGGCCGGGATCCGCATCGATGACAAGGAGCTCAACGAGGTTCTGACCCGGATCGCCCAACAGAACGGGATGACCCTGGCCCAGTTCGCCGAAGCCCTGCGCGCCGACGGGACCGACTACCTCGCCGTGCGCGAGCAGATCCGCGAGGAGATCTTGGTCAATCGGCTGCGCCAGCGGGAAGTGGATTCGCGGGTGACCGTCACCGACCAGGACATCGAACTGTTCCTCGCCAATCAGCCGGCCAACCCGGATGCCGAGTACCGGCTTGCACACATCCTCGTCAGCGTGCCCGACGGCGCCACACCGGAACAACGCGCCGCTGCCCGCGCCAAGATTGATGGCCTGCGCGCGCGCATCGTCGCCGGCGAGGACTTTGCCTCGATCGCCGTGGCTGAATCCGACGGCCAGCAGGCGCTGCAAGGCGGCGACCTCGATTTTCGCGCGGCGGACGCCCTGCCCAGCTTGTTTGCCAGCACCGCGGCCAAGCTATCGGTGGGCGAGCTCAGCCCGGTACTGGAGACCGGCAACGGCTTCCACCTCGTACAACTCATGGATACCCGCGGTGCCGGCGAGCGGCAGACGGTGGAGGAAACCCACGCCCGTCACCTGCTGGTCGAGACCAATACCCTGCGTAACGAGGCACAGGCGGAGGCCCTGATCCGCGATCTGCATGATCGGGTGGTGGCGGGCGAAAGCATCGAAGCGCTGGCCGCCGAGTTCTCCGACGATCCCGGGTCCAAGAACAATGGCGGCGATCTCGGCTGGCAGCCTCCGGGGGTGTTCGACCCGAGCTTTCAGGCGGAAGTGGATGCCCTCGGACCTGGCGAACTGAGCGCCCCCTTCCAGACCCCGTTTGGCTGGCACATTGTCCGCGTCGAGGAACGGCGCACCCGCGATGTCACCGAACTGGCCCGCCGCGGCCGTGCCCGTCAGGCCTTGCAGGAGCGCCGTGCCGCCGAGGAGTACGACACCTGGCTGCGGCGTCTGCGCGCCGAGGCCTACATTGAATACCGTCAGCGCGGCGATGGTGGCGACAACGCGTCCTGATTCGGGCTGACATGAGGCCACGACGGCTGCTGATCACCCCCGGCGAGCCCGCCGGAATCGGCCCTGACTTGGTGCTGAGGGCGGCACTGCAGGACGCCCCGCACGACTGGCGTGTGGTGGCCGATCCGCAGCTGCTGGCGGAGCGGGCGGAACAGCTCGGACTGCGCCTGCAGCTGGAGACCATCTCCGCTGACGCGCCACCCCGCGAACACCGCGCCGGTCAGCTGCGCGTATGGCCTGTTGCCTTGCGCGCCCCGGTGCAAGCCGGGCGACTTGACCCTCGAAATTCGGAGTACGTGCTGGCGACGCTGCGCCAGGCCGCGGACGCCTGCCTCGCCGGCAGTGCCGAGGCGCTGGTCACCGGCCCGGTGCAAAAGAGCGTGATCAACGAGGCCGGCATCGCCTTTACCGGCCACACCGAATTCCTGGCCGCGCACTGCCGCGCACCGCTGCCGGTGATGCTGCTGGCGGCCGACACACTGCGGGTGGCCCTGGTCACCACGCATCTGCCGCTACGCGCGGTGGCCGACGCGGTGACGGCGGAGCGGCTGCGCGACACCCTGCGCATCCTCCACACTGACTTGCAACGTCGGTTCGGGATCGCCCAGCCGCGCATCCTGATCTGCGGCCTCAACCCCCATGCCGGCGAGTCCGGACACCTTGGCGATGAGGAGCAGCGGGTGATGACGCCGGTGATCGACGCGCTCCGCAAGGAGGGCCTGCAACTGACCGGACCGCTGCCCGCCGATACCGTGTTCACGCCGCAGTGGCTGCAGCAGGCGGATGCGGTGTTGGCGATGTATCACGATCAGGGGCTGCCGACGCTGAAACACGCGGGCTTCGGCGAGGCCGTCAACATCACCCTGGGCCTACCGATCCTGCGGACGTCCGTCGACCACGGCACGGCACTGGACCTGGCGGGGACCGGCCGCGGGGATGCCGGCAGCCTGCTCGCCGCGCTGCGGCTGGCAGGATCGCTGCAATGAGCACAGCGCATCGCGCCAAGAAGCGGTTCGGCCAGAACTTTCTGCACGACCCACAGGTGATCAGCCGCCTGCTGCGAGCCATCGACCCCCGTCCGGACCAGACCCTGGTGGAGATTGGTCCGGGCCTGGGCGCGCTCACCGTGCCGCTGCTACGACAGGTCGGCAGTCTCGACGTGGTGGAGCTAGACCGTGATGTTCTGCCCCTGCTGGCCGAAGCCTGCCAGGGCGCCGGCACACTGCGCATCACCGAAGCAGACGCGCTCACCGTCGACTATCGGCGCTACCTCAACGGTGGCCGCGCCCTGCGACTGGTGGGAAATTTGCCCTACAACATCTCCTCGCCGCTGCTGTTCCACCTGCTGTCCCAGGCCGATGCCATCCACGACATGCACTTCATGCTGCAGAAGGAAGTGGTCGATCGGATCTGCGCGGCGCCAGGCGATCCGGACTATGGCCGACTCACCGTCAGTATCGCCGTCCGGGCCGAGGCGCAGGCCCTGTTCACCGTTGGCCCTGGTGCCTTTCGCCCGGCACCGAAGGTGGATTCCGCCATCGTGCGGCTGCGCCCACGCCCACCCGCGTTCCCGGTCGCCTCGCTCGCGCGTTTTGATCAGGTGGTTGCGCTGGCCTTCGGCCAACGTCGCAAGCAGCTCGCCAACACACTCAAACCGCTGTTGGACGCCGACGACATCCGCGCCTGCGGCATCGCCCCGGACATTCGGGCCGAGCGTCTGGCGCCGGCCGATTTCGCCCGACTCGCCGACAGGGTCGACCGGCGGTCGCTTTAAGGGGGATGGGCGTGGGCCCGGAGGCACCGCCAGCCATTCAAACCCTCGACATAAGCGCGTAAGCTGTCAGGCATTATCTGACTTCGGTTCACCATGCACCCCAACAGCCTGGCCTATTTGCAGTCGCGCATTCGTGAGGGCGGCGTCCTGCCGGTTTTGCAGGGCCTCGGAGCGGTGCTTGCGGACCAGGTGGAACCGGCGCAGTTGCGGGCGCTGGTTTACCTCGCCGGCCGCGCCCTCGGCCAACGCCTGCCGCTGGGACGCTGCGAAACCCTCGAAGACGTCGAACGGCTGGCCAATGAGCGGATCGGCGCCCTCGACTGGGGGTGGCTGCGCATCGAGGCGGGTGCTGCCGACGTGCATTTTGTGCATGGCTGCGCCCCCCTGCGCAGCTGGTTTGGCGATGATTCGATGAGCTGGAGCGGCGCACTGCTGGAGGGCCTGTATTCCGAGTGGTTGCAATCGCTGGGGGCCGGAGAACAACTGGACCTACGTCAGGTGGGCGGCGCCAGCGGGCCGGACGACGTGTTACGTTACCGATTAGCGCACCAGCATCAGTTTGAACAGGCGTGAGGGCAGTACATGTCTCAGGATCATTTTGACGATGTCGACCACCTGGTAAAGACCCTGCGATTGGAAGGGGTTCACTACCGGGACTTCAGCGGCCGCGCGGCGCAGCCCCGGCTCAAGCTGATTGGCGGTCGTCGGGACGCCGAGGCCGCGCAGCCGCCTGCCATCGAGAGCCCCGGGCCCGCGTCCAAGCGGATCGCGCCACAGCTCACCGCCAGCCCGATCGAACCACCGCCTGAGAGGGTGGATACTGCGGCGGCGTCGACCGACCGCCCAGCACCGACGATCGCCCCTTCAGAGCCAGAGACGCTGTTACCGACAGAGTCCCTGCAGGCCACCTTTTCGCGATTGATCGCGCGCGCGCCGGCGCCGCCGACGCGCAAGCTGCAGCTGGACCTTAAGCTCAACCCGCGCGTACCCGCCGAAGAGGCGCAGACACCGTCTGGCGCCGACACCCGCCTGAGTACGCTGTTCGGCCGCCTTTCGCGGTCGAATGAGATGGACAAGGACCGCAACACCGGCTGATACGCGGCATGGTGATACCAGCGGCAGGGGACGATTGATCGGCCGCACCTCAAGGGAATCTCGACATGCATGACCCTGCCAGTGCGGCACCTGAAGACCGCATGGATCGCGCCCTTGCCTGGGTCCTGGTGGGTCTGGCGGTCGGCATCGGTTGGCTGTTCGTCACCGCCAAGCTGTCGCTCTGGTGGCAGGCAGGCATCGGCATCGGCACCGTGCTGCTCGGCCTGGCGCTGTCGCGACTGAGCACCGATCGGCGCGCCCTTTACGCGCTGATGGGCATCTCCACCCTCACCACCACCCGCTATCTCTACTGGCGACTCACCGAAACGCTCCCCATCGGCGAGGGCTTCGATGCCATTGATCTGTTCTTTGCCACCGGCCTGGTGCTGGCCGAGCTGTATGCCTGGGGCATCCTCCTGCTGGGCTACTTTCAGTCGATCTGGCCTCTGAACCGGCGCCCGGTGCCGCTGCCTGAGGATGTCGATCAATGGCCCACCATCGATGTCTTCATTCCCAGCTACAACGAACCGCTCAAGGTGGTGCGCCCCACCGTGTTCGCGGCAATGGAACTGGACTGGCCGCGCGACAAGATCAAGGTCTACGTGCTGGACGATGGCCGGCGCCCGGAGTTTGCCGCCTTCTGCAAGGAGATCGGCGCGATCCACATGACCCGGCCCGACAACAAGCACGCCAAGGCCGGCAACATCAATCATGCACTGAAGCAGACCTCAGGCGATTTCATCGCCATTTTCGACTGCGACCACATTCCCACCCGCTCCTTCCTGCAGATGACCGCAGGCGTGATGCTGCGCGACCCGAGGATGGCGCTGGTGCAAACCCCGCACCACTTCTTCTCGCCGGACCCGTTCGAGCGCAACCTGGGGGTGTTTCGTCAGGCGCCCAACGAAGGTGAGCTGTTCTACGGCCTGTTGCAGGATGGCAACGACTACTGGGATGCGACGTTTTTCTGTGGTTCCTGCGCCCTATTGCGGCGTACGGCCCTCGAAGAGATCGGCGGTATCGCCGTGGAAACCGTCACCGAGGACGCCCACACCTCGCTGAAAATGCACGGCCGCGGCTGGAAGAGCGCCTACATCAATATTCCCCAGGCGGCGGGCCTTGCCACCGAGTCGCTGTCAGCACATGTGGGGCAGCGGATTCGCTGGGCCCGTGGCATGGCGCAGATTTTTCGGGTGGACAACCCCCTGTTCAAGAAAGGCCTCGGCATCGGCCAGCGGTTCTGCTACGCCAACGCCATGTTGCACTTCTTCTACGGCTTCCCACGCGTCGTGTTTCTCAGTGCGCCTCTGGCCTATCTGCTGTTCGATGCCAAGGTGATCGCAGCGCAGGCGCTGATGATCGTGTCATTCGCTATCCCCCACCTGGTGATGGCGATCATGACCAACTCGAAACTGCAGGGGAAGTTCCGCCACTCGTTCTGGGCGGAGGTCTATGAAACGGTGCTGGCGGTCTTCATCATCATCCCCACCACCTTGGCGATGATCAATCCCAAACTGGGTAAGTTCAACGTCACCGCCAAGGGCGGCATCGTCGACCGTGATTACTTCGATGGCGACATCGCCCGGCCCTATTTCTTCTTCTACCTGGCCAATTTCGTCGGCCTGGTGGTGGGCACGCTGCGCATGCTGGTACCGGAGGCGCCGATCGACACCATCGCCATCAATATGGGGTGGACCTGCTACAACCTGTTGATCCTCGGCGCCGCCATCTGCGTGGCATCCGAGAAGCGTCAGATTCGACACGCAGTCCGCGTGCGCTGCACGGTGCCTGCGGCCTTGCGCCTGCCGGGCAATGATGGGGTCGAACTGTCGCAGACCCTGGATCTGTCCTACGGTGGCGCCTCCCTGCCAGCCCCCGAGCACCTGGCGCTCAAGGTGGGCGATGCCGTCGAACTGGCGCTGATCCCCGAACACCGCCTGGCCTGGACCCCGGCCACGGTGCGCCGCGCCGGCTCCAATGTACTGGCCGTGGAATTCGGCCCGCTGGGCAGGGAACAGGAGGCGCAGTTGGTCTACGCCCTCTACGGGCGTGCCGATGCCTGGCTGCGCTGGCGTGATGCGCAAACCTATGATCGACCCCTGCTCGCCTTGCGGGGTGTCGCCAACTTTGGAAGGCTGGGAACCATGAGATTCTTCCGCTGGATGCTGACGAGTGTTCGAGACGCCCTGCTCCGCCGCGGCGGCTCTGCGGCGGCGGCGCTGGCCGTGGCTGCGTTGGCTGGCGCTCTGCTGTGGTCGCCTCCGGGCGCTGCGCAGGCCCTGGCTGCGGACAGCAAACCGGTCGCCGTGGCAGACCCGCAGGCCGGCGACCGCAGCCTGACACTTGAAGACCTCGGCGCCACCACGCCGCTACGATTGCGCACCAGTTTCGGCCAGTATTCGCTGCCGCTGTCCCTGCGCACCGATCAGGTGGTCGACAGCGCCGAAATGACCTTGCAGGTGAGCCACAGTCCGGGGCTGCGGGCCGACAAGAGCCACCTCAACGTGCTGGTCAACGACGAGTTGGTCGATACCTGGCGGCTGACGCCGGACGACGCGGCCGGGGCCACGCACACCTTGCGCATCAACCCCAACCTGTTCCTGCCCTACAACCAGATCCGCTTCGAACTGATTGGCAGCTATGCCATCGACGAATGCGAAGACCCGGCCCACCCCACCCTGTGGGCGCAGATCAGCAACCAGAGTCAGCTCGAACTGCGCCTGGCGCCGCTGCCGGTACAGCCTGACCTGGGCGATCTGCCAGCCCCATTTTTCGACGTCGCCGACACCCGTCGCCTGCGACTGCCCGTGGTGATGGCGGCCGCCCCGGAGGACGGCGTCGTCAATGCTGCCGCCGTGCTGGCCTCGTGGTTCGGCGCGCTTGCCGACTACCGTGGCGCTGAGTTCCCGGTGCAGTACGCCGAGCTGCCAGCACAGCATGCCGTGGTATTGCGCACCCGGCCCGATGACGTTCCGCTGCTGCGCGATCTGCCGATACCGGCGACACCGGAAGTGCGCCTGATGGCGCATCCGGGGGCGCCCAACGCTCGGCTGCTCATCATCAGTGCCGCCGATCCAGCAGGCGTGCTGCAGGCCGCGCGCGCGCTGGTCTACGGCAGCGACTCCCTACGCGGCACCGAAGCCCGGATCGCAGGCTTCGACATGCCCGCAACACGCGCCTTGAACGATTCCCCCCGATGGGTCAACCCGGGAGCGCCCATCGCCGTTGGCGAACGGGTGCAGGGAAGCCTTGACGCGCGCGGCCTGTCCCCCGGACCGGTGGTCGCCGATTTCCGTCTGCCGCCAGACCTGTATCTGATTTCGCGCGACGGCCCGACCCTGGACTTCACTTTTCGGGCGGGCGGTTCCATCGCCGAAAAATCCGCGCTCAGCGTGCTGATCAACGATCACTTCGTGGGCGATGAGCAGCTCAAGCTTGATGCGGTCAGCAGCCTCGTACGCGAGGAACGCATGGTGTTGCCCAAGAGCCATATCACGCACCGCAATCGACTGGTGTGGCAGTTCCATTTCGTCCGCAACACCGATCGTCTTTGCGAGGCCTTCAATCCGGAATTGTTGCAAGGCTCGGTGGACCGTGACGCGCGCCTGACCTTCCCGCGACATGCGTACTACGCCGAAATGCCATCGCTTAAGCTGATGGCGGAAGGCGGCTTCCCGTTCAGCCGCTATGCCGATGGCAGCCAGACCGCATTCGTGCTCCCGGACACCCCGGCAGCCCAGGATCTCGGCGCCTTGCTGACGCTGGCGGGGCACCTCGGCCATCAAGGCGGCATCCCCATGCTGCAGTTGCAGGTGTTCCGCGAGGGCCGCCTGCCGGCCGATATCGACCGCGACCTGGTGGTGGTCGGGCGCAGTGACCGGCTGAATCTGTTGCAGACGCTCAACGGCAGTCTGCCCCTGGCATTTGATGGCGAACGCGTGGCGCTGCGCCGCGACAGCACCCTGAGTCGCTGGATCGCCGAAGCCCGGGGCCGCGACATCGCCGGTGCGCGCAGTCACGCCGGCGCCGTCATCCACGATGCCGGCGGCCAGCTCGGCGCCGTCATGGGGGCGGCCTCCCCCTGGGGTATTCAGCGCTCACTGGTGATCGTTACCGCGGCCTCAGGCGGGGATGTCTTCGCCGCCAGCCGGGCGTTGCTCGATCCCGGACAGCGGCAGTACTTCGCGGGCGATCTCACGCTGGTACATGGCAAGACGGTCTCCGGGTACAGCCTGGGGCCGACCTACCATGTCGGGCGACTGCCGTGGGACTACGCGCTGCGCAAGTGGATCAGCGAAAACCCCTTGCTGATGTTGCCGCTGCTGGTGGTAGCCGTGTTGCTGTTCGCCGCGGCCTTGCGCGTGCTGCTACGGCGCCGCGCGGCCCGTCGCTTGGCCGGGACCGCCTAAACAATGGGGCGCGGCCTGGGGCGGCATCTGCTGGGGAGCTTGCTCGCCCTGCTCATGCTGGGCTGTGCCAGCCCGCGCGCCTGTGCGACCGAGTGGCCGTACTGGCAGGCGTTCCGGGATGGCTTCATCCAGGATGACGGACGCGTCGTCGACTGGACCGAGGGCGCCCGCACCGTATCCGAGGGTCAGGCCTACGCGCTGTTCTTCGCACTGGTGGCGAACGATCGAGGCAGCTTCGACCGCATTCTCCGATGGACCGATGACAACCTCGCCAACGGTCAGCTCGGACCCCAGCTGCCAGCCTGGAAATGGGGCTACGACCCTGCCACCGACCAATGGGGCGTACTCGATGCCAACCCCGCCTCCGATGCCAACCTGTTCATCAGCTACGCCTTGCTGGAAGCGGCGCGCCTGTGGCGTCATGCGCCGTATGCCGACACCGCCAAGCAGCTTCTGACCACCGTGAAGGACCGCGAGACGCGGCCGCTGGGGCCGCGCGCGGTGCTGTTGCCGGCACCGGAGGGCTTCGTCACCGAGGCCGGCATTCGACTCAACCCCAGTTATGTGCCGCCGTTTCAGTTGCACTATCTGGCGGTACAGGATCCCAAGGGCCCCTGGGCCGACATTCTCGAAGAATCCGTGGTCGCGCTGGCCGCGAGCACCCCACATGGCCTGCCGCCTGACTGGCTGCTGGTGACCGCCGACGGTTATCGTCCAGACCCGGAGCGCGGGACCGTCGGTAGCTACGACGCCATCCGCGTCTTTCTGTGGGCGGCCTTTGAGGTGCCCGGTCTGGCAGCACTCGACGACTATCGACAGGCGCTGCGTCCGGTACTGGGGCGGGTCCGAGATCTCGGCTGGATGCCAGAGCGCTGGGACGTCGCCACCGGCCAGTTGCAGGGCGAAGGCCCGCCGGGTTTCCAGTTCGCGATTGCGCCGCTGCTGCGCCACTACGGCGCCGGCGACCTGGCCCAACGGGTCCAGCTGGTCGGCGAGCGCCGTCGTCAAGCAGGCCTGCTCGGCCAGCCCGCCCGTTACTATGATCAGGTTCTCGCGCTGTTTGCCGAGGGCTACCGTGAACGGCGGTACCAATTCGACTCCAAGGGGCGGCTGAAACTCAAATGGCACCGCGACTCCAAACCCTAGGGCGCCATGCCCTCGCCGTGCTGCTGCTTGGCGGCAGCGCTGTAGCCTGGGGCGATAGCGCCGCCATCGACCGTCTCGCCGAGCAGGCGCGTTTCTGGGAGCAGCGCAACCGTCCGGCGTTGGCAGTGGAAAACTGGCAGCGGCTGCTGGATGCCGATCCCGAAAACGAGGAGGCACTTGGCCGCCTCGCCATCCTCGCCAACAGCGCAGGGAACGCAGACCAGGCCGAGGTGTGGACGGCCCGACTGCGCGCGGTGAATCCGGAATCGCGCTATCTGCGCGACATCCGCGCCAGCCGCGCGGTGCTCAGCGTCGACCCGGCCGCCCTTGCCCGCGCCCGCAAGCTGGCAGCCGACCAGAGCACGGCCGCGGCCATCGAGGCCTACGACCAGGCTTTCGGTGGCGCGCCGCCGAGTGATGCCCTGCGGCTCGAGTACTACCAGGTGATGGCCGCCGACGATGCCCGTCGCGACACCGCCATGCGCGAGCTGCGCAATCTGGCCGAGCGCAATCCGGACAATCCCGACTACGCGCTGGCCCTGGCGCGCCAGCTCACCTATCGACCGGCAAGCCGGCGGGAAGGGATTCGTCGTTTGCAGCAGCTGCAGCGCGAAGGCGCCGTCGCCGAGGATGCGCGCGCCGCCTGGCGACAGGCGCTGTTGTGGCTGGATGCCAGCGTTGCCGACGAGCCCCTCTATACCCAGTACCTGGCAACCGTCCCTGGCGACGAAGCGGTGGCGACCGTGCGGGAGCGGCTGCGGGCACAGCGCCCGGACAGTCCCCAGCGACAACGTGAAGCGGCGGTCCAACGCGCCTTCGCACGCTTGGATGCTGGCGCCGATGCGGACGCCGAACGACAGTTCAACGCGCTGCTCAAGCAACGTCCCAACGATGCCGCAGCACTCGGAGGCCTGGGCCTGGTCCGCCTGCGCCAGCAACGCTATGACGAAGCCGATGCGCTGCTGGGGCGGGCCATGGCGGCACAACCCGGGCAGGCCGCACGCTGGCAGGAGGCGCGCCGCAGCGCGCAATTCTTCAAACGTTTCGAGGCCGGGTCACAGGCACGCGAGGCCGGCGACATCGCGGCGGCCCTGCAGGCCTATAAAGCGGCCTTTGCCGCCCCGCCGCGCAACCTGGATCCGGCCCTGCGAACCGCCTATGCCGATGTGCTGCTGCAGAACGGCGACAGTGCCGCTGCCGAGCGCCAGCTGCGCGAGGCCCTGGCGCGTGAACCAGGCAACGCCGATGCCTTGAAACTGCTGGCCCAGCTGTTGGCGCGCAGTGATCGCCTCGCCGAAGCCGAGGCCCTGGTGGCCAATGCGCCGCCGTCGGTCCAGGCGGCCATCGCCCCGGCGCGCGCCGAGGCGCTGCGCGAACAGGCCGCCCGCCGCCAGCAGCGCGGGGATCCCGATGGCGCGGCCAGGTTGTTGCGTCAGGCGCTGGCGCTGTCGCCCAACAGCCCCTGGGTACGGCTGGATCTGGCCAAGTTGGCCCGCGCCCGTGGTGAAGACGCCGAGGCCGATCGACTGCTCGAAAGCCTCCGGCAGACCCATCCGGATCTGCCGGATGTGGCGCTGGCACAGGCCTATGCCCTGGCCGAGCAGCAGCAGTGGCTCGACGTGTTGTACGAACTGGAGCGGATGCCGCTGCAACAACGGAACCGCGACGCAGCCGCGCTGCAGCGTCGGGCCTGGATCCAGTACCAGATCCAGCGCGCCAGCATTGCCGCCGAGGCGGGTGACCTGGAGACCGCTTATGCCGCTCTGGTGGCGGCAGACACCGCAGCTGGCGACGACGCCGATTACCTGCAGGCGCTGGCCGGTGGCTGGGCGGGTGTGGGCGACCCCGCCCGCGCGCTGTCCTACCTGCGCCAGAGCTTCGAGGGCCGTCCGGCCACGGCTTCGCTGCGGTTGCAATATGCCGCCTTGTTGCTGCAGCTGGGGCAGGACGTCGAGTTCGAAAGCACCGCCGAATGGCTGTTGCGACAGCCGCTCAGCGCCGAGCAGTCGCAAACCCTGGAAGGCTTGATTGTCGACTATCGAATCCGCCTCGCGGACCGCGCGCGTGAGCGAGGCGACCTCGGGGAGGCCTACGCGCTGCTGCGCGAGGTGGTGATGCGCCGACCGCAGTCGGCACCGGTGCAGATGGCGTTGGCGCGGGTGTTCTCTGCGGGCGGCGACCAGACCCAGGCGCTGGCGCTGTACGACCGGCTGCTGCAGGCCCAGCCCGACAGTCGCGAAGCCCTGGCCGGGGCCGCCAACAGCGCGCTTGCCAGCGGCGACCCCAATCTGGCCGGCCGCCGAGTCGAGGCATTCGTCGAGCGGGACCCCGACAGTGCCGATGCCGCCGAATTCCAGGCGCGGCTGGCCGAACTGAACGGCAACCCCGGACGCGCTGAGCGCTATTACACGCTGAGCGCCGAGCGGCGCGAGCACCAGCAGGATGCCCCACCCCCGCAACCGCCCCAGCTGACCCTGATCGACGCCCGCAGCCTGCGCATGCCCCTGTTGCCGCGGCCGGCAGCGGATGCCGACGCCTGGCAGGGCGTGGTCCCCCAGCGTCCGCTGCAACCCCGACCCTCCGCCTTTGATGCACCGGTGGCGCCGGCCTCCGGCATCGATCCGTTCGCGCCCCGGCAAGCCCTGCCCGGTTTGCAACTCGACAACCAGGTCGCCACCGTGCGCCCGGTACGTGCCAGCACCAACGCACCGCGACGCGACACCGATCTGCCGGCACCCGGCTTGCAGTTGCGGGTGGACGACTCGCTGGGCCGTGGCCGCGCCGACGTCGTGCCCAGAAGCCCGGCGCCGCGCCGTATCGCCGCACCGACGCCTGCCGCGTCCGGTGCCACCACACGATCGGCAGCGGTCAGCCCGCTGCAGCGCCTGCGTGCGGACAACAGCGGCTGGATCGGCGGCGCCCTGCACTCCCGCGTGCGGGACGGTGAGGGCGGCCTGTCGCGTCTGTTCAACATCGAAACCCCGATGGAGATTCGCAGTGCGGCAAGCGCGGCAGGCCAGTTCGGGGTCCGGATCGTTCCGGTCTATCTCGATGCCGGCACCGCCAGCGGCAATGCGCTGTTGCGGGTCGGAGCGCTGCCGCTCATCAATGGCGGAGATACGCCCGTTGACTACAGCGAAAGCGGCGTCGCCATCGGCCTCGGTTACTACGCCGGCAGCTTCACCGCCGACATCGGTTCCACCCCGCTGGGTCTGGTGGAGGAACGCCTGACCGGCGGCCTGCGCTGGGCACCGACGACCGGCCCCTGGCGCTTTGCCTTTGAGCTGGCGCGGCGTCCGGTGACCGACAGTTTGCTCTCCTACTCCGGACTGTTCGACCCCTTGGTGGGGGTCAATACCGGCGCCATCAACCGCACGGGCGGGCGCGCCGACATCACCTACGACACCGGTCGCTTCGGTGTGTATGGAAATGGCGGATTCGCCACCTACGACGGCCGCAACACCGACGACAATGCGGCCGGGGAGCTGGGCGGAGGGGTCTATGTCCGGGCGCTGCGCGAACCCCACCGGACGCTGACCTACGGCCTCAACATCACCACGTTCTTCTACGATAAGAATCGGCGGTACTTCACCTTCGGCCACGGCGGCTACTTCAGCCCGCAGTTCTTCCTCGGGGTAACCGTCCCGGTGGAGCTCACCGGGCTGTGGGGCAACATCCGCTATCGGCTGAACGGCGCCATCGGCCTGCAGACCTTCCGCGAGGACGGCGCCGCGCTGTTCCCCAATAACGCCAACCTGCAGGACGAGCTTGAAGCCCTGATCGATGCCAACCCCGACACCAATCTGGTGGGCGGCTATGCCAGCGGCAGTCAATCCGGACTTGGCTACGCACTTGGCGGGGCACTCGAATATCGCGTCTCCCCGAGTCTGTTCGTGGGCGCTGAGATGGGCTCGGACAATGCCCGGGACTTCACCGAATATCAGTTCTCGGGATTCCTGCGGTACTACTTCCAACCGCAACTCGGCCTGCCAGCGGCCCCACGTAGCCTGCCCGCCCACTATCATTGGAAGGGACGCTGACATGAAGCGCAGCCTTGCCACTGCCCTGTTGTCCCTGGCCGGTCTGGCCCATGCGCAGCCGCAGGAAGTCACTGCCGAGCTGTTATCGCGCGGGCAGACCCAGCGCGCCATCGCCACGCTGGAGGCGCAGCTGGGCGACAATCCATTCGACCCCGTCACCCTCAACAACCTCGCCGTGGTCCGCGGTGACCGGGGTGACTATTTCGTCGCGGCCGACCTCTTGCGTCGGGCCCAAAGGCTGTCACCGGGACATCCGGTGATCGAGCGCAACCTGGCCGAGGTTGAAGACTGGCTGGCGGCGCAAGCCGATGCCGGGCGGATACAGCCGCTGCCGGCTGCGCAGCGCTTGCGCCTACCGCCGCCACCGCCACCCTTGTGGCGCTGATCACGCCCAAGGGAACCTTTTTCGGGGGCTGATCGTGTACGCCCCTCATGGTCTTCCGTTCTGCTGAGCAGCGGCGTCGTGCCCACCGTTTCGATGCGGTGGTGCGGCCGCACCTCGACACCCTCTACCGCCTCGCCTACCGCTTGACCCAGCGGCCGGAGGATGCCGAGGACCTGCTGCAGAGCCTGATGCTGCGTCTGCTACCGCATACCGACACGCTGGTTGCGCTGGATCGCCCGGCGCCGTGGATGGCGCGCGCCTTGTACCACCTGTTCGTCGACCAGCATCGCAGCCGGCAGCGCCAGCCGCTGGACCTCGGCGATAGCGGCGATGACGGGGATGCGCTGGACACCATCGCCGCGCCGATACATCAGGCACCGGATGCCAGCGCAGCACGCCTTGATCGCTGCGCGCAATTGGAAGCGGCAGTCGCCGCGCTGCCCCCCGCGCAGCGCGCCCTGGTGGTCTGGCATGACATTGAGGGGTATACGCTGGACGAGCTGTCCGGGACCCATCAGATCCCGCTTGGCACCCTGAAGTCGCGCCTGCACCGGGCCCGTGCCCGCTTACGCCAGACGCTGGACGGAACCCTCGGCCCGCCCGACCGTGTAGAAGGATGAGAAAGCCTATGAACTGCACGCACTGCCTTGCCCATGTCGACGACGTTCTCGACGGCCAACTGCCCGCGGAGACGCAGGCCGCTGTGCTCGCGCATCTCGCGGATTGCCCACACTGCCGTCGACAGCTGGCGGCGCAGCGGCAACTCCTCCAGGCCTTGCGCCAACTGCCGGCGCCGGGCACCCCGCCCGGCCTGGCCACGCGTGTCCTGCCCGGTCTCAGAGTGGGACGCCGGCAACGACATGCCCTTGCCGCGGCCGCTGCCCTGCTGCTGGGCCTGAGCCTCGCATTCACCCGGCCCGACCCTGTCACCACGCCTGTCCCCGACCTGAGTGCCACAGGCGTCCCCGATCGACCAACACCGGTTCGTCTGGTGTTGCGCAGTGATACCGCCGTACGGGCGGTGACCATCGAGCTGGCGCTGCCCGAAGGCACACGGCTGGCGCACACCCAACACGGCACACGCCCGCTACGCTGGCAAGCCGACCTTGCGGCCGGACCCAATTTGCTGGAGCTGCCGCTGGTGTTCGAGCGGCCTGACGTTGATGGGGTGCTGATTGCCCGGGTCAGCATCGATGGCAGCGCACGGCAGTTCCGGGTTCCGGTACGCTCCCCGGACCGGCTGTCCCCGGGCGCGCAGGCGCCCCGGCCTGCCGGTACCGGTGGGCCGGTACCCGGTGAGGCGTCTCGCCATGTGTAAGACACGCCGCAGGAGGGCTGCCGCCGTGCTGTTGGGGCTGCTGCTGCCCATCGCGACATCCGCGCAAGGAGGCCAATTGGATGGACTGGAGATGGACGTACTCGGCCCCGGTGAATTGCCGGGGGCGTCGATGCCCCGCATTGCCCTCCCGGACCCGATCGGCCGCGATGAGCGACTGCCGCTGGGGCTTGGCGAACGCAGTGCGCGCCAGGATCTGCAGCTCCGCTTGGAAGCCTCTGACGCTGCGCTGGAAAGCAGCAGCGCACTGGCCGACTCCGACCCGCCCCGCCCGCCGATGCCGCCCCCGCTGGAGACCGCACCGAACGCGCCTGAGTTGCCCTGAGCGACTGCCGCGTCTCGCCCCGCTGGCATGCGTTTGACGTGCGCTTGGCGCCTCCTCGCCGCCGGCCTGCTGTGGGCGACTGCCAACGCGGCCGCGTCACCGCCGCCGGTTGATGCCGACACCGCATTCCGTGAGGGTCTGGCCGCCTACCGGGCAGGCGACTTTCCAGCGGCGCGCAATGCCTTCGAGCGCGCCCAGATAGCCGGACATCCCGACCCGAACGTGCTGTTCAACCTTGGGCTCAGCCACTGGCAGCTTGAGGCCTGGGCCGCAGCGCGAGACTGTTTCCAGCGTCTGCGCACCGTGCCCAGCCACGCCGCGGCTGCGCTCTACCATCTGGCGCTGCTGGCCGCCCGAGCGGGGCAACGGGACCTTGCGCTGCATCACCTTGCCGCCGCGGAGCGTGCCAGCACACACCCCGGGATTCGCGAGCGGATCCGCCAGGCCCGCAGCCGCATCGCCCCGGAACATGCGCGCGACGCATCGACGCTGAGCTACCTGTATCTGGGTGGCGGCCACGACGGCAACCCGGCGCTGGTCCGCGACAACGACGATCTGCCGCGCCTGACCGAAGACCGCCAATATGTCGAGGCACTGGTCGTGGGGCGGTGGCAGCCGGCGCCGCGTGACACGCTTCAGGGCACCCTGTTCAGCCGCGGCTATGCCGGCGGCGAGCGATATGACCAGCTGGGGGCACAGCTACAGTGGCGCCACCGCGACGCCGAGGGGCCTGACACGACAGCGCTGTCGGTGGAACTCAATCAGGTGGATCGCAACATTCGGCAGCAGCTGATCCATCTGGAACGCTGGACGCAGCATGCGCAGGGCGCCACGCGCTGGACCCTGCGCGCGCAGCTGAGCGGTATCCATGCATCGGGCGATTTCGCGCTGCTCAGCGGCTGGCGGCTGCGGGGCGCCGCGCAAGCCGAGCGTCCGTTGGCCGGCGGTGTGGGCTTCGCCGAATGGCAGCTGGCCTTCAATGAGCGCCGTGACCTGCGGCGGGTGGATGCGTTCTTCAGCCAATCCCCCATCCGCGCCGGCCTGCAGCTCGGATACCGCAAGCGCCCGACATCGCGGCTCAGCCTGGACATTCGCGGCGGGCTACGGCACAGCTATTTTCGCCACGAGAACCGCATCCCAAGCGACCAGGGCCTGCGTATTGCACGTCGACGGGACACCCTGTACTCGCTGCAGTTGCAGGCACGTCAACGCCTCGGCACGCGGTTGTTCCTGATCACCGAGCTAGGCTACGACGACAACCACTCCGGCCAGCGGCTGTTCGACTATCAGCGACCTCGCCTCAGTGTCGGGATGGAGTGGCAGCCCTAGTCGACCCAAGCACATCCGGCGTCAATCCGCTGCCCGGCTCACCTGCAGCACATAGACATCCTGGTTGTCCCGAGCTGGCACGATCGCGATCAGCACTTCGCGTGCACCCGGCGGGGCGTTCAGCGACGGCGGCACGATGGTTGCGAGGCCAGTCGCGTCAACCGCCTCATTGCAGGCACTGGCCAGTTCAAACGCGTAGAGGTTGTATCGGCGGTTGATCTCGAAGGCCTGACCGGCGTAGGCACAGTCCTCGATGTCACGTCCGCCAAATCCACCCTGATCGTTGAAATCAAGGCTCAGCGTCTCGCCACCGAAAGCGTCGAGGTTCTCCCAGATGCCGGCCAGCAGGCTGACATTCGACACCCGCTCGTAGCGTCGCTTGGCATAGGCTGCGCTGAGATTGACGTTGAGATCGCTGCCGACGATCTGCCCGACCATGGCAACACCGGGGTCGATATCGATCTCCAGCACGGCGCTGCGGACACGGCGCTGCAGTTCCGGCTGCGGCGGTGGGTCCTCCGGATCAGCGTCCGGGTCCGGGTCCGGCGTCACCAGCACCTGGTCGAACCACAACACGCTGGCGCGCCGCGTGGTGCCGCCGGTTGCCGAGGTGGCGAAGCGGCCGCTGAGATAGGCGCTACCGTCCTCGGCGTAGCCGACAATCCGGTCCGGATTCCGCGCCGAACGCCCCTCGGCAAACATGAACGTCCAGTCGGTCTCCGGCTCGCTGCCGGTCACCACCGCCTCGAAGATGCCACCCCGCAGCACCTGGTTGCCGCCGATATCGCCGACCCGGACCGGATCGTTCTCGGAACCGCAGGCGATCAACAGCAAACCCAGCCCGAACAGGAGCGCGCGATACCCACAGCGAAATAGAAGCGTCATGCCGGTATCGTAGCCTGCTCCGGACTGAACTGCGATGCTCATGCGCCACCGCCATCGCGGCGCAAGGACGCCATCAATTCAGCCGTGCTCAGCGTTGCCGCAGCGCGATCAGGCAACCCCGGGTCCAGCCAGACTGGCAGCGTCGACGGACGGGGCTGATCCGCGCCGGCCGCGTCGATCACCACGCCGCTCACCTGCAGGCCCTCGGGCGACGCTGCTCCGTCTTGCCACAACACCAGCGGAAATCCGAGATCCCGCAGGCTCAGGGCGGCCGCCACCAGCGGTGCCACAGGTGCGGTAAAGCCGCGCGCCGACAACAGCAGCGCGGGTCGCGCGGCGCCCCCCGCCAGCGATGTCAGGGCCGACAACACGGCCGACTCGCGTAGCAACCAGGGGGACAGCGGCACCATCACAGCCGTTTCCGGCGCTGCCGCGCGCAGCGCCGACAGGTCAGCGCAGGCCTGGGTCAGACACCACAGGTCGAGATCGCCGCTGCGTCCCAGGGTGCGTGCCAACCCCTGCAGCGCCCTGGGTCCCACCCAGCCGTGATCGGGATGTGGCCAAGCGGTACAGGCCCGCAAGGCAGCGGCCCGGTTGTCGTCACCCGGCAGCCAGGACCAACACAGCTGCAACTGCCCGGTCGATAAGGCGTTGGGCAGCGCCTGCTGACGCGCCAGCTGCGACTTGCGCTCGGTCGACAGCTGCGGCGGGTGCACCGCATAGCAACCGCGCCCCCGCTGCTTGGCGGCATACATGGCAGCGTCGGCGTGCTGCAGCAGCGACTCCGCGTTACCCTCATCCTGGGGATACAGCGCAATGCCGATGCTCGGCGCGAGCACCAGATCATGCCCCGACAAGGGCAAGCGTTCGGCAAAGGCGGCCAGAATCTTTTCGGCCAGCGCCGTCGCATGCTCCGGTGCCCGCAAGTGCGGCACGATCAGCACAAACTCGTCGCCGCCCAGGCGGGCCACGGTGTCAGTGCGGCGGACCAGTCCCAGCAGACGTTCGGCCACTTGGACCAGCACCTGATCGCCCAGCGCATGTCCGAAACGATCATTGATCTGCTTGAAGTGGTCGAGGTCGAGAAACAGCACCGCCAGGCCATGGCCGGTGCGGGCCGCTGATGCCAGGGCTTGCTCCAAGCGATCCATCAGCAGGGCGCGGTTGGGCAGACCGGTGAGGGTGTCGTGACGGGCCTCGGCCTGCAGACGCGCTTCCACGGCCAGGCGCTCGCTGATGTTGGTGGCCAGCATCAGAAACACGGGCGGAGACTCGGCGCTGGAATAGTCCAGTCGGATTTCCACCGGATACCCACTGCCATCGGCGCGCTGATGGACACAACGATAGGTCACGGTCTCCATCTGTCCGCCGCGCAGGGCATTGAGATGCGCCTGGAAGGTTTCCGGCAACAGGTCCGGCGCCAGCGCCAGCGGCGTCATTCGCGACAGCTGATCGTTGCTGTACCCGAGATTGCGTCGTGCCCCGCGGTTGACCGACTCGAACAGCAGGGTCTGGGCGTCAAAGACGTAAACCTCCTCCAGCGCGTGGTCCAGCAGACGTTCCAGGCGATGCGCAAGGTTATCGCGGCGCAGGCGGTCACTGATGTCGCGGACACTGACCATGCGCAGGCGCTCGCCGTCGATCTCCAGCGGACGTACTCGCAGATCAACCGGGAACGTCGATGCATCACGCCGCCAACCCACGACACGCGGCAGGCTTGGGTTCGGGTTCGCGAAGTCATCGAGGCGAACACCGGGCGTATTGAGGAATGGGACCGGCATCAGCTTGGTCAGCGTGCCGCCCTCCATCTGCCCCTCGGGATAGCCAAACAGCGCGCGTGCACGTTGGTTGCTGCTACGGATGAGACCGTTACCGTCGGTGATCAGGACACCATCATCAAGCGCGTCGAGCACTGCCTCGGCGCGTGCCTGGCGACGGGCCGCATCGCGCTCGCTGCGCGCCTGCGCGCTGCGATCATGGAACAACTGCACCGCACCCAACAGCTGGCCGTCGTCACTGTGGAGCGTGCTCGCCATCATCTGCACCGACAGCGCCGTACCCTGACGCGGCTTCAGGTAGCCGGCATGGGGGGCCAGATCCACGCCATCGCGCAGCACCACCTCGGCCGGCACCGGCGCTGGCCGGCCATCGGCATCGACCGCATGAAAAACGGTGTACACCGGACGCCCCACCACATCCTCCATGGACCAACCGCAGAGCGTCTCGGCGGTGCGGTTCATCACCACCACGCGCCCTTCAGTGTCACTGTGAATCAGGGCCAGACCGAGACGGTCAAGCTGCGCCCCGTCCAGTAGCTCCGGCTCGTTACGCGGGCGCCCGGGGTGCAGCATATCCGCGCCCGAGCGCGCCATCAGACGCGCGCGCAAGGGATCCGGTCGCGGCGCCGGCGTCCGCCCACGTAGCTGTAACCAGAGTCCGATCAGCAGCGGCACACTGAGGGCGGCCCCGGTCGCACCCGCAAGCCGGAGGCGGTTGACCGCATCGGAGTCCACGGCGTCGCGCAGGTCCCGCGAGACCGCGTAGTCGAGCGTGCCGAGCACCACGTCGCCGCGCAGGATGCGGTGCTGCCCACTGACGCTGGTCAACCGGTACAACATGCCCCGCAGGCGTTGTCGTCGCGCGGGCGACATCCAAGGCAAGGGCAGGTTCTCGTAGCGGCCATAACTGGCGCCGAGATCGGTGCCCGCCCCGCGTACCGCGAGGTAGCGGAACCCCAGATCAGCGCGGTCGAACAGGCGACGGGTGACCTCTCGCAGCCGCGTCTCGTCTTGGGCGGTCAGCGCATCAGCCAGCGTGGTCTGCGCCACGCCCAGCGCATAGGCCCGGTCCAGCTCAGCCTGCAGCAGCTGTCCATAGCCCCAGGTCGAGACCCCCACCGCCAGCAATGCGGACGCCGACAGCCATCCCAGCCACTGTCCGATCCGTTGCAGGCGTGCGCGCATGATGGCTCAGCGCAGGAACAGCTCGGGCTCGGCGTTGGTGACCTCGTAGACCACCACATCGGCCCCGCCCAGACTGAGCCCCAGGGCCTGCACCGTCGGGCTCACCACGGCATCGACAGCGTCAATCAGCTGCGATTGCAGCACCGGTGCCAGCACTTGGCGGTAGGCCGCCTCGGTGGTCGCCAGCACCCCTGACACCAAGGGCGCGACCAGCGGCAGCGGCTCACCGAGAACGGTGACCTCGACATCCAGGTCGAGATTGGCCGGAACCGCAGCCAACGAATCCGCAATCGCTGTCAGTGGCGGCGTCCCCAGTGCTTTCACCGTACCCTCGACCGGATCAAACGGGCCGTCGAATGCGAGAGTCTCGTTGGTGGCGCGACCGACGTCGACGAAAGCGGCAGCGCGCACCACGATGCGCACTGGCAACGGCAGTGACAACGGCCCTACCCGCAGGGTCTCCTGAGTATCGAGAATCACCGCCGGTTGCGGCTGAGGATTGGGCAGGTTGATGTCATCGAAGCGGCCGATGCCCAGCCGCGCGATGCTCGACCGCGCCCCAAGAGTCACCCGGTCAAAGGCCTGACCCCGACGCGCGCAGGACACATCCTCGAGTTCGGCAGTGGCCTGCGCGCTCTGCACGTAGAGCGGCAGGTTCAGCTGCGGCAGGCCATCCACCGCAACCGGAAACTGGAACTGCAGCGCCGCCTGCGTCGCCCGTGCGAAGCTGTCTTCCCCAGCCGTGGTGGGGGTACCCGCCGGCACCGTAACGGGAAGACCGGCATCGATCAGATCCACGATCAGCTCGCCGTTGCCAAGCGGAAACGGCAGGTTGACCGTGATCGGCTCCAGCAGATCATCAGCCACCGTCAGCGCCACCGCACCCACCAGGTCACCGACATTGATGAGCAGATCGGCAGCAGGCTGTTCAAAACCGGGCGGCAAGCCCAGGGCATCGGCCGCAGCCAGGCCGAGTGTGCTGTCGGCGACATCCGCCAGGCGTTGGGCGGTGTCCGCCGCCGCCAGTTCACCCGCCGAGCCCAGGGCCACCGCCAAGGCACGGAACAGGCCGTCGAGCGGCAACACTTCCTGCAGTACCTCATCCACCGGATCGGGGCTGATGGACACTGCCAGCTCCCCCACCGTGATGGTGGCGTCGAGCAACGATTGGTAGTCCAGTAAGCTCAACCCAAGGGGCACCTCGCTGTTGAGCAGCGCGCCCAACAGCGCATTGAGGATGGACGGATCCTGCAGGGTGAGCAGTCCGCTACCGACCCGGAAGCGCACCAGCGGCCGGCTGCGCGCGGCCGCCACCGCGGTCAATTCGCCACGCGAATCTTCTGCCCCAAAAAGACCCGGAATCAGCCGCCGCGGCGATGGTGCGAACAGGCGCACCTGTACCGCGTTGAAGCGGCTCGCATCGGTGAGCACGAAGCGACGAAGCTGGGCCTCATCACGCTGCTCACGGCCAATCTGCACGGCATTGCCACGCAGCCATTCCCGCTGTCCGCCATTGCGCAGCAAGGACGCCACGGCCTCGGCCTCGGCCGCTGCTCTCGGGTCCTCCTGTAGGCCGCGACAACCGCCTGCAAGCCGTGCCGCATCGAGCGCGGCCAGATTGGCCACGCGTTGCAGTGACCGCTGGGCAGCATAGAGCCTCGCCAGGTCAACCGAAAGGCCCACGGCCGACAACCCGAGCACCACGGTGATGGCACCAAAGATCGCCGCGACGCCGCGCTGACGGCTGCGGCGGGAACGTGATGGCGTACTAGCGGCTGGAACTGCCACTGGTGAACTGCTCGCGTTCGAACGTTTCCGGAATCGGGTGCTCGAAACTCTCCAGATACCGCTGGTAGACCCGCTCTCCGACTTCACCCGACTGAGGCCGCGCGGCGGGTACGGTGGCGGCATCGCCTTTCTGCAGGGACATCCACTGCCGCGTACTGCTGCCGTCAGCGGTGGCCTCGGCTGGCGTCTCGGCCCAGGCCGGCAACGTCATCATCATCAGGATGGGAAGGATGGCAGTCGGTTTCATCGCAGACTCCGGTCAGCGCGCCGCCAATTGGCGGCGCAGGGTATCGGCCTGCTGGCGCAGGCGGTCGAACGTGGCATCGGGCATGGCCATGTCGCGGGCCATGTCGCGCGCGCGGTTGAGGTCACCGCTGGTCAACAACAGCAGCACCAGATTGCTGCGGATCCGGGTGTCGCCCGGCGACAGCTCGGCGCCCGTGGCAAAGGCCGTGAGTGCCGCGTCGAACCGCCCCAGCTGCAGCTCGGCGAACCCCAGGTCATTACGGAACTCCGCCACTGTAGGGGCACGCCGCACGGCCTCGGCGAGGTGGTCGCGTGCATCGCGTTGGCGGTTCTCAGCCGCGGCAATCAGCCCGAGCCCGTGCTCGGCACGTGCGCCATAGGCGGTTCTGAGCAAGCTGCGAAAGCCGGCCTGCGCCTCGGCATACTGGCCCAGGCGACGACGTGCCTCCGCCTCCAGCCAGCGCAATTCGGCCGAATCGCCGCCCTGCAACCGCTGCGCTTCGACATGCGCGACGGCCGCGTAGTACTGGCGCCGTTCCAACATTCCGTGGATCAGCTCCGAATGCAGCGCCTGGTCCTGCTGGCGAAGCGCGTCCTGCTCGGAACCGCCGAGACGGACGGGGCCGGCACGGGCACCGCTGGGCGCTGCCGTTTCAGCACTGGCCTGGACCGGCGGCCCCAGGCGCTGCGGCAGCGCGCAGGCCCCCAGCAGCACGGTCAGCGCCAGGGCCCCCCAGAGTCGGTCAGCCGGCGACATCATTGAGGGCTTTGATGATTGAGAGGAACGCCGGGCCTGCCACGAAAATCAGCAGTGCCGGGAAGAAGAAGAGCACCATTACCACGGTCATGCGCCCAGACATGAGGTTGACCTCCTCACGCATGCTGAGACTGCGGTTGGCCTCCATCACCGCCAGGGCTTCCAGCAAGGGCTCGCGGATTTCGCCGCCATACCGGTCCACCTGCCGCAACACGGCGAGGATACGGCTGAGGTCCTCGACCTCCAGCAGGTCGCCGATGTTCTTCAACACCTCGCTGGTGTCGGCACCGGCATCGATACTGCGCAATGCATTGGCAAACTCGGTCCCCAGATGTGGCAGCACCCCGCCGCCTTCCCGCACCAGGCTCATCAGGGCCTGACGCGTCGACAGACCGGCGTCGAACAGCAGCACCAGCAGGTGCACGAACAAGGGCACCTCCGCCTTGACGCGATCGCGGCGCGCGCCAGCGGCGCGGCGCAGTACCCAGCGCGGAATCAACACCGAAAATGCGAAGACAACAAAAGCCAGCAGCGGCAGGTGCACCATCTTGCGCGGGTCCACAGCGAACCAGCCGTAGCCGCCCACGACAATGATCCCGATCAGCGGAATCAGCCCCTGAAACGCGTACCAGGCGGCGCGCGCCTCGGTGCTGCGCCAGCCGGCCTGACTCATCAGCCGCGCGCTCTCGTTCTCGGGGTCGACCCAGCCCTCGATGGCGCGTCCACCACGGGCCATGCGCTCCAGCAACCGACCCTGCTCAGTGCTTTCCGCCTCACCCGCGTCGGCCAGTGTCGGCGTCACACGCTCAACCAGTCGCTCGCGCTGCCGGGCATCGCGAAGCAGGCGCGAGAACAGCCACAGCGCCGCCGCCGCGAGCAGCAATGCGAGACTGGCAAAAGCACCGAGCAGCAGCGGACTCATGGCGCCTCCGTGGAACGCATCATGCGCACCAGCACAACGATGCCGGTTAACTGCATGAACAAGGAGCCGAGCAACAAGGCCCGTCCGCCGGCGTCCTGCAGGATATCGCCGTAGTACTGCGGGTTCTGCAAATAAACGTAGAGTGAAATGCCAATCGGCAACAGCGACAGCACCACCGCCGAGAAGCGGGTCTCGGCCGTCAGGGCTCGCAACTCACGCGCCGCCACGTCACGGGCGCGTATGGCCTGTACCAGGCTACGCAGGATATTGCGCAGAGAGCCCCCGAACTTGCGGTTGATGGCGGCTGCCAGGGCCATCACCTTGACGTCATTCAAATGGTGGATGTCGGCCGTTTCCATCAACACAGCGTCCACCGGCGCACCCAGCCGCACCTGGCGACCGACACTGAGCATCAGGGGACGCAAGGGCTCGGCACTTTCGCGTGCAGCCACCGACAGCGATTCTTCAAGCGTATTGCCTGCCGACAGTACCCGGATGACCGCCTCAAGATAACCGGGCAGCTGCTCAAGAATCTGGGCGCGGCGGGTCGCCGCCTGTCGGGTGATCCAGGCCCAGGCGATCACCGCAATAAACCCGGCCAGTGCCAGACCGGCGAGCCAGCCAAACAACAGCAGCAGCAGCGGCAGTCCGATCAGCACCGCCGCCAGCAAAGCCCGCGTCACTGCCGCCGGGTCGGTTTCCCGGCCGGAGCGCCACAGCAAGGTACAGATCCAGCGCGTGAGCGGGTTGCGAATGGAATCTGCGCGAGGCCGAAAGCCGGTGACCAAGGCAGCGGTTTCCTCACCACCGAGTGCCCGCAGGCGCAGCTGCAGCGCCCCCTGTCGCTCCTGCGCCGATGCCCGCAGGTAGAGCACACCGGCGACGCCAGCCAGTACCAGGGTCAGGAGCAACGCGGCGCCGTAAAGGCTCATCGCTCGCCCCCGCCTGCGGCGCGCAGATCCTGATGCCGGGCCTGGGCCAGGTCGTAGCGGAACACCGTACGCAAGACCAGCCCGCTGGCGTCGTCCCCCAGCACTTCGGAGATCGACAATACCCGCCGCTCGCCGCCGGGCAGGCGCGAGACGTGCACCAGCAACTGCAGCGCGCTGCTGACCTGGCCGCGCAAGGTCGACTCGCTGCCGGTGTAGCCGGCAAACCCCGCCAACAACTCCAGCCGGTGCAGGGCATCATCCGTGCCATTGGCATGCAAGGTGGTCATCGAACCATCGTGACCGGTATTCATCGCCTGCAGCATGTCCAGCACTTCGTCGCCGCGGACCTCGCCAACGATGATCCGGTCCGGACGCATACGCAGGGCATTGCGCACCAGATCGCGCGCGGTGACTGCGCGCTCACCCTCAAGGTTGGGCGGGCGCGTTTCCAGCCGCACCACATGCCCGTGATGGAGCCGAAGCTCGGCGGCGTCCTCGACGGTAATGATGCGCTCGGTCTGGGGAATCCATTGCGACAGCAGGTTGAGGAAGGTGGTCTTGCCCGAGCCGGTACCGCCCAGCACCATCAGGTTGGTGCGCTGCTCCACCTTCTCGCGCAGGTAGGTGAGCATGGCCTGCGTACAGCTGCCGTGGCGCAGAAGATCCTCGCCGGTCAAAGCCTGCTTACGAAACTTTCGGATCGACAGACAGGGCCCGTCGAGCGCAATCGGAGGGATGATCGCGTTGACCCGCGAGCCGTCTGGGAGGCGGGCATCGACCATCGGTGTGGATTCGTCGACACGGCGCCCCAACGGGGCGAGGATACGCTGGATCACCCGAATCACATGCGCGTCGTCGGCGAAACGCACCGCCGCCGTTGACAGCCGCCCATCGCGCTCAATGAACACCGTTGCCGGTCCGTTGACAACGATGTCGTTGATGCTGTCGTCCTCCACCAGAGCCTGGATCGGCCCGAATCCGACCAGCTCGTCGCGCGCGTCACGGGCCAGTGCCTCGGACTCGCGCTGGTTGACCGGCAATCGCTGATCCACCACGTAGCGACGGATCTGCTCGTTGACGAAGCGGTCGATCTTGCTGCTTTCCCAGCGGTCGAGATCGAGGTTGCGCTCTTCCACCTGCTGGATCAGGTGGCGATGAAAACTGGTCTTCAGCTGCTGATACTGATCGGTCAGCCGGAAGCGCTGGGTCTGGAGGTCCTGACCCTGCATCTCAGCCACCCAGCCAGCGCTTCAGCACGCTGCCGCCTCGGGCACCCGTTACCGGGGTTTCCGGATTGAGCAGATGGGTCGATAGTCCGCGCACATCGGCAACGAAGGCATCCCGCGGCGCCAACGTCGACAACGGCTCACCGGCATTCATGGCCTGGCTCCGCGGTGCAGGATCACCCCCCAGGGTGGCCAGCAGGGGCAGCCCCAGCAACTCGGCAATGTTGTCGGGCTCAAGGCCCTGGTTACGGCGGTAACGGTCAACCACGACGCCGACGCCTTCCAGCGGACTGTCGTTGAGCCTCAGGGCCCGCAACAGCACCTTGCCGTGTCGCGAGCGCAGAATGGACGGATCAGTCAGCCAAAGGGTGCGATCGCTTTGCGCCATGACCGCCCCCAGCAGCGGCGTCGGATGCAACCCGTCAAGCGCGACCACGATCACCGAAAACAGGCCCCTCAGCACCTGCAGGAGCTGCAGCAGGTCTTCGCGGTCCACCGCCGGGCGTCCCAGCAGGTCCTCCGGGAGACTGAGCACGTAGAGGCCACTGCTGTGACGCGAGAACGCGGTGTCGATCAGGGTCTGGTCGCAGCGATAGACGTCGTTGATCGCGTCCAACACGCTGTAGGCCTGATTGATGTTGAGGAAAATCGCACCCGCGCCGGCCGGCGTGGCGACATCCACCAGCAGTACCCGCGCCGGCGCCACCACCTGCTCGCGCAGCGCCAGCGACAGCTGCACGGCCGTGAACGCAAGGTCTTCATGCGGATGGCAACCCAGCAGCGTGAACAGCTTGCCGCGCGCCGCGGCTCGGCCACCGACTGGCGACGATGCGACCGGCGCCGAGCGCCGAAGCAAACGGCTGACCGAGGCCGACAGCTCAGCGTCATCACGGCGCAGCACCAGAAAGTCACGGGCGCCAGCACGCATGGCCGCCAGCACAACGTCGGGATGCGGCTCAGATCCGACCGCGGCGACGGCCACTTCCGGCATGCGCTCGACCAGCTGCTCAAGCAAGGCGGCGCGCCCCTCCATCTGCGCCACATCAAACTCCACCAGCACCAAATCGACCCGCTCGCTGGCACCGATCCGTTGCACCAGGTCATCGATGTCCAGGGGACGTACCAGCACAAAATCAACCGCCGGGACCGCGTTCTGCAGCCAGTTGACGTATACCGGATCGTGCGCAATGACCAGCGCCTGGGTCTTGATCATGGCGGCTTTCTCAGTCGGAGTAGCCGGTGGAGAAGTCACCGGTTTCGAGGAAGAACGTTTCCGCGAAGCTGGGATCACGCTTGCGCTGCGCCTCCCCCGGCAGTGGCGGCAGTGCCGCCTCGCGCGCCAATGGGCGCACCAGGTGCGGCGTCACGATCATGATCAGCTCTCGCGCCTCCTTGCTGATGCTGGAAGAGCGGAAAAACGCACCCAGCACCGGCAGGTCGCCCAACCACGGCACCTTGTCCACGCTGTCGCTGGCATTGCTGCTGATCAGCCCCGAGATGACGAAGCTTTCGCCGTCCCCCAGCTCGATGCTGGTATCGGTGCGCCGTACTCGCAACGCCGGGGTGGCCACACCGCCCACCTGGATGGCGTTGCTGAAGTCGAGGTCGCTGACTTCCGGGGCGATCTTGAGGGCGATGCGGTCACGCGCCAGTACCGTCGGCGTCAACGACAGTCGAACCCCGAACTCCTTGTACTCGACACTGATGCCGCCGCCGGAGGACCCGGTGCCCTGGCTGACCGGGACCGGAAACTCGCCGCCCACCAGATAGGTGGCCGTCTGACCACTGGTGGCCAGCAGGGAGGGCTCAGCCAGCACCTGCGCCAAACCACGGCGCTCCAGCAGGCTGAGCACACCGGCGGCACCACGGCTGGGATCACCCACCACGATCTGGAAGGCGTCGTTGACTGGCAGGAAGCCGGCACCCGATTGCAAATCCCCGTTGGCGACACCGGACAGCACGCCCGGCGGCGACAGCGCCAGCTGCGCGCTGGCCGAGATCTTGGCCAGATTGAGACCAAAGGACTGGGCGGTGGCGCGGCTGACATCTGCGATCTTCACCTCGGTGAGCACCTGATTTTCGAGGGTGATCTCGCTGACATCCCGCAGCGGCGCCTCGCCCGCGCTGGCGGACTGCCGCGCTAGGCGATGCGCCTGCAGATTGGGCAGTCGCCCGGAAAGCCCGACGCCCGGGGCAATCTGCGCTTCCGCCAGGGCGGGTGATGGCAGGTCATGCGCTAGGGCATCGCGTACCGGGATCACGCGAATGCGGAATGGTCGCGGCGCCGACTCGCCTCGCTGCCAAACCAGCAGGCTGGTGGTGCCGAGGCTACGCCCGGTGATCAACATGGCGCCTTGCTTCAGCAAGGTGACGTCGGCAATCGCCGGATCGCCCACGGCGATACGCGAGACACCGCCGGTCCGCCCGTAGTAGCGGTGCGTGCCCTGCTCCACCAGCAAGACCTCCGGCGTCGGCGCGGGGGTCGGCGACTGGGCCAGAGCGGTGCCAGCCGACATCATCAGAGCGGTCAGCAGGGGACGCAGCAATCTTGAATTGAGCATGGTGACCTCAGGGCGTAATGCGGCTGACATCGGCACCGCGAATGACCTCGATTGAGGGTCTTGCGGGGCGGGCATTGACCGTCGCGGGCGGGGGCTTGATGCGCGCAAGCTCTTCGACCGAGATCACTTGGTCGGGCACCTTGGTGGCCTCTATCGCGGCCACGGCCTCGGCGGTCAGCGGCAAGCCGCTGTCGCTGGTGGGTTCGGGCGCCCGGGTGGCCGGTGCCGCGCCGTGCAGGGCCAGGCGCAGCTCGCCCATGCTCATGCCCAGCATGACTCGGGTCGCCTCGGTCTCGGGTACCGCCAGCACCGCGGTGCGCACGCGGCGACGGTTGTCCGGCGTCTCGGTGTCCTCCAGGCCATCGGGGCGATCGATGATGCGATCTTCGTAGGCCAGCACTCGGGCCTTTTTCAACAGCACCCGTGCCTGCGCCGAGGCGACGCCGGACCCGCCGCGCAGATACAGGAGCACGTCGACGATATCGCCGGGCCGAACGAAGCCCCCCACTGAAATCACGTCATTGATTTCCAGCGACAAGGCCTGATGACCATCGGGAATGACGCGCGCCAGGGCATTGCCTTCGCTGAAGTAGCGCGGCGTCACCGGCGCGCCGGCATCGACGTCAACCAGCGGGATACGGCCAACGACCTCGTCGAGATTGGTGAAGTACTTGGCGGGCGCCACCGATACCGGCACCAGCGTCAGGGCATCCCGAGGGATCGCCTGATAGGCCTCCAAGGGTTTGACAGCCACCACGGCCAGCGTTTGTGGGACCTGCGCCTGCTGGGCTTCTGCGGCGGCGCGGGCGGCTTCTGCTTCGGCCGTACTTTGCCGATAGCTGTTGGCGACCAGTACACCCAACGCCACGGCCACGACCGCCATGACGGCGGCGGCGATCTTCATTCCGGTGCTGCTGTTCATCGAAGAACCTCCTCCCACAAACCTTCTATAGTCGTGCGACCGCCTGTGCACGCAGCGACGTCGGCAACGGCGGGATCTGCCCTACGAGCGGCAGCCGCAGCTGTGGAAACAACGGCGGCTGCGTTACCGGCATGACCAGGGTCACGATAATGCCACCGCCATCCGGCGGGCAGGCCGCCTGTGCGCTCTCTGGACAGAATTGCACCTGCACGGCGCTGCCGCCACTGCCGACCACCCGATTCCGCTGTGCGCTGGGTAGCCAGTTGAGCACCGCTGCAGCCGTCTGACGCGCCCGAGTGGTCCTCAGGGCATCGGCGTTGGCCGCGGTCGGGTCCACCTGAACGGCCGCCTCGGCCGACTCCTGCGCGGCAAAGTTCAGGGCACTGTTGAGCACGAACACGTAGCTGTACACCACGATGCCGTACATCAGCAGGAACAGCAGCGGGAACACCAGCGCAAACTCCACGGCAACCGCGCCATGCTGTCGCTTGGCCGTCACCGCCACAGGCCCGCGTCGATCAGGTAGGCCGCCGCGAACCCCGCCACCAGCGCCGGCGCCAACGGGAACCGCAGCCCGCGCCCACCCCAGCGTTTGAGCTGCAAACTGATGAGCCCTGCCAGCAGCGCCGCCAACAGCGTACCGATCAGCGCCATCCAAAGGCTGCTGAGCAGCCCAAGGATGGCGGCAAACTTGACGTCGCCCGCACCGACCTGCCGTAGCCCGTACCCGATCATCCAGGGCGTTGCCGCGATCAGCATGCCGAGCAGCGCACTGCCGCGCGGGGCGCCCATCAACGACTGCCCGTCGACCACTACCGCCAACAGCGCCATCACCGCGACTGGCAACAGCAGCAGGTTGGGAACGCGCTGACGTCGCCAGTCGAACATCGCGACTGACAACGCCCAGCCCAGCAGCAACGCGGGCACCAGCATCGGCTTCCCCAAGGTCTGACACTGCGGTCTCCAGACAGTGGCTGTTGCCAGCCACGGTCAACAGGGCTCAGCCGCCGGCTGCAGCGCCACCACCATCGCCCGCGGCGCCTTCCACTTCATCCTTGGCAGCACCGAACAGGGTGTTCAAGCCATCGCCGAGCAGTCCCAACACGATGATCAGGGCCACTGCGATGAGGCCGATGATCAGGCCGTACTCGACCGCGCTGGCACCTTCTTCATCCTTCAGAAATTCTTTGATGAACGTCAACATTCCTTTTCTCCGATCCGCCCACATGGCGGTGTATCAATCCTGTCCGGCATCATCGGCGGGCGCTGCGCTGGCGTCAAAGCATCTGATGGATGCATTTGCTACCGTTTGTCCTCCGTAAGGCATTTTCCTACATTTGCAAGGCGCGTCGATGTCAGCTGCTGCACGCTGTTTTGCCGTTGGCGATGTACAGGGTTGTCTGACCCCGCTGCGGCAGTTGCTGACTCGGCTCGACTTCGATCCGGTCCGGGACCGGCTGATCGTAGTTGGCGACCTGGTCAACCGCGGGCCGGCGTCTCTCGACGTGCTGCGCTATCTCCGCGGCCTTGGCGACGCCGCCACCTGTTTGTTGGGTAACCACGACCTCCACCTGCTGGCGGCAGCGCGCAGCGGCCGCTTCAACACCCGTGACACGCTGGCCGAGGTGATGGCCGCGCCCGATCGTGATGCCCTGCTGAGCTGGCTGCGACATCGCCCACTGGCCTATTGGCATGCGCCCACCGAGACCCTGCTGGTCCATGCGGGCTTGGCGCCGCAATGGTCGGTGGTCGATGCCCTGACCCTCGCCGGCGAGGTTTCCGATGTGCTGCGCTCAGCGGCCGGCGATGCCCTGCTGGATCAGCTCTATGGCAACGACCCCGACCGCTGGGAGCCGAGCCTGCAAGGGCTGCCACGCTGGCGGTTCATCATCAACGCCCTGACCCGGCTGCGCATGGTTCATGGCGATGGCCGGCTGGCACTCCGCCACAAGGGGCCGCCCGCCGCCATCGATGAAGCCGATGTCCACCCGTGGTTCGCGGCACCGGGGCGCGCGTCGGCCGGTACCCGCATCGTGTTCGGGCACTGGTCCATGCTGGGCCAGGTGCACTGGCCCGAGGCGGAGGTGTACGGCCTCGATACCGGCTGTGTCTGGGGCGGTCAGCTGACCGCGCTGGAGCTGTTCTCAGGCAGCGCCACCGCCCAAGCCTGCCCGGCGGCCTGCAGCCCGGACGAATAACCCCCCATGCGAACCCGGTTGTGGCCGAGCCGCTGGGCCCGCTGCAGCTCGTGGTCCGCCGCCTCCAACACCGTGGACAGCGGCATCGCGGCGTCGGCATAAACCGCGCCGGCACTCATCGTCAGCAGGCCGCTGGGTGCCACCGGATGGCGAATCTCCAGGCCCTCGACCGCCAACCGCAGATGATCCAGCCGCAGCAAGCCCGGCGTTGCCGGACAGTCGAACAGCACCAGCACAAAGTGGGTTTCGGATACGCGGGCGGCCACATCAAGCGCGCGGCGCGCACTGTCTCGCAACAGCCGCCCCAGCATATTCGTGGCCTGCTCGGCTGCCGCCTGCCCCTCACGATCGCGGTAGGCCTGCAACAGGTCCAGTGACAGCAATGCGACCGTCATCCCGGTGTTCTGGCGACGTGCATGCAAGGCCAGGCGCTGATAATAGGCTTCGAACGCCTGCCGGTTCAGCAAGCCCGTCAGGACATCGTTGGCCGCACTCAGTCGCAGTACGCGCTGCGCGGCCCAGGCGCGCCGGTGCGCCATCTCGCTCCAGTAACCGCCCATCAGGACCACCACCAGCGTCGCGCCGACCATCAGACCCTGCGCCGACACCGCCACCATCGACGAAAACGCGACCGTTCCCAGGCAATACACGCCCGCCAGCCCAAGGCCAGCGAGTCCACGGAAGCGCCCCATCACCAGCAGGAAGATCAGCGCCGCCAGCGACCAGGTGGGCGCGGTCGGCGACTTCAGGGCCAGGGCCGCGACGGTCGCCGCACCCGCCACTGCGGTGGCGATCCCACCCCAACGCTGGGTCGGCCAGATCACCAGCGCGGCCAATGCCAGCCCCCACCCTGCCACCAGGCTCCAGATCAGCATCGTCGACAAGGCCGGAATCGGGCTGGTGACCACATGGGGCGCCACCAACAGCAGCATCGCGGCCAACAGGCTCATCGCCCGGCGCGACCCATTGGCCTGCAGGCGCGCGTCCCGCTGAAAGTCGGCCTCGGCCGGCATCGGGAACCGCCATACCGGCATCCGGGACAGGCTGGCGTCGGCCAGCTGCCGCAGCAGACGGGGCGAGTAGGCATCGTTGGCGGCCCAGCGCTCACCGGTGACAAGCTGTTCGCTCAATTGGTTAATCGACATCACCACTCCCGTCATACAGGCCGGCCCGGAATCAGCGGGCCCCAGTTAGACAGATCAATAGCAGGCTGTGGCGCGCACGCGCGCGAGTAGCCGCCGAACGGGCTCCGCGGTGCGATCAGAGGTTGGCGCGGCGCGATGGCCGCGGCATTTCCATGATCAGCCGGTTGCGGCCCGCCTGCTTGGCACGGTAGAGCTGTTCGTCGGCCAACTGGTAGGCATGCTCCAGAGCGGTCAGTCCGCTTACTTCGACCGCTCCGATACTGATGGTGAATGCTCCAGGCAGCTGTCCGGCCGTGTCGACGGCCAAGCGCTCCACCTCGCATCGCAGCGCGGCCAGGCGTTCGTAGGCCTGGTCGGCACGACAGTCGAACAGCACCAGCGCAAACTCCTCGCCACCGATACGGGCCGCGGCGTCCAACGAGCGTCGGGCAAAATCACGCAGCAGACGCCCGAGCTGATTGAGCGCCTGATCGCCAGCGGGATGGCCAAAACGGTCGTTGTAGGCTTTGAAATGATCGACGTCGATGACCGCCAGCGTCAGCGGACTGCCCTGGCGCTGCGCCTGCAGGCTGATCCGATGATAGTAGTTCTCGAAGGCACGGCGGTTGAACATACCGGTGAGGAAGTCGGTTTCAGCCGCCACCTGCAACAGCATCTGGGCGGCCCAGGCACGGCGGCTGCTCATCTCGTTCCAAAGCCCGCCAAGCAGCAGGATCGCCACCCCCAGGCTCTCCAGCAGCCAATGCAGTCGCGCATGTTGCGGCCCCTGGTTGTACAGCTGGGTCATCATCAGCATGAACAACAGGTAGCAGAACACCAGTCCCAAGGCATCAATGATCCGAAACCGTGCCAGCACCAGCACGGCCATCAGGCTGAGAACCGCGAGGATCACAGGTGGCACTGCCTCCGTCACATAGCCTTGCGCACCGAGAATCTGCAGGGCACAGACCTGCACCAGCGCCGCCAGCCAGATCAGGCGGGCGCCCCAGCTGTGGGTGGGCCACCGCCACAGCAGAAATGCCGCAGTCAGCCACCATGGCGCCAGCAGTGCATAGGCCATGAGCTGCATCGGATTGGCGCTGCCGTTGGCGAGGCTGTCCATCAGCCCGCGCTCAAGCTGCGGCGCCAACAGGCACATCACGGCCATCAGTGTGCACAGCATCAATCGCGCGCCGCGTGACTCCAGGCGCGCGTGGGCACGGTAATCACGTTCAGCGGGTTCCGGAAACCGCAGTTCAGGCTGTCGCCGGTCGGCAGCGCGTGCCAGCTCGCGCAACAGCTGCGGCGGGTAGCGTTCCGCCTCCGCGGGGGCAAAGCGGCGTCCAGCCTCGTTCCTGAAGTCCTCGCCGCGCTGTTCGATGGCTCACTCCGGTCGACGCCCTGTGGGGGCGCGGGCCCTTCCAGGGCGCCCTGCGCTTTGTACCGTGTCGGAGCGGTCCTGACAACGGCTTCAGGTCACAAAAAAGCCCCGCATGGACATGCGGGGCTTCTGTGTCGACCAATGGCCGTGATCGATCAGCCGTTGGGCAGCTTCATCAGGTAGCGGCAGAGCGCCGGGCAGACAAACACCGCGCCGAGCATGTTGGCAAAGAAGGCGAAGGTCAGCAGCAGGCCCATGTCGGCCTGGAACTGCAGCCCTGACCACAACCAGGTTGCCACCGAACCCGACAGCACCAGCCCGGTGAACATGACCGGCTTGCCGGTCATGCGCAGCGTCTCGTAGTAGGCATCCGCCAGGCTCATGCCCTTCTTCACGTACTCCTCAATCGTGGAGTAGATGTAGATGCCGTAGTCAACGCCAATCCCCACCGCCAGGGCTGCCACCGGCAAGGTGGCAACCTTCATGCCGATGCCGTTGATCGCCATCAATGCGTAGATCATCTGCGAGACGATGTAGAGCGGCAGCAAGATCGAGAACACCCCGGCCACGTTCCGGAACGACAACCACAGGAAGATGATGATCACCGCGTAGACGTAGTAAACGATGGCCTTCTCCTTGGCCATCACCACTTCGTTGGTCGCCGCCATGACGCCCACGTTGGCGGTGGCCAGAGCGAAATGTACCGGGCAATCGGCGCTGAACGCCTCGAACTCTGTCTGGGCGGTCTCGACCGCCGCGCGCAGATCGACAATGTCCGGATGGGCATCGATCTCGGAATCGGTCAGCCCCTTCGCCCGCAGGCTGTCGGTGGTTTGGCGCTGCTGCAGGCGAAGATCACCCCAGGCGCGGCGCGCCACCGTCCGGTCCACGCACTGCTGCGGGTTGGCTTCAGGGTGCTCCTCGTAATACTCCTCGGCATTGGCCGCATTGAAGGCCTTCACGGCGTCGGTGGCGCGGGTGATGGTGGTGGCCTTGTGGTCGGCCATGAACAGGAACACCGCCATCGCCGAGCAATCAGGATTAAGCAGCCCCGAAGAGGTCGGAATCGGGGTGATCGCCTGCACCATGACGTACTGGTTGCGCGGCAGGATGTGGTACTTCGGCGAGGCTTCTGAGAACGCCGCCGTCACCTGCTTGGCCGCCCAGGGCAGCGACACATAGGACTGCACGCCCTCGACGTTCTGCATGGTCCAGGCAAAGCGATCGATCTGTGACATCACGTCGTAGCGGATACAGGCATCCTTCGAGGTCTCGGCGATGACCTTGAGGATGTCGGTGCCGATGGCAAAGCTTTCCACCACGGCTTCCGTATCCTGGTTGTAGCGTGAGTCGGGACGCAGTTCCGGCACGCCGGCCTGGGCGTCGCCGTAGATCATGTCCTGCCCCTTCCACAGGGCCCAGCCATAGGTGGAGGCTGCAGCGAGGATGATCAGCGCCGCCGGCCCTGGACGCGTGATGACGGTCATGGCCCGGAATGCCGGGTTGAACACGGCTTCCCGCGCTTCCTGCTTCTTGACAAAGGCGTCAACGTCCTTGACGTCCATGTAAGTCAGCCAGATCGGCATCAGCACCTTGTTGGTGATGATGATGGCGATCATGCCGTAGGAGGCGTTGATGGCCATCTCACGGATCACGTCGATGGGGATCAGCATGATGGTGAGGAAGCCAGCGGTGTCGGTGATCAACGCCGTGGTGCCAGGAATGGCGAGTCGGCGGAACGTCTCCACCGAGGCGTCATATCCACTCTTGCCGGTGGCCAGTTCCGACACCCAGGAACTGGTGTACTGCACACCGTGCGACACCGATACCGAGAGAATCAGGAAGGGCACCAGAATGGCGAATGGGTCCAGCCCGTACCCGGACAGCGTGAGCAGACCGAATTCCCAGATCACCGCCACGAAGGCGCATACCAGTGGCAGGATGGACAGCTTGAAACTGCCGAGATAGAGAATCAGCAGGACGAAGGTCATGCCGAGGGCGACGAAGAAGTAGGTGATGACTTCCATCGCGGCGTCGGTGACGTCACCGATCACCTTGGCAAAGCCGAGAATGTGGACGTCGACCTGGTCATCTTCGAACTGGCGGATCTTCTCTTCCAGCTGCCGTGCCACTTCCTGGTAGTTCAGCTTCTCGCCCGTCACCGGGTCGGTTTCCAGCAGCTCGGCGAACACCATCGCGCCGCGTTGATCCTTGGTGGTGTAGCGACCGATGATGCCGGCCTTGCCCACATTGGATCGGATCAGGTCGAAATACTCCTCCGTCGGCTGGTACTCCGCCGGGATCACATTACCGCCGCGGAACCCCCCTTCCACCACTTCGATAAACCGCACGTCAGGCGTGAACAGGGAGGACACACGCGAGCGATCCACCCCCGGCAGGAAGAACACCTCATCGGTGACCTGCTTGAGCTTGCTGAGGAAGTGCTCGTTGTAGATGTCGCCGTCCTTCTGGATCAACGCCACCAGCACCGTGTTGGCGCCGCCGAACTCCGCCTCGTAGTGCTTGTACACCTGCATGTACTCGTGTTCGAGCGGAATCGATTTGTCGAAGCCGGCATCCACATGAGTGCCCGCGGCGAACCACGCGAAAACCGCCGTCAGTACGCCCAGCAGTGCCAGCATCAGCACCCGCTTGCCGTAGATGATCGGCTCAATGAACTGGAGAATCTTTTCCTGCATGCCACCGGGCGCCGCGCTGGATGGACCGGCCATGGTGTCTCCCCTGAATACTTTAGATCGTGATGGGTGGCGAAGCGTCAGTTGGGCAACGGTGCCCGCTGAATGCCGGACTCACCCACGGACAGCAACCCGCCCCCGAATTCGATGGTGGCCGACAATGGGGTGCCGCGTGCCGATTTGAAGGAACGCGCGGCATCGCCGTCGACGATGGTCACCACGCCGTTGAGGCCCACCATCGCCACGCGACCATCGTCGAGACGCGCGCCGCCAAACATGCTGGCGACATCGTCGTTCTTGATCAGGGTCCAGGCATCGACCGCCGGCTGATTGACCGGATCGCTGTTGCGGTAGAGCGTGCCGCGCAGGCCGAATATCAGAACCCCGCGCTCACCACTCGGCAGGGCGCCGAAGAACGAGCTTTCATAGGGTGACTCCAGGCGCGTCCAACTGGCGCCTTCATCAGTGGAATAGGCCAGCATGCCCAGCTCGCCGGCGATGAACAGGGTGCCGTCATTCAGCCTCGTGATGCTGTTGAAATGCACTTCCTCATCGCGAATGGACGGTGCCTCCACCTCGTTCCACGTGCTACCGCCATCCGTGGTCTCGACCATCAAACCGTAGGCACCGACCACCAGCGCCCGTTCCGCGCTGAACACCCAGAGGTCCAGATAGGGTCGCTCCAGCTCCGGATCGAAATTCTGCAAGGTCCAGCTGCGACCGCCATCGGTGGTCTGGACGATGGTGGCGTCGTGTCCAACCGCCCAGCCCACCTCGCCGCCCTCGGCAAACGCCACTGCCGTCAGCGCGGCGCGCACGGGCACCTCGGTCTGCGCCCATTCGTTCCCGTCCGCTGACAGGAGAATGTGGCCGCGATCACCCACCGCCACCAGGCGCTTGCCGGTATTCACCACGTCCAGGAGCAGACTTTGGTCCGCCAACGGCATGATCTGCGCGGGCCGTGGAATATGCTTGAGGGTCAGTTCATCCTGCGCTGCCAGTGGAAGGGCCGCCGTCAACATCAGCCCCGCGATCCCCCAACCACCCCAGTTATTGCGTCTCATCAGCGTGCGCTCCAGGCCTTGCCGCGACGTTTGTCGTCATTGGAATGATCGCCCTGAGCACCACGCACCCAGGGCGTCTACAGATTGAAGGGCTGCGCCCGCCTCAGAACTGATAGCCCAGCCAGAGCAGCAGATTGTCACGGTCGCGAAGGGCGTCACGCACCCCGCCGCCTGTGAACCAAGTGTAACGAATCTCTCCCAGGTACTTCGACAGGTAATCCCAGCGCACGCCGGAAATGATCTGCTTGCGCCCCTCGACAAAGTTCTGCCCCAACCCTGGCCCCACCCCTTCCACGTCGTGGAAGAAAGCGTTGAGGAACTCCAGGTTGGCACCGAAGATCGCGTTGTCGAAACGGGTCAGAGTGACGAACCGATAGCCGTAGGAGTGCTTGGTGCCGAAACCATCCCGGTCAAACCACGCGGTGGGGTTCTGCAATCCGTTGGTAGTGCCGCCGGAAAAATCCCGATTGTCGCTGCTGGGATCGTTCACGTCGGTGCGGATATCCCGCGGGTTGATGCCCAGGCTGAGATCCGCGCCACCCGAGATGTGCGTATCCGTACCCGCGCCATTGGCCTGGAACTCCGACAGCGACGGATAGCCCGGCAAATGGGTGTAGCCCATCTCCAGCAGCAGCGTCATCTGGGAGGCGCCGAAGGGGTTCTCGGTGGCCCCCAGCAGACGCAGCAGCGACAGGTTGAGCTGACCGATACCCATCGGCTCCCAGCCACGGACGTACTGCCCGGGCTGAGTCTCGACACCGCGGTAGTTGGTCTGGATGAAATCCGGCACCGCAGTGCGGCGCCCTGGGAGGGTAGCGATGCTCAGGTCAAGATCGTTGGCGGGAAATGCCGGCTGCAGCAGGGCGAAGATCAGGTCGGTGGTATGCACCTGGATCGGCAGGTTGTCACGCCAAACATACTCGCCGGAGAGCGCGTAGTTGCCCACCGTGGTGTTGAAGGACATGCCGTACATGCGGATGTCCTCCGGATACTCGACAAAGATGCGCGCGGTATCCAACGGTAACGCCTCGCCGCCCAAGGGCAGCTGCGGATTGCCCCCGGCAGTGTTTTGCAGCAGCGCCAGAATTTCCGGCACCGACAGGCCCAGGCCGCAGCCGGCAGCGATCGGCCCAAGAGCGCCGACCAGGCCGCCCGTCACGCTGTCCGGAAGACAGGTGGCGTCGGCCGCGAAGCCACTCACGCTGGGAATCCGGGCGTGATAGTTGGAGAAGTAGAAGCCGAACTCGGTGCCACCGTTGAGGTTGTCAGCGAAGTAACGCAGCGAGATGCCGTACTGACCGCCATCGTCTGGCTCCCGACGCGCTTCCGCGGCGAAATCGCGCTGCAGGGTGCGGCTTGATTCCGAGTCGAGAATGAAGATCGGATCGTCCGGGTTGTCCCCGGGAATGTAGAGGCCATTCGGATCCTCCGGCGCCTTGGCGAACGACAGCATGGCGTAGGTTCCGCCCTCGCCGAGGATGTCGGAGACCGAGAAGAAACTACCGACCGGGTCGATCGACACTGGCTCCCATTCGTATCCGTAAAACAACTCGACGTTGAGGCCGTAGGTGATCTCGGTGTTGAGTGTGATCATCCCCAGCGGCCGCTGGAGTTCCTTGATGTCAAAGCCCGGCACCCGCAGCAGGGCCTGGTCAGCGGGGTTGATGGCGTTCAGGGAGTTCGACAGCAGGAACCCGGACTCCCCCCAGTTCAGTACCTGCTGGCCAATCTTGACGCCGACCGCACGGTCGCCAATGTCGAAACTGCGACTGACGAAGAAATCGAGGAAGCGCACTTCACGCGCGATGACGTCCTTGCCTGCTGAGGAAAATGACTCCCGTCCAACCTGCAGGGTGGTGTCGGGATGGAACTGGTCGAGATCGTTGTAGGCAGCGTCGAACAGCGCCAGGGTGCGGATGAAGACGTTGGCGTCGAACAGCGAGAACGAGATGTCGGTCGTCAGCTTCGAGGCGCCGTGCACGAGGTCGTACTTGTCGAAGTTGAGGTTGCCATTGTCGGCGTTGGGCGAAAACGACCCCGGCTGATTGACGAAAAAGACATTGGGGTTGACGCCATTGACCGCATCCGCGGTCGCCGAGCAGGTGTTACCCGAGAAGGTGTTGCTGCCGCGCGGTCCCGGCCCGCTGCTGCCGTCATCGCCGACCCGGGCGACACACAGCCCGGGGTTGAGGCTGCTCTTGCCGATGTTGCTGGGATCAATGTCCTGCATACGCATGAGGCCGCCAACCGTGAACAGGTTACCGACTGTCACGGTCTTGCCGCCGATATCGAACTGCAGGGCCGAAGCGGCCAGCGGCAGGAGCAGACCGGCGCCGGCCAGCCCCTTTGCAAATTGACGGATACGCGGGGGTTTGGACACAGCCATGGTACTCGCTCCCTCAGACTGTCGTTATCGTGATGATCTGCCGGGCGGCAGATCGGTCTGCAGGCGTTTTATCAGAGGCAGTCAAAGGCACGCAATACGGAGAATCGGCCCATTGACGCCGGGCCTCAACTGGCTTCGCGCCAGATCAGGCTGGCCATGCGCCCACTGGTCGGGTCGCGCCGGTGCGACGGACAGCGATCCGCGGCCGTGTAGGTGCATAGGTCGGCAGACGTGATGTCGCGCAGGCCCAGGGCCTGCAACCGACGGCGGGCAAGCTGCAGCAGATCGGCATGATGATGCCCGGGGCGTGCCGCCGGGTGGAACGCCGCCGCGGCCCCGGGATCGTCGGTGACGAAAGCCTCACGTACGTCCGCCCCTACCTCGAAGGCCTCGGCACCGATGGCCGGCCCCAACCATGCCCGCAGGCGCACGGCCGGCGTCTCCATAGCTGCGACGGTCCGCTCCAATACGCCAGCCGCCAGTCCCCGCCACCCGGCGTGGGCGGCCGCCACCACGCCGCCGTCATCTCGGCTGAGCAGTACCGGCAGGCAGTCGGCGGTCATCACCACACAGGCCCAGCCGCGGGCCCGGGTCACGGCCGCATCCGCTTCCGGGTGGGCGTCATCGACGGGCAGCGCCACCACTGCAGTGCCGTGTACCTGTCGCAACCAGGTGAGCCGGGGCCGCCCCGGCAGACGGCCTTGCAGGATCGCGCGATTGGCCAGCGCAGTGGCGGGGGCGTCTCCGGCGTGGGTGGCAAGATTGAAGCGGCGTTCCGGCGCGTCACCGCACCAGGTCTGCCAGGCCTGAACACCCGGCGGCGCGCGCCAGGCCACGGGCTGCCAGCGCGGATCAGGCGCCATCATCGCGGGGGTCATGCCGCTCCAGGGCCGCCAAAAGGCCCGCCAGGTCGGGGGGCGGCGGCAGCTCCCAAAGGCAGCTCGCCCCGGTCCGCGGGTGTTGCAGCCCGAGCAGCCGCGCGTGCAGCGCCTGTCGTGGAAATGCCGCCAGGCACTCGCGCAGCGGCTCCGGCAGTCCGCTGCCGCGTACCAGCTGCGCGCCATACAGCAGATCACCCACGAGCGGATGGCGGATGTGGGCGAAGTGGACCCGAATCTGATGGGTGCGCCCGGTCTCAAGGCGCACCCGGAGGTGCGTGTGATGCCCAAAATGGCGCTCCACCCGGTAATGGGTGACCGCCTCACGGCCGCCGCGGGGCAGCACCGCCATCTTCACCCGGTCCCGCGGATGCCGCCCGATGGGCGCATCGATGGTGCCACCGGCAATCAGCGGCCCTTGCGTCACGGCGTCGTACTCGCGCCGCACCGCACGCGCCGCCAGCTGCGACACCAGAGCAGCATGGGCTTCCAGCGTGAGCGCCACCATCAAAAGCCCACTGGTGTCCTTGTCGAGGCGGTGGACAATCCCGGCGCGCGGCACCGCCGCAGTCTGCGGAAAGTGGTGCAGCAGGGCGTTCTGCAGCGTGCCATCCGGCTGCCCGGCACCGGGATGCACGGTAAGGCCTGCCGGCTTGGCGACGATGGCCAGATCGCTGTCGGTATGGATCACCTCCAGCGGCAGGGCTTGAGCTTCAACCCGGTTCTCGGCAATGGGCTCGGCATCGATTTCGATCAGGGCGCCAGCCGCCACCGGGTCGCGCGCCCGCTGCGCCACCACCCCGTCGATTCGGACCCGTCCCTCAGACAACCATTGTTGCAGCCGGGCGCGACTGAACTGATCGAACAGACGTGCGCAGGCGACATCGGTACGGCTGCCCGCCAGGGTCTCGTCGACCACCCCACTGAGCAGGTGCTCCTCGTCGTCCCAGGGCGTCATCGACGGCATTGGCTATACTCGACCGCTGAACACTGCCGGCATTTTGACGCTTTCATGACCACCGTTCTCCGCTCACTGGGCTTCGCACTCGTTCTCGCCACCTTGGGCGCCTGCGCTTCCAAGGGCGACACCGTACTGCCGCCCGACAATCCCTTTGGACCGAACGACCGGGTCAGCCAGCGTGAGCTGCGCCTGGAAGCCACTGAATTGTATCGGGCCGCGCGGGAGGCGCTGATGTCATCCGACTTCTCGACGGCCATCACCCGCTACGACCTGCTCACCACCCGCTACCCATTCTCGGTGTTTTCGACCCAGGCGGAGCTGGAGCGCATCTACGCGTTCCACCGCAGTTTTGAGCCCGACCGGGCGCTGGCCGCCGCCGATCGCTTCCTGCGCGATCACCCTCGGCACGAAGCCAGTGCCTATGTCCACTATCTGAAGGGCCTGATCAATCAGAGCCGCGGCGATCGGGTACTCACCGGCCTTGGGGTCGACACCACCAAGGACGATGTGACCTACGCCCGCCGCGCCTTCGATGACTTCGCGCTGCTGCTGCAGAAGTATCCAGACAGCCCCTACGTTGCCGATGCCCAGCTGCGCATGATCGAGATGCGCAACCGTATCGCCAGTCACGAGCTGCACATCGTGCGCTTCTACGTGAAACGCGGTGCCTTCCTGGCAGCGGCCCGCCGCGCCGAGACGCTGGTTGCGACCTACCCGGGCGCGCCGGCTGCGGCCGAAGCGCTGGCGCTGATGGAACGCAGCTACCGCACCCTCGGTCTCGACGCCCAGGCGGATGCCGCCGAGCAGCTGGCGCGCGGCAACGGCCTGCCGACCGCCGCCGATTTGGGTGAGCGCGAGGTTGAGCCCAGCCTGTTGCGACGCATCAGTACGGAAATTGGCAGCTGGTTCGGCCTGGGCAACGGTGACGACGCCGATGCCCTTGGCGTTGAATCAGCGTCCTGAACCCGCTCAGACGTCACCGTACACGGCGGTGATGGGGTAACGGCGCTCGCGGCCAAACGCACACCGGGTCACTTTGGGGCCCGGCGGAGACTGCCGACGCTTGTACTCGGAACGCCGGACCAAGCCGGCGATGCGGCGCACCGTCGTCTCATCGAATCCGAGCGCGACGATTTCGCGAATCGACCGCTGCGACTCGACATAGGCCATCAACAAGGGGTCGAGCACCTCGTAGGGCGGCAGCGAATCGTCGTCCTTCTGATCGGGCCGCAACTCCGCCGAAGGTGGCCGCACCAGTACCCGCTCGGGAATCACCGGCGACACCGTATTGCGATAGCGCGCCAGCGCAAAGACGCGGGTCTTGTAGACATCCTTGATCGGCGCGAAGCCACCACACATGTCGCCATAGAGCGTGGCGTACCCGACCGCCATCTCGCTCTTGTTACCGGTGGTCAGCACGACATGCCCGAACTTGTTGGACAGCGCCATCAGTAACATTCCGCGGGCGCGTGACTGCAGGTTTTCTTCGGTGAGGTCGGGGGGGCGGTCGCCGAACACTGGCCCGAGCATCTCAAGATAGGTCGCGAAGGCGGGCTCGATGGCAATCCGGTCGTAACGAATGCCCAAGGCCTCAGCTTCCAGACGCGCATCGTCATTGGACATGTCTGCGGTGTAGCGAGACGGCATCGACACGGCCCAGACACGGTCGGCGCCCAGCGCATCGACCGCGATGGCCGCTACCAGCGCCGAGTCGATGCCACCCGACAAGCCGACCAGCGCCCCCGGGAAGCCATTGCGATCAACGTAGTCGCGTGTGGCCTGCACCAGGGCCTGATACAGCAAGACATCGGGATCGTGCGGCGGTGACCGATCCCCCTGCAACTGTCCCGCCGACCAGCGCAGCGGGAAAACACCTTCGGCGAACGCAGGCGCCGAGAACGCCTCCGAGCCATCCGCGTTCAGTGCGAACGAAGCACCGTCGAAAACCACTTCGTCCTGGCCGCCCACGCAGTTGACATATGCGATAGCCAGGCCGGTCTCGACCACCCGCGAGTCGAGCGCACGGCGACGGTTGGCCGCCTTGTCGATATCAAACGGGGAGGCGTTGAGATTGATCAATAGCTCGGCACCGGCGCGGCGAGCCTGGGTGGCGGGCCCCGCCACCCAGATGTCCTCGCAGATGGTGATCCCGATGCGGATGCCCTCGTGCTCGAAGACGCAGGCTTCATGGCCGGCGCGATAGTGACGCTGTTCGTCGAACACCCCGTAGTTGGGCAGATGCTGCTTGCGATAGCGCGCCAGGACCTGGCCGTCCCGCAGCACGAAGGCCGCATTGTAGATCTGACCATCCGCATACTCGGGCGCCCCCACCACCAGGGTGATGCCGCGGACCCGCTCGCACAGTCGCGCCAGGCCAGCCTCGATCTGCGCCGGCATGCCGGACCGCAACAACAGATCGTCCGGCGGATAACCGATCAGGGCCAACTCGGTGCAGGCCAGCAGGCTGGCGCCAAGGCCATCACGGGCTTGCTCGGCCGCACGCACAATGCGGTCGACATTACCCTCGACGTCACCGACCCATAGGTTCAGCTGCGCCAGGGCGAAGGTCACTGGGGACGACATGGCGGGCAGCCGTCGGTGCGGGCCGCGGGCCTCAGAGCAAGGACTTCATGGCTGCCCCGAGATCAGCCGGCGAGCGCACCGTCTTCACACCGGCGGCCTCAAGGGCGGCAAATTTCTCGTCGGCCGTGCCCTTGCCGCCGGCGATGATGGCGCCGGCATGGCCCATGCGCTTACCCGGCGGCGCCGTAACCCCCGCGATGTAGGCCACCACCGGCTTCTTGACGTGGTCCTTGATGTACTCGGCGGCCTCTTCCTCGGAAGAACCGCCGATCTCGCCCACCATGATAATGCCGGCGGTGTCCGGATCCGCTTCGAACAGCTTGATGACATCGATGAACCCCATGCCGCGCACCGGGTCACCGCCAATCCCAACACAGGTGCTCTGGCCCAAGCCGTTCTGAGTGGTCTGGTGCACCGTCTCATAGGTCAGCGTGCCGGAACGGCTGACGATACCGATTTTGCCCGGCTTGTGAATGTGACCGGGCATGATGCCGATCTTGCATTCGCCCGGCGTGATCACGCCCGGGCAGTTGGGGCCGATCAGCACGCAGTCCTGCCCTGCCAGGGCGGCCTTGACGCGCACCATGTCGTTGACCGGGATGCCTTCGGTGATGCACACGATCACCTTGATGCCGGCATCTGCCGCCTCAAGAATGGCGTCGGCCGCGCCTGCAGCCGGCACATAGATCATGGAGGCGTCGGCGCCCGTAGCGCGCACGGCATCGTGGGCCGTGTCGAACACCGGACGATCGAGATGCTGGCTGCCGCCCTTGCCGGGAGAGACACCGCCAACCAGCTGCGTGCCATAGGCAATTGCCTGTTCGGAGTGAAAGGTGCCTTGCTTGCCGGTGAAGCCCTGGCAGATGACACGGGTGTTCTTGTTGATGAGGATGCTCATGTTCTCTTAGCCTTTGGCGAGCGCGACGACAGTCTTGGCAGCTTCGGTCAGATCCGACACGGGGGTGATCTTGAGCCCGCTGGACTCCAGCATTTCTCGCCCCTTTTCCATGTTGGTGCCCTGCAGACGCGCCACCACCGGCAGCTTCAGGCCGGTTTGGCGACAGGCCTGGATGATGCCCTCGGCAATCAGGTCGCAGCGGACAATGCCGCCAAAAATATTGATGAAGATCGCCTTCACGTCATCAGACTTGGTGATCAGCTTGAACGCCTCGGTAACCTTTTCTGCGGTGGTACCGCCCCCGACGTCGAGGAAGTTGGCCGGCTGTCCGCCGTGCAACTTGACGATGTCCATGGTGGCCATCGCCAGGCCGGCTCCGTTGACCATGCAGCCAATGTTGCCCTCAAGGGTGACGTAGTTGAGGTCGTACTTGGAGGCCTCGCGTTCACGCTCGTCCTCCTGGCTGGGGTCGCGCATCTCGGCGATGGCTTTCTGCCGATAGAGCGCATTGGCATCGAAGTTGAGCTTGGCGTCCAGCGCCATGATCTGCCCCTCCGCCGTGACGATCAGGGGGTTGATTTCCACCTGCGAGGCATCCAGCTCGGTGACGATGCGATAGATCCCCAGCATCGCCTGGGTGAACTGGGCCACCTGGTCCTTGTCCAGCCCCATGAAGAAGCCCAGCTCGCGGGCCTGGAAGGGCTGCAGTCCGGCCGCCGGATGCACGTGCACGGACTTGATTTTCTCGGGGGCGTGCTCAGCCACTTCCTCGATGTCCATACCGCCCTCCGCAGAGGCCATGAACACGATGCGCTCCTGGGTGCGATCCACCAGCGCCGATACATACAGCTCGCGCGCAATATTGGAGGGGCGCTCCACCCACACACTGTTGATCGGCAAGCCTTCGGCGCCGGTCTGCTTGGTGACCAGACGCTGGCCGATCATCGCCTTGGCAGCGTCCTCAACCGCGTCGACGCCGGTCACCAGCTTGACCCCGCCCGCCTTGCCGCGACCGCCGGCATGCACCTGCGCCTTCACCACGAAACGATCACCACCCAGGCTCTTGGCTGCTGCTCGCGCCTGTTCGGGGCTGGTCGCCAGACTGCCCTGTGGGACAGCAATGCCGTATCGGGCGAAAATTTCCTTTGCCTGGTACTCGTGCAGGTTCATTCAGGGCTCTCGCGTAGCGTAGGGGAGGCGCATTCTCCCCCATCAGACGCTTGACTTCCAGAAACGCAGTGACAGCCGAATCCCCTACAATCGTCGAATATCCAAATTTCGGGTGGCCGGCGTCGTCGGCCCTCGACCGCGCCAGGCACCGCCATGATCTTCCGACTTCTGCTGATCGCCGCCGCTGTGTGGATACTCTGGCGCCTGGCCCGGATCGGCCTGCAGCAACTGGAGCGACGGCCGCCCCCGGGCGAGGACCAGGATCCACCGTTCGTCGCCACTGCACGCTGCCCGCAGTGCGGGACCCATCTGCCACAGGAACAGATGAACGCCCAGGGCCGCTGCCCGCGCTGCGGTGACGCCTAGCTTTCGCCGCCTGCGTCGATCCGCCCCGGGTTTCCGTAGCGGACTGACCGAAGACTGGCGCATCCTGCGAGCGCTGACGCTGTACCGGCTGCTGCTGATCACCCTGCTGCTCGGCCTGCTCGAGTCGGGGGTCAGCCTGCAGCTGTTCGAACAGGTCAATGCGCCGCTGTTCCGGCAGATCAATCAGGGCTACGCCATCGCGTCCTTGCTGCTGTTGCTGCCGCTACGCCTGCAAAAACCGAATATCGCTGCGCAAACCCTGGCCCAGTTTGGGATTGATCTGGCCGGCATCACCGCACTGGTGTTCAGCACGGGCGGCGTCGAAAATGGCCTGGGCATCCTGCTGATCACCCCGACGGTGGCCGCCGCGCTGATCCTGACCCCGCGGCTGGCCATGGTCTGCGCCGCTGCGGCCACCCTGGTGATGTTCGCAGAAGAGTTCCTGCGCCCCTTGGGCCGCGGCCTCTCCCCCACCGACATGACCGGCACCGGCTTGCTCGGGCTGATGCTGTTCGCCACCACCATCGCCGCCGCCGCCGTGGCGACGCGCGCACGGAAAAGTGAAGCACTGGTGGCCCAGGCCGACAGCGAAATGGCCAGCCTCTCCCAGCTCAACGAGAACATCATTGAATCGATGCAGACCGGCGTGCTGGTGGTCGACGAGCAGGGCCACATCCGCATGCTCAATGCCGCCGCCCGGCGTCTGCTTGGCGCCCGCGGCGCCCCGGGTCAGGCGCTGCGCACGGCCTTCCCGGCACTGGCCGATGCCCTGCAACGCTGGCGCGACGGACGCCCGGCAACGCCGCAGCCACTGTCGTCTGGCCCCGACACCCAGGACGTGATGCCCCGCTTTTCGCGTCTGGGGTGGGCACCCGGCAGTCCGATGCTGGTGCTGATGGACGATGCCGAGCAACTGCGCGAGCAGGCCCGTCAGATGAAACTGGCAGCGCTGGGACGCCTGTCGGCGAGTATCGCCCATGAAATCCGCAACCCCCTGGCGGCGATGACCCATGCCGGTCAATTGCTGGCAGAAGATCCCGCACTGGGTCCTGAGCAGCAACGCCTGCTGGAGATGATCCATCGCCATGGCCATCGCATTGATCGGATCGTCCGCGATGTGCTCAACCTCACCCGCCGCGATGCCACGCAGCCGCAATCCCTGGTCCTGGTGGAAACCCTGCGCCAGATTCGCCAGGAGTACCTAGAGCATCCGAGACGCAGCGAGCGCCGCCTAGTGGTCGATGCCATCAACCCGGCCTGGACCATTCACTTCGACCCTGAGCACCTGCAGCAGGTCCTGCATAACCTCTGGGACAACAGTTTCGAGCACGCTGGAGACCGCACGGTGTCGGTGCACCTGCGGGCCGGGCTGGATGGACCTAATGTCTGGCTCGATGTCGAGGACGACGGACCGGGCATCCCGCCGGCCCTGCTAGAACGCGTGTTTGAGCCGTTCTTCACAACGGCGGCGCGGGGCACCGGGCTTGGCCTCTACCTTGCCCGAGAACTCTGCGACTTCAATCACGCACAGCTGCAGTACCGCCACCAGACGGCTGGCGCACGCTTCCGGATCATGTTCTCCTCGCCGCCATGAAACCTGCCGTCCTGATCGTCGACGACGAGGCCGACATTCGTGAACTGGTGGAAATCACCCTGTCGCGGATGGGCCTCCACACCGAAGCTGCCGGCAGCCTGGCCGAAGCACGCGACCGACTGATTCCGAATCGCTTTGCACTGTGCATCACCGACATGCGGCTGCCCGATGGCAATGGCATCGATCTGGTGCGTTACATCGGACAGCACTGTCCGCAGACACCGGTCGCAGTGATCACCGCCTTCGGCAGTGCCGAGGCCGCCGTGGAAAGCCTCAAGGCAGGGGCCTTCGACTTCGTGTCGAAGCCGGTGGATCTGCAGGTGCTGCGCAAGCTGGTCAACAGCGCGCTGGAACTGCAGCAAGCGACTGAGCCGGCCGATACCCCCGCCGAGGGGGCAGACCTGCTCGGCGACCACCCGTCGATTCATCATCTGCGGCAGCTGGTCAGCCGCTTGGCACGTTCGCAGGCGCCCGTGCACGTTGCCGGTGAATCGGGCACTGGCAAGGAGCTGGTGGCACGGATGATCCATGCGCAGAGCCCGCGGGCCACCGGCGCCTTCGTGCCGGTGAACTGTGGCGCGATTCCCACCGAACTGATGGAGAGCGAATTCTTCGGCCACCTGAGAGGCGCCTTCACCGGGGCCGTCAAGGACAAGACCGGCCTGTTCCAGGCCGCGGAGGGCGGCACCCTGTTCCTCGACGAAGTGGCCGAGCTGCCTCTGCCCATGCAGGTCAAGCTCCTTCGCGCCTTGCAGGAACGGGCAATCCGTCCAGTGGGCGGCGACAGTGAACAGACCGTCAACGTGCGAATCATCTCGGCGACCCATGAATCCCTGGAGGATTGCGTCGCCGAAGGCCGTTTCCGTCAGGACCTGTTCTATCGGCTCAACGTCATCGAAGTCCGCACCCCACCTCTGCGTGAGCGTCCCTGTGATATTCCGCTGCTGACCACGCATATTCTCGGTCGCCTGGCACGCAGCAATGGCTGGACCCAGCCCCCACAGCTGGATCGCGACGCCCTGGCCAGCCTGAGTGCCTACCCATTCCCCGGCAACGTCCGCGAACTGGAGAACATTCTCGAACGCGCACTGACGCTGTGCGATGGCCGCCGTATTCGTGCCGCCGACCTTCAGCTGCGCGACCCGGCCGCGCCCGCCGGCAGCCCGTCCAAGGCAGCGCTGGACGCCCAGATGGAGGCGATGGAGCGGCAGGCGATCATGGAGGCCCTGGAAAAGGCCCGATTCAACAAGACGCGGGCGGCGGAGCTACTGGGGATGTCGTTCCGGTCGCTGCGCTACCGCATCAAGAAGCTCAAGCTGGATGCCTGAGGGGGCAGCCCGGGCCGCTGATTTCGATTCGGCATTTCGGTTGCCGCCCCGGCTCGGTATACTTCCGCTGATCTGTACGCGCCCCGCGGCTGCCACCCACGGTTGCCGCAGCGTGGTGCCGCACAGCGTGGGATTCTCGAACACATTGCACGAGGTTTATCAGTCGATGAGCAATCAAGGCGTGGATGCCGGCCGTCGCCGCTTCCTCACGCTCACCACCACGGTGGTGGGCGGGGCAGGCGCAGCCGCAGCCGCATGGCCGTTCCTGGCTTCATTGAAGCCCAGTGAGCGCGCCAAGGCACTGGGCGCACCCGTGGTGCAGGACATCAGCCAGCTGGAGCCCGGTCAGCGCCTGACGCTGGCATGGCGTGGCAAGCCGGTGTGGGTGGTGCGTCGCACCCCCGAGATGATTGCCACCCTCGACCAAGTCACTCCGGACCTGCGTGACCCCGAGTCTCAGGAACCGCAACAGCCGGCCTACGCGCAGAACGACGCCCGCGCCATCAAGCCGGAAGTGCTGGTGATGGTGGGCTCCTGCACCCACCTCGGCTGCTCGCCCACCTTCCGCCCGGACCACCCGGCGCCGGAGATTCACAGCAATTGGCAGGGCGGCTTTTTCTGCCCCTGCCACGGGTCCATGTTCGACCTCGCCGGCCGCGTCTACAAAGGCGTGCCGGCGCCGCTCAACCTGGTGGTGCCGCCGCACCGCTACGAGAACGACAGCACCGTGGTCATCGGTGAAGACCCCGTAGGAGCCGCGTAATGGCGATCGTGCCCAATCCCCACAAAACGACCGGCGTCCTCGGCTGGATCGACGACCGTTTCCCGCTGACCAAGATCTGGAAGGATCACGTCAGCGAGTACTACGCTCCCAAGAATTTCAACTTCTGGTACTTCTTCGGCTCGCTGGCCATGCTGGTGCTGGTCAACCAGCTGCTGACCGGCATTTTTCTCACCATGCACTACAAGCCGGCCGCGGCCGAAGCCTGGGCATCGGTCGAGTACATCATGCGCGATGTGCCCTACGGCAACATCATTCGCTACCTGCACTCCACCGGGGCCTCGGCGTTCTTTGTGGTGGTGTTCCTGCACATGTACCGCGGGCTGCTCTACGGCTCCTACAAGAAGCCCCGTGAGCTGATCTGGGTGTTTGGCAGCCTGATCTTCCTGGTGCTCATGGCTGAAGCCTTCGCCGGCTACGTGCTGCCCTGGGGCCAGATGAGCTACTGGGGGGCGCAGGTGATCATCTCCCTGTTCGGCGCCATTCCGGTGATCGGCAACGATCTGGTGATTTGGATTCAGGGGGACTACATTCCCTCCGACGCCACCCTTAACCGCCTGTTTTCACTCCACGTGATTGCCCTGCCCTTCGTGCTGGTCGGTCTGGTGGTGGCGCATTTGATGGCCCTGCACGAAGTGGGTTCCAACAACCCGGACGGCATCGACATCAAGAAGAAGAAGGACGAGAACGGCAAGCCGCTGGACGGCATTGCCTTCCACCCGTACTACACCGTGAAGGACCTGGTCGGCGTCGGCGTGTTCCTGATCTTCTTCCTGGGCGTGGTGTTCTTCGCCCCGGATGGCGGCGGCTACTTCCTAGAGAAGCCCAACTTCATCCCGGCGGACCCGCTGGTGACGCCTGAGCACATCACCCCGGCCTGGTATTTCGGCGCCTTCTACGCGATGTTGCGTGCGGTCCCGAGCAAGCTAGGTGGCGTCCTGGTGATGGGCGGCGCCGTGGTCATCCTGTTCGCAGTGCCGTGGCTGGACCGCTCGAAGGTGCGCTCGATCCGCTACAAGGGGATCCTGTCGAAGATTGCGCTGACCCTGTTTACCATCGCCTTCATCCTGCTCACCTACTACGGTCTGCAGCCGCCAACCGAGCTCGGCACGCTGATCTCGCGCGTGGGCACGATCATTTATTTCGCTTTCTTCCTCCTCATGCCGTTCTACACGGCGATGGAGAAGACCAAGCCAGAACCGGAACGGGTGACGGGGTAATCGATGAAACGGATTCTTTCTTCTATCGCCGCCCTACTCCTGTCCAGCACGGCCTGGGCGGCCGGCGGCGGCCCGCTGCCGTACAGCTTCGAGCCGGACGTTGGCAATCTGCCATCGGTGCAGCGCGGCGCCCGTAACTACATGGCGTATTGCTCGGCCTGCCACTCGATGAACCTGCTGCGCTACAGCCGCATCGGCGAGGATCTCGGGATTCCCGAGGACATCCTCAAGGCCAACCTGATGTTCACCTCGGACAAGCCGGGCGACACCATCACCACCGCCATGCCTGCTGAGTCCGCCGCCTGGTTCGGCCGTCAGCCGCCGGACCTCACGGTCAACGCCCGTGCACGCGGCCCGAGCTGGGTGTACAGCTACCTGATGACCTTCTATCTCGACCCCACCCGCCCGGCCGGTGTCAACAATCTGGTCCTGGCCGGTGCCTCCATGCCGCATGTGCTGTGGGAACTTCAGGGCTGGCAGGTGAAATCGCAGGGCGACCACGCGGCGGACGGTGAAGGTCACGGCGGCGGCCACGGTGCCGACACCGGCCTGACCCTGGCCCAGGAAGGCACGCTGAGCCCGGAAGCGTACGAAGCCTTTGTCGCCGATACCGTCAACTTCATGGCCTACGCCGCGGAGCCGGGTCGTGCCGGTCGTGTTGGCCTCGGCATGAAAGTGATGCTGTTCCTGCTGCTCTTCACGGTGCTGGCCTACCTGCTGAAGAAGGAATACTGGAAGGACGTGCACTGACCGTCTGCAGGCGTTACGCGACGCCGCTCATGGTCCCGTACCATGGGCGGCGTTTGTTTTTCCGTTGCGGCCGATCCTGAGGCCGCGCCGAGCCCGACCCCGCCACCATGCGCCTACCTCACCAGAGCCGACATCGCCCCGAACGCCGCCCAGCGCCGCGGGCGGGGCTGTGCCTGTATGGGCAGCGCCAGTCCGCGGAGTGTCAGTGGCTACGTCTGGTGATGGCGGAGAAGCACCTCGATCAGGCGCGTTTCGAAGCCGTTAACCTGTCGCGCCCACCCGACGATCTGGTCACGGTGAACCCGACGCTGCGGCTGCCCACACTGATCGACCGGGACGCTGTCATCGTCACTGCGCCGATCATCGCCAGCTATCTCGACGAGCGCTTTCCACACCCACCGCTGATGCCGCCGGAACCGGCACAGCGTGCGCGTGTCCGGTTGCTGCTCGATCTCATCCTCCACTCCGTTTTTCCAATGCTGGACGGCGATGGCGCGCTGGAGGACAGCCTGCCCGCGCTGCACGACCTGCTCGACCTGGTCGGGCCGCGTCACCGTCTGCTGGGGCTGGATCACCATCTCGCTGACTGCGCCGCCACCGTGTGGCTGGCGCGGCTACCGGAGACCATGACCTCGCGCTCCGGCGACAGTGCCCAGCGTCTGGCCGGCTACCGGCGACGCCTGCTGGCGCGACCCGCAGTAGAATCCCTGCGATGAGCAAAGCCCGCAGCCGCCGTCCTTACCTGATTCGCGCCATCTATGATTGGGCGACCGATCAGCAACTGACCCCGCATGTCCTAGTGGCCGCCGATTACCCTGGCGTGGTGGTGCCCACCCAGTACATCCAGGACGGACGCATCACGCTCAACATCAGCCCGTCTGCAGTCCAGAACTTCGATGTACTGCCGGACATGCTGTGGTTTTCCGCGCGGTTCTCGGGGCGTGCTTTCGACGTGCAGATTCCCCACGGCAGCGTGCTGGCGATCTTTGCGCGGGAGAACGGTGAAGGCTTGGTGTTTGGAGAGATTGAACCGCCAGACCACGACAATCCGGCTCCACCGGCCGCGCCCGATACCGGCGGCGACGACGCGAGCAGCAAGCCGGCCCGCAGCCACCTACGGGTGGTCAAGTAGTCGGGGTATCCGCCGCCGGCAGCGTCTTGCCGGGATTGAGAATGCCAGCCGGGTCGAACAGCGCACGCAGCGCCTGCATCTGCGCCAGCGTACTGGGGTCGATCTCCCACGCGACGTAGGCATGTTTTTCGATGCCTACCCCATGCTCACCTGACAGGGTGCCGCCGAGGGACAGAACCGTGCGGAACACCTCCGCAAGGCAGTCACCAATGGCCGCCATCTGTCGGGCATCGTCCGGATCGGCCAGCAGATTGACATGCAGGTTGCCGTTGCCGGCATGACCAAAGTTGACGATCTGCAAGCGATAGCGGGCCGACAGCGCCTCAAGCACCGCCAGCAATTCCGGCAGACGGCTGACCGGCACCGCCACATCCTCGTTGACCTTCTTCGGTGCCAGTTGCCGCAACGACGGTGACAGCGCCTTGCGACAGGCCCAGAGCGCCTCCGCCTCGGCGGCGTTCGCAGCGCTGCGCAGCTGCACCAGCCCGGTGCCTTCGGCCGCCCGTGCCACCGCCGCCTGCGCCGCGACCACGGTGTCATCGCTGCCGTCCACGTCGATCAACAGCAGCGCGCCAGTACCCTCGGGTACCCCGGTGTCCTGCCAGGCCTGCGCCAGCCGCACCGCGGTGCCGTCCATGAACTCCAGTGACGCCGGCACTTCCGCCTGTCCCATGATGCGCACCACTGCCGCCACCGCCGACGCCGCGTCGGCGTAGCATGCCCGCAGGGTGCGCTGCTGCGAGGGCTTGGGCAGGAGCTTGAGTGTGGCTTCGGTGATGATGGCCAGGGTGCCCTCGCTGCCCACCAGCAAACGGGTCAAGTCGTAGCCGACCACGCCCTTGGTGGTGCGTCCTCCGGTCACCAGGCTGCGGCCGTCACCGGACACCGCGCGAAGGCCCAGCACGTTGTCGCGTGCGGTGCCGTACTTGACCGCTCGCGGACCACCGGCACCGCAGGCAAGATTACCCCCCACGGTGGAATATCCAGCACTGGTGGGGTCCGGCGCCCAGAACAGGCCGTCCACCTGCGCACGCCGCTGCACCTCGCCGTTGATACACCCGGCCTGGACCACCATCAGGCGGTCTTCGGGGCGGTATTCGAGGATTCGGTCCATCCGCTCCAGCGACATCACCACACCGCCCTGCAGCGGCACACTGGCGCCAGTGGTGTTGGTGCCGCGTCCACGCGCCACCAGCGGCGTTTGGTGGTCCCGGCAGGCGGCGACCACGGCCGCCACCTCAGCATGATCAACCGGAAACACCACGGCTTGCGGAAGGCTCAAACGCCGCGAATTGTCGTAGCCATAGGGAAGACAATCCGCGGGGTCATACAGGCAGCGTTGTGGCGGCAGGGTGTCGGCAAGCGCTGACAACAGCAGGGGATTCAGCGGGGCAATGCTCATGACCATCCATCCTGTCCGAAGGCGCCGCGCAGCCACTGCGGCGTGCCGCTGTCCTGAAGCGTAATGACATCAAAACGGATCGCGCGATGCTGGTGCGTCGGATGCCGGGCCAGCCAAGCGGAGGCTGCCCTCAGAATCCTTTGCTGCTTGCGCGGCCCAATGGTGTCGACCGCACTGCCAAAACGGCTGGCGCTGCGGGCGCGTACTTCCACCACCACCAGGGTGGCACCATCTAGGGCGACGATATCCAACTCGCCGAATCGGAAACGGGCGTTGCGGTCCAGCACCTGCAGACCCGCCTGCCGAAGATGGCGTTCGGCCTGCGCCTCGGCTTGGCGGCCGCGACGCTGGGCCGGCGTCAGCGCCAGTCGGAATCCGACCACGTGTTTTCCGCAGCCGACGGCGCCGGCAGTGGCTCGAGGCCGCGCGTGGTGATCAGCGCACAGGCCAGATCGCGCTGGACACGGCCATCCGCGCCCAGCGACAGACGCCCCGTCATGCCGTCGAGCACTGTGAGCGGACCGCGACCGAGCGACTGCGCCAGCGCCAGCGCATCCACCCCCATCGCGAACAAACGCGGCTGACTGTCGCGTGCGGTCAGTGCACTGCCGCGCACCCAGGTCGGCGTCCGCTGTGCCTCGATCAACCAGGGCTGGTCGCAGAAGCGGGTCCCGATGAGATCGCCCGCGGCACCCTGCTGCGGATCGTGGACGGCTGCAGTGGCAAAGGCCGGGAGGTCCTGGGCCCGGTGAAACCGGAATTGCGACCAGATCTGGCGGCCGTCGACCGGCCGACCGGCGAAAAACACCATGTCGATATCGCCACGCCGGCGGGCCTCGAAAACCGGCCGCGTACCCAGCACATTGACCAGCTCGCGGTACCGCGACTCACTGTCTGAAACCCGCATCAGGTCTTTGATGGCGTCCGAAAAGTCCGACGTGCCGGGTGCGTAGCGTCGGCGATCCAGCACGGCGCCGCCGCGCTCGGCCAGCGCCCGTTCGAAGGCATCGCCAATGCGATCCCCCCAGTTGCCATCGGGCAGCAGCATCACCACGCGCAGCCACTGTGCCGACGCGGCCTGCTCGGCCGCCGCGCGTGCCTCGTCCTCCGGCGCCAGACCGAACTGCAACAGATTGGCGGCATAGGCGCCGCGCTCCATCTGGTTCAGCGCGATCATCGGTACTGACAGCGGTCCAGCGGCCACCACCGCACTGACGCTGTCCTTATGCAGCGGCCCGATCAGCAGGGCTGCGCCGTCCTGCAACGCCGTCCGATAGGCGCGCACGGCACCTTCGGCGTGGCCGCCGGTATCGTAGAAGCGTACCGGCACCTGCAGCCCGGCCTGCAGATAGGCCGCCATCCAGCCATCACGAATGGCGGCTGCCGTGGCCGACAGCGGGCCGCTCTGCGGCAACAGTACGGCCCAATGCCCCCCCGTCGCCGGCGCCGCGAAACGCAGGCCAGCGTCCATAGCGGACAGCGCCGATTGCAGCCCCCCCGATGCCATCCAGTCGCTGGCCGGGTGCGGACCGAACTGGGCTCGCCACTGGGCCATGGCCGCATCGCGGTCGGCCTGTTGTTGCGCCAGTGCCAAAGCTAACCAGCCTTCGACCACGAAGCCCTCCCCCGCCGCCTGCAGCCGATCCGCCGGCCCCAGCCGCGCCGCCAGCAAGCCTTGCCAGAGGCGGTCTCGGTTGTCATCTCGGGCCAGGGCATCGGGCAACAGCGGCAGGCGATCCACCCAGGCACGCACGGCCGCCACCGGCTGTCCCAGGCGCTGCAAGGCCTCGGCACGAAGCGCCAGTGCCGACGCCATCACCTCGGCTTCGGGGGCCTCCGCAGGCAGCAGGCGCAGCACATCGGCATCGCGACCTTCGGCGGCGGCCAATCGCGCGCGCAGCAACTGCAGGCGCGGCATCAAGGTGATGGGTACGGAGTGATCTGCCAAAGCCGCGAGGTGGGCGCGCGCCATCGCCAGGTCGCCACGCGCGAACGCCGACTCGGCGCCATACAGCGGCGAGCGCCCCGCGGGTGCGGACGGCGTCGGCAGTGCGGACGGCGGCGCCCGGTCGATCGGGGCCGGCATCGCCGCGCAACCGGACAGCAGCACGAACAGGGCGGCACCGGGCCAGGTCCAGCGGGGGATGCGATCAACGGGCGTCATGGCTTGAAAGTATGACACGGTGCGACAATGCCTCCATGACGGAAGCGCGCGCCGCGATTCAACCCGGCCACCTCTACGTGGTGGCCACACCCATTGGCAATCTGGGAGACCTCAGCCCGCGCGCGATCGCCGTGCTGTCGGCGGTGGATCAGATTCTGGCAGAAGACACCCGCACCACCGGCGTACTGCTACAACAAGCCGGCATACACGCGGCGCTGCTGCCGGTCCACGATCACAACGAGCGCGCCCGCAGCGACACGCTGGTGCAACGGCTGCTGGCTGGCGCAGCGCTGGCCCTGGTATCCGACGCCGGCACACCGCTGATCTCCGATCCCGGCTTCGTGCTGGTGCGCGCGGCGCGGGAAGCCGGTGTGCCCGTGGTGGCGGTGCCGGGGCCCTGCGCGTTGGTCACCGCGCTGTCAGTGGCGGGGCTGCCCACCGACCGTTTCACCTTTGCTGGCTTTCTGCCACCCAAGACCCATGCGCGCCAGCAGGCACTGCAGCAACTCCGCAAGGTGCCGCATACCCTCGTGTTCTATGAGTCCAGCCATCGCATCGTGGACACCGCCGAAGCGCTGGCGGCGGTGTTCGGCCCGGACCGACCCGTGCTGCTGGCGCGGGAGCTGACCAAACAGTTTGAACAGACACACGGTTGCTCCGCAGGCGCGCTCGCCGACTGGCTGCGCGCCGATCGCAACCGTCAGCGGGGGGAGTTCGTGCTGGTGGTCGGCGGCGCCCCGGACGGCGAGGGCGACGAGGATCGCGGCCGCGATACGCTGGCGGTGCTGTTGCAGGAACTGTCGCCATCCGCGGCCGCCCGCGTCGCCGCCACGCTCACCGGTCTGTCTCGTAAGCAGCTCTACACGCTGGCGCTGACCATGACGCCCGACCGCGACAGCTAAGCGCCTGACTCAGAAGTCGAGGTCCAGCGCACCACAGAGCCAGTCCATCATCGGTGCCAGCACCTGATAGTGCTTCACCACCTGCTGAGGCAGGTCCGCCTTCAGTAGCGTCGCGTCATCGAGCGACATGCTGGCGACAAAATCCTTGCGCTTGAGGTCCTCGATCAGGGGATGCGCGGGATCGAACCCGCGCGGCGGCCGCGACAGGCTGTCACCCCCCAGCGCGAAATGTCGACGGAACGCTGTGCCTTGCGTCGCCTGCTGCCAGCTGGCCGGGTTGTTGACCAGGTAGGCGCGAATACGCCGCAGGGTTTCCGGCTGGGGATGCCAGATACCGCCGCCAATAAAACTCTCGCCCGGCGACAGGTGAAAATAGAACACTGGCGCGTCGAGGCGACCCGGCGCGGCGTTGCCGCCCGCATCGGCCCGTGCAGCGCCGCGGGTGGCCGCATGAAAGAAGCTCATGCCGGCGTGGGTCTTGTACGGCGTCTTGTCCTTGCTGAAGCGGGTATCACGATGAATCCGGAACAGCGAGCCCCCCACCTTTTTCGGGCTGGCAACGAAGGACGAACTGAGCGCTGACAAGGGCGCCGCGATGTCGCTGATAAAGCGCAAACAAGGGCTGCGGACATCCCGTTCGTAGGCCTCACGGTGCGCGTCGAACCAGGCCTTGTCGTTGTGTTGTGACAACTGCCGAAAGAATCGCAGGGTGTCCTCGGTGAAGTACGGGGTCGTAGCCATGGTCTCACCGCGCTCCTGGGCGGATGGCCAGCGCATACAGGCCAGCCAAGTGGACGGGCATCCAGAAACCGATCCAGTGGGCATTGCCCTGTGCTGGTCCGGGCAGACCATGCAGCAACAGGGCCACGACCGGCGCCGCAGCGATGATCGCCGCCACCGCCAAGGTGAATCTTCCAGCCGTGCGCGGTCGGCGCGCCCACGCGGGCAGCAACAGCAAACTCAGCGGCAGGGTCAACAGCAAATTCTGATTGTTGGCCATCACGTCGTGATCGGTCAGTCCCCAGCCAAAGGCAATCACCACACCCGCCAGGCCAGCCAGCAGCGACAGGCCCAATCCCAGGGTCGCCCGCAGCCACCACTGCCGCCGACCCACCGCCAGCAGCAGCGCCAGCGTCAGCCCCGCCAGGGTCAGCGGCCCGCGGAGATCCGGCGCCTGCGTCGGGGTCGCTGGCAGATTACCGGTCAGCCAGTAGCCAGACTGCGCCACCAAGGGACGACGCTCGCCGTCGGCGGTGGTCAGCTGGAGCTCGGCCACCGCGGTCATCAGCTGCTCGGGTAGAAAGGCCTGTTGCCAGCGATCAATGGGAGCATCGGTGCCCGCCCCCAAAAGGTAATCGGTCACCAGCATCAGCGACGGCACCGGCGACATCATGCGTGCCGCCTCGTACCGGAACGACCGCCCGCTGGCCGCACCGACCCACTGCGCACGCAGCGCTCCGCCGGTGGCAAGGTCAAGGACATCGCGGACCTTGGTGCTGCAGTTGGCGGTGAAGTAGTGGTAACGATATTCGGCATTTTCCGGCTGCGCGTTCCACGCCAGGAAGTCCGCCAGCGACTGCGCCTGCGCTGGCGCAAGATCAAGCTGCTGCTCGAACACCCAGCGCCCTTCTGCCTGGTAGGCCGCCAGCGTCTGCGGCAGCGACTGCGATGCCACCCGGTACAGCATGCGACCGCGGGCAAAATTGAGGAAAAAGTGCTTCTGCCCGAAGTCGAACAGCCCGTAGTTGTAGACCCGTGGCGCCCCTGCGTCGGCATCGCGCACCAAAAGGGCGTTGTGACCGTAGCGCTGCCAGTAGACCTCACCCGGCTGAAAGGTGAGCAGGCTGATTTGCGGGGCCGCCGCTGCGATGCCTGACCAAAGCAACAGGCCCAACATCCATCCCAGCCGTTGCCGTCGCATCTTGAGTGCTCGCGCCACAACTAGGCGGTCGACAGCGTCACCTGCAACAGGTGCAGGCGGCGGCTGTCGGCGCGTTGGACATTGAAACTGAATCGCCCGATCCGCAGGCTTTCACCCCGCTTCGGCATGTGGCCGAAGTGGTGCATCACCAAACCGCCGATGGTGTCGAACTCGTCATCGGGAAAATCGGTGGTGAAGTATTCGTTGAAGGTCTCGATGGGCGTCAAGCCATTGACCAGGAAGCGGCGCTCGTCCTGGCGCAGGATGGTGGCCGATTCCGCCTCGTCGTATTCGTCGTCGATCTCGCCGACGATCTGCTCCAGCACGTCCTCGATGGTCACCAGCCCGCTGACACCGCCGTACTCGTCGACCACCACCGCCATGTGATTGCGGCCCCGCTTGAAGTCCTTGAGCAGGATGTTCACCCGCTTCGACTCCGGCACGAACACGGCTGGACGCAACTGCGCACGGAGGTCGAAGGTACCCGGATCGAAGCCGGGCACCGATGCCGTGAACTTGAGCAGGTCTTTGGCCAGCAGGATGCCAACGATCTCATCGCGCGAGTCACCGATCACCGGAAACCGCGAGTGCCCCGATTCCACCACCAGCCGAAGGATCTCGTCGAGCCCACCGTCGGATTCCACCACCACCATCTGCGCACGCGGCACCATGATGTCGCGGACCTGGGTCTCGGCCGTCTCCAACACCCCCTCGAACATGGTGAGGGCGTCAGCATCCAGCAGTGCCGACTCCCGCGCCTCCTTCAGCACTTCCATCAGCTCTTCGCGGGTCTGCGGTGCACCGGCGAAGGATTGCGTGACCCGGCGCCACCAGCGGCTGATCGGGGTCTCGTCGGTCTTGTTGTCGTGTCGGGTACTAGGGTCGTCGTCGTTCATGTGTGGGGGTTGGGCCCTCATTGGCGAGGGGTTCAGTCCGCCCTGCCGCCGCGGCGGCAGGGGTCAAGCATAGGGGTCGGGGATGCCGAGCGTGGCCAGGATGGCCACCTCGCGCGCCTCCATCACCTCGGCGTCCGCCTCGGTCTGGTGATCCAGGCCCAGCAGGTGCAAGCAACCATGCACCACCAGGTGAGCCCAATGGTCGCCCGGGGCTTTACCCTGAATGCGAGCCTCTTCGGCTACCACTTCGGCGCACAGCACCAGATCGCCCAGCACCGTCTCCGCCGACGCCGTTTCCGGCACCGCATCATCGTAGTGAAACGACAGCACGTTGGTCGGCTTGTCCTTGCCGCGATAGGTATGGTTCAGCTGGCGCGATTCAAGGGCATCGACGATGCGCAGCGTCAGCGCGCCGTGCAGATCGGGCAGCGCTGCCCGTACCACCCGCCGAAGCCGCGCTGCTGAGGGCAGGCCACGGGCCGGCACCCTGCGCTGGATGGTCACCTCCAGCCCCGCAGGCGGCGGCTCAGTGGCCATCATTGCCCTCGAAGCGCTCGTAGGCTTCAACCACGGCCTGTACCAGCGGGTGGCGCACCACATCTTCTTTGCGGAAATGGGTCACGCTGATGCCGGGAACGCCCGCCAGTACCTGCAGTGCATGCCGCAAGCCACTTTTCTCGTGTCGCGGCAGGTCAATCTGTGTGACGTCCCCCGTGACCACGGCGACGCTGCCGAAGCCAAGGCGGGTGAGGAACATCTTCATCTGCTCGATCGTGGTGTTCTGTGCCTCATCGAGAATGACATAGCTCTCGTTGAGCGTACGCCCACGCATGAATGCCAGCGGTGCAACCTCGATGACGTTCTTTTCGGTCAACCGTGCGACCTTCTCGAACCCGAGCATCTCGTAGAGGGCATCGTAAAGCGGGCGCAGGTAGGGGTTGATCTTGTCAGCCATATCGCCCGGCAGGAACCCCAGCTTCTCGCCCGCCTCCACCGCTGGACGCACCAGCACGATACGGCGCACCCGATCACGCTCAAGCGCATTCACCGCGCTGGCCACTGCCAGATAGGTCTTGCCGGTGCCGGCCGGCCCGACGCCGAAATTGAGGTCGTGGCGATTGACCGCACTGAGGTAAGCCTTCTGCTGTGCGCTGCGACCGCGGACAACCCCGCGACGGGTACGAATGATGACTTCGCCCTCTGGGGCCGATTCCTCGCGCACCGCCAAGGGCTCAGCCTGCGGCTCGGCATGCTCGGCCAGCGCCAAATGCACGAGTTCCGTGGTGATCGGCTGATCGGCCGCCTGGTTGAACAGGGCGGTCAGCACCGCCTCGCCGCGCTGCGCGTCGCCGCGCGTGCCGACCAGCTGAAAGTGGTTGCCGCGGTTGCGAATCTCGATACCCAGGCGCAGCTCGATCTGGCGCAGATGGGCGTCGAATGGGCCGCTGAGATTGGCCAGCCGTTCGCTGTCATCCGGACGCAGGACCAGGTCGATCCGGGCCTGCGCCGGCCGGGTGGGCGCGCTCATGCGGCGGCTTCAGTCCCGGCCGGGCGCCACCGGCCGCGCAGGGAATTGGGCAGCGCTTCGGTCACTTCGACGTCGACAAACTGCCCGATCAGCGCCGTCGGCGCCTCGAAGTTGATCCAGCGATTGGTGGAGGTGCGTCCCGCCATCTGGCCATCGCCCTTGCGCGCCGGGCGCTCCACCAGCACCGTCTGCACGCTGCCCACCAGGGCCTGCTTGAACTGGGTGTCGAGCGTGCGAATGCGGTCCTGCAGGATCTGCAGCCGCTGCTGTTTGACCGCCAGCGGCACGTTGTCGCGTAGATTGGCGGCGGGCGTGCCGGGCCGCGGGCTGTAGTTGAAGCTGAAGGCGCCGTCGAAACCGGCCTCGGCGATCAGGTCCATGGTCTGCATGAAATCGTCGTCGCTCTCCGAGGGAAAGCCGACAATGAAATCGGAGGACAGCGAGATATCCGGCCGGGCCGCACGAATCCGGCGGATCTTGGCCAGATACTCGGCGCGGGTATACCCCCGCTTCATCATGCCGAGAATACGGTCGGCACCGCTCTGCACCGGCAGATGCAGATAGCTCGCCAGCTTGGGCTCGTCGGCGAAGGCCTGGATCAGGGCGTCGCTGAATTCGGCGGGATGACTGGTGGTGTAGCGGATGCGGTCAAGGCCCGGCATGCGGGCGAGATAGGTGATCAGCAGCGCCAGGTCGCACCGCTCGCTGCTATTGCCCATCGGCCCCCGGTAGGCATTGACGTTCTGACCCAGCAGCGTGATCTCGCGCACCCCCTGGTCCACCAGCTGGGCGCATTCGGCCAGCACGTCGTCCAGCGGGCGGCTCACCTCGGTCCCGCGGGTGTAGGGCACCACACAGAAGGTGCAGTACTTGGAGCAGCCTTCCATGACGCTGACGAAGGCTGTCACGCCTTCGGCGCGGGGCTCCGGCAGGCGGTCGAATTTCTCAATTTCGGGGAAGCTGACATCCACCGCCGGCATGCGGGTCTTGCGCGTATGGTCGAGCAGCTCCGGCAGCCGGTGCAGCGTCTGCGGCCCGAACACGATGTCCACCATTGGCGCGCGGCTGGCGATGGCCTGGCCCTCCTGGCTGGCGACACAGCCACCAACACCGATGACACGGCTGGGATCTGCCGCCTTCCAGTCCTTCCAGCGGCCGAGCTCGGAAAACACCTTTTCCTGCGCCTTCTCGCGCACCGAGCAGGTATTGAGCAGCAGCAGGTCGGCCTCATCCGGGTCCTGGGTGCGGGTGTAGCCATGCGATTTCTCGAGCACGTCGGCCATCTTGGTCGAGTCGTACTCGTTCATCTGGCACCCGTAGGTGATGAGGTAAAGCTTTTTCGACATCCGGAGCCACGTCGGCGTTGGGCCGAGCAGTATACCGAGTCCCCTTGTCCCGCCGCATGAAAGGCCTGGGCCGTCCTAGAGTCGGCGCAGCCACTCCCGCAGGCCGCCGTCGATCTCCTCGGTGACCCGCTCGAACACGGCACGCGGCAGCTGGTAGGGGTCGTCGACATCGGCGTTATCGGGCCATTTGCGGACCTTGTGCACCCGCCCGCGCAGCTGCGGATAACGGCGGTTCACCCAGTCGGCATGGCCCTGGTCCAGCACCAGAATCAAGTCGGCACCCTCGAGCAGCGGCTGGGTGGCCTGCTGCGCGCGATGGTCGCCAAGATCAATGCCCCGCTGCGCCATCACCGCTACCGAGTGCGGGTCCGCCGGCGCCCCCACCACAGCCGCGGTGCCGGCGGAGAACACGGTCTTGCCGGGAAGCGCGGCCCGCAGCAGGGCTTCGGCAATCGGGCTGCGGCAGATATTGCCGGTGCACAGCACGGCGATCCGCTCGAACATGTTCAGGGCACCAGCACGACTTTGCCGGTGACCTGGCGCGACTGCATGTCGAGTAGCGCCTGGGCCGCCTGCTCCAGCGGATACTGGCGCGACACCACCGGCCGATAGCGCCCCTCGGCATACCAGGCGAACAGCTGCTGGAAGTTCGCCAGATTGAGCGCCGGGTCACGCACGATGAAAGCGCCCCAGTGCACGCCGATGGCCGCGATCTCCTTCAACAGCAGCCGATTGGCGGGCAGCGCCGGAATGGTGCCCTCAGCAAAGCCCACCACCAGATAGCGGCAGCCCCAGCCCGCGGCCGACAGGCATTCCTGGGCCAGCGGCCCGCCCACCGGGTCGAAGATGACATCCACCCCCTGCCCCTTGGTGAGGGTCTTGACCGCGTCCTTCAGGCTAGCTGTCGCGTAGTTCACGGTGTCGTCGGCACCGTGCTCGCGGGCGAGGGCCAGTTTGTCATCGCTGGAGGCCGCGGCAATGACCCGCGCGCCCATGATCTTGCCCAGCTGCACGGTGGCCAGCCCGACACCACCGGCCGCGCCCAGCACCAGCAGCGTGTCGCCCGGCTGCAGGCGGGCACATTGCTTCAAGGCGTGCAACACGGTGCCGTAGACCAGGGCGAATCCGGCACCTTCGGTCATTGGCATGTCGGGCGGCAATGGCAGGCAGGTCTCCGCCGGGGCGATGGCCTCGTCGGCATAGCCGCCCACCGACACCAGGGCCGCGACCCGGTCGCCGGGCTTGAACCGGGTCACCTTGGCGCCCACCGACAGCACCTCACCCGCCACCTCGGCCCCCGGCACAAACGGCGGGTTGGCGCGCAACTGGTATTTGCCCTGGATGATGAGCGTATCGGGAAAATTGACTCCCGCCGCCGCCACCCGGATGCGCACCTCGGTGGGGCCCGGTTGACGCTCGGGCAGCGTTTGCAGCTGGAGCTTCTCGGGACCACCCAATTCGGTGCAGACGATGGCGCGCATGGAGCGTAGACTCGGATCAAGGGGACCCGAACGCTAGCCGATGCCCGCCCTCAGGCCAAGCGGACGACGATTGGTCTCACTGGCGCGACAAAATGCTTGCAATTTTTGTGCCGAAGCGCTCTACAATCAGGCCATGAGCCAATCCGACCTCCGCCCATGAACATGCGCGCCTCACTGGGCCTGCGGATGGGCCAGTCGCTGACCATGACCCCCGCCCTACAACAGGCCATTCGCCTGTTGCAGCTGTCGAGCCTGGATCTGCAGCTGGAGATCCAGCAGGCGCTGGACGGCAATCTGATGCTGGAGTCAGACGAGCCGTCGCCGGTGGAGGTCGAAGTGCCTGCCAGCGACCATGAGGCCGCCGCCGAGGCGGCTGCACAGGCCGAGGAAGTCCATGGCGATCGCGACAATCTGGCCGAGGATCTGCCGGTCGATGCCGACTGGTCGGATATCTGCGACCTTGACCCCACCCCCGCCAGCGGCGCCCCGGACGAGGACCTGCAGGCCTATCTGGATGCCAACCTGAAGGGCGAGCGCAGCCTCTACGACCACCTCCTTGAACAGCTGCAGCTGGCCGATCTCGATGATCGTGACGCCGACATCGGCCTGCACCTGATCGATGCCATCGACGCCGACGGCTACCTGCGCGACTGGGACGCACTGCGCGACAACCTGGTGCAGACCTATGCGGTCAGCGTGGCCCACATCGAGGGCGTGCTGGAGGCCGTGCAGGACTTCGATCCGGCCGGAGTCGGCGCCCGTGATCTGCGCGAATGCCTGTTGCTGCAACTGTGGCCTCTGCCCAGCCGAACCCCGGGCATCGAAAGCGCAGTGACGTTGGTCGACCAGCACCTACCGCTGATCGCCCGACGTGACCCGGCCTGGATCGCGCGGCAGACCCAATTGCCCGCTGACGAGGTGGCCGCGGCGCTGAACCTGATCCAGGGATTGCAGCCGCACCCCGGCCGTCCGTTTGCGCCACATGAGTCCGACTACATCGCCCCGGACGTCTTCGTCACCCGTGAGAAAGGCCGCTGGCGCGTATATCTGAACCCGGAACATACGCCGAAATTGCGGGTCAACAGTTCATACCAGCGCTTCATCAAGCGCGCCGACAGCTCACGGGACCAGCTCATGCTCAAGGGCCACCTGCAGGAAGCCCGCTACTTCATCAACGCCCTGGAAAGCCGCAACGAGACCTTGCTGCGCGTGTCCCAGTGCATTGTTGAAGCGCAGCGCGCTTTCCTGGAATATGGGGATGAGGCCATGCGTCCGCTGGTCCTCCGGGATGTATCCGAGCAACTGGGGATTCACGAGTCCACTGTGTCGAGAGCCACCGCCAACAAGTATCTGCACACGCCGCGCGGGCTCTTTGAGCTGAAGTATTTCTTTTCCAGCCATGTGACCACCACCGAAGGCGGCACCGCCTCGGCGACGGCGATCCAGGCCATGATCAAGCGGCTGATCGCCGCCGAATCCCCCGACAAACCCCTATCCGATTCCGCACTTGCCGAGCACCTGCTGGGCGAGGGCATCCAAGTTGCACGTCGCACGGTGGCCAAGTACCGCGAAGGGCTCGGCATCGCACCGTCGCACGAGCGCAGGAGCGCGTGGTCATGACGTAACGATCACGGCGCTCGATCCCTGCCGGGGCCTCCCGGTTCCTTCTCGAAGAGGAGTTTCAGATGAATCTCAACATCTCTGGGCATCATGTCGACCTCACCCCCGCACTGCGCAGTTACGTGCAGGAAAAGCTCAAGCGGGTCGAACGACACTTCGATCATTTGATCAGCGCCGAGATCGTGTTGACCGTTGAGAAGGAGCGCCAAAAGGCGGAAGCCACCGTACATGCCTCTGGCGCCGACCTCCATGCCGAGGCCACCGAGCCCAACATGTACGCCGCCATCGACCTGCTGATGGACAAGCTCGACCGGCAGACGCGCCGCCATAAGGAGAAGCTGCGCGACCACCACAACGCCGAGGCGCATAAGCGCATGGCCATGCAGTAAACTGCGGCTCATCGGGGCCCGGCGAGGGGATCGCGTCCCTGGGCCGGGCCCTTTTTTGTGAAAACGAGAATAGATCCCTATGACCATCAGCGAGATTCTGGGGGCCGACCGTGTCGTTGCCGGCCTGACATTCACCAGCAAGAAGAAGGCGCTGGAGGAACTGTCCAAGCTGCTCGCCAAAGGCGAACCCTCGGTGTCCAGCACCGACATCCTGGCCAGCCTCGCCGGGCGCGAAAAACTGGGCAGCACCGGCCTGGGCCACGGCGTGGCCATTCCGCATGGCCGCATGGCCGGTGTTGAGCGCAGCGTCGGCGCCTTCATGCGCCTCAAGCATCCGCTTGACTATGACGCCCACGACGCTCAACCGGTGGATCTGGTGTTCGGTCTGATGGTGCCGCAGAACGCCAATGAAGAGCATCTCAAGCACCTTGCCGCGATCGCCGAGATGTTCTCCGACGAAGCTTTCTGCCAGAAGCTGCGCGATGCCGCAGACGACGCCGCCCTCTACACCCTGATTGCCCGCTATCAGCCCGCCAACTGAGCCGTTCACCCTGCATGGCGTGTTCATGCAGGTGTTTGCCACCGGGGTGCTGCTGACCGGCGCCAGTGGCGTCGGTAAATCAGAACTGGCGCTGGAACTGCTGGCGCGCGGCCATGCCCTGGTGGCGGATGACGCCACCGAGTTTCAGCGCAGCGGCAGCGGCATCGTCGGTCGTTGCCCGGCGGTCCTTTCCGGCTTTCTCGAAGCCCGCAGCCTGGGCATTCTCAATGTGCGCAAGATGTACGGGCGCCGCGCGGTGCGCCCCAAGGCGCAACTTGATCTGATTGTCCAGCTCGATACCCCGGGCGCAGCCTCGTCCAACGGCATGGAGCGCATCAGCGGCCAGCGCGGTGAGCGCCGGCTTGCCGAGCTTTCCGTGCCCACCGTCTCGATCCCCATTCGCCTCGGGCATAATCTGGCGGTACTGGTTGAAGCGGCCTGCCGTGACCACCGACTGCGTCAGACCGGCTATCGAGCCGACCGCGACTTCACTGCCCGACAATTGCGCGCCATTCGCAACGCCCGCCCATGAAACTCGTCATCGTCAGTGGCCTCTCCGGCGCCGGAAAGACGGTGGCGCTGAAGCAGTATGAGGACCTCGGCTACACCTGCATCGACAACCTGCCGCTGTCGCTGCTGGACACGCTGGTCCTGGACGCGCTGAAACAATCTCCGCCACGCTATGCCGCGCTGGCACTGGGGATCGATGCGCGCGAACGTCCGGAGGAGATCGAACGCTTTCCAGCGTATCTGGAACAGCTGCGCGCGCACGCCATCGACGACCGCCTGATCTTCCTGACCGCCGATGATCCGGTCCTGCTCACCCGTTACAGTGAGACGCGTCGGCGCCACCCGCTGTCGACCAGTGGCCGACCGCTGAAAGAGGCGATCGCGCTGGAACGACGTCTGCTGAAACCCATTGCCGATGCCGCCGACGCCGTCATCGACACCACGGATCTCAATCTGCACAGCCTGCGCGAACGCATCCAGGCGGAGGTGCCGGGCGGGGGCCAGGACAAGTTGTCGCTGACCCTGCTGTCGTTCGGCTTCAAGAATGGCACCCCACCGGATGCTGACTACGTATTCGACGTCCGCTGCCTGCCCAACCCCCACTGGGAATCCTCACTGCGCGCGATGACCGGTCGCGAGGCGCCGGTCGCCGAATGGCTGGCGCGACATAGCAGCGTCCGCGACATGCTCGATGATCTGAGTGGCCTGTTGCAGCGATGGCTACCCGCCTTCCGCAGCCAGGATCGCGCCTACCTCACGGTGGCCGTCGGCTGCACCGGCGGGAAGCATCGCAGCGTCTATCTGGTGGAGCAGCTCGCCAAGCGCCTGCAAACCGGCCCCGATCCGATCACCGTGCGTCACCGCGAACTGGAACCCGGCGTTGCCGGCACCACCGGAATCGCCACATGAGCGTCGGTCTGTTGCTCGTCACCCACGGCAAGATGGGACATTTGCTGCTGGAGACCATGCGCGAAATGATCGGCGAACTGCCGCTGGCCTCGGATGTGCTGGAGGTGCGCCGCGTGCAATCGCACGAAGTGCTGCTGTCGCAGGGCCAGAAGATGATCGAACGGCTTGACAGTGGCGACGGCGTACTCCTGCTGACCGACGCCTACGGCTCGACGCCCAGCAATATTGCCAACAAGCTCGGCGCCGCCGCAGCCCTGCCGGTGGTGGCAGGCGTCAACCTGCCCATGCTGGTGCGCATCTTCAATTACCCGACCAAACCGCTGACCGCTATGGCGCAATGCGCTGTCGAGGGCGGACAGCGCGGCGTCCTGCAGTGCCCGCGACCGGGCTGAACCTGGGGGAGTTCATGGAACGTACCGTCGACATCATCAATCGCCTCGGACTGCACGCCCGGGCCGCCGCGAAATTGGTCACCCTGGCCAGCAAGTTTGCCGCCGACATTCAGGTGCGCAAGGACGGACGCCAGGTCAGTGGCAAGTCCATCATGGGCGTCATGATGCTGGCGGCTGCCAAGGGCAGCCAGATCACCCTGATCGCCGACGGCGACGATGCCGAGCAAGCCCTTGATGAATTGGCCGCCCTGGTCGCCGATCGCTTCGGGGAAGACTCATGACCCGGCGGCGCCAGCCATGAGTCTCTGGCTTTCCGGCATCGGGGTCTCGCGCGGCATCGCCATCGCGCGGATCCAGAAGCTCCATGGTGCCGATCTGGAGACACCGGAGTTCACGCTCACCGGTGACCAGGTCGAGCCCGAGATCGCGCGTTTCTATGCGGCGGTTCAGCGCGCGCGGGAACAGCTACGGCAGGTGCGCAGCCAGATTCCGAGCGGCACCCCGGATGATATCGGCGCCTTCATCGACACCCATCTGCTGATGATGGACGACCGCTCCATCACCGAAGCCACGGTCCAGCTGATCCGTGACCAGAAGCTCAACGCCGAAGCCGCCCTGCGGCGCTCACGCGATGCACTGGTGGACGTCTTCGAGCAGATGGACGACGCCTATCTGCGCACCCGCAAGGACGATGTCGAACATGTCTGCGGTCGCATCCTGCGCATCCTGCTGAAAAGTGAGCGGCAGTTGCCCAGCAAGGGCGAAAGTGGCGAGTCCGGCATCATCGTCGCCGACGACATCACCCCGGCCGACATCATCCTGCTGGCGCAACAGAATGTCGCCGCCTTCGTCACCGAGTACGGCGGGCCGCTGTCGCACACCGCCATTCTCGCGCGCTCGCTCGGCATTCCCGCCATCGTCGGCCTGCGCGATGCCCGGCGCCTGCTGCGCGACGGCGAATGGGCCATCGTCGACGGCGAGCCCGGACACCTGATTGCTGATCCCGACCCGGACGCGATCCAGACCTACCGCGACAAACAGACCGCCCAGGCCGCTTACCGGGCCGGACTGGTGAAGCTCAAGGGCGAACCGGCCGTATCCGAGGACGGGGTGCGCTGTCACCTGCTGGCCAACATCGAGATGGCCGCGGATGCCGCCGAGGCCACCGCCAACGGTGCCGAAGGTGTCGGCCTGTACCGGACTGAATTCCTGTACATGAACCGCAAGACCCTGCCCACCGAAGAAGAACAGTACGAGGCCTATGCCAGCATCGTCTCGGTGGTGAAGGGGCCGATCACCATCCGCACGCTCGATCTCGGTGCCGACAAACAGGTCGACTCCGGCCGCAGCCAAGGTCCCACCCCCAACAATCCGGCGCTGGGCCTGCGCGCCATTCGCCTGTGTCTGAAGGAGCCGGAGCTGTTTCGCACCCAGGTACGGGCGCTATTGCGCGCTTCGCGCCATGGCCACATGCAGATCATGCTGCCGATGATCTCCAGCCTGCAGGAATTCCGGCAGGCACTGGCGCTCATTGACGAAGCCCGCAACGCCTTGCGTCGCGAGGGCCATGTCATGGCCGAGGACATCCCAGTGGGTGCGATGATCGAAGTGCCGGCGGCGGCCATCGCCGCACCCATCCTCGCCCAGCAGGCACGGTTTTTCTCCATCGGCACCAATGACCTGATCCAGTACACGCTGGCCATCGACCGCGTCGACGACGAGGTCAACTATCTGTACGACCCGTTGCACCCTGCGGTACTGCGACTGATCCAGATGACCATCGAGGCCGGCGTTCAGGGTGGCATTCCGGTGGCCATGTGCGGCGAGATGGCCGGTGACCCCAAGTACACCCGTCTGCTGCTGGGGCTGGGCCTCACCGAATTCTCCATGCACCCGGCCAGCGTGCTGGAGGTGAAGCGCATCATCCGCGAGTCGCGGGTCCACGATCTGCGTCGCAAGGTGCGCCGGCTGATGGTCAGCACCGACCCCGCCGAAATGCACGACATGATCGTCGACCTGGGCTGAGTTTTATATTCCATTATAGGAATATATTTTTCTCCATAAATTCGTTGAGGGAATAATCCTTTGAGCGTACTGTGCGCGTCGTGATCTCCCGATGACCCCTCAATGAACACCAATGTCGCACCGAAGCTTGACCCTCGCCTGACCGAGAATACCCTCAGGCGATTGTCTGAAGCGCTGGCAGGGCTTCACTTCGGCGCGCTTGAAATCACGGTGCATGACGGCCGCATCGTACAAATCGAGCGTCGTGAAAAGCTGCGACTGACGGACTGACGTCTACGCGCGGCCACCTGGCTTTTTTATTCCCAATCTAGAGCTGACCGGACCACCGGAGGTTCTCGTGACAACCGGAGTCTGTCATGAGGCCTTTCGCCTTCGTTTCCGCCGTGCTGGTCACGGCACTGGGATTTCCCGTCGCAGCGCAACCCGCAGAGACGGCACCCACCCTTGAGCAGCTGGATCAGCAGCTCCGCATTCTGGAGCGCAAACTCGAGCTCGCCGCCGAGGCGGCTACAGCCGAATCTGCCACCCGCCCCCAGGTCAGCGCCGATCGCAGCGGATTGAGAATCACGGCGGGCAGCACTGAATTTCGCCTACGCGGCCTGCTCCAACTGGACGGCCGCTGGTTCACCGGTGAGGGCGGGGCCCAGCTCCCGGACAGCTTCGTGTTCCGCCGCGTCCGCCCGACGTTCCAGGGCACGCTGGGGAAGGGCATCGGCTTTCGATTCACACCCGAGCTGGCGGGCGACACCACCACCCTGATCGACGCCTATCTCGATGTCGCCGTCACAGAATCGGTAACGCTGCGCGCCGGCAAGGTAAAGGGTCCGGTCGGGCTTGAACGCCTGCAAAGCGCCACTGACCTCGCTTTCGTCGAGCGTGGCCTTCCCACCGAACTGGCCCCCAATCGCGAAGTGGGTGTGCAGGCGCAGGGTGGGCAACGACTGCAGTGGGTGCTTGGGATCTACAACGGCACCGCGGATGGCAGCAATGGTCCGGCCAGTGACGTCGACAATCGCAAGGAAGTGGCGGCACGACTGTTTTACCAACTGTCCCCGCACATCGGCTTCGGCATCGCCGGCAGCACCGGCAGCAAACGTGGCGATACCCAACTGCCCCGCTACCGCAGTCCGGGCCAGAACCGCATCACCAGCTATGTGGCAGGGGCGACCTTCGATGGCCGCCACACGCGCATCTCGCCGCAGGCCTACGCCTACCGGGGCCCTGTCGGTCTGCTCGCCGAGTACATCCTGTCGGAGCAGGCGCTATCGATCGGTGGCAGCGCGGATACGCTGACCCACAGCGCCTGGCAGGTGGTGGGCCGCTACGTGCTCACGGGCGAGCAGGCGAGCTTCGCCACTCTGGTCCCCGCTCGTGACTACGGCGTCGGAAAGCCGGGCTGGGGCGGCTGGGAGCTGGTGGCCAGAGTCGGACAGCTGACGCTGGACGACGACGCGGACGCGCTCGGTTATGTGGCCGCAACCGAGGAACAGTCCCTCGACAACGTCGGCATCGGCGTCAACTGGTATCTCGATCGCAACGTCCGCTTCGCGGCCAACTACGACGTGACCCGCTTCAAGAGCTTCTCGGGACCCGACCGACCCGACGAACACGCCCTGTTCACGCGGCTGCAGCTCGCGTTCTGAAAGCCCACAACCCGTTAAGGATTGATCATGAAACTGAAAGCCCTCATTGCCGCTGCCCTGCTCCCTGCGAGTGCCCATGCGGCCCACTACGAACTCCTCAATGTCAGCTACGACCCTACCCGCGAGCTCTACACCGAGTTCAACCAGGCCTTCGCCGCCCATCTGAAGGCCACCACCGGCGACACCGTGACCATCCAGCAATCGCACGGCGGTGCCGGCAAACAGGCGCGCGCCGTGATCGACGGGCTCGCCGCCGATGTCGTCACCCTGGCGCTGGCCTATGACATTGATGCCATCGCCGAACGCACCGGCAAAATCCCGCCCGATTGGCAGTCGCGACTGCCGCACAACAGCGCACCGTACACCTCCACCATCGTGTTCCTGGTGCGCAAGGGCAACCCGAAGAACATTCAGGACTGGGATGACCTGGTGAAGCCCGGCATCGGCATCATCACCCCCAACCCGAAGACCTCGGGAGGCGCCCGCTGGAACTACCTCGCAGCCTACGCCTACGCACTGCGTCACAACGACGACGACGACGCCAAGGCAAAAGCCTTCGTCGGCAAGCTGCTGGCCAACGTGCCGGTCCTCGATACCGGCGCCCGCGGCGCGACCACGACGTTCGTTCAGCGGGGCATCGGGGATGTGCTGCTGGCCTGGGAAAACGAAGCCTTCCTCGCCATCAACGAACTGGGCCCGGACAAGTTTGAAATCGTGGTGCCGTCGCTGTCGATCCTCGCCGAACCGCCCGTGACCGTGGTCGACGGCAATACCAGGCGAAAGAAGACAACGGCTGTCGCCAAGGCTTACCTCGACTATCTGTACTCCGCCGAGGGTCAGCGGCTGGCGGCCAAGCACTACTACCGGCCGGTCAAACCCGAGGACGCCGACCCCGCCGATCTCGCCCGCTTTCCGGCGCTCGAACTGATCACGGTCGATTCGGTGTTCGGCGGCTGGCAGAAGGCCCAGAAGACACACTTTGCCGACGGCGGGGTGTTTGACCAGATCTACCAGCCCTAAGGCACTGACATGCCCCTGCGCACCGCACACCGACGACGCTCGGCCCTACCCGGCCGAGGCCTGACGCTCGGCGTCACCCTCACCTATCTGTCGCTGATCGTCCTCATCCCGCTGGCGGCGGTCTTCTTCAAGACCGCCGAGTTGGGCTGGGAAGGCTTCTGGGACATCCTCAGCCGTCCGCGGGTGTTGAACGCCCTGCGGCTGAGCTTCGGAACTGCCTTGGTGGCCGCGCTCATCAACGTGGTCTTTGGCCTGCTGGTGGCCTGGGTCTTCGTGCGCTACCGCTTTCCCGGCAAGCGCTTGCTGGACGCCTTCATTGATCTGCCGTTCGCCTTGCCGACCGCTGTCGCGGGCATCGCACTGACCGGCCTATACGCGGGCAACGGCTGGGTCGGTCAGTACCTGGAACCGATGGGGATCAAGGTGGCCTTCGCGCCACTGGGCATCGTTGTCGCGCTGACCTTCATCGGTCTTCCTTTCGTGGTGCGGACTGTGCAGCCCGTGCTGGAAGATGCCGAAGCCGCATTGGAGGAAGCCGCCGCATCGCTCGGTGCGACCCGCTGGCAAACCATCACCCGGGTGATCTTCCCCACCATCCTGCCGGCCCTGCTGACCGGCTTTGCCCTCGCCTTCGCGCGCGGCGTCGGGGAGTACGGATCGGTGATTTTTATCGCGGGCAACCTGCCCAATGTGAGCGAGATCGCGCCGCTGCTGATCGTCATCCGCCTGGAGGAGTTCGACTACGCCGGCGCGACCGCCATCGCCGCCGCCATGCTGATCATCGCCTTCGCCCTGCTGGTGGTGATCAACCTGTTACAGAACTGGGCCCGCCGTCGGGGAGAAAAGCTGTGAAGCCCATCGACCATTCTCTGCAGGACTTGCCTGCACTGCCGCCGGGCGTTGCACCCAGTGGCCCATTGATGACCCGGAACGCGGCCCTTTCCGAACCCGCCTGGGTGCAATGGACGCTGGTGTCGGTGGCGATCCTGTTCCTGGCGTTCTTTCTGTTTCTGCCCTTGGTCAGCGTGTTCGTCGAAGCCCTGCGAAACGGGTGGCACACCTACCTTGATGCGCTCAGCACGCCAGATGCATTGGCGGCGGTGCGCCTGACCCTGCTGGCGGCCGCGATCGCCGTCCCGCTCAACCTGGTGTTCGGAGTCTCGGCTGCCTGGGCCATCACCAAGTTCGATTTCCCGGGAAAGAACCTTCTGATCGCCCTGATTGATCTGCCATTCTCGGTATCGCCCGTGGTGGCAGGCCTGATCTACGTCCTCGTGTTCGGCGCACAGGGATGGTTCGGTCCCTGGCTGCTGGAGCACGACATCACGATCATCTTCGCGGTGCCGGGCATCGTGCTGGCCACGCTTTTCGTCACCTTTCCCTTCATCGCCCGGGAACTGATCCCACTGATGCAGGCACAGGGGACGGATGATGAACAGGCGGCCGTGTCCCTCGGTGCCAGCGGCTGGCAAACGTTCTGGCACGTCACGCTGCCCAACATCAAATGGGGTCTGCTGTACGGCGTACTGCTGTGCAACGCCCGCGCCATGGGTGAGTTCGGCGCCGTCAGTGTGGTGTCCGGCCATATCCGGGGCCAGACCAACACCCTGCCGCTGCATGTCGAAATTCTCTACAACGAGTACGCCTTCTCGGCCGCATTCGCCGTCGCCTCGCTGCTGGCCAGCCTGGCACTGGTGACGCTCGCCGCCAAAACCTGGCTGGAGCATCGCTATGTCGATGAACTCGCCGCCGCCCGCCGTCACTGAGGCTTGGAGCCCCGCATCATGGATATTCACGTACGTCAGATTCACAAGGACTTCGGCAACTTCAAGGCGCTGGATGGCGTTGACCTCGATATCAGCAGCGGAGAGCTGGTCGCATTGCTCGGACCTTCCGGTTCCGGCAAGACCACGTTGCTGCGGGTCATCGCCGGACTCGAGTTCGCCGATCATGGACAGGTTCGCTTCGGCAACACCGACATGGCACAGGTGCCGGTGCGCGAACGTCAGGTCGGCTTTGTCTTTCAGCACTACGCCCTGTTCCGTCACATGACGGTGCTCGACAACGTGTCGTTCGGCCTTAAGGTCCGCCGGCCCCGTCCGGCTGCCGCCGCCATCCGCGCGCGCGCTTTGGACCTGCTCCGGCTGGTGCAGCTCGACGGCCTTGAGCATCGCTATCCGGCGCAATTGTCGGGTGGGCAGCGGCAACGCGTGGCACTGGCGCGCGCGCTGGCCATCGACCCCAAAGTGCTGCTGCTCGACGAGCCCTTCGGCGCGCTGGACGCGAAAGTACGCAAGGACCTGCGCCGGTGGCTGCGCGAACTGCATGCGCAAACGGGCGTCACCACCCTGTTCGTCACGCATGATCAGGAGGAGGCGCTGGAACTCGCGGATCGCGTGGTCATCATGAACCGCGGCCGGATCGAACAGCAGGGCGCCGTCGATGAGGTCTACGAGCGGCCGGCCTCACCGTTCGTGTTCGACTTTCTGGGCGGCACCAATATCGTGCCGGTGAAGGTCCATTCCGATCACGTTCGGATCGGCGACACCGCCCTCGCACTGAACGTCGATGGTGATCACCCCGAAGGACCGGCCCACCTCTATGTGCGCCCTGGCGACATCCGCGTCGCCAGCGATGGCGCCGGCGCTCTGGATGCAACCGTGGGGGACGTCCATCGCAGCGGACCGCTGCTGCGGTTCCAGGCCCGTTTGGCGCTTACGGGAACCCCGATCACGGTCGAGTTGCCGCATCTGCACCACGACGTCGCGGCCATTCGCCCCGGTGCCACGGTGCCCTTGCGCCTTCTGCAGTACAGCCTTTATCCGCCACCACCGGCCACCACCGAGCGGCCGCCGGATGCCCTTGGGGTGGCGGCCAGCCGATCCCGCGGGCGATTCGGTTGAACCGACTTAGAAAAACAGGTTCTGACATTAAGCCTTGAGCCGGCGTCATCGCCACCCATCATCGACCTCTTACCACCTAGGAGCACACCATGAGCCTACGACTGGGCGACACCGCCCCCGATTTCGAAGCCGACACCACCGAAGGCCGCATCCGCTTCCACGACTGGGCAGGCGACCACTGGGTCGTGCTGTTCTCCCACCCCAAGAACTACACGCCGGTGTGCACCACCGAGCTGGGCTACACCGCCAAATTGAAGGGTGAATTCGAGAAACGGCGGGTCAAGGCCATCGGCCTGTCGGTGGACAAACTGGAAGACCATCACGGCTGGAGCCGGGACATCGAGGAAACCCAGGGTGCCGCCCTGAATTTTCCGCTGATCGCTGACGCCGACCGCAAGGTCTCCGACCTCTACGACATGATCCACCCCAACGCCAGCGACACCCTCACGGTGCGCAGCGTGTTCGTGATCGATCCGAAGAAAAAGGTGCGGCTCACACTCACCTACCCGGCCAGCACCGGCCGCAACTTCGACGAGATCCTGCGGGTGATCGACTCGCTGCAGCTCACCGATGGACACAAGGTGGCCACGCCGGTGAACTGGCGGAAAGGCGACGACGTGATCATCGTGCCCGCAGTGAACAACGAGGATGCCAAGAAACTCTTCCCCGACGGCTGGAAGGAACTCAAACCCTATCTGCGGCTGGTGCCGGATCCGAAGGCCTGACCGGCAGCGGTGCGGACCCACGGGCAGCCCTCGGGCTGCCCACTTTTTGCGCCATTCACTGACGTTATGACATTTATTTGACGACTGTTGACTTGCTGACGTTGTGTCAGTAGATTCGCCGCATGAGCACCAGTCAGCAACGCCGAGAAGATGAGAAGGCCCAACGCAGGGAAGCCCTGATCGATGCCGCCGAACAGGTCTTCGCCGAGCGCGGCTTCGACGCGGCCACCCTGGAACAGGTGGCGCGCCAAGCGCGCGTTTCGCGCGCGCTCATCTACCTGTACTTCGCCGACAAGACGGCCCTGCATTTCGCGATCACCGAGCGCGCCATGCGCCATCTGCGCGCGCGCTTCCAGGCGGCACGCGAAAGCGCCGAGCGCGGGCTCGACCAGGTGGCGGCCATCGGACGCGCCTACATGCAGTTTGCCCAGGAGTGCCCGGTGCACTTCGAGGCGATGTCGCGCTTCGAGGCGCACGCACACACACCGGACAAGGTCGATCCTGCCGAGCAGGCGGCGATGATGGCCGGCCTTGAGGTCCACGCCGAGACGGTGAAGGCGCTAGAGCATGGCGTGCGGGACGGCAGCGTGCAGCCGATGGAGAACCCGCTGCTGGTGGCCATCACCCTGTGGGGCTTCGTCCACGGCGTGATTCAGATCGCACAAACCAAATGCCCGGTCATCGAGGCCATGGGCATTCCTGTGGGCCAGTTGATGGCCAACGGCATCGCCATGGCGAACCGGGCCCTGGCCGAGCCCCCGGGAGGGACCACATGAACCGCTGGCGCCCGCTGCTCATCCTCGCCGCGGTGATCAGCGCGCCGCTGTCGGCGGCACCGACCCCGCTCGACCAGTACGTGGCCGAAGCCCTCTCGGCCAACCCGGCACTGCAGGCGGAAGACGCCACGGTGGCGGCACAGTGGGCCCGTTTCGATGCCGCGCGCCAGCAACGCCTGCCCAGCCTGTCGCTCAATGCCCGCCATACCTGGGCCGAGGGCGGTCGCACCATCGATTTCCCCAGCGGTGACCTGCTCAACCCGGTGTACCAGACCCTCAACGAGATGCTGGTGGCGCAGGGCCAGGCGCCGCGCTTCCCACAGATCGACAACGTTTCGATCCCGCTGCTGCGCGAGCGCGAACACGATACGCGCCTGAGTCTGGTGGCGCCGCTCTACGCGCCCGGCCTCAGCGCTGCACGGGATGCCGCCGGCCATCAGGCTGAAGCCGCAGCCGCTGCACGTGAAGCCTTCGCCCGACAACTGGTGCGGGAGGTTCATCGGGCCTGGTACGCCGCTGGCCGCGCCGACGCTGGCGTCGGCATCCTCGCCGCCTCCGAAGCAACCCTGGCCGAGGATGTGCGGGTGGCAACCGCGCTGGTCGAAGCCGGCAAGGCCACCCGCGACCGTATCCTGCGGGCGGAGGCCGAACGCCTGGCCGTGCGCCAGCGCCTGGACAGCGCGCGACAGCAACGGGACCAGGCGATCCGCCTGCTCAATGCCCTGCGTGACCAGCCAGCCGATGCCACCGTGGTCCTGCCGCGCGCCGACAGCGGCAGCCTGCCACCGGCCAAGCCGAGCGCCCCGGGCGCGCGCAGGCCGGAACTTCGGCAACTTGATGCCAATCTGGCGGCAGCCGATGCCGGTACGGCTGCGGCGCGCGCCGAGCGTTTGCCGACGCTGAGCCTGGCAGCCGACTACGGCTTCGAGGGCGAACGCTATCGCTTCAACCAGGACAACGATTTCGCAACCGTTTCGGTGGTGCTGCGCTGGACCCTGTTCGACTTCGGCCGCCGCGCGGCGGAAGCCGATGCCGCGGCGGCCACAGCCGACGCCCTGCGGGCCCGCCGCCGCAACAGCGAACGCCAATTGGCCTTGGAGCATGACAACGCCGTCGATGCGCTCGAAACCGCCCTGGCAACGGTCACCACGGCCGAGGCCCGCGCCGAGGCTGCCGAAGCATCGTTCCGGATTGCCAGCCGCAAGCGCGACGCCGGCAGCCTGCCGCAGATTGCGTTCCTGGATGCCGAGCGCGCCCTCACCGAGGCCCGCCTTGGGCGTGTCATCGCCCGCTTTGAAGCGCTCGACGCCGCTGCCGAAGTGGCGCGCGTCCAAGCCCGCAACGCCCTACCCGACGCGCACCGCCCACGGAGCACGCGATGAATCGAACCCTGCTGCTGATGCCCCTGATGCTGTTGTCGGCGTGTCAGGACCCCTTACCTGCCACCACGGAACCGGCGGCACCGCGTGCGGTCCGGGTGGCGGAAGTGGTGAGCGGTCCGGCGGCGCCCCCGGTCAGGGCCAGCGGCCTGCTGACCACCCGCGATGAAGCGGCGCTGGCCTTCAAGGTGGGCGGGGTGATTCGCGAGATCACGGTTCGCGAAGGTGACACCGTCACCGCCGGGCAGCGCTTGGCCGCGCTGGAAACCGCCGAGATTGATGCCGCCGTCGCACAGGCTCGTGAAGCACACCGCAAGGCAGCGCGCGATCTCCAGCGCGGCCGTCGGCTCCACGCTGAGGACGTGATCCCGCAGGAGGCGCTGGATGACCTTGCAACGGCCGAGGCGGTCGCTGCCGCCGCCTTGCGCGCCGCCGAGTACAACCGCAGCTATGCGGTCATCAACGCCTCCGCTGACGGCCGAGTGTTGCGACGTCTTGCCGAGCCACGACAGCTCGTCGCTGCAGGCGCCCCGGTGATCATCGTGAGTGACCGGAACAGCGGCCAGGTGATGGAACTCGGCCTGCCTGATCGCGATGTGGTGAAGATTCGCCCGAATCAGCCCGCAACCCTGCGGTTTGATGCCCTGCCCAGCGAGACCTTTGAGGGTCGGGTGGTCGGCATTGGTCAAGCCGCCGACCCGCGCAGCGGGACATTCCGAGTGGAAGTCGCGTTGATCACCGAGGACCCGCGGTTGGCCTCGGGCATGATCGGCCACGCCCACATCGCGGTGACCGCAGAGGACGCGCAGCGGCCGCGGGTTCCACTCAGCGCACTGGTGGAGGGTACTGGCGAGGCCATGCTGCTATTTCGCTTCGATGCCGAAACCGGCACGGTGCGCGCGCTGCAGAGCGCCGTCGCGTTCATGGATGGCGACAGCGCGGTCTTGGCCGAACCCCTAGCTGCGGGTACGCAGGTGGTCACCGACGGCGCCGCCTTCCTGCGCGACGGCGAGCGCGTGCGAATCATCGAGTAAGCCCCATGCGCATCGTTGACTTTGCCGTTCGAAATGCCGCTTTCATGGGGGTGATGTTCCTGCTGCTGGTGGCACTGGGCGTCTCCGCCTGGCGCGACATCCCGCGCACCGAGGACCCCTATTTCCCGATCTCGGCATTCTCGATCATTGCGGTCTACCCCGGCGCTGACGCGCTGGAAATCGAACGGCAAGTGGCCGAACCCATCGAGGACGCGCTGAATCTGCTGGATGACATCAAGGACATCGAGTCCACCTCGGCCGACAGTCTGGGGGTGGTGCGGGTCGAGTTCGATGCCAAGGTCGATGTCGACGAAACCTACGACGACGTGACCCGCGAGATCGACGCCATCCGCGAACGACTGCCGTCCGGACTGGAGCGGCTGGAGATCAACCGCATCAACCCTGGCTACGTCAACATCGTGCAGGTGGCACTGGTCTCGGAGAGCGCACCCTACCGCCTGCTGGAAGATCTTGCCGAAGACCTGCAGGACCGGCTGGAACGCGCCCCCGGTGTCCGCGAGTCGGAAACCTGGGCCTATCCCGAGCGTGAGCTGCGGGTAGAGCTGGACCTTGACCGGCTCGCTGCATTGAATCTGCGCGCGGTGCAGGTGCTGTCCGCAGTGGAAGGTCGCAACACCAATATTCCCGGCGGGGCGGTGGAGGTCGGAGGCCGGCGCTTCAGCGTCAAGACCACCGGCAACTACGACGACCTTGAACAGATCCGTGCCACGGTCATCAGCAGTGACGGCCGCAACATCGTCCGCGTCGGGGATGTCGCCCGAGTGGCCTGGGACAACAGCGAGGCGCGCCATACCGCCCGCTTCGATGGCGAACGTGCCGTGTTCGTCACCGCCAATCAGCAAGAAGGGCAGAACATCTTCCGCACCCGCGAGGCCATTGCCGCCGAACTGCGCGCCTTCGAAGCCCGGCTGCCGGCCAACGTGCGGTTGGTGCAAGGCTTCGACCAGTCGCGCAACGTGGCACATCGTCTCGGCCGCCTCGGCGCCGACTTCCTGATCGCCATCGTGCTGGTATCGGTGACCTTGCTGCCACTGGGCCTGCGCGCTGCCGGCGTGGTCATGGTGTCGATTCCACTGTCACTGGCCACCGGCCTCGCGGCACTCTACTTCTGCGGCTTCTCGCTCAACCAGCTCTCCATCGCCGGCTTCGTGGTGGCGCTGGGCTTGCTGGTGGACGACTCCATCGTCGTCACCGAAAACATCGCCCGGTTCCTGCGCATGGGTCACTCGCGCGACCAGGCGGCGATTCTCGCGACCCGACAGATTTCGCTGGCGGTGCTGGGCTGTACCGCGACACTCCTGTTTGCCTTTCTCCCGCTGCTGGCATTGCCCGGCAATCCCGGCAAGTTCATCCGCTCGCTGCCGATGGCGGTGATTCTGACAGTGAGCGCATCGCTGATGATTGCGCTGACCATCATCCCCTTCCTGGCCAGCCGCTGGCTGCCCCGCGAGGAAACGGCGGAGGGCAACGCCGTGCTGCGTACCCTGATGCGCGGCATTCACACCGTTTACGCCCCCCTGCTGCGACGCGCCCTGGCACGCCCGCTGACCACCGTGGCGCTGGCAACGGCACTGGTGGCGGCCAGTTTCACGCTGGTACCGGTCATCGGGGTCAGTATGTTCCCGAAGGCCGACACGCCCCAGTTTCTGGTGCAGATCACCCTGCCCGACGGCGCCGGACTGAGCCGCACAGACGCGGTGCTTCGCGCAGTGGAAGACCGCCTGCGCGCCCGTCCCGAGGTGGCCCACACCATGGCCAACCTGGGGCGCGGCAATCCACAGATCTACTACAACGTGTTCCAGAAGGAGTACGCCAGTAACTACGCGGAAGTGTTCGTCAACCTCAAACGCTTCGAAGGCGATCGGACGCGCGCGCTACTCGACGCATGGCGTCGCGAGTTCCAGGACATCCCCGGGGCCGACATCGTGGTCAAGGAGTTCGAGAACGGCCCGCCGATCGATGCGCCAATCGCCTTCCGCATCGTTGGCACCGACCTCGATACCCTGCAACGACTGGCCGCCGAGGTGGAAGACCGAATGCGCGACACCCCGGGCACGCGCAATGTCATCAACCCTCAGCGCCGTAGTCGGGTGGATCTTGCCCTCACTGTCGACACCACCAAGGCCGGCCTGCTCGGGGTGTCGCCACTGGAGCTCGACCAGACTGTCCGCCTCGCCCTGGCGGGGCTGCCCGCCGGCGATTTCCGCGACCGCGAGGGCGACAGCTACCCCATCGTGCTGCGGGCGCCGATGCAGGGCCAGCCGAGTCTCGAGGCGCTGCAGGGCCTGCACGTTGGCACCGCCACCGGCGCGCAGGTGCCGCTCGGCCAGGTGGCCGAGCTGAACCTGACGTCCGCGCCCACCAGCATTGAGCGATACCAGCGAGAGCGCTCGGTCATGCTCACCGCCTATACCGAGACCGGCTACAACACCGAACGTCTCACGCGAGCCATCGCCGAGCAACTGGACACCCTGGACTGGCCCATCGGCTATCGCTACGAAATCTCCGGCGAGGTGGAAAGTCGCAAGGAAAGCTTTTCCGGATTGGGCGCCGCCGGCTTGATCGCCACCTTCGGCATCATCGCGGTGCTAGTCCTGGAATTCGGCAGCATCAAATCCACTTTCATTGTCGCCACCGTGATCCCGCTTGGCGTCATGGGGGGCATTCTGATGCTGTTCCTCACCGGCAACACGCTGTCCTTCACCGCCATGATCGGCTTCATCGCGCTGATCGGCATCGAGATCAAGAACTCCATCCTGCTGGTGGACTTCACCAATCAGTTGCGGGCGCAGGGCAAACCCCTCGATGACGCCATCACCGAAGCCGGCGAAATCCGCTTCCTCCCGATCCTGCTCACGTCAGTCACCGCCATCGGCGGCCTCATGCCGCTGGCGGTGCAAGGGTCGGCCCTCTATTCCCCGATGGCCTGGGTCATCATCGGCGGACTGATCACCTCCACCCTGATCGGGCGACTGGTGACCCCCGTGATGTACAAGCTGCTGCCGCCGTCGATGAACACGCTGGGGCTGGCCGCGAACGGTCAACCCGGGATCACGGCCGCCAACCCCACCTAAACGGCGCCGGCCGCCTCCAGCAGGGCCGCCAGCGCTTCGGCGATGCGGCGATAGCCGCGGGCGTTGGGGTGCACGGTGTCGGACTTGAGCCGCCCGTCGCCCAAGACCTCGGCCAGGACCTCGCGTTCCAGCGGCACCGCCCGCGCCTCCGCCAGTTGCGCATACAGCGGCGCCGGTTGCAGCGAGAGTCCGTCCAGCGCGGGCACCGCCATCAGCACCACCGGAATACCGCGCCCCCGAATCTCGTCCACCATCGCCGCCAGATTGTCCGCGAGGGCGGACCGGTCGAGACGCCGCAGAAAATCGTTACCGCCGAGGCAGAGAATCACCAGATCGGGTGACGTGTCGTCAAGCACGGCGGGCAACCGTGCGCGTCCCTCCGCAGAGGTTTCGCCCGGCACCCCGGCATTGATCACCTCGCGGCCAACCAGCGCCGCCAACTGTGCCGGATACGCCGCAGCCGCCGTCGCACCGGTGCCGTAAGTGAGGCTGTCGCCGAAGGCGAGGATGATGTCGTCTGTTTCGAGCGACGGTAGCGAAACCCCCTGCGAACCCCCTCGGTTGCAAGCCACGAGCACGGTGAACAGGAAGACGGTCAGCAGAATCGGGTTTCGCATTTCATACCTCCCTCGATGCAACGACAGTGCGCCCGTTCAACACCCGCAACACCACCACCGACAACAGGCCACAACCGGCAATGGTCAGCGCCATCGGTTTGGCGGTGCCGTCGTGGAGGTGCGCCACCGCCGCACTGGCCAGCGCGGCGAGTCCGTACTGCAGTGTGCCGAGCAGGGCTGCAGCCATGCCGGCGCGGTCGCCGAAGGGCGCCATCGCAGCGGCGGTAGAGTTGGGAAAGGTGAAGCCCAGGCTGGTGATGCAGCACCACAGCGGGATGAGGGCAGCCGTCAGTCCGCCGGTGTCGGTCCAGATCAACACCGCGAGGATCACCCCGAAGATGGCGAACGCAGCCAACGCACCTTTCAGCACATGCTCGCTGCGATAGTGCTTCAACACCCATTGATTCAACTGAGACCCCAGGATCAGGCCGAAGGCGTTGACGCCGAACAGCAGCCCGTACTGGGTGGGCGTGAGGCCGTAGACGTCGATGAAGACAAAGGACGACACGGCGATGTAGGCGAACATCCCGGACTGGGCAATTCCACCGGACAAGGCATAGCCCATGAAACGACGATGGCCCAGCAAGCGGCCGTAGCCGCGCAGCACGCGTCCCAAATGCAAGGCTTCGCCGGGCGTCTTCAGCGTTTCGGGCAGCAGGCGCGCGGTGGCCGCCAGGCAAACCAAGGCGTAGCCCACCAACACCATGAACACGGCATGCCAGCCCAGCGCCACGAAGATCCAGCTACCCACCACCGGGGCCAGGATGGGCGCCACGCCCATCACCAGCAGCAGCAGCGACAACACGCGCGCCATGTCCTGGGGGGTGTAGAGATCACGCACCACGGCGCGCACGATGACCATGCCGCTGCAGCCGCCGAGCGCCTGCAGACAGCGCAGTGCGATGAGACTGTCGATATCCGTCGCCAGGGCGCAGCCCAGCGCCGACCCGGCATACAGCAGCAGCCCGAAGAACAGCGGCTTGCGGCGCCCGATCCGATCGGCGACCGGCCCGTAGATGAGCTGGCCCAGGGCCAGTCCGAGAAAGTAGGCGGACAGGGTGAGCTGGGCCTGGGCCTCGGTGGCGCCCAGCGCTGCCTGGATGGTCGGCAGGGCCGGCAGGTAGAGGTCAATCGACAGCGGCGCCAACGCAATGATCGCGCCCAGCAGGAGAATGCGGCGGCGTTCACTGGCGTCCATGCGGCATTGTGCCGCATCGGGTCGGTTACCGCCGGGCTTCGAGCGCCTCCCATCGGGCGTAGGCGGCCGCCAGTTCGGCCTCGACTTCGGTCAGTCGTCGTTGCGCCTCGGCAATCTTGTCGGGCGGCTGGCTGAAGAATTCAGGCCGGCTCATGGCTTCGCCGAACTGTTGCTGCTCGGCTTCCAGCTTTTCGATCCGTCGCGGCAGCCGGTCCAGCTCGCGCTTTTCGTCACTGCTGAGCGCGGCGGCACGCGGTGCGGGTGTCGGTTTTGCCACCGGGGTTGCGGCGGGTGTCTGCCGCGCAGCGGGTGCGGCACCGGTCACCGGGCTGAGTCCCGCCACCGCTTCGCGGCCCCGCTCGCGCACCCAGTCTTCGTAGCCGCCGACCACCTCGGCAATGCGACCCTCCCCTTCGAACACCAGGCTGCGGGTCACCACCCGGTCGAGGAAGGCGCGATCGTGGCTGACCACGATGACGGTGCCGGGAAATTCGCTGACGCGCTCTTCCAGCAGCTCCAGCGTCTCCACGTCGAGGTCGTTGGTGGGTTCGTCCATCACCAGCAGGTTGGCCGGCCGCGAGAACAGGCGTGCCAGCAACAGCCGGTTGCGCTCACCGCCGGACAGGGCCCGCACCGGCGAGCGCGCGCGGTCCGGGGTGAACAGGAAGTCCTGCAGATAGCTGATGACGTGCTTGGCCTTGCCGTCGATCTCCACCTGGTCCTTGCCGTCGCCGATGTTGTCGAGCACGGTGGAGTCGGGATCGAGCTGCGCGCGCAGTTGGTCGAAATAGGCGATTTCCAGCTTGGTGCCCAGCTTGACTTGCCCGCGCGTGGGCGCCAGTGTGCCCAGCATCAGCCGGATCAGGGTGGTCTTGCCGGCACCGTTGGCCCCGATGATGCCGAGCTTGTCACCGCGCAGCAGCACCGTCGACAGCCCCTTGACCAGCGTCTGCTGTCCCCAGCCGTAATGCACGTCGGTCAGTTCAGCGACCAGCTTGCCGCTGCGTTCGGCCTCCTGCACCACCATGCGTGCCGTCCCCAGCGCGTTGCGCCGCTCGGCGTATTGCGCCCGCATCTCCATCAGGCGTTTCACCCGCCCCATGTCGCGGGTGCGTCGGGCTTCCACGCCCTTGCGGATCCAGGCCTCCTCCTGCGCCAGCTTTTTGTCGAACAGGGCGCGCTCCTGCGCTTCCGCATGGCGACGCTCCTCGCGGCGGCGCAGGAAATTCTCGTAGTCACCCGGCCAGCTGCTGAGCTGCCCCCGGTCCAGTTCCAGTATGCGGGTGGCCAGCGCCTGCAGGAAGGCACGGTCATGGGTGATGAACAGGATGGCGCCGGGGAAGTCCTTGAGGAAGCCTTCCAGCCACTGGATGCTCGGAATGTCGAGGTGGTTGGTCGGCTCATCCAGCAGCAGCAGGTCCGGCTCGCTGACCAGTGCCTGTCCCAGCAGCACCCGCCGCTTCATGCCGCCGGAGAGACTGCCAAAATTGGCCTCCGCAGGCAGTTCCAGTCGCGCGATCACGCCGTGGACGCGGGACTCCAGTTGCCAGGCGTCCTCGGCATCGATCCGTGCCTGCAACACGCCCATGCGTTTGAGGTCGGGATCGGCCTGCTGTGCCAGGTGGTGATACTCGGCCACCACCGCCCCCAGATCGCCCAGCCCCTGCGCCACCAAGTCGTAGACGGTGATGTCCTCGGCGCGCGGTACATCCTGTTCCAGCCGCGCAATCTTGACGCCCGTGGTGCGGACCACCTCGCCCTCTTCGGGCTTCACCTCGCCACTGGCGACCCGCATGAGGGTCGATTTGCCAGCTCCGTTGCGGCCGATCAGGCAGACCCGCTCACCCGCTTCGATGGTGAAGTTGGCGGTATCGAGCAACACGGTGCTGCCGAGGCGCAGCGAAACATCGCGAAAGGCGAGGAGCATGGGGAGGGAAGATGGTGCCGGGTGAGGGATTTGAACCCCCGACCTTCGGTTTACAAAACCGCTGCACTACCGCTGTGCTAACCCGGCGAACGTCAGGGGTGGCAAGTCTAGTGACTTCCGTGCCGGCTCGCATCCTGATGCGCGCCGGCCGACCGGCCAAGGCGGGTCCGGATGCCCTGCGCCAGTCGCCAGCCCAGCAGCACCGCCAGTACGCCCGCGTAGAGCAGGGGTTCCTGCAGTGCGTTCTTGTCGGCTTTCAGCCACAGAAAGTGCAGCACCGCCAGTGGCGCCGCCAGGTAGATCGAGCGATGAATGCGCCGCCAGCGCAGGCCACCAAGCCGCCGTACCACCGCCTTTGGCGAGGTGGCTGCCAACACCGTCAGCAGCAACAGCGCGCCGGCGCCCAGCATGATGTAAGGCCGCTCGGTGAGGTCGGTGCCGATCTCCGACAGCAGCAAGGCGCGGTCCAGCAGCAGATAGACCAGCAGGTGCATCACCGCATAGGCAAAAGCCCACAATCCCAGGGTGCGCCGAAGGGGGCCGAGCAAACCGAGGCCACTGAGCTGGCGCAGCGGCGTCACCGCCAGGCAGGCCAGCAGCAGGATCAGGGCCCATAGCCCGGTCTCGTGCTCCAGGGTCTCCACCGGGTTGGCGCCCAATTGCAAGGTGAAGGTGCCGTAGACCAGCACGGCCAGCGGTAGCAGGCACAGCACATGCACCGCATACCGCAGTCGGTCCGCTGGGCGCCGCGCCATCAGTGGAACTTCTTCAGGTCCATGCCGGCGTACAGGGCCGCCACCGCTTCGCCGTAGCCATTGAACATCTCGGTCTTGCGCCGCGGTGCCAGCAGTCCCCCCAGGGCGCCCTCACCGAGCCGGCGTTCGGTGGCCTGGCTCCAGCGTGGATGGCGAACGTTCGGGTTGACGTTGGAGTAGAAGCCGTACTCGTTGGGCGCGGCCTGGTTCCAGGCGGTGACCGGCTGGGTCTCGGTGAGGCGGATCCGCACGATCGACTTGGCGCCCTTGTAGCCATACTTCCAGGGCACCACCAGCCGAATCGGGGCCCCGGACTGATTGGGCAGCAGCTTGCCGTACTGGCCGAAGGTGAGCAGGGTCAGCGGGTGCTGCGCCTCGTCCAGGCGCAGGCCCTCGCGATAAGGCCAGTCCAGCACCGGCGACCGCAGGCCCGGCATCTGGCGGCGGTCGGCCAGGGTCTCGAAAGCGACATAGCGGGCGTTGCCGGTGGGCTCCACCGCTTTCAGCAGGGCCGACAGCGGATAGCCAATCCAGGGCACCACGATGGACCAGGCCTCCACGCAGCGCAGCCGGTAGATGCGCTCTTCCATCGGGGCCAGCTTGAGCAGGTCTTCGATGTCGAAGGTTTTGGGCTTGTGGCACGCACCCTCCACCACCACCGTCCATGGGCGGGTCTGCAGGGTGCCGGCGTTTTCCGACGGATCCGCCTTGTCCAGGCCGAACTCGTAGAAATTGTTGTAGGTGGTAACAATCTCGGCTGCCGTTTGTGGCTCGTCGGTCGACAGCGCTGCATTGCGCTTGGCCGCCAGGGGCGCCATGTCGTCGATACGGGTGCCCCCCAGCGCAGCACCTTTCGCGCCCAAGCCCAGCGGGGCGGTCGCCAGGCCCGCCCCCGCTAGCCCCTGCGCGAGCACGCGCAGGCTGGCACTGGGCCCGAGAATCGACCCCGCGCCCAGCGAGCGAATCAATTGCCGACGCTGCTGAAACACCGCTTCCGGCGTGACGTCCACCTCTTTCAAAAACTGCCAGCTCTTGCGTGTCATTCGGCCGCCCGCCTTGATTCCGTGTGCTGCTTGGTCACCGCCGGGCACCCTCAGGTTCCACGGCCCGTTTTCATGCGCCGTTCATCAAGCGTTCAAGACGGCCTCATCGGCGCGCGCCTATCGTCCGGGGCCCCAATCGAGGAGGCCCGCTCATGACCCGCTTGTTCCGTGTTGTCGCCACTGCTGCCCTGCTGTTGCCGGGCGCCGTGTTGGCCAGCCCGTCCTCCGCAGGGCCTGTACTCAGCCTACCTGCCGGCCCGACCGAGAATACGCTGGTCAAAGTGTTCGCGGTGGATTCGGCACTTCAACGGTCGTGGTTGGAGGTCTCGGTGATCGACGCCGTCAAAGAATCGTTCGATACGCACCGCGTGCGCGTGGATGGGCTTTCCTACGATGCCGAAGCCCGCCAGGTGGTCTATGAAATCGGGAACCGGCGCTGGATCTGTGCCGACGTGGTGGATCGCGGATGGGGCGTCTTCCGGCACCAGCAGGTCCGTCCGACGGGCCAGTGTTCCTTGCACAGCGAATATGTCGAGCGGGTCATCGACAACGGCTTCACCGTTGAGCCGCGGCAGTATCTGGAGGTCCATCTGCAACCTGTGACCGAGCCGGTTGCCAGCACCGAGGAGGGCCGCTCGTGAAGCGACGCGCAATCGCCGCCACGTTGGCGGTCGTCGCTTCCGCCATGACAGCACCCGCAGCGGCGACCGATACCTCGCAGCGTGGTTGGCTGGCCTGGTTCAACACGGTCTCGCTCGACCCGGGACGATCGATCATCTCCGACGTCCAGCTCCGCAGTCGTGACGAGCTGGACGGCGCCCAGACCCTGCTGTTACGGGCCGGACTCAACCACGCGGTGGGCACCCGGCACAATGTCGCCGTCGGCGCCGCTTATATCGGTAACGATGCACGCGGCGGGGACCGCCTATCCGAATTCCGCCTGTGGCAGCAGTGGGTGATCGCGCAGCCGCTGGGCAACACCGCGCTCAGCCATCGCTTCCGTTTCGAGCAGCGCTGGCTTGAGCAGCCCGGCAACCGCGATGTCGACAGCCTGCGACTGCGCTACTTCGCGCGCGCGGTTCACCGCGACTTGCCGGACTGGCTGACCGCCAGCGTCGGCGCCGACTATCTCGCGGGACAGAACGAGATCTTCCTCAACCTCACCGCGCGTGACGAATTGAATGGCAAGGTATTCGATCAGAACCGCCTGTACGGCGGCCTGGGCTGGCAGTTGAGCGAGCGAATCGATCTGGAAGTCGGCTACCTGAACCTGTTCGTTCGCGGTCGGGCCGAGGATGCCGAGGCCCACATCCTGCAACTATCCCTGTTCACACGCTGAATATTCCGCTGCTGCTGCGGGCGCTTCTCAATCGCCAACACAGCAGGCGTCGAGCTGTGTCTTGATGGCGTCCCGGTCAAAACCGGAGGCCAAGCCGATCAACACCAACTCTGACCGCGCCGGGGTCGCACCCCAGACCCCACCGTCCAGGCAGGACGCCTGGCCGCCGACCTTCTGATACAGCGTGACCAGTGGGTAGTGCTGGAAGTGCAGGAAGCCCTTGGCGCGATAGACGGTGTGGCTGAGGGCACTGAGGGTGCGGTTGAAGTCGCGGCGCCGCAGCGGCCTGTCACTGCGCCAGACCATGCTGGTGAAGGGATGTGCGCGGCTGTCCATGATCGGCGCCGGGCGGAACAGGGCCTGACCCTCGCGCGATGGCCCCAACAGCACCGCCAGGGGCACGGTGCCGTCATCGGCCTCCACAATGGCAATGCCCGGTCGCAGTGCCTCGACCATGTCGCGCACCGCCAGGCGTTGTCCTGGGCCGGCTGCAGCCGCGCGGTTGAGCACCACCATGTAGGCGCCGCCCACCTGCCGTTTGAACAGCTCGGCATACTCGGCCTCGCGGGCCGCCAGTGCATTCACGGCATCCACCACGGTCACCACATTCTCGATGAACAGATCCCGCCGCAGCCGCGACTGATTGAAGGTGCAGAGAATGTTGTCCGGGTCGGACACGCCGCTGGTCTCGATCAGCAGGTGTTCGGGGCGCGGATCCGCTGCCAGCAACTGCGCCACCCCGGCCACCAGATCATCGCGGATCGAGCAGCAGATGCAGCCGTTGGCCAGCTCCACCGTCTGTCCTTCCACCTTCACCACCAGGCGGGCGTCGATATTGAGTTCGCCGAAGTCGTTGACCAGCACTGCGATGCGGCGGCCATCGCCCTGCATCAACAGGCTGTTGAGCAGGGTGGTCTTGCCGGCCCCTAGAAAGCCGCCGATCAAGGTCACCGGCAGTGGCGGCGGACCCTGATGACCCTGCACGTCCGAATAACGGGCCAGGGGGTCGCGCAGCACGGTCGGCAGACTCATGGTCGACGCGGCTTTGGGTAGTCGGCGGTGGTGGCGACAAAGTCGACGAACCAGTCGAGGCTGTCCGGGTTCATCATGGCATCGCGACTGGCAGCCTGCGCCTCCGGCCAGCCCATCAGCAACTTGCGGACCGGCACTTCCATCTTCTTGCCGGTGAGGGTGTACGGGACCTTGGGGACCGCGTAGATGCGGTCGGGCACATGGCGCGGACTGCAATCGGAACGCAGCTTGCCGTTGATGGCGGCGATCAGCGCCTCATCCATCTCATGGCCCGGCTTGAGCTGCACGAACAGCGGCATGAAGAAATTGCCGCCGTCGAGTTCGCAACAGACCACCACACTGTCGGCCACCGCCTCGACCTGCTCGACCGCCCGGTAGACCTCGGCCGCGCCAATGCGGACGCCGAAGCGGTTCAGCGTGGAGTCGCTGCGGCCGTAGATGTAGCAACCGCCGCGGGCATTGATCTTGATGAAATCGCCGTGCCGCCAAACGCCGGGGAAATGCTCGAAGTAGGCCTCGCGATAGCGCGTGCCATCGCGGTCCCCCCAGAAGAAGATGGGCATGGAGGGAAACGGCTGCACGCACACCAGTTCGCCGACCGTATCGGTCAGCGGCTGGCCATCGTCGCTCCAGGCCTGGATGTCCATGCCCAGGCAGCGGCACTGGATCTCACCGGCATGCACCGGCAGGGTCGGTGAAGCGCCAACGAAGGCGCTGCCGACCTCGGTGCCGCCCGACTGCGAGGTGACCCAGAGATCTTCCTTGACGTTGTCATAGAACCATTTGAAGGTTTCCGGCGTGCTCGGCGCCCCCGCCACCAACACCGCTTCCAGTGCCGACAGGTCGAAGTGGTCCCGCGGCCGCAGACCGGCCTTCTCCATCATCTGCACGAAGGTGGGGCTGGCGCCGAAGTTGGTGGCCCCGGTACTGGCGGCCAGCGACCAAAGGAAGTCCAGCCCCGGATGCACCGGGCTGCCGTCGTACTGGACGATGGCCGCGCCGCGCAGCAGCGACGACACCAACAGCTGGTACATGGCCCAGCCGGTGGTGCTGTGGAAAAACATCACCTGCCCGGGCGCCAGATTGAAATGGAAGGCACTGAGCTTGAGATGCTCCACCAGCTGACCGACATGGTTGTGGGTGATGGCCTTGGGCAAGCCCGTGGTGCCGGAGGAGAACATCACCCACAAGGGGTGACGGTGATCGACACGTTCGTAGTGAAAGGCCTCGCGGGGCACCACCGGCCCGGCAAGCGCCTCGGCCCAGGACAGGGCGCCGGGTACCCACGGCGCGGTGCGGTCCGGCTGCAGGTAGGGCAGCCCGATCACATGCTCCAGGGTGGGCAGGCCCGCGACGATCTGCTGCACCTCCGCGGTGCGGTCGAAGTCCTTTCCGCCGAAGCGATAGCCGTCGCTGACGAAGATCAGCTTGGGCGCGATCTGTGACAAGCGGTCAATCACCGTGCGAATCCCGAACTCCGGCGCCGTCGACGACCACACCGCACCCACCGCCAGGGTGGCGATCATCGCCACCGTGGTTTCCGGCACATTGGGCATGTAGGACACCACCCGGTCACCCGGGCCGATGCCCAAGGCGCGCAGCCGGGTGGCCAGTACCCGCACCTGCTGACCGAGCTGCTGCCAGCTCAAGCGCGCCAGGGGACGGTTCTCGGTCTGATGGAAGATCGCGGTCTCGCCCTCGGCCGCCTGCGCCTCGTAGCGCAGCAGATGTTCGGCGTAGTTGACGCGGGCGCTGGTGAACCAGCGCGTGTCCTGCATGCCCTGGCCTTCACGCACCGGGGTCGGGGTGCCATCAGCCTGGATCTCGAAATACGCCCAGAGACTGGACCAGAACCCTTCCACATCCGTCACCGACCAGCGCCGCAGCGCCTCATAGTCGGCGAAGTCTCGGCCCTGGGTGCGCCGCAACCAGTCCATGTACTGCGTCAACTGGGCGCGTGCGGCGTACTCGGGCCGCGGCGACCACAGCCATGCGCCTTCCGTCACTGCCATGGTGTTGTCCTCCTTTCAGGCGCCGCGCAGGGCGGCCAGCCGTGCCAGTACGGTTTCCGGCACAGCGTCGACCGGTACGGTCGCAAAGTGGTGTGGTCCCGTTTCGACAGGCGCCGCCCCCGACCAGAACGTGTCCGACAGGCAGCGCAGGTGCACGGCCCCGCCGACGGCATGCGCGGCGATCACGAATTGCAGATCGGTAGCCTCGCCCTCGAAGACGACATCGTCCGGTAGCCGCAGGCCGACATCCCAACGATAGTGCCGAGCGACATTCAGCACCGGCTGGTACCACGCCAGGGTGTCGGCCGTCACCGTCCCTGCGCCAGCGGGCTCGTCGAGCAGCAGGGCATCCACCTGACACCCTTCAAAGCTGCGCAGAAACTCCGCGAGATAGACGGCACAGCTATCCGCCTCGTCTTCCCCCACCTCGACCCTGGCATCGGCGCCGAAGGCCATCTGCCACGCCATCGTCACCATCGCCCGCGGCGATGGCAGCCCCAGCACCAGCGGGGTGCCGGCAAAGGCGGCGCGCAAGCCCGACAAGGTTTCCACCAGATGGGCGCGCAAACCCTCGTCGGCGAGCAGGACGCGCGCCGGGTAAACCGCACGCGACTTCGCCGACATGGCGCCGACCAGCGCCGGATGCGCCGCCACCCAGGCGCGCAGGAACCCTGCCAGCGGTACCGCCCGCAGCTCGGCGCGCAACAGACCCTGCGCCTTGCGCCGGAATGCCACGTACTCGGCACTGTCCAGCCAGGGGGTACGTCCCCCGGCCAGCAGACGCTCGGTATAGGCCGCGTCATCCAACCACAGCAGCGGTGCCGCAGCCGCCTCGAATACCGCCGCCAGTCCGGTCATGACGCGCGCAGCCGGGCGACTTCCGCTTCCAGTTCCGCGATGCGGACATCCTTGGGGTTGAGCATGAACTGGCTCTGCAGCGCCTTGCCCGCCATCTTCACCCGCTGCCCCATCATCACGCCGTAGACGGTGCTCACATCCGGCCCCCAGCAGCCCATGTAGGGCAGATGGGCCGGTGGTTCATCGGTACACCAGTCGGCGACGAAGGCATCGAAGGGCTTGCCGCGGGCGATGCGCGCACGGCGCTCCTCATCCCGTCGTTGTGTGGTCGCCGCCACGTCCACCAGCCGCGACGCCGGGTCATAGACCACCTTGAAGATGTCGCGGGCGGTGTCATCACTGATCAGGGATTCCTCGAGGTCGCGCATCACCGCCTCAGGATCGCGCTGCAGCACATCCCCGTATCCGCCGCCCGCCCCCTGGCACATCATGTACAGCTCACCCGGCGCCGCCAGCTCGAAGGTCATCGCCATCGGATGGGTCGAGTAGGTGCCCCCTTCGATCGGCTGATTGTTCATGATGTCGAGGATATCGAAGCGGATCTTCTCGGGGTTGTCGCGAAGCTGCTCGAAGATGTCGACGCCCTTCACCTTGCACAAGGGATACGTGGGCGAGGCATAGCCGCCGAATAACGGCTGGGCAGACGGAAACAGCGAGCCCGAACAGCCGGTCATGTACCCCCACAGGTCAGAGCCGCGGAAGCTGTGAATCTGCTCGTAGCCCAGACCGGAGCGCTGCTTGCCGAAGCCCACCCGATCCTTGGCCAGGGTGAAGGCGCCGAGGCGTACCAGCGGCAGGTCCTCCTCCATCAGTTCGATCTCGCCGAGGTCGCAGCAGGCCGAGAACGGCGGTGACACCGAGTGCTCGCCATCGCGATGGCTACGACCGCCCTGCCCCATCCCATTGATGTCGGCACAGAAGTTGCCAACGAACTCGGCGTGCTGGGTCATGCCGCCATAGATCAGGGTGGCCGGCTGGTCGTACTGCGGTGCCACCGTCGCGGTATACCGATGGGGCAGGCCGTAATTGAACTTGGCCATCGGGATGGAGGCGATGGTCATGGTCTTGAACAGTGGGATCAGGCTCATCGCCTGCGGCGTGTCGAAGGAGCCATTGATGATGGACTTCTCATCAAAAATGAACTCGAAGGGTGTGAACACCGCCATCGTGAAGGGCAGATCCGGCCACACGTTCATCATGTAGCCGCAGAACAGCATGGTCTTGAACGAAGCCTGACAGGCGTTGATCGAACGATTGAGCAGCTCGGGCGAGGAGCCGCGCATGTCGACGATCATGGTGTCGCCCTTCACCGTCACAGCCATGTTCAGCTTGAGCAGCGCACTTTCGCGCAGGGTCGAGTCGGCGAAGGACACGGTACGGGTGGTGCCGTCCGGCAATTCGCGGATGCGGCGACGCACTTCCTCGGCGACGTCCTCCAGTTGCTTGCGCAACATCACGATCAAGGCTTCGGGACCGTGGTCCTCCAGCACCCGCATGATGCGCTCCCGCAGCCGGATCACCGAGTGCAGGCGCACCTTCATGTCCTCCAGCTGCAGCTTGGGGTCACGCACCGAGTTCTGCAGGAAGGTGACGATGTCCCGCTTCAGCTCGAAGTTCTCGGCGCAGCGGAACGGCGGCATCTTCAGGCCTTCGTCGAACTTGCTCTCGGCCGCTGCCGGCATACCGCCCGGCTCGCAGGAGCCGTTCTCGCCCTCATGGATGGTGGCGGAGATCCAGCAGATCAGCTTGCCGTCCCAGAACACCGGCATCATCATCGACTGGTCGGTGTTGTGGATACCGCCGTAGCGGGCATCGTTGTGAATAAAGGCATCGCCCTCACGCACGCCAACGGTGGGTTCGGTAGCCCAGTACTTGTTGATGAACTTGATCGGGTAGAACACCGCAGCCGCGAAGCCCCCCACCCCGTGCGGCGCGATCAGCGACAGGTCGCCGGAGGCGGTGAAGATGGCGGTGGTCATATCACCCCACTTGGCGCCGGGTGCCGCCCCCATCTGCTCGATCATGGTGTGGGATTCGTCCAGCGCCGCCACCACCAGGCCGCGCACTTCGTTGATCTTGTGTGGGTCCACCTCGGCGGACAGCAACTGCTCCTCGATCTCGGTGCGCGCCTCGATCTTGTGGTTTTCCATGATCGCCGGATCCGGCGCATAGAACATCTTGTTGTTCTGCAGGAAGCGGTTGAGCAGTTCCTGCTGTTCGGGCGTCATCTGCGGGTCATTCATGACTTACTCCGTGAGGTGTGAGGGGGAGGCGTGAGGCACAGCGCTGGGCGCTACTGCCGATGACACCTCAGGTCCCTGCTTCGATAGAGGTGAACCACACCGCTTTCTGTTCTGCGGCGCGGAAGCGCCAGCCCGGCTCCACCAGATAGGTGGTGGCCCGGGTGACGACGATGGCCGGGCCATCGATCTCGGTGCCGGCGACCAGTGCCGCCTCGTCGTAGACGGGCGTCGACTGGGCACCGTCGACGCCGACGAAGTGGCAGTCGCGGTGGGCCACCGGTGGCGGCGGCGCGATACCCGCGCCCACCGGCTTGATCCCGGTGAACTGAATGCCGGGATGCTCGACGTAGGCACACACGCGGATGGTGTTGATGCGCACACCGGCTTCCGGCGTCTGGCTGCCTTCGCCGAAGCGCTCACCGTAACGGGCAAAGAACTGCTCGATCAGCTTGAGCACGTCCTCCGGTCCGGTGATGCGGTTGAGATCGGTGACCACAGCGGTTTCCACCCGCTGGTTGCCGTAGCGCATGTCCAGTTCCAGCCGGAAGCCGATCTGCTCGGCGGTGAAGCCCTGTCGCAGCAGATCCTCCCGCCCCCGTGCTTCCAGCTTCTCGACGATGCCGTTGAAGAAGTCGTAGTCGCGGAAGAACACCTGTCGATTGGCATCGAACAGCACGGTCCAGGTACTCATCTCGTGGATGTGCAACTGGCTCATGTTGCCGGCGCCGCAGGCCGAAAACACCGAGGCGAAGGGCGGCGCCAGGATGGTCTTCACGCCCAGTGCGCGGGCGATGCCACAGGCGTGCAGCGGTCCGTTGCCGCCGTAGGCCAGGGTGGTGAAGTGCTCCGGCTCGTAGCCGCGGGTGCGCAGCTCGCGGGCGATGCCGTTGGCCATGTTGGCGTCGACGGTGGACTTGATCAGCTTGGCCACCTCCACCACCGGCAGGTCGAGATCATCGGCCAGATGTTCCTCGATCGCCTGCTTGGAACGACGCGGATTGAGCTTGATGAAGCCGCCCGCGTAGTGGCCCGGGTCGAGATAGCCGAGCATCAGGTCAGCATCGGTCACGGTGGGCTTGAGCCCGCCGCGGTCATAGCAGGCCGGCCCTGGATCCGACCCCGCGGACTCGGGGCCCACCTGCACGGTCTTGAACATACGGTCGTAGGAGCAGATTGAGCCACCGCCGGCGCCGAGGGTGACCAGGTGCACCATCGGCACGCTCACCATCCAGCGCTCGATCACCGGATTGAAGTCGTAGTGCTTGACCCCGCCCTCGACCACGATGCCGATGTCGAAGCTGGTGCCGCCCATGTCGGTGGCCACAATATTGCCGAGCCCGGTCTGGGTGGCCAGATGCTCACTGGCGGCAATCCCCGACACCGGCCCCGAGTGCACCGTCTGTAGCGCATCGGTGGAGTTCAACTGCGCCATGCCGCCGGAGTTGTGGTTGCACAGCATGGGCTTGTCATAGCCGGCGTTGCGCAGGTTCAGCTCCAGCGTGCCCAGGCCGTGATACATGACCTGATGCAGGAAGCCGTCGATGATGGTCGACATGGCGCGCACGTACTCCCCCTTGCGGCCTGCCACCTGGTGCGACAGCAGCATGGGAATCGCCCCCAGCATGTGGCCGGGATATTCCTCCAGGAAGATCTCGCGGATGCGCTGCTCGTGCACCGGGTTCACCACTGAATTGGCGAGCACCACGACGATGGCCTCGGCGCCCTTGTCGACCAGGATGCGCAGGCTTTCGCGCAGACCGTCCTCGTCCAGCGACATCACCACCGCTCCCGCATAGTCCACCCGCTCCCGCACTTCCTGGATCATCGGAATCGGCACGATGGGGTCCGGTCGCTGCGCATTGGGCACATCCATCTGCTGCTTGTGCGGCAGGCCGGTGGCATAGCCCTTGGCGCGGGTCAGCGGTACCGAGGACTTGAAACCGGCGGTGGTCAGCAGCCCCAGCCGCGGGCCCTTGCGCTCGATCAGCGCATTGGTGCCCAGGGTGGTGGCATAGCGCACCGAGTCCACCTGTGACAGCAGCTCGCGTTCGGTCACACCGAGGTCGCCGCAGGCCTTCTTCAAGGCCTCGTTGAAACCCAAGGCCAGGTTCTGATGGGTGGTGAGGGCCTTGGTCTCGATGCAGCGGTTGTCCCAGGCCACGAAGCAATCGGTGAAGGTGCCCCCGATGTCGACGGATACGCGCTTCATGAGCGGCTCCCCGATGCCGGGTACTGCGCCACCGGCTGGCCACTGTGGCTGGCAGGTCGCGGCGGCTCATTGCCCACGGGGGCCACCTTCACCTCCTGGCGATCCCGCCACTGTGCCTTGAGGGCGTCAAGGTCGAACTCGATGTCCCGCACCGGCGGATGGCCGGGCGGCAGATACTCGGTCTCGATCATGCTGCCGCAGTGCGGGCAGTAGTACTCGAGAATGCGACACCACTCGGGATTGGGCGCATAGGTCAGCGCATAGCGCTCGGGGTCCAGCAACGGCTTGTGGATCTCCCGTGGGTCGCGGTCATGCACCAGCAAGCCCCGCTTGTAGTTGTCCCGCGCATCGAACAGCTCGCCGTCGCAGGCGCGGCATTCCCATCGCTCGGTATCGAGATCGATCCGCAGGTTTTCGGTAATCAACACTTTCATGTTCGGGCTCCTCTCCGCTTTCTTATGCGCGCGTCAGCAGTACGTCGCCGGCGTCGCTGACCTCGAAGGACCAGCCGGCATCGATCCGGCAGGTGAAAAAGGCTTCTTCCAGTACCGCCGGTCCGACGGCACCGGCACCGGCCGGCTGTTCCTCGACCCGGTACAGCGGTAGGGACTGACCGCCCACCTGTCGTTGCCGCTGCGTCACCGGCGCTGCATTGCGGCCGGCGAATCGTCCCCGCAACTGCGGTTGTGCAATGGCGCGGGTGACGTCCAACTGCAGGGTCAGCGTCTCGCCTGCCGCGCAGGTCGGCGGGGTGTCGCTGAACGGCAGGGTTTCGTCGCGCGTCGGGCCCGCCACCCGCAGGCGCCAGTCCAGGGTGCACTCGGACAGCGCAAAGCCTTCGGCATACATGCCGCGTTCCGCACGTTTTTGCAGGTCCGCGCGCAGGGCATCGACGTCGGCATCCACGGGCATCGGCGCCTCATAGCGATGCGCAATGTCGGAAAAGCCCAGGCCAAAGGCGGAGAACACCGCAGCCAGGCCGGGAATCAGCACCCGCTGGGCACCGACCGCCTCGGCGACCTTGCAGACCACAAAGGGTCCGGCACCGCCGAACGCCGCCAAGGTGGTGTCCGGCGTGACCGTGGTGAAGGCACGGATCCCGGCGGCCACCTTCTCCACCCAGGCGGCTTCCATCCGCGCCGCTGCCGCGTCCTCGTCCAAGCCCAAGGGTTCGCCGATATGGGTGGCAATGGCCTTGCGCGCACGCTCGACGTCGATCTTCAACTCACCACCAAAGTACGACGCCGGATCCAGCAAGCCGGTGAGCAGGAAGGCGTCGGTGATCGTCGCCTGCGTGCCCCCGAGGCCGAAACAGGCGGGTCCCGGTGCGCTGCCGACACTCTCCGGCCCTACCGCGATGGCGCCGTCCTGCGCGCGAATCACGGAGGAGCCACCCACCCCGACACTGACCACGTTGCACAGCGGGAACGACACCGCGACACCCTCGACCTGGCCGCGCATGTCCTCGCGCACGCTGTTATCGCGCACTTCGCCGATGTCGGTGGTGGTGCCGCCGATATCGATCGACACCAGGTGCTTCAGTCCCAAGTGCGCCGCCAGTGCGCGGGCGCCTTCCATGCCACCGCGTGGGCCGGAGCTGTAAGTCTTCAGCGCGATGGTTTTGGCCACCCGCGCGGAGTGCCCGTCGTTGCGGAAGATCAACAGCGGATTCTGTGCCTTATTGGTCCGCAGCTTGTGCTCGGCGTTGTAGAGAAACCGCTCCATCGCCGGGTGCAGGAAGGCGTTGAACAAGGCAGTCCAAGTGCGGCGAACATCGTCATCGTCCTGCACCACTTCGTGCGAGTAGAGCATCGGCACGGCGCCCAGCAAATGCTGCGGGAACTTGCGCAGCAGGATTTTCTTCAGCCGACCTTCGGCAGCCAGACAGTCGGGTCCACCGTGGGCAATCACCACCCGGTTGGCGCCGGCCGAGGCGAGCCGGTTGACGGCGTCCACCAGTGCGGGCTCAACCGCCGTGTCATCGAGACTGGCATCGAGCAGGGCGACGCGTACGCCGACCAGGTCGTGGAACAGCGTCTGCTGCAGGGGCGTCGATGCAAACGCCTGCTCCGTCAGCGAGCCACTGAGTACCACCCCAAGCCGCGGCCCCTTGCGCTCGACCAGGGCATTGGTGCCCTGCGTGGTGGAGTAGCGGATGTGATCGGTGCTCGACAGCAGGGACACGATATCGGGCTGGCCGTAGATCTGGGAGGAAACCTTGACCAGCCCCTCGAAGAAGCACTTGGACAGGTCGAACGGCGTGGTTAGCGTCTTGGTCCGGTAGACCTGTGCACCGTCCATCACGCAGATGTCGGTCAAGGTCCCGCCGTTATCGATATTGATGAGTTTCCCCATCGTGTTCTCCTCAGTGTGCGGTCTGAGGACGTTAGGGCCTGGCCGAGGAGGCGTCCCCACCCTAAAGAGCGGAGTACGGGGTGGGTGGGGTGGTGACCCCTCAGTCGATCATGCCGAGGTGACGTGCCACCACGATGGCCTGCACCCGGTTGTTGATCTGCAACTTCTCGAAGATGTTGCGCATGTGCCACTTGACGGTGTTGGTGGACACCGACAGTCGCTCGGCCAGATCCTTGTTGGACAACCCCATGGCGACGTGACGCAACAGGTTGCGCTCCTTGTCGGTGAGGGTCTCCAGCAGTTGCAGCGACACCCCAGCGCCGTCGTCAGCGAGCACCTCCGGCAGCGCGCCAGCGCGCTGCCCGGCCTCGGCCAGCAGATGATCCAGATAGGCCACCAGCACATCCTGGTGTGCCAGCCGGGATAGCTGGTCGAACGAGCGTCGCACGTCCTTGAGCAAGGCCAGGAGCAGGCCACCCTCGTCGAGAAAGCTGCGTACGAAATTGCGCGGCGGACACAGCTCAAGCGCTTCCAGCAACGAGCGGCGGGCGCAATTGCCCTGCCCCTCCGCCTGCTGCGCCATCGCCAGCAGCAAGGTCAGCTTCAGCGCCCGGCGGCGGCGGCGCTGGGTCTGGGCCTGACGGATCTCTGCCTGCAGCAGTCGCCGCGCCTCACCACTGCGCCCGGCATGAATGAGATAGCGGGCCAAGGTGACGGTGTGCAGTTCGTTCTCACCGGCGTGGAATAGCAGCCTGGCGGCGCCATCGTAAGGGTCGAGATCGAGATCGCGCAGACGCCGCTCGGCCAGGTCGAGATCACCCGACAGCGTGGCCTGCCGAACCCGTTCAGCGGCGGCGCAGGCCACCAGCCGCGCAAAATCGTGCCGGTAGCCCAGATAGAGCGCGCGCTCCAGCACCGCCTCGGCCTCGGCACTGTCACCGCGCAGGAATGCGATGCGCGCCCGGGTCAGAAACAGCGTGGCCAGCGGGTCGACGATGGCCTGCTGCTCGGCGAGCGCGCCGTAATCCGCCAGCAAGGTCCGTGCATCCTCGATGCGGTTCTGCTCATAACGGGCGTCCGCCAGATAGACCGCCAGCACCGATCCGGCGGTGACGCTGCCACAGGCTTCCTCCTCGGTCCGCCGCAATGCCGCCGACAGCCCGCGCGCCGCTTCACTGATGCGACCTTCGGCACTCAGCGACATGCTGAACACCGCCTCCTGATAGGCCTGCCCGAACAGCGAGCCATCGCGATCATGCAGCGGCCGCGCCTTCAGCAACAGCCCGCGCGCCGCCTCGAAGTCGCTACGCCCCACCAGCCACAGGGCGCGCGCGTTGAGGGTCACGGCATAACGAAAGCCATCATCGACGCTGAGTTGGGTGCCGGCTTCCTGGGCCGCCGGTCCCAGTTCCTCGATGCGATCCTGGGCCACCAGCACGAACAGGCGTGTGGCGTTGTGAACGCCCAGCGCATGGGCATCATCGCGACCGGCTAACAAAGCCGCTCGCGCATCGATCAGCCGGTTGGCCTTGTCGAAGGCACGACGGAAGCCATAGGCGATGATGGCGGCGTTGGCGAGGTTCTCGAAGCGCAACACGCTGTCGGTGGGTAACTGATCGACGTAGCGTTCGATCAGTCCGAGGCGCTCCTGCGCCACCAGTTGACCGCACAGCGTATCCATCAGCTCGGCGGCGCGGTCCACTTCGCCCGCCTCGATCCAGTGCTGGATCGCCTCTTCGCGGTAGCCGTGGTCGGCGAACCAGTCCCCGATCCGCTGCTGCTGAAGGCGCAGCGCGTCGGGCTCGGTTTCCTGTCGCATCCGGGTCAGCAGGAAGTGCCGGAACAGGTTGTGAAAGCGGTACCAGTGCCCCTCCAGGTCGAGGTGGCTGAGAAATAACCCCGACCGTTCGATCTCATCGATCACGGCCTGGCTGTTATCCGCCCCGGTGACGAAGGACACCAACTCGCTGTTGAGCCGTTCGGGCACGCACAGCAGGAACAGCGTGGCCTGCAGCTCGGGTGCCAGGTGGTCGAACACCTCGGTGGCGAGAAAGCCGATCAGGTCCTGGGTGATGCCCTTTCCGGCATAGGCCAACCCCCGATGCGCACGGCCGCGCCGCAGGCACAGGCGCAGGCACTGCAGCGCCGCTGGCCAGCCATCGGTGCGGCGGTGCAGGTCGGCAATGTCGGCGGGCGATAGGTCGGGGACCTCGCGGAAAAACTCGTCGCACTCCTCGACGCCGAAGCGCAGGTCGTGCTCGTCGATCACCACCATCTGCTCGCGCATGCGCAGGCTGACCAGGCGATCCGAGGGCAACACCCGCGAGCCGATGCAGAGTTGCACCCCCGGCGGCAACCCCCGCACCACCTGCATGAACACGCCTTCAAGATCGGCGGTGAAGGCCTGCTCGAAGTTGTCCACCACGATCACCCCACCCCCGCGCAGGCGTCCCAGCGCCCGATGGAAGTCCTGGAGGGTTGGCGGTCGCACATCCAGCTTGGCCTTGCGCTGGCGTACCCGCTCGTCAAAGCCGTCCGCCGCATCGCAGAGCAGGCGGAGGAACTGCGCTGGGTCGGCCGAACGCGCGTCCATGCGCATCCAGGCAATCTGGTCGCCCTGGGTGGCGCGATAGGTGCTGTACTGCCGCAACAGGGTTGTCTTGCCGAAACCGGCCGGACCTTGCACCAGCACCAGCGGTGCCCCGGCGCTGGCTTTCAGTCGCGCCAGCGCTGCGGCGCGCAGCACCACCGTGCGCGCTGGAACCGGTGACTCGGCCGTGGGCGGAAGCGACACGGGATCCTCCGAAACAGGGGACCCGAGGGTAGCGCTGCCTTCCGCCGCGGACAAAACCACCACGGGGCTAGCCCTGCGCCTGCCCGGGTTCCTCGCCGATCTTCACCATCACCTTGCCCTGGTTGCCGCCGCTGTACAGCAGCTTCAGCGCGGACACCGCCTGATCCAGACCCTCGACCACGTGCAGGCGATACTGCAGGCGACCTTCGCGCATCCATCCGGCCAGCTTGGCCTGGTATTCCGGATAGCGATCCAAATAGTCAAGAATGACAAAGCCCTGGATGGTGAGCCGCCGCATGATGACGTTGCGGAACATGTAGGGTCCCGGCACCAGGCCATCCGCGTTGTAGCTGGAGATCAGCCCGCAGATGACCACCCGCCCGAAGTTCTTCATCACGGTGAGCCCGGCGTCCAGCACCTCGCCGCCGACGTTCTCGAACAGCACGTCAACCCCGTCGGGGGCCAGGCGGCGAAGCTGTCCGACGATGTCGCCCTGCTTGTAGTCGACCACCTCGTCATAGCCGAATTCGGCCTTGAGGCGGGCGCACTTCTCGGCGCCGCCGGCGATGCCGATGGTGCGGCAGCCATGAATCTTGGCGATCTGACCCACCAGCATGCCGACCGCCCCGGCAGCAGCGCTGACCACCACGGTGTCGCCAGGCTTGGGCTGGCCGATTTCCATCAGCCCCACCAGGGCGGTGGGACCGGCCACGGTGAGAATGCCGAAGGCATCGGCGATCGACAGACCCGGAATGGGCGGCAGCTTCTGGAAGGCACTGCCGTTGTCGATCATGTAGTCCGACCAACTACCCAGTCCGGTCACCAGATCACCCGGGGTGTAGCCCGGGTGCTTCGACTCGGCCACTTCGCCAATGAGAAAGCCCTTCATGCGCTCGCCGAGCGCGATCGGCTCCATGTAGAGATCGAGATCACCGATCCACAGGCGGTGCGTGGCATCCATCGACAGATAGATGGCGCGCACCAGGAACTCGCCCTCCTGCAGCGCCGGCAAGGCCTCCTCGCGCAGCACCAGGGTGCGGTCGTCCATCTCGCCCTTGGGCCGTTCATTGAAATACCAGTGGCGCGCCTGCTGTGGCATGAGGTTCTCCTCGTTGTGGGACCGCGGGGGTCTTGGTGTGCTGCGAGTGTTGCCCTGCAGGGCAGCCCTGCCCCCACCCGAAAGGGGGGTTTGTGGCAGCAAACCCCCGACCACCCGCACGAACGGACTACTCCTATGGGCGGGGCGCCCCCGGTTGGCGCGCCGTACCGTGCCGTCAACAGCGCCGCGGATCGGCGCCTGAAAACACAGGAGAGACACGATGCAGGGTTCCGTGGTGGTAGCCGGTGTCGGCATGATCCCCTTCAGCAAGCCCGGCCGCAGTGCCCCCTACGACCTGATGGGCGCCGAAGCGGCGCGCTTGGCGTTGCAGGATGCCGGCATCGACTACGGTCTGATCCAGCAGGCCTACGTTGGCTATGTCTACGGCGACAGCACCTGCGGCCAGCGCGCGCTCTACCATGTTGGCCAGAGCGGCATCCCGGTGGTCAACGTCAACAACAACTGCTCATCGGGTTCCAGCGCCCTGTTCCTGGCGCGTCAGGCGGTGCAGAGCGGCGCCGTCGATTGCGCCCTGGCCCTGGGCTTTGAACAGATGACGCCGGGCGCGCTCGCCAGCGTGTTCGATGATCGTCCCAATCCGCTGGGCAACTTCATCGACCTGGCCCAGCAGCTGCAGCCTGATCCCGATGCCTTCATGGCCCCGCACCTGTTTGGCGGCGCCGGCTTTGAGCACGCCCAGAAATACGGTACCCGCCCGGAAACCTTTGCCATGATCGCCGCCAAGGCGCGCCGTCATGCCGAGCACAACGACAAAGCCATCTTCCGGGACCCGGTGAGCGTCGAGCAGATTCTCGCCTCGCCGGTGATCTACAAGCTGCTCACCCGGCTGCAGTGCTGCCCGCCCACCTGTGGCGGTGCTGCCGCCATCCTGGTCAGCGAAGCCTTCGCCAGACGGCACGGCATCGACAGCCGGGTCCGCATCCTCGGCCAGGCCCTGACCACCGACACCCCGTCGAGCTTTGAATCGCAGTCGATGATTCGCGCCGTGGGCTTCGAACTGTCCCGCAATGCCGCCCAACAGGTCTATCAGCAGGCTGGCGTCGGCCCCGACGACGTGGACGTCTGCGAACTGCATGACTGCTTCACCGCCAACGAACTGATCACCTACGAGGCGCTCGGCTTCGCGCCCGAAGGCGGCGCCGAGAAATTCATCATGGACGGGGACAACACCTATGGCGGCAAGGTGGTCACCAACCCCTCCGGTGGACTGCTGTCGAAAGGCCATCCGCTCGGAGCCACCGGCCTGGCGCAATGCACCGAACTGGTGGAACAACTGCGGGGCCGCAGCGGCGTTCGTCAGGTCGCCGGTGCGCGTCTGGCCTTGCAACACAACATCGGGACCGGCAGCGCCTGTGTGGTGACCTTGTACGGACTGCAGGACGCCTGAGACGGCGTCAGGCGTCCTCTTCGGCGTTCGGCGCTTCCAACGCCAGCACACGCAGTCCTTCCAGCGTGAGGTGGGGCCGGTGGGACCAGTGCCCCAGGTGCGGCAACAGCACGGGCGCATCGCCGCCGGTGATCCAGCGGCTGGCGCTGTCCGGCGCCAGGGTCAGTCCGCGATCCAGGGCCCCGAGACAGCTCAACACGGCGCCTTCGCGCACGCAGGCCTCGGTGTCGCGCCCGAGGTTGGCGCGAAACGCATTGGTGAGTCTGCCCGTTTCGAAGCGGGTCGCGCCGAGGGTCGCATTGAGCGCCGTGTGCAGACCCGGCGCGATGAATCCGCCGAGATGCAGGCCGGCGGCATCCACCACATCCAGAGTCAATGCGGTACCGGCACTGGCCACCACGAAGGCGCCGTCGGTGTGCCGCCGGACGGCCAGCATGCCCAGCCATCGATCAACGCCGAGCCGTGCGGGATCGGTATAGGCCACACGCAAACCCTCGCTCACCGCCCGGGTGCGCGCCAGCTGCGGGGCCAGGCCGTAGCGCTGGGTGAGCCCGGCCACCAACGCCGGCTCATGGACCGCCCCCAGGACGTGAGACACCCACACCTGATCGGGCCGGGTCACGGGCAGCTGCGCCACCAGGGTCTGAAAATCGCCTCCGTGCGGCAGGGCGCCGCCATACTGCACACCGTCGGCGCCGACGCGCCCCCACTTGAGCCGGGTGTTGCCGATATCGAGCAGCAGAATCATGTCGCTGGCGCCATGCGTACGGAGACCTCGCCACTGTGCAGCGGTTTCAGTTGCCCGCCCACCTCGACCTGCAGCGCACCTTGGGCATCAATGCCGCGGGCGATGCCTTGCCAGGGCCCGTCGGCGCCGATCACCGTCACTGGACGGTCGCGGGTAAGGTCCCGCGCCGCCCAGCGATCGCGCCACGGCGCGAAGCCGCAATCGGCATAGTCGGTCAGCATGGCGGCCAGCCGCTGCAGCAAGACCGTCGCCAGGGCGTTGCGGTCCAGCGGGGTGTCGCGCAGTTGGTCGGCCGCCACCCAGGGCTGATCCGGTGCCTGCGCCGCATCAAAGGGTCGGACATTGAGGCCGACGCCGATGACAATCCGGCAAGCGCCGCCGGTTTCGCCGCGGTGTTCCAGAAGAATGCCCCCGAGCTTTCGGCCCAGCGCGTACAGGTCATTGGGCCACTTCAACTGCACGGAGTCGATGCCCTGCTCGGACAGCGCCTGCGCCGCACATACGCCAACCGCCAGCGGCAGGCAGCTGAGATCGCGCGGCCAGCTGGCAAAACTCCAGGCAAGCGAACAGATCAGGTTGTGGCCAAACGGCGACACCCACTGCCGCCCGCGACGGCCGCGCCCACCTTGCTGGTACTCCGCCAACAGGGCCTGCGGATCCTGTTCCGGATCGCTGTCGAGCAGGTCGGAGTTGGTGGAGCCGGTCACTGGCACCAGCGACAGGCGCCAACCCACCGGTCGCCGTATCGCCTCGGCATCCAGCAGGGTCAGCGGCGTTTCCAGCCGATAGCCCCTGCCGTGACGACGCGCCACCCGCAGGCCGAAGGCATCGAGCGCATCGACCCGCTTGGCCAGCGCGGCGCGACTGATGGCGAAGGCGGAGGCCAGCTCGGCGCCGGAATGCCACTGACCATCGGCCAGCGCCGCCACCAGGGCCCGGTGTTGTTCGGGATTCAGCGGCTCAGCCATCGGCCCAGCACCCGCGCCCTCTCGAAGCGGTGCTCCTCACCGGAAAGCAGCTGGCGGACGTTGCGCCGATGCTTCCACAGCACCAGCAGCGCCATGGCGATACCAAATGCACCGGTCACCGACCACAGCCCCGCTGGCGAGAAGCAGGCGATGTGCAGCACGGCCACCAGACTGGCGGTGAGCGTCGCCAGGCTGACGTAGCCGGTCAGCAGCACCACCAGCACGAAGGCCCCCAGCATCCAGCCGATGGCAATAGGCAACAGGCAGGCGAAAACACCCGCCAAGGTCGCCACCCCCTTGCCGCCCTGGAACCGATGGAATAGCGGGTAACAGTGTCCGAGCGCCACCATCACCCCGCAGCCATAGGCGATAGCTGCCGGTGACATCGCGGTGGCCCCCGGCAGCGGCCAGGGCAAGGCCGGGATCAGCACGGCTGCGGCCACGCCCTTGAGCACATCAATGGCAAGGACCGCGAGCGCGAAGGCCGCGCCCTGGGTCCGTAGCGCATTGGTGGCGCCGATGTTGCCGCTCCCGCTCTGGCGCAGGTCGACGCCGCCGCGCAGTGCGCCGACGATCACGCCACCCATGACGCCCCCCAGCAGGTAGGCCAGCGTCCATTTGACGAGCAACTCCATGACTCAGGCCCCCAGCCAGGCGCGGCGACGTTCCAGCGCCGCCGCATCCGCGTCGGGATCGGGAATGAGGGTCCAGGTGTCCAGCGGCGGCGGTGCCGGAACCAGGGTGACCGTCGACAGCCGACCGCCGCGGAAACGATGCACCGGGACCGGCCGCTGCGGTGGCAGTTGCGACAGCACCTGCAGGGCGGTCGCCGCCTGAAGCTGCCAGCCGTCCACCGCCACCAGCACATCGCCCACCGCCAGGTCAGCCTGCTCGGCAGCACTGTCGCTGCGCACCTGGGTGATGCGCAGACTGTCCGGTGCCAGACGCACCCCCAAGGCACTGGGGGGCGGCGTGCCCGGCACTCGGCCGCCGGTATCGCCGGTGTTGACGGCGGCGCGCAGCACCGCCGCCACACCGAACGGCTTGAGCCAATCGGCCAGCGGCAGTTCCTCAGTGCTGCGCAGCGCCATATCGAAGAACGGCTGTAGGTCCTGCCCCCCCACTTCCAGCGCCAGGGCCTCCAGGCCGCGCTCGGGCATCGGCACCCCAGTCGCACCGTAGCGGGCCCAGGCCAGTCGCATCACGGTGTCGAGCGACTGTCCCCGCAAGCGCAACTGCAGGTCCAGTCCCAGCGCCACCAGGGCGCCCTTCACGTAGTAGCTGACAGTCTGGTTGGGCGTGTTCTCGTCCGGCTGGTAGTACTTGGTCCAGGTCTCGAAGCTGGACGCCTCCAGGCTGTGCAAGTGCCGGCCTGGCATACGCCAAACGCGCGTGGCCTGGGCCGCCAGCAGGTCGAGGTAATCCTCCATCGGCACCAGCCCGGCGCGCAGCAGGAACTGGTCATCGTAGTAGCTGGTGACACCTTCGTAATGCCACAGATCGCGCGAGTAGGCTTCCTGCGCAAGGTCGCTCTCGGCAAACGCCTGGGCGGTCAGCCGCTTGACGTTCCACAGGTGGAAGTACTCGTGCGAGGCCAGCCCCAGGAAGGCGCGATAGCCGGGCTTCAGGTCGGTCTCGCCGGGGGCCGGGAGGTCATCCCGCGCGCACACCAGGGCGGTGGCATGGCGGTGCTCCAGACCACCATACCCGCGCGTCATCACATGCGTCAGGAACAGGTAACGGTCCAGCGTCAGGCTGTGCCCGAACAGCGCGTGCTCGACGCTGCAGATGCGCGCCAGGTCACGGGTGACCCGCTCAGTATCCACCGGGGCATGCCCTGCCAGCACCAGGCTGTGGGGCATACCGTCGACGTCGAAGTCGATGCGCTCGAAGGGGCCCATTTCCACCGGGTGATCGATGAGGTCCTCGTAGTCGTCGGCGCGATATCGGCCGAAGCCGTCTGCATCAATGGCCAGCGGCAGAAGACTGGTGGCCAGGCGCCAATCACGACAGGCGGAATCCTGTGGCGGCCGGATCTCGATCTCCAGCGGTCCGTCGGTCTGGCCCAGTACCGCAAAACAAAGGGAACTGGGGTTGAAGAAGCCGCGCCCGGTGTCGAGAAATGCCTTGCGTACCGAGGGGTCGAAGGCATAGACGCGGTAGCGCAGTACCAGCGGTGCGGCACCCGGGGCGGCGCGAAAGGTCGACTTGTCGAGCTGGGTCAGCGGGCAGGGGCTGCCGTCGGCGAGCTCGGCACGCAGGTCCACCACGTGCTTGGCAAAGTCGCGGATGCAGTAGCTGCCGCGCAGCCAGGCCGGCATTCGAAACACCTGCCCGGCGGGGTCCGGCTGGGGCACCCGCAGCTCAACGGCGAACAGGTGGGCGCGAGGGGCGGCGGGCGAGATCAGGTAATGGACGGACATGCGGGCGCGACGGCGATCAAAGCGCCATTGTAGGCCCAGTGCGTCCGCGGTTAGGGGGCCGCCGCCTGCAGGAAAATGGGATTGCCGATGATGGTGCGCGACTGCAGGTCGCGCAGTTCGATGCGCCACACGGTGCCCAGCGGCCCCTCCGCCAGTCGGCCCCGGCTGGCTGCACGCTCATCGACGAAGGGATCGGTGAGCACCGGTACCACCGCGACCGGTGCACCGTTGCGGAAATAGGTGAGGACCTGCCCGGCGCCGCCGGTGACGGTGGTCCGCAAGGTCGCATCAACGCCCTCGCCCACGATCAGGGTGTCACCGTAGATCCCCGATTGGCCGTCGCTGGTATGCCCCTCGAACCCCACGGTGGGGCTACCGGACACCCCGCGGGTGCGGATGTAGGCATGGCCGGCCTGCAACGCCGCTTGCAAGGCCGGACGTGACAAATTGTTTGCATAAACAGCCGTTACAGAGCTTCCATAACCCTTTCGCGCGCGATCCGCCGGTGCATCGATGCCCTTGGAATCCGAGCCTGACACCGCCGTGATGCGGTGACCGGCACGCAACTGCGCCTCCCACAGCCAGATCGCGGTGGTGGTGAAGGGATTCTCGATCTGTCCCGGCAGCGGCAGGCCGAAGTCGCTGGCTGAGTTAAGAATGGGCCCGTTGAGCACCTCCAGGGTGTCGACCTGTCCCCAGTCGATGGCGTCGCCCAGCTCGAAGGCACAGCCGCGACAGAAATTGCTGAACAGCGGCCCCGGGAAAGTGGTGGGGTGATTGACCTGGAACAGCGCGCCGTCGGCCTTGGCACGGCGCTGGATCTCACCGATATCGACACCCGGCGCGCCATGGCGGTAGTCCAGCACTGAGGGTGTCTCGCCGTGGGTGTTGACGTGCCCGAAGTAGGTGATGACCTCGCGCCCCGGCCAGATCAGGAGGTCCGGATTCAGACGCTGGGTCAGCCCCAGGGTGTCCCAGTGACGCCCGGTGACGTACTCGGTCACCATCAGAAAATCGAGGCCGGCGGCCCGGCTCTGGGCGATCATTTCGGCGTCGTCCGGCCCCGTCGGCTGGCTGTGAAAGGCGTGCATGTGTAAGTCGCCGTGGTACCAGCCGGGGCCGAAACGGGCGATGTGTGCCGGGTCCACCGGGTCAGCCGCCACCGCGGCCGGCCCCTGCGCATCGTCGCAGCGGATTTCGAGGCGCCAACGTGCGCCCTGCGGGCTAACCGCCGCAATGCCCAACTCGGCGTGCCACAGGCCGGGCTCAATGGCGCCGGGCTGGAAGCCGCGATCCGCTGCGCCGGCCTCGACGAACACTGGCGGCTGGTCGCGGTCGAGCCGACCCTGACGCGACCCGCCCCAACCGCGGAAGCCCGCGGGGGTGCCGACCCCATCGGCATCCCACAAGCCGAGGTCGAGGGTGGTGGCGGTCAGCGGTGTCGACGGCAGGCCGGGCGCTTCGATCCAGCCGTAAGCGACTTCCACCCGACCGGTGCCCGGGGCCACGGTAAACGGCTGCAGGTGGTACTGCCGGGCGTCACCCGGCCCGACCGTGCCTTCGAACACCTGTCGCGGCGCACCGGGCGCACAGCTGCGTTCCAGCGCCAGCGGCTGTCCCGCCCCACAGGCCGACAGCAGCAGTAGTAGCGGGTATCCATAGCGATAACGGTTCATGGCATCGAGTGTAGCGAGACTGCGGGACGGTCCCGTGAAGCCGCAGCCGCAGGCGCGTAAGCTTGCCGGCTTCACGTCCTCGCGAAAGGCTGACCATGACCGACACGCCATTCCGTCCCGCCGCTGCGCCCAGCCTGCGCGCCCGGCTGTTCCGCCACGGGGTAAAGCTGCTGATTCACCCGATCTTTGCCCGACCGGACCTCAGCGTGGAACAGCGTCGCGCCAAACTACTGCGCCTGACCACCCTCGCGCAGTTCACCATCCCCAGGGGCAGCCGCTTCTCCGCCGGTGTGCTGGGCGGCGTGCCGCTGGAATGGACCGACCCGCCGGGTGCCACGCGCGGCGTGTTGCTGTATCTGCACGGCGGCGCCTATGTGCTGGGCGCGCCCCAGGTGTACCGCGAACTCACCGCCCGCTTCGCCCGCGATGCCGGCGTGCGGGTGGCCACCCTCGACTACCGGCTGGCGCCAGAGCACCCGTTCCCGGCTGCCGTTGACGATGCCATCAGCGCTTACCGCGCGCTGCTGGAAGACACGCCGGCGGAACGCATCGTGGTGGCGGGCGACTCCGCGGGCGGCGGCCTCAGTCTCGCGCTACTGCAAGGTCTGCGCGACCTGGGGCTACCGATGCCGGCGGGCGCCGCCCTGCTGTCGCCCTGGGGCGATCTGACCGGCACCCTCCCCGCCTATACGCGCGAGGCGCATCGCGAGCCGCTGCTGCATGTGCCCACCCTGCGCGAGTGCGGACAGGCTTACGCGGGTAGCACCGCACTCGATCATCCGCAGCTGTCACCGATCCACGCTGATTACCAGGGGCTGCCGCCCTTGCTGATCCAGGCCACCGACGCCGAGGTGCTGGCCGATGACGCGCGCCAGATTCATCAGCGGGCCCAAGCCGCGGGCGTCAACGTCGCCCTGGAGCTGTGGCCCGGGCTTTGGCATGTCTGGCAGCTGTTTGCCGGGCTGGTGCCGGAAGCTGGCGAAGCCAGCGCGCGGATGGGCCGCTGGATGGGCGCTCGACTGTCATGAGCGCGGTACCGGGGCCCGATGCCTGGTACGCCGAGGCGCAACACTTCACGTTTCGCGGCCACCCGATCCCCTACCGCGACAGCGGCAGCGGCAGCTCGGCGGTGCTGCTGATCCACGGCTTTCCCACCTGCAGCTGGGACTGGGCGCCGCTGTGGCCGCGTCTGGTGGCACGTTACGGTCGGGTGATTGCCCCTGACATGCTCGGCTTCGGGCGCGCACCCAAGCCGCGCTGGCATCGCTACGACCTGATGGAGCAGGCGGACCTGCACACCGCCTTGTTGGCGCAGCTGGGTATCCGCGAGATGCGGGTGGTGGCCCATGACTACGGCGTCAGCGTGGCCCAGGAACTGCTGGCCCGCGACCTCGACGGTCCGCAGCCGGCGGCGCTGAAGTGCGTGGCCCTGCTCAATGGCGGGCTGTTCCCGGAAACCCATCGCCAGACCCGCATGCAACAGCTGGTGCACTCGCCGCTCGGCGGGTTGATCGTCTGGCTGTCGACCCAGCGCAGCTTCAACCGCAGCTTTTCGCTGGTGTTCGGCCCGCGGTCGAAGCCGTCCGCGGCAGACCTGGACGCCTTCTGGTCACTGCTCAGCCACAACAACGGACATCACCGTCTGCACCGTCTGATCCGCTATATCGATGACCGCCGACAGCACCGTGAACGCTGGGTCGGCGCCCTGCAGCGTACGGCGGTCCCACTGCGCCTGATCAACGGCCCCGAAGACCCGGTGTCCGGCGCCCATATGGTGGCGCGCTACCGCGCACTGGTGCCAGCACCGGATGTGGTCAGTCTGCCAGGCATCGGCCACTACCCACAGGTGGAAGCCCCGGACGCGGTGTGGGCGGCCCTGCAGCCGTTTCTGGACGCCCACGGTCCTCGGGTATCCTCCGCACCATGACGCGATCCTCCCTGCCGCCTGCCCTGGCCTTGCTGGCCCTGGGCCTCACCGCCTGTATGCACACCAAGTCCACCGTCGTCGGCAGTGACCACGCGCCAGAGCGCATCATCTCCGCCAGCGAACTCCCGGCGGAAGGCTGCAAGCGCAAGCGCCTACCGTCGACCGGCCGGATGGCCTGGGTCTGCCCGGAGGCACCATGAGCCGGGCATTCGCCGCGCACGGTGGCCGCGAGTTGCTCGCCTTCCACCTGGTGTTCGCCCTGCTGACCCTGCCGGTCGTGCTGTATGCCACCGGGCCGCAGTACGGCGCCGGTGTACTGGGGCTGGCGGTGCTCTACAACCTGGCCTTGCCGGCCTACGCCCTGTTCCGTCGCCACAGCGATTGGCTGGCCCGGTGGGCCTTTCTGTTGCCGGTGTCCATGGGGCAGGTCCTGCCAGACTGGGCGCTGGTGGAGATCGCCGGCACCCTGCAGTTTCCCGATCACGGCATCAGCCGCATCGGCGGCGCCGTGCCGCTGTACTTCATGGGCCTGTGGATCATGCTGCTGTTCCCCGTCACCCAGCTGGCGGATGCCGCCCGCGGCCTCCGCTACCCGGTGGTGGTGGTGCTCGGCGGCCTGCTGTTTGCCGCCGCCGAGTGGGCCGCGCCAATGCTGCGGCTGTGGCAGCCGGTCAACATTGATACGGTTGCCGGCGTCGCCTGGTACACCGTGCCTGCGGAAATGGCCTTGTGTGTGGCCTGTCTGTGGGCCTATCGACTGACGCAGCACCAGGGCCTGCTGTCGCGGCTCTGGGCGGCGGTGATGATCGTCGGTTTCTACACCGGCGCCCTGATGATTAGCCTGCTCGCGTTCGGCGCCCCCTGATCTCTCACTGCGGGCGCCCACGACGGGCGTCCGTTACGCAAGGAAGTTCTGATGTCCGACTATTCCCAGACCGTCCTCGTCATCGGCAGCGGCGGCCGCGAACACGCCATCGCCTGGAAACTGGCCCAATCGCCCCGGGTGGCGCGGGTGCTGGTGGCACCGGGTAACGCCGGCACCGCGCGGGAGGCGAAATGCGAAAACGTGGCGGTCGGCGCCGAGGACCTTGACGGCCTGCGCCAGCTGGCCGCGCGCGAAGCGGTGCACTTCACCGTGGTTGGGCCGGAAGGCCCGCTGGCCAAGGGCGTCGTGGACGCCTTCAAGGCCGAGGGCCGGCGCATCTTCGGGCCCACCCAGGCGGCGGCGCAGCTGGAAGCCAGCAAGGCCTTCACCAAGGATTTCCTCAAGCGACATCGCATCCCCACCGCCGGTTACGAGGTTTTCACCACCATCGATCCGGCACTCGCCTACGTGCGGGCGCGTGGCGCGCCCATCGTCATCAAGGCCGACGGCCTCGCTGCCGGCAAGGGGGTGGTGGTGGCGATGACCCTGGCCGAGGCCGAGTCGGCGGTCCGCGACATGCTCAGTGGCAGCTTGCTGGGCGAAGCTGGTGCCCGTGTCGTCATCGAGGACTTTCTCGACGGCGAGGAGGCCAGCTTCATCGTCGTCGCCAGCGGCACCGACTACGTTCCGCTGGCCAGCAGCCAGGATCACAAGCGCGTATTTGATGGCGACCGCGGCCCCAATACCGGCGGCATGGGGGCCTACTCGCCAGCGCCGGTGGTGACGCCGGATGTCCATGCGCGCGTGTGCCGTGAGGTGATCGAGCCGACCTTGCGGGGCATGGCCGCCGAGGGTACGCCCTTCAGCGGCTTTCTCTACGCCGGCCTGATGATCGACCGCGATGGCGCCCCGCGCGTCATTGAGTTCAATGCCCGTCTGGGCGATCCGGAAACCCAGCCGCTGATGGCGCGCCTGGAGTCCGATTTGCTCGACCTGCTGGAGGCCGCGGTTGACGGCGGACTGTCGCAGCAACAGCCGCAGTGGGATCCGCAACCGGCACTCGGTGTGGTGATGGCCGCCGAGCATTACCCAGCCAGCCCCAGCAAGGGGGATGTCATCACCGGCTTTGATCAGGTCCCGGCCGGCGTCAAAGTGTTCCATGCCGGTACTGCCGAGCAGAACGGCGAGGTGGTCACCGCCGGCGGACGCGTCCTCTGTGTGGTCGGCAAGGGCCCGCAGGTGCGGGATGCCCAGGCCGCGGCCTACAGCGGCGTCAACGTCATCCGCTGGCGCGGCGAGCACCACCGCAAGGACATCGGCTACCGCGCCGTGGCGCGCGGCGCCTGAGCGTCAGACGTCGCCGGCCAGCAGACCGTCGCGCAAGGGCGTCAGCTGTTCCATGGCGTGGGCGTAGCTACGCTCGATGACGGTATCGAACTGCTTCCAGTCGAATAGTGCGATACCGCTAACGGGCATGCGCAGGTAAACGTCAGCGCTTTCGGCACGCAGCTTGCGCGCGGTCTCGCTGGTGACGGTGGCGGTGCGGAACATGATGCTGAAGAGCCCCGGCCGCTTGCTATCGGCCGCCCAGTTGAACAGGCCCTCCGGATCGGGCCCCTCGATGCCGGGCGCGCGCAGCTCACCACCGGTGGACACATCCGAGGCCACCACCAAACCGCGGTCGAGGTTCTTCATGATGTCAGTGGGCAGGCTGTTGAGCAGCGCACCATCGACCAGCAGGTCCTCGCGATACACCACCGGTGGCGCCACGCCGGGCACCGCCATGCTGGTGGCGGTCCACAGGTAGAGTGGACCGCGGTCGTGCACCTCGGCGCGCCCCCGCGACAGATTGCTCGAGACGCAGAAATAGGGCAGCCGCAGGTCCTCGATCTGACGGTCGCCGAAGATGTCGTGCAGGCGTCGGGTGAACTTGCGTCCGCGCACCAACGCCACGGACGGAAACAGGTAGTCATTGAGGAAATTGTTGTCGACGAAGGTTTCGCGAGCGATCTCGAGCATGGTCGGCGCGTCATGACCGCAGGCGCGCAGGGCGGCGAAGAACGCGCCCATGCTGCTGCCGCCGACGGCATCAACCGGAATGCCCAGCTCGTCGAGGGCGCGCATCAACCCCAGGTGCGCGAACCCGCGGGCGCCGCCGCCCCCCAGCACCAGGCCCACACCGCGCCCGGTGAGGGCGCGCGCGAGGCTGTGTAGATCCTCGCGGACCCCGGGCCGGACATAGAAGTGGGTGACGGCATTGATGCGCGCACGCCAGCCCAGCACATTGCCAGGGTCCTCGCCCTCCGCCCGCAGCACCAGCAGGTCGCGACTGGCCAGCGAGCCGCTCTGGCCCAGCTCGTCGATCATCACCGTGGCCATCGGCAGAGCGCCGCTGGGCACCACCATCAGCACCCGGTCGGCCTGGCGCATGCAGCGCCGCGCCCAGGGGCCGGCCGCCGCCGGGCAGGTGTAGACCAGGTAGCGGTACTGCCGCTCCTGATCGGCCAGCCAGGTCATCAGGCGCTCATTGCGCGGACCGTCCTCAAACGGCGAAGCGGCTGCCCCTTCGCCCAGTGCGGCATCGACGGCAGCGGGATCGAGCAGGGCGGTGTCGCCCAGTTGCGCCAGACTGGCCACCAACTGCTGCGCCTGGGGTCGCACATCGAGACCGGGCACAGCGGGAATCAGGGCCACCGTGCGCTGCCCGCGGGTACGGGCGCGACGCTTTTCCTGCGCGGTGGGGCGCAGGCGATGCACGATCACCCGCACCGTCTGCAACAGCGCCACCGGATTGGCCGCAAACAGGGCCACCAGGGTCGGTCGCTCCACCCGCAGCAGGATGCTGTCACGCACCGCAACCACAGCGGCCCGGTGGGGCTCGTCGGTGAGGACACCCATCTCGCCAATCGGCTCGCCGCGGCCGATCTCGCCCAGCACCTGCCCATCCGCGGCGAGCGCGCGCAGACGCCCGGACGCCACCACGTAGACGGCATCCGTGGCCTCGCCGATGGCGAACAGCCGCTCGCCGCCGCGCAGGCCCACCACTTCGGCCTGATCGGCCAGCGCTTCGACCACCCCGGGATCGACCTCGGCGAACAGGGGGCTGTCCGCCAGCACGGCACGCACGTCCATCAGCCGGCCTCCGGCCAGCCGCAGCTGCGGCCCTGGTTCTGGCTTGCCAACCATTGCAACAGCGGCTGGAAATAGTCGATCAGCGCGGAGGCATCCATGGTCCGCTGTCCGGTCAGCGCCTCCAGACTGTCCTGCCAGGGCTGGCTGGCACCCAACGACAACATCTCGCGCAGCCGCGCACCGGCCTCCGGATTGCCGTAGATATCGCAACGGTGCAGCGGGCCGTCGTGACCGGCGGCCTCGCACAGCGCCTTTTGGAACTGAAACTGCAGCACAAAGGCCAGAAAATAACGGGTGTACGGCGTGTTGCCGGGGATGTGGTACTTCGCCCCTGGGTCAAACGCGGCTGGCCCGCGTGGCAGCGGCGGCGACACCCCTTGGTAGCGGGCGCGCAGCGCCCACCAGGCCTCGTTGTAGGCCGGCGGCAGCACCTCGCCGGAAAACACCTGCCAGCGCCACTGATCCACCAGCTTGCCCCAGGGCAGGAAGGTGATCTTGTCCAGCGCCAGTTTCATCTGCTGGTTGATCTCGGCTCGCGGGTCGTCGCCGGCATCGCGGACCAGCCCGATCTTGGCAAGGTGCGCCGGTGTCAGGCTCAGGGTGATGGTGTCACCCACCGCCTCGTGAAAGCCGTCATGCGCGCCGATCTGGAACAGCGGCGGCAGGTCGTTGTACATCAGGTAGTAATAGATGTGCCCCAGCTCATGGTGGATGGTGAAGAGCTGGTCCTCGTCGGGCTCGATGCACTGTTTGATCCGCACATCACCGCGGAAGTCGAGGTCCCAGGCACTGGCATGACAGACCACTTCGCGATCGCGCGGCTTGACCAACAGCGAACGCGCCCAGAAGCTGTCCGGCAGCGCCGGAAAGCCCAACGAGGTGTAGAAGTCCTCGGCGATGCGGGTCATCTCGGTGGCGATATCGTGATCGGCTGCGTGCGCGATTTCGGCCTGGTCCACGGGGGTGAGTGGCGCTGATGCCGCCGCCGTACGGGCCGCCAGCGCCGCCGCTCGCCGGGCGCGCAGCGCGGCACTGACATCGAGGTCGCCAACGCCTGGATACGGCGCCATCAGGGGATACAGATTGGACCATTGCTGCGCCCACATGTTGCCCAGCAGGTGTGCCGGGATCAGACCCTGCGGTGGCACGACTGCATCGCCGTAATGGGTGTTGAGGGTGGCCCGCACGTGGCAATGCAGCGCCTCGTAGAGCGGCGACACCTGTATCCACAGTCGTTCGACTTCCTCAGCAAAGGCCGCGGGCGACATGTCGTAGCCGCCCCGCCAGACCTCGCCTGTATCGGCCGCGCCCATCTCACGCGCGCCGTTGTTCATCAAGGTGACGAAACGTGCGTAGTCGGCCCGCAGCGGCTCGGCGGCGGTGCGCCAGCCCGCCCAGGCGTCCGCCATGGCTTCCGGGCGCTGCTGCAGGTCGACATTGTTGAGGATCTTCTCGATCTCCGGCAGTGACAGGCAGGGCCGTCCATCCTCGGGGCACCATTTGGCAGCCCCGTAGTGGGCCTCCATCCTGGCCATCAGCGTCGCCAGTTCGGCCTGCTCTGCCGGATCCGAGGACACCGGGGCCACCACGTTCCGCAACAGGGCGAGCGCGCGCGCAGTGTCCGGCTGCAGGCCGGGTACGCCAACAAAGGCCTTGGCCGCCTCAAGATTGCGCGCCGAAGCCGCCAGCCATTCCTCACCCGCCGCCGCGGACAGACGCTGGCTGTCCGGGGTGATGTAGGTGGCGCCCACCCAGAATGCCGAGGACAGCCGCGGCACCTGTTCGAGTTGCCATTGATTGATCGACGCCACCAGGGCATCGGCATCCGCCGGCGTGGGCGCCGGCGGGGGCGCCGGCGGCCGCGAACAGGCCACCAGCAGACAGCCGGACAGCAAGGCGATCCCACACGTGCGCATGATTCAGGACTCCACAGCGGGCCGATGCGTCAACCGCGCAATCGGCCGCGACAACACCAGCATGATCACTCCGGCCAGCCCGACCACCACCACAATGGTGGCGAAGCGCTGCGGCAGCTCGACCAGGGCCTCGTCACCGAAATGGCCGGCGATGAGACCGCCGATCAGGTTACCCAGCGCCGCCCCCATGAACCAGGTGCCCATCATCTGTCCCACCAGTCGACGCGGCGCCAGCTGGGTGACCGCAGACAATCCGACCGGCGACAGGCACAGCTCGCCGGTGGTGTGCAGCAGATAGGTCAGGATCAACCAGGTCGGCAGCACCTGCTCGCCGGCCACGACGTACAGCGAGGCGAATCCCAGCACAGCGAAACCGGCGGCCAGCTGCAGCAGCCCCAGAGCAAACTTGACCGGCGTCGACGGCGACAGGTTGTGCTGCGCCAGCTTGACCCACAGCGCGGCGAAGGCGGGCGCGAACAGAATGATGAACAGCGGGTTGACCGACTGCAACCAGCTGGCGGGGAGCTCCCAGCCGCCGATCATCCGGTCGGTGTACCGCTCCGCGAACAGGGTGAACGACGATCCGGCCTGCTCGAAACCACTCCAGAAAACGGCTGCCGCCACGAAGAACACCGCGATCACCCCCACCCGGCGACGCTCGTCCTGATCGAGGCCGGCAAACAACAGCACCCAGAGGAAGAACAAGGCGGCGGCTACGATGATCGCGCCCACCGCATGACCCGCCAGCCGCACCGGATCGATCACCCACCAACCCGCCAGCGCCGACAGCACCGCCGCGCCGAGCGCAGCCAGCGCCAACCACACCAGGGCGGTGTCACGGCGACGCGAGGCGATCCTCAGCGGCGCTGGATGTTGACCGGCGATCGAGAGATGGCGCGCGCCCAGCCGGAACTGGGCCAAGCCCAGCAGCATGCAGACCCCCGCCGCGCCGAAGCCGGCGTGCCAGCTGACGGTCTCCCCCAGCCATCCACAGACCAGCGGGCCAAGAAAGGCGCCCAGGTTGATACCCATGTAAAACAGCGAGAAGCCCGCATCGCGGCGGGCGCCGCCTTGCGGATACAGCTCGCCGACCAGGGTGCTGATGTTGGGCTTGAGCAAGCCGGTGCCGATGACGATCAGCACCAGGCCGACGTAGAACGTGGACGACGTCGGTAGCGCCATCGTGAAATGGCCCAGGGCGATGACGATGCCGCCGTACCAGATCGCCTGCTGCTGGCCGATCAGACGATCCGCCACCCAGCCCCCGGGCACCGCCAGCAGATAGACCGCTGCGGTGTAGAGACCGTAGATCGCAGTGGCGGTCCGGTCATCCAGCCCCAGCCCGCCAGATTCCACTCCGGCCACCATCGCCAGCACCAGGATGGCGCGCATGCCGTAGAAGCTGAAGCGCTCCCACATCTCGGTGAAGAACAGGGTGGCCAGCCCCCGCGGCTGGCCCAACCAGGTCGATGACATCAATGACGGCTCCCTTTGCGTCTTCGTCGCACGGTGTCGCAAAGCGCGAAACGGGTCAATGCAGCAGGGCCGGCACCCCCCAGCCGATCAAGGCGACCAGCAGTGCGGTGCCGATCAGGACCAGCAGTCCCCACAGCAGGCAGCCGAGCCGTCGCGTTGGTGCGGGCGCTGGTGGCGGCGGCGCCTGCGCGTCCAGGTAAGCCTCCAACAGCCGCAGATTGCGGGTATTGGCCTTGAATACGAAATCGGCGACATCACCCACCCCGGGGACCAGACCCAGCAGGAAGTCGACTGCCACGTTGCCGACCATCTTCACCACCAGCCGGCGGGGCGCACCGAGCCCGACGGCCTGATGAATCGCGAAGCCCGAAAGCACCAGGCCAACGAGGTCGCCGGCAAACGGCACCAGGCCGATCACCGCCTCCAGACCAAAGCGGATACCGGTGCCGGGAATGCGAAACTGGTCGTCCAGCCAGCCGGTCAGCCGGCGCAGCCGCCGTCGGGCGGCCTCGACGGTGGCGAGATCGGTTGTCATGGTGTCGGCGGAGCCTTGGTTTAGACTTTTCACATCTCAAGGGTAATCGAGCGCCCCGGCGAGGGTGCGGCAACAGGTCCGGGAGGGCCGACACGGAATGGCAGGCACCATTGCAGGGCTGCTGTATGCGCTGGCCTGGACGATCTTTCGTCCGTTCAGCCGTTATCTGCGCTACCGCACCATTCCCAACCCCCTGGGTGAGGGCTTGAAGCTCGACCCCAGCCGCCCGGTGGTGTACGTGCTGGCCACGCGCGACTGGAGCGACGTGTTCGTGCTGGACCGGATCTGTCGCGATCTGAAGTTGCCACGGCCCACCCGCACCGGCGACGACTTTCCCACCGTGCAGCGTCCCGGCGTCCTCTATCTACCGGCACTGCTCGAAGAACGGCGCCAGGCCACCGAGCTGTCGCGATTGATCGAGACGGCGGCCGACACCCGCGATTTCGACGCCCAGGTGGTGCCGGTGTCGATCTTTTGGGGCCGCGACCCCGGCTCCGAGACCAGCTGGTTCCGCCTGCTGTTTGCCGACAGTGTGCAAGCCGGTCGCATTCGCAAGCTGTTCATCATGCTGGCCAACGGCCGCAGCATCCTGGCCAATTTCGGCCTCCCGCTATCGTTCCGCGACTACATGGATCGCGCCCCCAGTGCTGCTCTGGGCCAGCGCAAGCTGACGCGCGTCTTGCACTTCCACTTTCTACGCGCCCGCACCGCAGCGCTGGGCCCTACCCTGTTGCGGCGAGGAGTGGTCGTCGACGGGCTGCTGGCCTCACCCGGGGTGCAGGCCGCGATCGAGGCCGAGACTGCCGGCGGCCAGACCAGCCACGCCCAGGCGCTGCAGCGCGCACGTCGCTATGGCGAGGAGATCGCCGCCGACTATTCGACCGCCGCCATCAACCTGCTCGAACGGTTCATGGGCGGCGTGGTGTTCAAGCGAGTATTCCGGGAAATTGACGTCCGTGGCCTGGACCGTGTTCGCGAGTGGGCGCAGGGCCACGAGATCATCTATATGCCCTCGCATCGCAGCCATGCCGACTACCTGCTGGTGAGCTATGCCCTTTATCACGGTGGGCTGGTGCCGCCCCATATCGCAGCCGGCATCAACCTCAATTTCTGGCCGGTGGGCGGGCTGCTGCGCCGCTGCGGCGCTTTTTACATGCGTCGAACTTTTGCCGGCAACAGGCTGTACACCGCGGTGTTCCGGGCCTATGTCGACGCCCTGATCCAGCGCGGCTATTCCATCGAGTTCTTTCCCGAGGGCGGACGCAGCCGTACCGGACGGCTGCTGCCCCCCAAGACCGGACTGTTGTCGATGGTGGTGGAAGCGAGCCTGCGCCAACGATCGCGCAAAGTGGCCTTGGTGCCGGTCTACATCGGTTACGACAAGTGCTGGGAGGTGGCGAGCTACTCCAAGGAGCTGCGCGGGGCGCAGAAAACCAAGGAGTCGGCGGATGGCCTGCTCAAGGCCGGCAAAATCCTCGCCAAGAGCTACGGCAAGGCGTACATCAACTTCGCCGAGCCGATTCCTCTGCAGGATTACGCCGACGCGCACCTGCCGGGCTGGCGCGACAGCCTGGTCGCGGACCGTGAGGACAAGCCCGAGGGCTTCAAGCGCTTCGTCAGCGACCTCGCTTTCGAGAGTTCGCGCCGCACCAACGCCGCCGCCGTCGCCAACCCCAACGGCCTGGCCGCGGTGGCGCTGCTCGCCAGCCCCCAGCGCGCGGTGTCGCGCGACGAGTACATCGAGCAGATCGGGCACCTGATCTGGCTGCTCAAGGGCCTGCCGCTGGGACCCGATCAGGTTTTGCCGGAGACCCGCCCCAGCGCCGTGGTTGACTGGGCGGCGCCGATCGCGCGCATCGCCCAGGTGAGCCATGCCTGGGGCGACGTCTACGGCGTCGCCGGTCGTGATGCGGTACTGATGACCTACAACCGCAACAACATTCAGCATCTGTTCGCCATCCCCGGACTGATCGCCAACCTCTACCGGACCCGCTGGGTGCTCAGCGAGGATGCCCTCTTGACCGGAGTCCGTGCGCTCTACCCGTTCTTGCGCACTGAGTTCTTCCTGCCGTGGGCGCCGGAGGATATCGATGGCGTCACCCGACAGTGTCTGGAGGTGATGCTGCAACTGGGGCTGCTGGAACGCGAGGATGAGCAGCGCCTGCGTCGACCGGAGGTCACCCACCCCTCGTTCTCAACCCTGTCGATGCTGGGCCGGGTGATGAGCGAAACCCTGGAGCGCTACTGCATGACCGCCCTGCTGCTGGCGCACGAGCGGCGAACCCAGCAAAAGCTGCCGCGCGAGCGCTTCGAAGGCGACTGTCGTTTGATGGCCGAACGCATGGCCTTACTGACCGGCCGCGACGCCCCCGAGTTCTTCGACAAGACCCTGTTCCGCGGCTACCTCAACACCCTGATCGAGATCGGTCTGGTCACCGAAACCACTGAGCGCACCCTGGCGGTGGACGCCCGGATCGACCGCATCGCGGAACGCTCGCTGGAACTGCTATCGGACGAAGCGCGGCAGACCCTGCTGCAGCTGCTTCAGCGGCGCAAGCCTGCCAGTGACGCCGAGGGCGACCCCACGGCGTCGGTCGCGAGCGGCTAGAATCAGGGCGTAATTAGATGATCGTGCCCGATGCGGGTGCGAGATGCCCATTTCCTCCGCCTGGAGTTGTCATGTCTTTTCCGTTTCGTCTGCTGACCGTCGCCGCCGTCGTTGGCCTGGCTTCCGCCTGCTCACCCTCCGGCAACGGTTCGGCGCCCGCTGACAGCGCGGTGACCCTGGACTCCGATGCCCAGAAGTTCGGCTACGCCATCGGTATCGACCTCGGCAACTCGCTGGCACCGGTGAAGGCCGATGTCGACATCGCCGCCCTCAAGGCCGGCCTTGACGACGCCATCAACGGCGCCGAACCGCGGCTCGACGAAGCAGCCCGTGATGCGGTGAAGAACACCGTGGCCCAGGCGATGCAGGAACGCCAGATGAAGGAACGCGCCGAGAAGGCCACCGCTGCCGCTGACCGCGGTGAGGCCTTTCTGGCCGAGAACGGCGCCCGCGAAGGCGTGACCACCACCGAGTCGGGCCTGCAATATGAAGTGCTGACTGCCGGCGAAGGCGCCAAGCCCAAGGCCGATGACAGCGTGACCGTCCACTACAAGGGCACGCTGATCGACGGCACCGAGTTTGACAGCTCCTACGCGCGCGGCGAGCCGGTCACCTTCCCGCTGGCCAATGTCATCCCGGGCTGGACCGAGGGCGTGCAGCTGATGCAGCCCGGCGCCAAGTACCGCTTCGTGATCCCGGCGGCGCTGGCCTACGGCGAGCGCGGCGCTGGCGCCAAGATCGGCCCCAACGAAACGCTGATCTTCGAAGTGGAACTGCTCAGCATCGGCGAACCCGACGCCGGCTGATCGCCCTGACCTGCGACAGCGGCCGGCCCTGCGCCGGCCGTTGTCGTTTCAGTGGTCGGCGAACAGCTCGCGACCGTCGTCGCGACGTGCCACGGTAGCGACCATGATCCGAGCACTGCTGCTGCTGACCTGCCTGCTGTTGGCTGCCTGCCACCGTGACAGCCCACAGGCCCTGTTGCAGGACTACGTGTCGCGCGTGGCCCGCGCCAGCGAACAGCCCATCCCGCGTCTGCAATGGCCTGATGTCCCCGCCTACCCAAGGCATCGGGAGCGCCAGCTGCCGGTGCCGGAGGTCCGCGCACGGCTGCTGGACCTCACCGAATTCAACACCTGCAACCTCACCCAGCTGGTGGCAGAGCGCAACAGCATCCTGGGACGCTATTGGCCCGCCAGCCAGCGGATCGACTACGAGCTGCGCTTCGCCCATCGCCTGCAGCGCTGCCGCGACTGGCTGGCCGCACAAACCGGGGACACCGCCGACCCGGAGCTGCTGAAGCAGATGGACGCCATCGCCGCCGAAAAGCATGGCACCCTGCCGGCCGTGTTCTGGCAGCTCAGCTTCGACAGCCCTGAGTTCGAACGACACTTTTCGCTGGCCAATCCCTGGCTCGCCGTGGGGCAGCCACCACCGATGGCGGCTCTGATCGGCCTGCAGCAACTGGCCAACGCCCTGGCCGACCCGCCCGACGGCTGGGACCTGGCGACACTGGAACCGCAGCTGCAGACGCTGGCGCTGTCCGGCTACGGCGGCGCTTGGGCGCAGGCCACCGTCGGCATGACCGCGGCTCTGGAAACGGCGGCCGTGCTGCTGGAAGCCCTGCACGATGCCCGCCCCTGCCCGCTTGGCAAGCCAACCCCACAGGCGCGCATCCTGGAAACGGTGTTCTACCGGTACTACGCCGATCGGGTACAAACCTATTTGGCGCAGCTGCACCAGGACGGCGCCGCCTGGCAGGCCGCGCTGGACCCTTTGCGTGCCGCGGCGCCCACGCCCCCACCGGCCTTCGCCGACTATGCCGCGCGGGTCCTGGCACCGGGCCCGGGCAGTTTGCGTGCAGCGCTGGATGCCGCGCGCCAACGGCATACCGATGCCTGGCAGGCCGTGTTGGGCGACTGCGGCCTGATGCCGGATGGCCGGCGCCCGGAGGGATCGGTCAGGACGGCGGATTGAGCGCGGCCAGTGCGTCCACGCTGGGGTGGCCCGGCACCGGCCGCGGCGGCGCGCTGCGGTCGGGGTGGCGGATCGCCACCACCTGCCCGATCCCATAGCGACGGGCCGCATCCAGCACCGGGCGCGAATCATCGACGAACAGCGCACGCGACGGATCGAACGGGTGCTGTGCCTGGAACTGCGCCCAGAAATCCAGGTGCTCCTTGGGCGCGCCAAAGTCGTGCGAGCACACCACCGTGTGGAAGTATCGCGCCAGCTCGGTGTGCTGCAGCTTGAGCCGCCAGGAGTCACGATGGGCGTTGGTGGCCAGCCACAGGCCGCGTCCGCTGTCGCGGACGGTCTGCAGGAAGCGCTCGGCACCTGGCAGCGGGGCAATCCGGCTGCGGATCTCGTGCTTGAGGGCCGCCACATTGATGCCGGTCTGCTCGGTCCAATAGTCCGTGCAGTACCAGGGCAAGGTATGCGCGGTGGCGTCGAACAGCGGCTGCAGCCGTGCCACCGCTTCGGACTCGCTCAGACCATGCAGCGCGGCGTAGCGCTGCGGCAGCAGCTGTCGCCAAAAATAGTTGTCATAGGCAAGGTCGAGAATGGTGCCATCCATATCGAGGATCACCACATCAATCCGCGACCAGTCGACGCGGGCATCCCCTACACTGGCTGCCACCGCTTCATCGCCCAAGCCATCACGTCGTGCCATCTGATCCTGTCCACTGGTTGCCTGCGGTCGAACGCCTTGCCCTAGCGGCTGGCGTGCACATCATGGCGGTCGACCGTCGCAGCATCGAAGTGTCGCATAAAGCCGACGACTCGCCGCTCACCGAGGCGGACCTGGCGGCACACCGCTGCATTGCCGAAGGCCTTCTGGCCCTGCAGCCGGTGTTGCCGCTGCTGTCGGAGGAGGACGCCGACGTTCCCGCCACAACCCGGCGGGCCTGGCCGCGCTACTGGCTGGTTGACCCCCTCGACGGCACCCGCGAGTTCATCAAGCGCAACGGCGAGTTCACCGTGAACATCGCCTTGATCGAGGCCGGCCGTCCGGTATTGGGCGTGGTGCACGCCCCGGCGCTCGGCATCACCTGGAGCGCAGCCGAAGCCCATGGCGCCTTCCGGCAACACGGGGATCACCGTACCCGACTGCAGACCCGCCCTCTGCCCGAACGGCCGACGCTGTTCGTCAGTCGGTCGCACCACGGACCGCGTGCCGAAGCCCTGCTGGACAGGCTGCCACCCCACGACCGCCTGTCCAAGGGCAGCTCGCTGAAGTTCTGCCTGATTGCCGAGGGCAGCGCCGATGCCTATCCGCGGCTGGGTCCTACTTCCGAATGGGACACCGCCGCTGCACAGTGCGTGGTCGAACAGGCGGGTGGCGCGGTGGTGGCCCTGCCATCGATGACGCCGCTGCGCTACAACCAGCAGGACAGCCTGATCAACCCGGACTTCCTGGTGCTGGGCGATCCCTCGGCGGATTGGGCACAGTGGATGCGATGAGCGGCGCGGCACCCGTCACAGACGGGGATGGGGGCATGCCCTTGGCGACCGTTGAGGGCCAAGGATGGCCCGATAGGAGCGCTCCATGGATGGACCCGGCCGCAGGCCGGGAGCGCGTCGCGAAGGGCATGCCCCCAGCGCCGTCCTCGCCCCCCGCAGGTCTGCGTGTCCGGCCTACAGCCCGACCGCCTGATCGACCTCGTGGAGATTCGACACCCGGGGGTGCGCAGGCGCCGGGACCGTCTTGTCATCGCGCACCAGTTGGCAGGTGCGCAACCCGGCGGCGCGGGCGGCATCAAGCTCTTCCCCGACATCCGACAGAAACAGCACGGCTTCGGCGGGACACTGCAGTTGGCGCAGGATCTCTCGGTAGCTAGCCACCTCCCGCTTGCCGCCGACGCGGGTATCGAAATACGCAGAGAACAGCGGCGTCAGATCGCCGTAGTCGGTGTGCCCGAAGATCAGCTTCTGCGCATCGACCGAGCCCGACGAGTACACCGCCAGTCGCAGACCACGGGCATGCCAGGCCCGCAGTGCCTCGGGCGTATCCGGATACACATGCCCCCGCAGCTCACCGGCCCGATAGCCCTCGGCCCAGATCATGCCCTGCAAAGCCTTGAGCGGCGTCAGCTTGCGGTCCTCGTCGATCCAGCGCTCCAGCACGTCGGCAGCATCTTGCAGGGACAGGTCGCGATTCTCGATCTGTTCGACCTCGTCGAGCTGACGGTGCACCTCGACATCATCGGCGTGGTCGCGCAGAAAACGGCGGATGCGACGGCGCGCGTAGGGGAACAGGGTTTGGTGGACGAAGTCGATTGAGGAGGTGGTGCCCTCAATATCCGTCAGCACGACCTGCAGGCTCACGCGGCCGCTCCGGCATACGGCGGGAAGGTGCTGGCGATGGGGTCGCCGGTGAAATGGCCGACCCAACCATCCGGCTGGGTGAAGAAGCGGATGGCCTTGAACAGCGGCTTGGGCCCCATGTCGAACCAGTGCGTGGTGTTGGCCGGCAATTCAATCAGATCCCCGGCGGTACACAGCGTGGTGTACACCTTGCCCTCCTTGCGGATGTAGAACACGCCGGCGCCATCGACAAAGAAGCGGATCTCGAAATCGTCGTGGGTGTGTTCGGCGAGAAACTTGCTGCGCGCGGCCGCCACATCGGGATGTGCCGGATGCATGGCCACCACGTCCACCGACTGGAACCCGTACTTGGCGTTGAGCGCCGCCACCGAGCGCGCGTAGGCCTCAAGCACGGTCTCCTGCGTGGCGTCCGCAGCCAGCGGCACATCCGCGCGCCAGCGCTCCATCGGCACCCCGATGGCGGCCAACTCGCGCTGAATGGTGTCGAAATCCGCGGTGTGCAGCAGCACCTGGTCCGGGGCGTGATCCGGCGAGATGGTCAGAGTGGTCATCGTTTCAGTTCCTCCAGATGACAGGCCAACATGAACTCCAGCGCCTCGACCGCATGACGCGCGGCCGCCACGCTGGCGCCCCAGGCGTAGAGCCCGTGGCCGGCGATGAGATAGGCCGGTGTCTCCGGCGCCGCTTTTAGATAGTGATCGACCCGCTGGGCCAGGCGTGCGATGTCCTGGTCATTCTCGAACACCGGCAGGGTCACGGCCTGGGCAGGATCCGGGTGACCCGGCAGCACTTTCTGCAGCTCGTAATGTTGCAACACGATCCGGTCGAACCTGCGGGACAACACCGTGTTGGCGATCGAATGGGTATGCAGCACCGCTCCGATGTCGGGCAAACCGCTGCGATACAGCTGCACGTGCAGGCCCGTCTCGTAAGAGGCCTTGCGTCCGGCCTCCAGAGGGCGCCCGTCGAGATCAGCGACCAGAAAGTGGTCGGCGGTCAGTTCGCCCTTGTGGCCGCCGGACGCGGTGATCAGCACATGCGTCGGATCCAGCCGCAAAGAAAAATTACCGCCGGTCGCAGGCACCCAGCCCCGCTGGTGGAACAGTTGGCCGGCGTCGATCAGGGCCTGCAGGCCAGCGGCTGCGGCGGGGGCATGGAGGTCAGGCATCATGGGGCGGTCACTGTACGGGAGGCCACGTGGCGCTTCAATGACGCGGCCGCCCCCTGCACCTCATCAGTTGAAGCGCCTATGCTCGGGCCCTTCACTCACCTCAGGAGCACCGGATGAGTCTGCATACCCAGACCCTCGATTACCGCGACGGCACCACCGCGCTGGAAGCCTTCGTCGCCTTTGATGACCGCCACAGTGGTCCGCGGCCGGTGGTCCTGATCGGCCACCAATGGGGCGGACGCGACGAGTTCGTGGCCGGACATGCGCGGCGGTTGGCGGCCGCTGGCTATCTGGGCTTTGCCCTGGACATGTACGGCAAGGGGGTGCGCGGCAACAGCATCGAGGAAAACAGCGCGCTGATGGGGCCGTTCATGGAAGACCGCATGCGGGTCAGAAGCCGCGTGCAGGCCGCACTCAATGCCGCCACCGGTCTGCCGCAGGCCGATGCCAGCCGGGTTGCCATCATGGGGTTTTGTTTCGGCGGCCTGTGCGCGCTGGACCTGGCGCGCAGCGGTGCCGATATCCGCGGCGCGATCAGCTTCCATGGCCTGCTCAAGCCGACCGGACTGTCGCCACAGCCGGTCAAGGCCAAGGTCCTGGTGCTGCATGGTGCCGACGATCCGCTGGCGCCGCTGGAAGACGTCGTCGCGCTGCGCGAAGAGTTGAATGCGACCGGCTGCGACTGGCAGGTCCACGTCTATGGCGGCGCCAAGCATGCCTTTGCCGTCCCCGGCGCGGATGTCCCGGACATCGGTGCCAAACACCAGCCGGATGCGGAGCGTCGCAGCCTCGCCAGCGCCGACGCCTTTCTTGCCGAAGTGTTCGCCTGATCGGCGTCCGCCGGCGGGCCTGATCGCCAAGCGCCACCCGTTCAGTGGCAGCTCAGATCAACTGTGCGGGCAGCGACAGCTCGGGCGCCACCTCGATCAGCACCGGTCCCGGCGGCTCCATGCGTGCCACCCTCCGTGCGTCGTCGAGCACGGCGGGCCACTCATCGGCGGACTCGACGCGATACTGGGCACGGGTGAAGGGCGCGATACAGAGGCCGGCCAGTCCGGGCAATCGGGCCGTGGCATCGCGGACGGCCAGCACCAGCAATGCCCTTCGGCTGTCGTCAGCAGCCGCCACCTCAACCGCCAAGGCCGGCAGGTCGGAAGTGGTGGTCCGCCGCCAGGGCGGAGACGTCGCGGAGAAATCGGTCGTGGACATGGGCGGGGCTCAGTGGGTCCGGTGGATCCGGTGGCGGCCCCAGAAACAGGAAACCCCCCACCGGACGGCGCCGGTGGGGGGTTGGATCTGGCTGCAACGTCCCCTACGGCGCGTCGTTGATAACGACGAGCGCGGCGATGACGGCTTTGACAAACACGGGCGTCATGGCAGGGGGCGTGTTGATGAGAACGGTTAAATGAAAGCGCAGGAAGCAAGTGTCCTCGCCGCGGGCATCGTCTGTCAACGGCTGCGGCGGCGATGAAGCGCACCGTCGCGCTGATCGCGGTCGTGGTCGCCCTGCTGACGGTGTTTCCGGTCGTGCTGCTGGCGGTGCTGCCGCCGCCGGTGACCGCGTTCATGATTGCCGACGCGCTGGATGGCGAGGGCCCGCCGCTACGCCAGCACTGGGTACCGCTGGCAGAACTGCCGGTCCATGTGCCGCTGGCCATGGTGGCAGCGGAAGACCAGAACTTCCCGCAACACTTCGGCTTCGATCTGGGCGCCATTCGCCGCGCCCTCGACCACAACGCCGACGGTGGCCGCGTCCGCGGTGCCTCCACCATCAGTCAGCAGGTGGCCAAGAACCTGTTCCTGTGGCGTGGCCGCAGCTGGCTGCGCAAAGGCCTGGAGGCGGGGTTTACGGTGCTGATCGAAGCGCTGTGGACCAAGCGCCGGATCCTGGAGATGTACCTCAACATCGCCGAGTTCGGCCCGGGTCTCTACGGGGTGGAGGCCGCAGCCCGGCACTACTGGCTGATTCCCGCAGCGCAGCTCAGCCCGCGCCAGGCCGCGTTACTGGCCGCCTCGCTACCGGCACCCTCGCGCTACCGGGCCGATGCCCCCGATGAACCGGTCATCCGTCGGGCGCAGTGGATACACACGCAGATGGCGCAACTTGGCGACGCCTGGCTGGCCCCGGTGCTGCGCTGACAAGCACAGCCGTCGACAAGGCTTAATATTTCACATGAACTTTGCGCTTCAACGCATTCACGCCAATGAGATTCTTCGGGTTACCCACATCAACTGTGGATAAAGGTGTGCATAGCCTTCGGAACATACCGCTAAGTGACCGTGGAGACTTGACTTTCTGCCCGATGGAAATTTTCTGTTCATCTCTTTTTCCCCTTTCTATTCAGTCGATTATGGATTCATTACATTTTTCAGACGGCGCCCCACGGTGGGACGCCCGGCGCGGGCCCCGGTGCCGTCGCGCTTGTGCATAAGCACCGCCTCCACCGACTCCGTGTTTCGTGGCAGTGCCATAGCCTGTGGCGGACGGACGCCCCTCCTACAATGACGCCATGAACCCGCATGCCCCTCCCCTCGTGCTGTGTCTGTCCGGTCACGACCCCTCGGGGGGCGCCGGCATTCAGGCCGACATCGAAGCCATCCACCGGCAGGGCGCCCATGCTGTGAGCCTGATCACCGCCCTGACGGTGCAGGACACCCGCAACGTGACGGCGGTGACGCCGATATCGCTGCCCTGGCTGCAGCAACAATGGGCCTTGCTCGAGACCGACTGCCGCATCGACGCCATCAAGGTGGGCTTGCTGGGCAGCGCCGACCAGGCGGATTGGCTGGTGACGCTGGCGCAGCGTTTACAGGTCCCGCTGGTGGTGGACCCGGTGCTGAAGGCCGGCGGTGGCGCCCGACTCGCCGAACCGGCACTGTTGGAACAATTGCTGCCCGCGGTGACGGTGCTGACCCCCAACGCGGCCGAGGCCGCGCAATTGGCCCCGGACTTCGACGATGTCATCGGCCAGGCTGAGGCACTCCGCGCCCGTGGTTGCGCCCACGTGCTGGTCACCGGCGGTGATGTACCGGGCGACACCGTCCACAACTGGTGGGTGCACGCCGACGGCGCGGAACGCTTCGACTGGCCGCGGATTGATGCGGGGTTTCATGGTGCCGGCTGCACCCTGGCCGCCACCCTCGCCGCGCTGTTGGCGCAGGGCAGGACGGTGCCGGCGGCCATCGCGGTGGCGCAACAGCAGGTCCACGACATGCTACGGCAGGGCTGCCGGGTTGGACGCGGCCGCCTGATCCCGGGACGTGGCCGATGAACGCGAGGCTACCCTACGGGCTCTACGTCATCACCTCCGAGGCGCTATGCGCGGAGACGCCGCGGCTGCTGGCGGGCGTTGCCGCCGCCTTGCGCGGTGGGGCGGTGATAGTGCAGTACCGTGACAAGCTCGCCAACGCCGACACCCGCCTGCAACGGGCGTCGCGGCTGCGCCAGCTGTGCGCAGAATATGACGTGCCCCTGATCATCAATGACGACGTCGCCCTGGCGGTGGCAGTGAGAGCGGCTGGCGTCCATATCGGCCAGGGCGATGGCGAGGTCGCTGCCGCCCGCGACCGGCTCGACCCGGACCAATGGCTCGGCGTCACCTGCGGCAATGATCTGACGCGGGCCGAAGCCGCCCGTACCGCCGGTGCTGACTATGTCGCCTTCGGCCGCCTGTTCTCCTCACGCACCAAACCCGAGGCACCGCCAGCAACGCTGGAGACGGTGCGCGCCGCGCAGCGGATGGGGATTCCGCTGTGCGCGATCGGTGGCCTGCTGCCGCGCCACCTGCCGGCGGTGGCGAGCGCCGGGGTGCAGCTGTTCGCGGTGGTCGATGGCGTATTCGGTGCCGATGACATCGAGGCGGCTGCACGCGCATACGCTGAGGGCCTGGCAACGTACAATTGCGATTCATGTCACCGCTGACACTGCGATGCGGCCCCTGCGGCCTGCAGACCGGCGCCCTGTTCCCCGGAGTTGAACGTGTCGAACTCGCCCTGCCCCCAATCCGATCGTTTGTTCGAGCGCGCGCAGGCGCATATTCCGGGCGGCGTCAACTCGCCGGTCCGCGCGTTTCGTGGGGTCGGTGGCACGCCCCGCTTCATCGCCGGCGCTGACGGCGCCACCCTCACCGACGCTGATGGCCGTCAGTACATCGACTACGTCGGCTCCTGGGGACCGATGATTCTCGGGCACGCCCACCCGGCGGTGATCGGCGCGCTCAAGCAACAGCTCGATGTCGGTGTGTCCTATGGCGCACCCACCGAGGCCGAGATTGAGCTGGCCGAGCTGCTGTGCACGCGGGTGCCCGGCATGGACCAGGTCCGGCTCTGCTCCAGCGGCACCGAAGCGACCATGAGCGCCCTGCGCTTGGCGCGTGGCGCTACCGGCCGCGACTACATCCTCAAGTTCGAAGGCTGCTATCACGGTCATGGCGACGCCCTGCTGGTCAAGGCCGGATCCGGACTGCTCACCTTCGGCGTCCCGACATCCCCCGGCGTCCCGGCCGATCTGGCGCGCTACACGCTGACCGCCACCTTCAACGATCTCGACAGCGTGGATGCCCTGTTTGCCGAACATCCCGGCCAGATTGCGGCGGTCATCGTCGAACCAGTGGCCGGCAACATGAACTGCGTTCCCCCGGCCGACGGCTTTCTTGCCGGCCTGCGTGCACGCTGCAGCGCTGCTGGCACGCTGCTCATCTTCGACGAAGTGATGACCGGCTTTCGGGTCGGTCCCCGTGGCGCTGCCGGCGTTTACGGGGTGACCCCCGATCTCACCACCCTCGGAAAGATCATCGGCGGCGGCCTGCCGGTAGGCGCCTTTGGCGGACGTCGCGACGTCATGCAGCAGTTGTCGCCGGTGGGGCCGGTGTATCAGGCCGGTACCTTGTCCGGCAATCCGCTGGCGGTCTGTGCCGGCCTCACCACCTTGCGGCTGCTCGATGATGCGGCGCTCTATGCGCAGCTGGCGGCACGCACTGCGCTGCTCTGCGACGGTCTGCAGGCGGCCGCGGACCGCGCCGGCATCGCCTTCACCACCACCCATGTCGGCAGCATGTTCGGGCTGTTCTTTTCGGCGGGGCCGATCGGCGGCTATGCCGACGTCCTGGCCTGCGACGTCGAGCGCTTCAAGCGCTTCTTCCACGCCATGCTGGAGGCTGGTGTCTATCTCGCGCCATCGGCCTTCGAAGCCGGATTCGTCTCGGCGCGCCACGGCGAGGCGGAGATCGCGCGCACCGTGGCGGCGGCACAGCAGGCCTTCACGAAGCTGTGACTGCACTGGGGCAGGCCTTCCTGCTGTGGACCGAAGCCCATCCGGGTTTCGCGCTGCTGATCCTGTACCTGGCGGCCGCGCTCGATGCGGTGTTCCTGATCGGCGTGTTCGTACCAGCGGGACTGGTGCTGTTTGCCATCGGCGCGCTGGTGGCGCTGGATGTGCTGAGTTTTTGGCCTGCGGTGCTGATCGCCGCCGCCGGCGGTCTCAGTGGCGACCTGTTCTCCTTCGCGCTGGGCCGCCGCTATCGGCAGCGCCTGTTCGAGCACGCCTGGCTGCAGCGCCGGGCGGCGGTTGTGGCACGCGCGCAGGGCTTCTTTGCCCAGCACGGCGGCAAAGGGGTGATGGCGGCACGCTTCCTGGGCCCGCTGCGGGCCATCCTGCCGGCGGTGGCAGGTGCCTCGCCGATGCCGCTGTGGCTGTTTCTGTTGGCCGATGGCGTGGCCGCGTTGGTCTGGGCCTGCGCCTACATTCTGCCGGGTGTGGTGTTCGGTGCCTCGATCGGCCTGGCGGCACAGGTGGCCGGCCGGCTGGCCCTCTTGCTGGTGCTGTTCGCGGTGTTGGTCTGGGGGGTGTTCGCGCTGACCCGCCTGGTCCTGCAGGCCATGTCTACCCGCGCTGAACACTGGATTGGGCGGATGTTGGACTGGTCCCGGCGCCACCGTCGCCTGGGCAGCTTTGGTGCGGCATTGGCGGACCCGACCCAGCCGGAAACCCCAGTGCTGGCCCTGATCGCGCTGGTGCTGGGCGGGCTGGGCGCGCTGGCCCTTTATCTGATAGCTGCGCCGGCCCTGCACGCCTACCCCTGGCCAACCGACGCCGCCATCTTCCAGTCGCTGCGTGATCTCCACACGCCATATGGCGTGGCCATTGCCAGCGCCCTGCTGCATCTGGGCGAATGGCCGGTGTACCTGCCGGTGGCAGCGGTGATGCTGGCGACCCTGATCCTGCAACGCAAGCCGCGCGCAGCGGCGCACTGGCTGGCGGCGCTGGCCTTCGGTGGCGTACTGTCGCTGGCGCTCGACCAGGTGCCGACCGTGGACGCCCCCTATGCCTACTTCGGGCTGCCGCCACCGCCCGGGTTCAGCGCTCGCGACCTGGTGCTCACCACGGTGATCTACGGCCTCATTCCGGTGTTGCTGTCGACCCGCCAACCGGCCAGCCTGCGCACTTGGTTCTACGGCGTCGCCATTTCGCTGCTGGCCCTGATCACTGCCAGCCGGCTCTATCTGGGGGCACAGTGGTTCAGCCACGCCGCCATTTTCGTAGTCATCGGCCTGTTGTGGACCGCCCTGCTGGGACTGGGCTTCCGCCGCCATCGGGCGATGCCGGTGGCCCTGCCCGTCACCCTGGTTCCGGTGTTGATCACCCTGGTGTTGGCGGCCAGCCTGCAGGGATCGCTCGGCGGCCGGTCGCTGCTGCCGGCATCGGCGATGGCAGCCGCCCGCTCCGGCTTCACCTGGAGCGAGTGGCAACAGGGGGCGTACACACAGTTTGCAACCCAACGCCACGATGTCGCCGGTCGCCCCAAGCAGCCACTCAACCTGCAGTGGGCGGGATCGCTCGATACCATTGCCCACCAGCTGCAGCAGGAGGGCTGGGAGACCCCGCCCACCGTGGCCAGCGCGCAGACCCTGCGATGGCTCAGCGACACTGCGCGACTGGAAACGCTGCCGGTCCTGCCACAGGTCCACAATGGCGAACGCCAGGCGTTGGTGCTGCGTCGTCGGATCGATGCGGATCAGCAGTGGCTGCTGCGGCTGTGGCCGGCCAGCGCACGCTTTGACGATGGCACGCCGCTGTGGCTGGGCAGCCTCAGCCTGCAGGTGCCGCGCAGTGCCTATCTCGGCCTGCTGCGTCTGCCCATTGCGGTGGCTTCGGTGTCGCCCGATCCGCTGTTGCGCCCCGCGGCCCCTTTGATGCGGCCCGTGGACGACCTCTACCTTCTCACCACCCCTGACGCGCGATCGGAGTCTCGGCATGACGGATAACTGGCTTTCCAAGGTACGCGCCAAGATCAATCAGGGTGACTCCTTCCTCACCCGCGACCTCGGCAGCCTGTTTTCCGGGGAGCGTCTGAACGACGACGCCCTGGAGATCCTTGAAGAGCGACTGCTGCTGGCCGATGCGGGCCTCGAAGCCACCACCGCCTTGATCGAACGACTCGGCAACGAGGTCAAGATGGGTCACATCAAGACCGAGGCGCAGTTGCGCAAGGCGCTGCATACGGCGCTGCTGGCCATCCTCAAACCGGTGGCCATCCCGCTGCAGGTGCCCCCCTTCATCAAGCCCTTCATCCTGTTTGTCACCGGCGTCAATGGCGTCGGCAAGACCACCACGATCGGCAAGCTCGCCAAGCGCTATCAGGGCGAGGGTCGCCGCGTATTGTTGGCCGCCGGCGACACCTTTCGCGCAGCGGCCGTGCAGCAGCTCACCACCTGGTCCGAACGTACCGGCGTGCCGATCCTGGCGCAGGGCGAAGGCGCAGACGCCGCCAGTGTCATCTTCGATGCCGTGCAGTCCGCCAAGGCGCGGGGCCTCGACATGGTGATTGCCGACACCGCCGGACGGCTGCACACCCAGAGCCACCTCATGGAGGAGCTCCGCAAGATCAAGCGGGTAGTGCAGAAGCACGACCCCTATGCGCCGCACGAGGTGCTGCTGGTGGTCGACGCCACCACCGGCGGCAATGCCCTGACCCAGGCGCTGCAATTCCATGAGGCAATTGGCCTCACCGGCCTGGTGGTCACCAAACTCGACGGCACCGCCAAGGGTGGCGTACTGCTGGCGATCGCCAAGCGGCTGGCACTGCCGATCCGCTTCGTTGGCGTCGGCGAGGGGGTGGACGATCTCATTCCCTTCGACGCCGACGCCTATGCGGACGCACTGGTCGACCGCTAACATCAGGGCATGAAAGACCTCGTCCACCTGCAGCGCGTGAGCCACCGCTACGCCGACGGGCAGGACGTACTGTCGAACCTGGAATTGCGGCTGGCCGTCGGCGAGATGGCCTTCCTGACCGGCGCCTCGGGCGCCGGCAAGTCGACCCTGCTGAAGCTGATCGCGCGCTTGGAGATTCCCACCCGCGGACAGGTGTTGGTGCATGGCCAAAACGTGGCGCGCCTGCACCGGCGGCATGTGCCGGCTTACCGCCAGCACCTCGGGCTGATCTTCCAGCAGTTCAACCTACTCTACGACCGCAGCGTCTTCGACAACGTGGCCTTGCCGCTGGTCATCGAGGGTTTGCACCATGCCGATATCGCCCGCCGGGTACGGGCGGCGCTGGATTCGGTGGGCCTGCTGAACAAGGCACACCTGATGCCGATCGTGCTGTCCGGCGGCGAGCAGCAACGGGTGGGCATCGCCCGCGCGGTGATCCGCAAGCCGATGCTGCTGCTGGCCGATGAACCCACCGGCAACCTCGACCCCGAAACCGCCCTGGGCGTGATGAACCTGTTCCGCCGCTACAACGAAGCCGGGGTCTCGGTGTTGATCGCTTCGCACGCCTTGGAGCTGATCGAGGCCCTGCCGGGACACCGGGTGTTTCATCTGGCCAACGGCCAGGTCCAGAGTCGCCTCAGTGGTGCCGCCAATGCCCCGTGAACGACCGCGGTGGCTGGCGCGCTGGGCGGAAGCCCATGCACGGGCCTTCTTTTTCGCCCTGGGCAAGTTGGGCCGGCAGCCGCTGGGCAGCCTGATCACCGCGGCGGTGATCGGTATCACCCTCGCCCTGCCGGCCGGGCTGGAGGTGCTGGTGCGCAATGTCTCCACGGTCGGCACGGCTTGGCAGGGCACGGTGCAGGCAACGCTCTATCTGCAACCCGGCACCGAAACTGACGCCGGTGAAGCCCTCGCCACACAGCTGACCGCCTGGCCGGAAGTGGCGCGCGCCGATTACCGCAGCCCGGAGGCCAACCTCGCCGAGTTTCGCAGTCAGTCCGGCTTTGCCGAAGCGCTTGAGCTGCTGGACGACAACCCGCTGCCGGGCGTGATTCTGCTGCAACCGGCCGTGCGCCTCGACGAGGCCGCCGTGGTGGCTCTGATGGCGCGTCTCGACGCCCTGCCGGCGGTGGAGGCAGCCAAGCTGGATCAACAGTGGCTGAGTCGTCTCAACGCCCTGCTGCGGTTGGTGACTCGTGCCGTCTGGATCGTCGCGCTCGGACTCGGCTTGGCGGTGATGCTGACCGTCGGCAACACCCTGCGACTGGAGATCGAACATCGCCGCGAAGAGATCCTGGTGATGAAGCTGATTGGCGCCCCCGATGCCTTCATACGGCGCCCCTTTCTTTACAGCGGGTTGGCCTATGGTCTGGCCGGGAGCCTGCTGGCCTTTATCCTGGTCGAAGGCACCGTGTTGGCGCTGACCGGACCGGCGGCACTGTTATCGGCCCTGTATGACAGCGGTTACGCCGTCCGCGGTCTCACCCTGGACGGGGCCTTGGCGCTGGTGCTGGCTGGCCCGACGCTCGGCTGGCTGGGCGCCTTCTGGACCGTTCATCGCCACCTTGACGCCATCGAACCGGGAACTTGAGCACGATTTAGCACTCCAATAGCGTGACTGCTAAACTTGCAGCTCTTGGGAGTAAACGCATGACGACCACTGCCCTCGCTGTTCGCCCCGCCAGCCTGCCGGTACCGCTGTCAGGCAGCCTCGACGCCTACATGGCGTCCGTGGGGCACATTCCCGTGCTCGACGCGGATGCCGAGCGCGCCCTGGCCGAGCGGCTCCATCACGACAACGATCTGCAGGCCGCCCAGACCCTGGTGCTGTCCAATCTGCGGTTCGTGGTGCACATCGCCCGAGGCTACCAAGGCTACGGCCTGCCGCTGGCCGATCTGATCCAGGAAGGCAATATCGGCCTGATGAAGGCGGTGAAACGCTTCGATCCGGATGTGGGCGTGCGGCTGATCAGCTTCGCCGTGCACTGGATCAAGGCCGAAATTCACGAGTTCATCCTGCGCAATTGGCGGATCGTCAAGATCGCCACCACCAAGGCACAACGCAAGCTGTTCTTCAACCTGCGCTCGGCCAAACAGCGCCTGGGTTGGCTCAATGCCGAGGAAGTGGCGGCGGTCGCCGCCGACCTCAAGGTCAAGCCGGAAGAAGTGCTGCAGATGGAATATCGCCTGGGCGGTCAGGACGTGTCGTTCAGCGCCACGCCCAGCGATGGCGAGGAAGCCTTTGTACCGGAAGACTTCCTGACCGACGACAGCGACGACTTCGAGGCCATTGAAGAGGCTGAGTGGCAGGCGGCGCGCGAAGCACGGATGCGCAACGCCCTAGCCACCCTCGACGACCGTGCGCGAGACATTTTGATGCGGCGCTGGCTGGCCGATGGCGACAAGGCCGGGCTGCAGGAACTGGGCGACGAGTACGGCGTGTCTGCCGAGCGCATCCGCCAGATCGAAGCGGCCGCCATGAAGAAGTTGCGCAAGGCAATCGAAGCGGGCTGACGCCGCGCTTACGCAATACGAAAACCCGGTGCCGCTCGGCACCGGGTTTTTTACGTGTACAGCCCAGGGATCAGTCCGGATAAGGCAGGTAGTGGTCGACCAACAGCAGGGTAAAGATGCCCATCAGATAGACAATGCTGTAACCGAAGGTCTTCATCGGCAACCCGGGCACTGGCGCAAACTTCAGACGCAGCGCGTAGGCCAGAAAGATGCCGCTCAGCACCACCGCGCCAGCCAGATAGAACCAGCCGCTCATGCCGAACACGAACGGCAGCAGGCTGGAGACGAACAGCAGGATCGTGTACAGCAGCACCTGCGTACGGGTGAACGCGATCCCGTGGGTCACCGGCAGCATCGGGATGTCCGCCTCGGCGTACTCTTTGTGGCGCTCGATCGCCAGGGCCCAGAAGTGCGGTGGTGTCCAGATGAAGATGATCAGGAACAGGATCAGCGCGTGTGGGTGCACCTGGCCGGTCACCGCTGCCCAGCCCAGTACTGGCGGCGCCGCACCGGCGGCACCGCCGATGACGATGTTCTGGGGGGTCGCACGCTTGAGAAAAAGCGTGTAGATCCCAGCGTAGCCAATCAGGGTGAACTGGGTCAGCACCGCGGTCAGCGGATTCACCCAGAACCACAGCACCGCAAAGCCGGCCAAGCCCAGCACCGTGGCGAAGGCGATGCTCTCGGTCATACCCAGCGCGCCGGTCACCAGGGGACGGCCACAGGTTCGCGCCATGCGCGCGTCGATCTCGCGATCGATGATCTGGTTGATGGCTGCCGCTGCCGAGGCTTGCAGGCCGATGCCCAGGGTCCCTAGCAACAGCGCCTGCAGCGGCGGCAGGCCAGGGACCGCCAGGAACATGCCGACTACCGCGGTGAACACGATCAGCATCACCACGCGCGGCTTGCACAGCTCGTAGTACTCGTGCAGACGCCCGGCCGGCGCGGTCTCGGGGTCGGTCATGACCGCCGCCACAGCCGATGGTTGGCGGCGATCAGCGTCTGCAACAGGACGGCGGCACCGAGGTTATGGGCGGTGGCGAGCCACAGCGGAAGCTGCATCTCAACCACACTGATGCCGATCAGCACCTGGGCCACCAGCGCCACTGCGACGGCCACTGCATAGCGCCGCAAGGTGGCGCGCTGCCAGAGTTGCCAGGCGAACAGCAGCAGCACGCCCGAGGCGACGATGGCCCCCAGTCGATGGACGAAATGAATGGTCGCCCGTGCGCGATTGTCGAGAATGCCGAACTCGTAGTTGATCCCGAGCCCGTGCCACAGCGTGAACGCCTCTGCCATGTCCATCTCGGGCCAGTACTGGCCGTGGCAGGTCGGAAAGTCCGGGCAGCCCAGGGCGGCATAGTTGGTCGAGGTCCAGCCTCCGAGGAAGATCTGCAGGCCCAGCACCACCAACGCGACCAGCCCGAGACGTCGCAGGCCGGGGGTAATGCGCGTACCCACAGCGGCGGGCGTCGTGGTGTTGCGATGGGCCCGTCGCGCGGAAAGCCAAAGCCAGAACAACAGCGACAGAGTGGTCATGCCGCCGAGCAGGTGCGCGGTGACAACAAAGGGCTTGAGCTGCCAGGTCACAGTCCACATCCCGAGGATGCCCTGGAAGATCACCAGACCCACCAGCGCATAGGGCAGCACCGCGGGCAGGCGGCTGTCGCGCAGCCGGAAGCGCATCACGGCCAGCGCCAGGATCAACAGCCCAAGCAAGGACGCCGCGTAGCGATGGATCATCTCCTTCCAGGCCTTGGGCGCCTCCACCGGCCGTTCCGGGAACCGGGCCTCGGCACGTGCGACATCCGCATCGGTCTTGGGGATGGTGACGTGTCCGTAGCAGCCCGGCCAGTCCGGACAGCCAAGCCCGGCATCCGATAGCCGCACATAGGCACCCAACACCACCACGCAAAGGCAGAGCACCGTGGCCAGGGTGGTGAGGCGATAGAACCAGCGCATGTTGAACCTCGAACTCGGGGGGCGAAATTTTACACTGTGGGCGAACGGGCTCAGCCGATTTGGGACAGGCGCAGTAGACGCTTGATGTCCTTCAGCACCTTGCGCAGGTCGGGCTGGGGTGGAAATACCATCATCACGTTGGCGAGCGGATCGACCACGAAAACGCTGCCCATGGGTGCACCCTGGAAGGCCTGTGCAGCCGCGTCACTGGCGCTGGTGGGCGCTACCAGCATGAGATCGGCATGATCGGCGGCCAGACGATCACGGAGCCCCGGCAGGGTCTCGGGCGACGGCGCCAGCAGCACCCGTTTCACTCGCAGCCGCTTCTCGTTGAGCAACAGCCAGGCTTGGCGGTAGTCATACAGATCCTGCGTGCAGCGGTCGTCGCAGTCCCCTGCAAGCGGCATCACCAGACTCCAGTGCCCGCGCATCAGCGGATAGCCGCGCGGCGCCCCTTCGGCATCCACCCAAGCAAAGCCCTCCTCCAGCGTGCGGACCGGCTGAATCAGGTCGCCGTAGTTGGTCCGCCCCTCAGGCTGCCAATCCGGCTTGACGAAGTAGAGCACCCAGGCGGCCAGCAACGGGGCGGCGAATAGCGCTGCCAGAAGCAGGAACTGGATGCGGCCCTTGAGCACAGGATCAGACATCGGGGGGCTTCCGTAGGTTGAGTCGAACAAAGAAGTAGCTGAGTACCAGCGCAAACATGAACCACTGCGCGGCATAGCCGAAGTGCCGGGTGGGTGGTACCGCCTGCCCCACCGACCAATCGCGCACCAGCGAGGTGTCGGCCGACGGGTCCAGCAGCAGGATGCCGTCGGGGAGCGACAACCCGGTCAGACAGCGGAGACGTTCGACGTCCGGATATTGCACCTGCAGCGGCTGCTCGGCCACCACCGTGCCAACGCAGGGCGGTGGCGTCAGGCGCAGGCCGGGGACCGGTAGTGGACGCCACAGGCCTTGCAGGGACTGAGGCCCGACCGGGGCCGGTGGCAGCGGCGGAACGGCGTGTGCAGCCGTCGCCGCCAACCAGCCGCGGTTGACCAACAGCGGCGTACCGTCTTCGGCGCGAAACACCTGCCACAGGTGATACCCGGGCTGTCGCTGGTAGGACTGGCTATCCTGCAGGAGCACTGGAGCCTGCAGATACTGGCCTGCCACCCTGACCCGCAGCGGCGGATCCAGACGCGGGGCTTGCCCCGTGTGCCAGACCAGCGGCGCCTGATCCCGATCCAGGGCCGCATCCAGCCCCTGTTTCTGCAGTCCGCGATGCGTCTGCCAGCTGCCCAGCCCGAGCAAAATGGCGACGACTGGCAAATACGCCAGAACCGACCACGCACGGGGACGAAATCGGCGCGTGGTCATGTTTTCGTTGCGTCTCCCTGCAGCAGGCGTTCCGGGGCGTTTATCATCGGCGCTTTGACCCTGGGGCGCACGCAATGTTCGTCAAACTTGTCATCGTGCTGATGCTGTTGGCGATCGTCGTCAGCCTGTTTTCCAGCGCTTTCTTTCTGGTCAAGGACGACAGCAGCCGCAAGCGCACGCTAACCGGCTTGAAGTTGCGCGTCACCCTGTCGGTGCTGCTGGTGGCCTTCATCCTGCTGTCCTACCACTTCGGCTGGATCCAACCACACGCGCCCGGCCGATAAGCCCTGACAAACAGACAAAAGGCCCGCTTAACGGGCCTTTTGCGTAGCCGGAGACGGCTTCTATAGCCAATACACCACGATAAACAAGCCGATCCAAACGACGTCCACGAAGTGCCAATACCAGGCAACGGCCTCAAAACCGAAGTGGTTCTCCGGCTTGAAGTGGCCTTTCATGATGCGCAGCGTGATCACCAGCAACATGAACGTGCCCAGGGTCACGTGCAGGCCGTGGAAGCCCGTCAGCATGAAGAACGTCGAGCCGTAAATCCCGGACTCTAGGGTCAGGTTGAGGTCACCGTAGGCGTGCATGTACTCCTCAACCTGGAAGAACAGGAAGACGCTTCCGAGCGCCACCGTCGCCCACATCCACAGGATGCTGGCGGTGCGGTGCTGCTCCTTCAGTGCGTGATGCGCAAAGGTGAGAGTGACACCCGAGGTGAGCAGCAAAAGCGTGTTGACCAAGGGAATGTCGAAGGCGGGAATGGTCTCGAACGCACCCCCCATATTGGCCGGGCCATTGCTCGGCCATGCCGCCTCGAAACCGGCCCACAGCTGCGCGTTGGTCTCGATCTTCTCGCCGGCGCCGGCAAGCCAGGGCAAGGACAGTTCACGGGCGTAATACAGCGCACCAAAGAACGCAGCGAAGAACATGACTTCCGAAAAGATGAACCACGCCATGCTCCAACGATAGGTTCGGTCCACCTGCGCACCGTAAAGCCCACTCTCGCTCTCGTTGATCACCCCGGCGAACCAGCGATAGATCATGAAGACGGAAATGACGATCCCGGCAATGGTGGGCGCCGCACCGAAGGTCTTGTCTTCCAGGTAGCTGGACACGCCAACCACCAGCGACACCAGCCCGACCGTGAGCATGAAAGGCCATGCGCTGGGCGCAGGGACGAAATAGCGATCGTTCGATTGAGCGGCGGAAGCCATCGGGAATCCCTCGTATTGTTTTAAAGCTTGGTGGTCGACACGGCTGCCTGCGCCGGAGCGTCCGTGATATCGAAGAAGGTGTATGACAGCGTCACCGTGTCGACATCGGCCGGCAGTTCCGGGTCGAGCATAAAACGCACGGGCATGTGCTGGACTACGCCCTGCGGCAGCGGCTGGTTATTGAAGCAGAAGCACTCGGTCTTGCGCAGGTGTCGGGCCGCATTCCACGGTGCGACGTTGGGTACGGCCTGCCCGACCGCATCGTGGTCCTCGGTGTTTTCAACCAGGAAGGTCACCGTGTAGAGCTGCCCGGGATGCACCTGAATCTTGGGGGTGTCGGGCTGGAACCGCCAGGGCTTGCCACCGTTGACGGTGGTGACGAACTCCACCGTCACCAGCCGATTTTGGTCGACGGGCACCTCCGCCAGCACCTCGGCCTGCTCCAGCGCCATCTTGCCATTGATGCCCAGCGCGTTGCATAGGGCATCGTACATCGGCGCCAGCGCGTAGCCGAAGCCGAACATGGCGATCACCACGACACCGAGGCGAATCGCATGCGCACGACGGCCAGCGCCCATCATCCCTGGGTCACCTTGTAGTAAAAGGCCGCGAAGAACGCCGCGGCGAGCACCAGGTGCACGACAAACAGCACCAGGTTGCTGCGGGCTTTCTTTTTGGCGTCAGAGGCGGTCATGTCAAATGCGATGAAGGGGCCCGGCGGTCATCTCCGGGCCCTGTTCTGATCAGTGTGCGGCGGCGGGACGGGCTGCGCCCTTTACCGGCTCGCCGTCGTCGCCAATGGTGGGCGGGTCTTCGAAGGTGTGGTACGGCGCCGGGCTGGGCACCGTCCACTCCAGTCCCGTGGCACCTTCCCAGACGCGGTCCGGCAGCTTCTGCGTGGCGCGCTTGCCCCAGCCGAAGCAGCAGGCCAGCATGTTGAAAATAAAGATGAACTGGGCGAAGAAGAACACGAACGCTCCCACCGAGCTCCACACGTTGAGGTCGGTGAACTGCACCGCATAGTCGGGCACACGGCGCTGCATGCCGGCCAACCCCGAGAAGTGCTGCGGGAAGAAGGTGACGTTGATGAAGATGGCCGACAGCCAGAAGTGCACCTTGCCCCAGAACTCGCTGTACATGCGGCCGGTCCACTTCGGAATCCAGTAGTACACGGCAGCGATGATGGAGAACACCGCGCCCGGTACCAGCACGTAGTGGAAGTGCGCGACCACGAAATAGGTATCGTGATACTGGAAGTCCACCGGCGTCATGGCCAGCATCAGGCCGGAGAAACCGCCGATGGTGAACAGGAACACGAAGGCCAGGGCAAACAGCATCGGCGTTTCGAAGGTCATCGACCCACGCCACATGGTGGCCACCCAGTTAAACACCTTCACACCGGTCGGCACGGCGATCAGCATGGTGGCGAACATGAAGAACAGCTCACCCGACAGCGGCATGCCGACGGTGAACATGTGGTGGGCCCAGACGATGAACGACAGGAAGGCGATCGACGCGGTGGCGTAGACCATGGAGTCGTAGCCGAATAGGCGCTTGCGGGCAAAGGCCGGAATGATGGTGCTGACAATGCCGAAGGCCGGCAGAATCATGATGTACACCTCGGGGTGCCCGAAGAACCAGAAGATGTGCTGGAACATCACCGGGTCACCGCCGCCAGCGGCGGTGAAGAAGCTGGTACCGAAGTACTTGTCGGTCAGCAGCATGGTGACCGCGCCTGCCAGCACCGGCATCACCGCGATCAGCAGGTAGGCTGTGATCAGCCAGGTCCACACGAACAGCGGCATCTTCAGCAGCGTCATACCGGGGGCGCGCATGTTGAGGATGGTCACCACTACGTTGATGGCGCCGGTAATCGAAGAGATCCCCATCAAGTGCACGGCGAAGATCAGGAACGGGAAGGCATCCCCGGTCTGGAGCACCAGCGGCGGATACATGGTCCAGCCACCCGCCGGCGCGCCACCATCGAGGAACAAGGTCGACAGCAGCAGGGCAAAGGCGAACGGGAGAATCCAGAAGCCCCAGTTGTTGATGCGCGGCAGCGCCAAGTCGGAGCACCCGACCATCATCGGCACCATCCAGTTGGCCAGACCGACGAAGGCCGGCATCACGCCACCGAAGATCATCACCAGCGCATGCATGGTGGTCATCTGGTTGAAGAACTCGGGGTGCACGAACTGCAGGCCCGGCTGGAACAGCTCAGCACGGATCACCAGCGACATCAGGCCGCCGATGAAGAACATGGTGAACGCAAAGAACAGATACAGCGTTCCCAGGTCCTTGTGATTGGTGGTCTTGATCCACCGCATGATCCCCTTGTCGGGACCGTGGTGTTCGTGATCGTCGTGATGAGCGTGCGCGTGAGCCATTGTGAAACTCCAGACTGCGGATACGGCGAAACTTAACGAAGTGCGGCAATGGCGGCGGGCTGTACCACGCCGGTGTCATTGCCCCAACTGTTGCGGGTGTAGGTCACCACTGCAGCAATGTCGGCATCCGACAGCTGCGGGAACGGCGGCATCAGGCCCTTGCCCTTGAGCACCTGCGTGATCTGGGTAGCGGCATCGCCCTTGATCACGGGGCTGCCAACCAGCGACGGGAAGCTCGGCGGCATCCCCTGGCCGCTGGCCTGGTGACAGGCCAGACAGTTGGCGCCGTAGACCTTCTCACCGGCTGCGATCAGATCGGCCTTGCTCATCTCGGCCGGGGCTTCCGCGGCGTCACTGGCGACAGTATCGGCGGCGGCCACGGTTACCGCTGCAGCGGCGGGTGCCGAAGCTTCTGCAGTGGCGGCCGGAGATTCGCCCCCCTTACGGGCGGCAAGCCAGGCCGCGTAATCTTCTTCCGACTTGGCCTCCACCACGATCGGCATGAAGCCATGATCGCGGCCGCACAGCTCGGCGCAGACGCCCCGGTAGACGCCGGGCTTCTCGATCCGCGCCCAGGTCTCATTGATGTAACCGGGGATGGCATCCTTCTTCACCGCCAGTTCAGGCACCCACCAAGCGTGGATAACATCGTTGGCGGTGATCAGGAAGCGCACCTTCTTGCCCACCGGCAGCACCAGCGGGTTGTCAACGTCGACCAGATAGTTGTCGACCGTGGTGACGTCGATACCCGAACCCAGCTGGCGGGCCTCATTGGAGGCGGCAGACAGGGTCGAGAAATAGCGGACGTCCTCGCCCAGATATTCGTATTCCCACTTCCACTGATAGCCCGTCACCTTCACGGTCATGTCGGCGTTGCGGGTGTCTTCCATGCGGATCAGGGTGCCAGCTGCCGGAACCGCCACGGCGATCAAAATCAGAAATGGCAGTCCGGTCCAGATGATTTCAACGGTGGTCGACTCGTGAAAGCTTGCCGGCTTGGCGCCAAGCGACTTTCGGTGCTTGACGATGGAATAGATCATCACGCCGAACACCAGCACGCCAATCACAGTGCACACCCAGAACATCATCATGTGCAGGCCATAAACCTCACCGGCGATCTCGGTGGCACCGGTCGGCAGGTTCCAGCCTCCGCTGGTTTCGGTGTAGGCCCACGCGCCGGCCGCATGAAGCAGCCCCGCGAACAATGCCCCGAACACGGCCAGCAGCTTGTGACGCTTCACCATCATCAACTCTCCAATCATTCAACCTGCGTCCGGAATCCCGTCAGACTCCGTCAACGTGGGACGTGAACCCCTGATGGCCCCCTGCAACCGGACCGCCAACTGTTCGCGCTCTTCATCCGTAAGGCACCGCGCCAACTCCAACCGCTGCCCCGCGTACGCCAGCAACAAACGGTTGGGCGCGAGACGCCGCGGGCCCTGCACCAGCATGACGCGGGTCCAGGGGCGCGGCAGCCGGACACTGGACCGGACCCCGGCGCCAACCATGCCGAACTCAACCACCACCTCTTCGCCCTGCAAACGCACCACTTCGCGGTAGCGATTGCCCCGGACGCTGACCCAGAGGGCCGCCCCGAGCGCCGCCAACTCCAGCCCGGCGAAGGGCACGATGGGCCAGAAGCCCATCCAGGCGAAGCCGACTGCGATGGTGACGCCCAGCGCGGCCGTCACGGCCATGAAGATCCCGGCCTGACGCGGCGTCAGAGACGCGTTCGGACCGATAACGAAAAGGGTATCCACACGCAAACGACCAGGACAGCGGGAACACCCAGATTGTAGTGCAACGGTGAATCGCGGCGCAAAGCGATGTCCACCAAAATCGCGACGCCGCCGGGCAGGCGGCACAGGGCTGGCCTACACTGGCAGGCCCCGGCTGAGGAGTCTCATATGTCCACCCCCGACGCGCCATCGCCCTACACCGCCTGGCAAGCGGAACTGCCGAAGGAACGCTGGGCTGTGCTGTTCGCGGACGGCACCGAACCGCCGCACAGCAGTCCGCTCAACCGGGAAAAGCGCCCTGGAACGTTCGTCTGTGCCGCCTGCCATCAACCCTTGTTTCGCGGCGACATGAAATATGACAGCGGTACCGGTTGGCCCAGCTTCTTCGAGGTGTTGCCGGGCGCCGTTGCCACCCGCGAGGATCGTCGCCACGGCATGCGCCGCACCGAGTACCACTGTGCCCATTGCGGTGGGCACCAGGGCCACGTTTTCGACGATGGCCCGGCGCCGACCGGCCAGCGATACTGCAACAATGGTCTGGCGCTTGAGTTTGTGCCCGAAGGCACCCCGTTACCGCCATTGAGAGCGCGACCTCAGTCGGACTGATCGCCTGGGCCGCCGCCTGCGGCCATCAAGGCCATCAGCGCCTCACGGTCCAGCACCCGGTGCGCATCCCCGCCGGCCCCGGGCGCGATGACGCCCCAGCAGGGCGCGTCGATGCGCTCACGCAAGGTGTCGAGATTGGCATCGATCTCGTCCATTGGCTGCACCAATCCGTTGGCCACCCAGCCGACCAGGGGCGCGCGGCGACGGATCGCCTCGACGGTCAGCAGCGCATGGTTGATGCAGCCGAGACGCAGCCCCACCACCAGCAGCACCGGCCAGCCCTGCTGGGCCACCCAGCCGGCAAAGCTGATGTCCGGGTTGAGCGGCACCAGCCAACCACCCGCACCTTCGACGACCACCAGATCAGCGTGGGCCGAGAGGGCTGCGTGGCAGGCTGCCAGCCGGGACAGGCTGACGACCGTCCCCGCCCGCGCCGCTGCGATGTGCGGCGCGATGGCCGGCGCGAAACGATAGGGGCATACCCAGTCGTCCCGCAGCTGCAGGCCTGACGCCGCTTGTAAGGCCATGACATCGGGGTTGGCCGGACCGGCAGGCGTCACAATGTCGCCACTGGCGACCGGCTTGAAGCCGACGGCGCGATGGCCGGCGCCAGCGGCCATCCGCAGCAGCGCGCTCGACACCACGGTCTTGCCGACGTCGGTATCGGTGCCGGTCACCACCAATGTGGTCGTCATGCGAACCTCGCGCGGGACCCCGGACAGTCGGCCCCGATGGGGCGCCAGACGGTGTGATGGTCTCTTGACAAATTTTCAAAAACCAGTGTTATGGCCAGGTATTACGCTCTATACTTCGAGTGTAACCGCACCCTAGGGAGTTGTTCCGATGACCGATTTTCGCCCTGCGCTCGCTGCCCTTGCCGGCGTGCTGCTCCTCGCTGGCTGCAGCGACAATGCCGTCAGGAGCCCCGACCTGCCGCCGCCCGTGCTGACCGATATCGGGCGCGTGCTGTGCGAAGATACCACTCTGGCTGCTGGCCAGATGACGCAGTGCCGCGTGCTGGAGTGCACATACGACGTCATCACGGAAGACGGCAACGCTGTGCCAACCCCGGCTGCCTGCCCGCCGCTGACCTTTGAAAGTTCAATTCCGACGGTCGCGAGCGTGACCGCCGATGGCCAGGTTACGGGCGTGGGCGTGGGCACCTCGGTGATTACCGCAGTTGCCGACGGTGTCCGCAGTCCCGGCGTCGACGTGGCCGTTGACGCCGCCTGCATCGAGAGCTTCGCGGTGCTACCGGCCGGTGTCACCATCATTGCGGGCACCACGCAGGAATACCGGGCGAATGTCGTATTCAGCAGTGGCGACGAGCAGGTGGTGACGGCAGAAACCACCTTCACCGTCACCAACCCCGACGCCGACCCCGATGCCGTGGCGCTGGACGGCGCTCGCGCGGTTTCGAACCCGGATATCGGTGCCACCACCTCGGTGGTCATCAGCGGGACCTACTCCGGTCCGGCCCTGGCGTGCGACGGTGTCAGCCTGACCAATGCCACCGCCCTGACCGTCATCCCGGCCGAGATCCTGATGGGTGGCGTCTGCATCGAAGCGGTGCCGCCGGCAGATGCCTTCGGGCCGGGCGCACCGGTCTGCCGCACCGACCGCGGCGCCTGCGCCACCGACCCGCTGGTGTTCGGCCTGGCCGACAACACCACCCGCCAGCTGCAGGTTCGTGCCCGATACAACAACGGACTGGAATGCGACGGCACCGATCTCGCGACCTTCAGCAGCAATCCGGGCGGCATTGTCGCGATTGACAACAACACCGCGATCGCCACCGCCGTTTCCGAAGGCACCACCACCCTTAGCGCCACCATCGGCAGCAGCACGGGCACCCGTGGGGCGCAGGTGCGCGTGGACCAGGTGCTCGGCAACAACAGCCTCGCGGTTTCGGCGCGGGAGCTGATCAACAACCAGCCCTTCACCTTCGGCAACGCCCAGCGCTTCGCGTGCGTCGGCGCCAACGACCTCGTGGCGGGTCTTGGCGGCGACACGCTCCGCGGCCAACTGCTGACCTATGCACGGACCCGCACCTGCGGCGACAACGAGCGGAATGAAGACGGCCTGTGCACCGCCCTGGTGTTTGATGGCGATGGCAATGCGGTGGTGGATCCCGACAGCGGCGAGCAGCTGCGCTCGGTGGAGGCGTTCAACGCACTGCAGCTGCAGAACGATGAAACCAATCCGATGCCGGCGCCCGGCGAGACCGTGGACAGCACCGTTTGGACCGCGCAGGCGGGTTTCTGGAACGGTGAGGAATGCGAGATCTCCGGCTCTGGCGGCAGCACCCCCAACAGCACCGCGCTGGTGGGTGATGCCTTCATCGACCCACGCCGCCTGCAGCTCACCTCCGGCAACCTGCCGGTGGACGACACGGCGCTGCAGCCCAATGGCCTGGTGTTTGCGGATGGCGCCGTCCGCCTGGGCTTCAGCTGCGTCACCGCGACCATCACCAATCCGCTGGATGCCAGCAACGTGGTGACCGATGGCATGACCGTACTGGTGCTGCCGCTCACCAACGATGGTTTGCTCGGCGCCTCGGATGACGCGGACCGACTGTGTGCGACGCTGCTGCCGGCGTTCAGCAATCCGATCCTCGGCGCGCTCAAGGACACGCCGCTGGATCCGCTGGGCCGCATTCAACTGATCAATACGCTCTCGGCCATCACCGAAATCGTCAACCCGGCGTTGGAAAGCTTGGATGTCCTGCCGCTGGACGTGGTGCTGACGACGCTGCTGGAAGGTGACGGCACCATCCCCGGACTGACCGACCTCACCCAGCTGATCGTGCAGCCGCTGGACCAGGGACTGATCTCGCCGGTGCTCGAACCGCTGGTGTGTCAGGTCACCAACGGCCTCAACCTGCTGCTGGGCCTGCTCTCGGGCGGCTCCGGCAACCAGGAATGTCCGTCACTTGTGCCGTAAGGCGCCTACCCAACTACGAACCAAGGGATTAAGCACATGGTGAACATGCGCACATTGATGATGGCGGGGCTGGCGCTGATGGTCGGCGCGGTTCAGGCTCAGGACGGTGCCGCGGAAGCGGCACCCGCACCCGCCGAAACCGCCGCTCCGGTTGCCGCTGCAGCCACCGAAGCACCGTTGGACAACCGCTGGTCGTTGGTGCCGATGGGCGGGGTGGTGTTCTCCGACTCTGGCGACCTCGATTTCGGTGGCACGGTCGGCGGTCGCCTGATGCGGCCGTTGGCAGATTTCTTCGCACTCGACTTCGGAGCGGACTACAGCCTGCTGGACACCAGCAATGCAGGTGACTACGAGCGTATTTCCGTGCGCCTGGGCGGCATGCTGTTTCTGGGACGCCCGTTCCGCGATGGCAGCTCGGACTTCCAGATGTTCCTGAGCGGCGGTGCGCATATCTCCAACATCGATTTCATCGGCGAGAGCACTGCCGCCTACGGCCCCTACGGCGGTGTCGGCTTCATGCAGCGCTTCAGTGACCGCTTCAGCGGCATCATCGAAGCCCGCTATCAGTTGGACGACGTTCAGGACAGCGGCTTCCTGGTCGACCAGACCTATTACACCTGGCAGGGCCTGATCGGCCTCAAGATCGCGCTGGGTGAGAAGCCGATGCGTCCAGAAGACCGCGATGATGACGGCGACGGCGTGCCCAACGGGCTGGACCAGTGCCCGAACACCCCGGCCGGCGTGATGGTGGACGCCCGCGGTTGTCCGCTGGACAGCGACGGCGACGGCGTGCCGGACTACCTCGATCAGTGCCCCAACACCCCGCCGGGCACCGAAGTGGGCCCGAATGGCTGCCCGCTCGACAGCGATGGCGATGGGGTCCCCGACAGTCGCGACAAGTGCCCCGGCACGCCGAAGGGCGTGGAAGTGGATGCGGACGGCTGCCCGGCCACCGATGCCGATGGTGACGGCGTCCCCGACTTCCGGGATCTCTGCCCCGACTCGCCCCCGGGTGTGCCGGTTGGCGAGGACGGCTGCCCGCTCGACAGCGATGGTGACGGCATTCCCGATTATCTCGACGAATGCCCCGACTCCCCGGCCGGTGCCAAGGTGCTGCCCAACGGCTGCGCCCTGTCTGGGGACTGCCGCAAGCCGCGGCCGGGCGAGGAAGTCGATGCCAATGGCTGCGCAGTCGATCGCGGCTTCATTCTCCGCGGCGTGAAGTTCGAGTTCGACTCGGCCATCCTCACCCAGGAGGCGCGTCGCATCCTCGACCGTGTCTCGGAAACGCTGGTGGCCTACCCCGAGATCAACGTCGAACTTGAGGGCCACACCGACAACATCGGAACCGCGGCTTACAACCTCGGCCTGTCTGAGCGCCGCGCCATCTCGGTCAAGGAGTACCTGATTGGGCGCGGCGTCGCCGCCAATCGGATGGTGCCGGTGGGCTACGGCCTGACACAGCCGATTGCCGACAATGGCACCGAAGACGGTCGTGAAGAAAACCGTCGTGTGGAACTGACGGTCCGCGACTGATCCCCTCGCGGGATGGAACAACCCCGGCGTGTGTGGCACACGCCGGGTTTTTTTTGGCCTGGGGCTGGGGAGCGAAGGTGCCGAGGGACCCGCCGCTTCAGCGCGGCAGAACCTGGTCCAACGCGTCCAGCAATTGATCGACCTGGGCCCCAGAATGGGCGGCCGTCAGCGTGACCCGGAGACGTGCGGTGCCTTCGGGCACTGTGGGCGGGCGAATGGCGGCCACCCACAGCCCACGCTCGCGCAGGCGCTGGCTCACCGCCAGGGCGTCAGCATCTGCGCCGATCATCAAGGGCTGAATCGGCGTCGATGATGCCCGCAGCGGCAGACCCAGGGCGGTCGCACCCGCTCGAAACCGGGCAATCAGCTGGTGCAGATGCTGACGTCGCTCGGGCTCGGTCTGCAGCACCTTCAGGGCCGCGCTGGCGGCAGCCGCCAGGGGTGGCGGCGGCGCCGTCGAGTAGATCCAGGACCGTGCACGCTGGACCAGGTACTCGATCAGGGTGTCGCTCCCCGCCACGAAGGCACCGCCGCTCCCCAATGCCTTGCCGAGGGTCGCCACATAGATCTCCGGCGGCGCCAGATCGGTCCCAGCGTCGCGGAAATGTTCCGGTGCACCCCGCCCCTGGGCACCCAGCACCCCGAAGCCGTGGGCGTCATCGACCATCACCGCGGCCCCGTGACGGCGCGCCGCAGCGATCAGCGCCGGTCCGGGCGCGAGATCGCCGTCCATGCTGAATACGCTATCGGTGACCAGCAGTTGCAATGCCCCCGGTGCGGTCTGGGCAGCAGCCAGCGCCGTCTCGAAGGCGCCCACATCGGCGTGCGGCACCCGCACATACTGAGCGCCGGAGAGGCGACCGCCGTCGATCAGCGATGCATGGTTGAGCTCATCGGCCACCAAGCGATCCTGGCGTCCCAGCAGGGCGCGCAGCACGCCCAGATTGGCGGCCCAGCCGGAGGTGAACAACAGGGCACGCGGATAGCCGACAAAGTCGGCCAGCGCCTCCTCCAGCGCCTGGTGGTAGCGGTTGTAGCCGCAGATGAGCGGCGACGCGGTGCTGCCACACCCCTCATCGAGTGCCGTGCGGGCGGCGGACATCACCCGTGCGTCGGTCGCAAGCCCCAGGTAATCGTTGCTGCAAAAGTTGAGGCAGCGTTGTCGGTCGACGATCAGCTCAACGCCATGCCCCCCTTCGACGACGCGTCGCACACGGTACCGTTGCTGTTCGCGCAGCGCCGCCAGCCGCGGCGCCAGTCGAGCAGCGAGTACGTCGCCGTCAGCGGGCGACACAATGACGGGCTTCGGCCACCGGCGCAGCCACGTGCATATGGCCGTCCTGCAGGGTTTCCGGCCGGATACAGAGGCGCATCAGCAAGGCTTCGTCACGCGCGTTCTGCGGGTTCTCTGTGGTCAGCAGCTTGTCGCCGTAGAACATCGAGTTGGCGCCGGCAAAGAAACACAGCGCCTGCAGTTCGTCGCTCATCTCGGTGCGCCCGGCGGACAGGCGGACATAGGACGTCGGCATGAGGATGCGCGCCACCGCGATGGTGCGCACGAATTCGATCGGATGCAGCGCCTCGCCACCGTCCAGCGGGGTGCCGGGAACCTGCACCAGGTTGTTGATGGGCACGCTTTCCGGATGCGGGTTGAGGATCGCCAGCTGGCGCAGCAGCTCAACGCGGTCCTGGCTTTCCTCGCCCATGCCAACAATACCGCCGCAACAGACCTTGACCCCCGCCGCACGCACATTGGCGAGCGTGTCGAGGCGATCCTCGTAGGTGCGGGTGGTGATGATCTTGCCGTAGTACTCGGGCGAGGTATCGAGATTGTGGTTGTAGTAGTCGAGGCCGGCATCGGCCAGACGCTGCGCCTGGGGCGGCTTCAGCATGCCCAGGGTGACACAGGTCTCCATGCCCAGCGCCTTGACCTCACGCACCATCGCCTCGACCTTGTCGAGGTCGCGGTCCTTGGGCGAGCGCCAGGCCGCCCCCATACAGAACCGCGTGGCGCCGTTGGCCTTGGCCTCGCGCGCAGCATCCACCACCGCAGCGACCTCCATCAGCGGGTCCTGCTTGAGGCCGGTGTCATAGCGCACCGACTGCGGACAGTAGGCACAATCCTCCGGGCAGGCACCGGTCTTGATCGACAGCAGTGTGGATCGCTGCACTGTATTCGGGTCGAAGTTGGCACGGTGTACCGTGTGGGCCTGAAACAGCAGGTCATTGAACGGCAGATCGAACAGCGCTTGGACCGCTTCGCGGGTCCAGTCGTGACGCAGACGCATGGAGGCGTACCGATGCAGGGAAGTCCGCATACGCTAAGGCATCCGGAGGACTTGTCAACCACGGCGACCGATCATGGTTGACCACTGGCCCTGCCGATTCTGCGGTGACCGCAGTATGTATCCGGTCTGCCCGCCATGTTGGCGCGCACTGCCCTGGAACGCTTGCGCCTGTCCGCACTGCGCGTTGCCGGTGGTGGTCGAGGGCCCCTGCGCACGTTGCCGCCGTCGCCCGCCACCGGCGGCGCTGGCCTGCGCCCCCTTCACGCTGGCCTCGCCGATCCGCGAGGTGCTGCATGGCCTCAAGTACCACGGTCGGCTGGCCGATGCCCGATGGCTGGCTGCAGCGGTGGCGCAGGCCCGCAGGCAACGGCCGGAACCGATCCCGGACCTGCTGCTGCCGGTGCCCTTGCACCGTGGCCGGCTGTGGCGCCGTGGCTTCAACCAGGCCGCGGTCCTCGGCGCCGAGCTGGCGCCGCGCGTAGGCTGCCGTTGGCAGCCTGCGCTCATGACGCGCCAGCGGGCGACGCCCGATCAGATCGGCCAGTCGCCCGCAGCCCGACGCCGTGGCGTTGCCGCTGCTTTTTCGGTCGGCGCCGACATCCACGCTGCGTCGGTCGCCGTCATCGACGATGTGATGACCACCGGCGCCACCCTCGATGAAGTGGCGCGCTGCCTGCGCCGGGCCGGCGCAGCACGGGTGGAGGTCTGGGCGGTGGCGCGGACGCCGCCTGGCGGGGCGCGGTTCCCGGCGGCGGCAGAATCCGCGATGATCGCCTCATGGATGACACCCCCCTGATCACCCACCCGGCAGCCGTGCTGGGACTGCTGCTGGTGCTGCTCGGCCTGGTGTTCCACACCACGCAAAGCCGGCATCCGTTCTGGCAGCGCTTCTATCGGGCCGTCCCGGCACTACTGCTCTGCTATCTGTTGCCGGCGCTGATCAATACGCTCGGCATCGTCGATGGCACCGGCACCCCGCTGTACCGCATCGCCATCGACTACCTGCTACCGCCGACGCTCGCCTTGCTGACCCTGTCGGTGGACCTGCCCGGCATTCGCAAGCTCGGTGGCAAGGCCATCGCCATGTTTCTTGCCGGCACCTTCGGCGTTGTCATCGGCGGCCCCATCGCGCTCCTCGTGTTCCGCCTGATCTCGCCGGAGACCGTGGCAGGCGATACCTGGGCCGGCATGGCCACACTGGCGGGGAGCTGGATCGGAGGCGGCGCCAACCAGGCTGCGATGAAGGAGGTGTTCGATGTCAGCGCCGACCTGTTTGGGGCGTTCGTGGCGGTCGACATCGTGGTGGCCAATCTGTGGATGGCCGTACTGCTGTGGATGGCAGCAAATCATCGTCGCCTTGACGCCCGACGCGGCGCTGACACCACTGCGATCGAGGCCCTGCAGAACAGCATGGCCGCATTCCAGGCCGCCAATGCACGGATTCCCACGCTCGCCGACCTGATCCGGATTCTCGCCATCGGCTTCGGCGCAGCCGGTCTCGCCACCCTGCTTGCCCTGCCGCTGTCCGCGGCCTTCGCCGGTCAGGAGTGGGCCATCCGCTTGTCGCTGACCTCGACTTTTTTCTGGATCGTGGTGATCACCACCACACTCGGCATCGGCCTGTCGTTCACGCCGGTACGGCGGTTGGAAGGCGCCGGCGCCTCGCGCATTGGCTCCGCCCTGCTCTATGTGCTGATTGCCACCATCGGGCTGCACATGGACCTGACCAGCATCGTGCGCCAGCCGGCCCTGTTCGCGGTCGGTGTGGTGTGGATGGCGGTCCACGCCACCGTGCTGTTGATCGCCGCGCGCCTACTGAAAGCACCGACCTTCTTCCTGGCCGTCGGCAGCCAGGCCAATATCGGCGCCGCCGCCAGCGCGCCCGTGGTGGCCAGCGCCTTTCACCCCGCGCTGGCGCCGGTGGGGGTGCTGTTGGCGGTGCTGGGCTACGGCCTGGGAACCTACGCCGCCTGGATCTGTGCGCAGCTCATGCGGGTGGCGGCAGGCTGAGCCAACGCTGCAGAAAGGCGATCGCCTCCGCCTCGGCGCCACTGTCCCAGTAAAAGGCGGCGAGGTGACCCCGGAACGGCAGGATGCGCAGGCATACCGGCACCCCCGCAGTCTTCAGCGCAGTCTGCATCTGCCGTGCGTTGTCCGCTCCGACGACCCAGTCCCAGGCGGCGTGATAGAGAAACATCGGCGCGCTGTCGCCGGTGACCTGAAACACCGGCGATGCGGCATGCCAGCCCTGAGGATCCTCGGGCAGACGGGTGCCCAGCAGATCGCGGATCAGTGGACTGCGCGGATAGCGGGTGAGATCCGCCGGCAAGCCGCCAGCAACCACGGCCGCCACCTCGGCATTGGCGCCCAGGAGCGCGGCCAGGTGGGCCCCGGCGGAGTAGCCCCAGGCGGCCACGCGCTGGCGGTCCACTACCAGGCCGGAGGCGTCGTCCTGCAACCAGGCCAATGCCGCCCGGACATCTTCAATCTGTGCTGGCCAGCGCGCCTCGGGTGCCAGGCGATAGGCCACCGACACCGCCTGCAAACCTGCCGCCGCCAGCTGTTCACCCACCGGGTCCATCTGTTCCGGCGCACCACCGCGCCAGCCACCACCGTGCAGCAAGAGCACCGTCGGCCAACCGGCGGCCGGTGCTGCGCCGGCAGGACGCTGAACACGCGCTTCCAACACGGTCTGTCCATCACCAGCGACAAACGGGTGGAACTCCAGCGCATGGGCGGGGGCGCCGGCCAGCCCTATGGCCAGCAGGCCGGCAAAACGCCATCGTCTACGTCGCATCACAGTCCTCGCTCGGCCCAGGCCAGAACCAGCCCGATCCAGATCACTGCGCCTTGCCAGTGGCTGCGCTTGAAAGCGGCCAGACAGGCCTGTGGATCGCGCGAGCGGGTCGCCCAGTGCCCTTGAACGACCAGACCGGCGGCCACCGCCAGACTGACAAAATAGATCGGACCGAGCGCCGCGTTGCGACCGGCCACCGCCAGCAGACCGAGGGCCAGCAACTTGAGTGCCAGCACCGCCGCGCGGTCATGCCGCCCGAACCAGCGCGCCGACGAACGCACTCCGATCCGCGCGTCGTCGTCCCGGTCGGCCATGGCGTAGTAGGTGTCATAGCCGATCACCCAGGCGATATTCGCCGCCATCAGCAGCAGCACCGGCGACATCGGCACTACGCCCTGCACCGCAGACCATGCCATCGGAATACCCCAGCTGAACGCTAGACCGAGCACCGCCTGAGGCATATCGATGAACCGCTTCATCAGCGGATAGATCGCCGCCAGCAGCACCGCAGGCACCGACCAGGCCACGGTGGCGGGGCGCTGAAGGGTCAGCAGCAGGATGAAGGCGATGCCGGCCAGCAGGGCAGCGGCCATCACCCCTTGGCGGGCGCTGAGACGACCGGCCGCAATCGGACGGTCGGCGGTCCGCCAGACCTGCGGATCAACCTTGCGATCGGCGACATCGTTGATCGCACAGCCCGCCGAACGCATCAGCACCGTCCCGAGCACAAAAACCGCCAGCACCGAACCCGGCGGCCAGCCCTCGGCGGCCCACCACAGCGCCCACAGTGTCGGCCAGAGCAGCAGCCAGATGCCGACCGGACGATCAAGTCGGGTCAGCTGAAGATAATCACGGAGCGGGAAGGCAGCGTCAGCCATGGGCAACAGTTTAGCCTCCGCTGCGACCCCGCCGACGGGGTGTCCATGTGTGCATTCGATACGGCACACACGCCAGCGCCGAAGAGTTGTTATAAAGTTACGTTATGCACTGCTTGTCGCGCCCATCGCTGCTGATGCTGCTGGCCCTGTTGATCGGGCAGTGGCTGGGCGTCGCTCATGCGCAGCGACATGCCGACCCCGACTCGCACCCGGCACAAGATGTGGAGTCGGTTTGCGTCTATTGCCTGCACGCCTCAGGACTCGACGCGGCACTGCCCGCCAGCGCCGCGACGAGGGTGGCCTGGGTGGCTGGCGTGGTCATCGGCGAAACGCCGCTGGCACGCGCAACGATGGCAGCAGGCAACACCGCCCCACCCATCCGTGGCCCGCCACACATTCTCGTCTGAGCCCAACGAGACCTTCGACCGGCGCCGAATTGCGCGCCTTGATGTGTGAGCAGGACCCCAACATGAACGCTTTGATTCGTCACGTGGCCTCGCGCCCCGTGCCTGCCCCAGCGGGCGCCCCCCGTTTGACGCTGCTGGCCGTGCTGGCCGCCGGCCTTCCCCTCGCTGCGATCGCGCAGTCCGACGCCGACGCGGTGACAACCGAACTCGATACCATTGTGGTGCGATCAGGCTCGTTTGAACGCACCGCGGACGAACTGGTGCAGCGGGTTGATGTCCTCAGCGGGGCGGAGCTGGACCGCAACCGTCGCGGCACCCTCGGTGACGTACTCAACAACCGGCCGGGCATCGCCAATGCCAGCTTCGGGCCGGGCGTCGGCCGCCCGGTCATCCGCGGTCAGGGCGGACCGCGGGTGCAGATGCTGGAGAACGGCATCGCCTCGATGGATGCCTCATCGATCAGCGCCGACCACGCCGTCTCCATCGACCCGCTCAATGCCGAGCAGATCGAGGTGATCAAAGGACCAGCCACCTTGATTTATGGCGGCGGCGCATCTGCCGGCGTGGTCAACGTGGTGGATGACCGGCTGCCGGACCGGATCACGCCGGGCCTGCGGCTGCACGGCGACTTCTCCTATGGCGACAATGCCAATGAACAGAACCGTGCCCTGAAGCTCGGCTATGGCACCGATGCACTGCAGTTTGGTGTCGACTACAGCTTTCGCGATGCAGGCAACTTCGAGATCCCGGGCTTTGCCGAGCGCGAAGGGGACGAACACGAACATGAACACGAAGAACCCGGTCATGCGCATGAGGAAGCCGAGTCCTTCGGCATCCTCGAGAACAGCAACCTGCGCACCGAAACCGTCGGCGGCTCGCTGGCCTGGGTCCGCGAGCGCGGCATGATCGGCGCCGCGGTGCGGCGCTTCAGCACCAACTACGGCATCGCGGGGCACGCCCACGGCCATGAGGAAGCCGCCGGCGGCATGGAAGAGGATGCCCACGAGGAGGGCGACGTCCGCATCGATCTGGAGCAGACCCGAACCGATCTGCGCGCCCTGCTGTACGACCCGCTCCCTGGATTCGAACGTCTGGAAGTCCGTGCGGGCTTCAACGACTACCAGCACGTGGAGATCGAGCCGGGTGGCGAAATCGGCACCCGATTCGACGTCGAGGAATCCGAAACCCGCGTCGAACTGGCCCATCGTCCGGTCGCCGGCTGGGTCGGTGTCGCCGGCCTGCAGTACAGCGACCGGGACTTCGTTGCGGTCGGAGAAGAAGCCTTCGTGCCGCCCGTCATGACCCGCGGCGTTGGCGTGTTCCTGGTCGAAGGTCTGGAAATGGGTCGCCATCTGCTGGAGCTGGGCGCCCGGGTGGATCATGTCCGCCATGACCCGGACGTAGTCGACACTGCCGCGGTCGATTTCACGCCGCTGAGCCTGTCGGCCGGGGTCAACTTCATGCTGGCTGAGCATCTGCATCTACGGATCAATGCGCAGCGGGCCGAGCGGGCACCGGCACCGGAGGAACTGTTTGCCGACGGACCGCATCTGGCGACCCAGGCCTTCGAGCGCGGCAACCGTCAGCTGGACCCGGAAACCGCCAACAATCTGGACATCAGCCTGGGACAGGACCAGGGTCGTTGGACCTGGGAAGCATCGATTTTCTATAACCGCATCGACGACTACATCTTCCTCAAGGAGGTCGATCTGGGCCTCAACGCCGATGGCAGTGGCATCGCCGTCAGCGATGGTGAGGCGGACCGCGTCGATGAGGAGGGTCTGTTCGATCCCGAGGGTGAACTGTTGCTGCTGGACGTCGCCCAGCGCGACGCCGAGTTCTACGGCGCCGAACTGTCCACCCGCTACCGCTTGCTGCAGGACGGCCCACTGAAACTCAGCGTCCGCGGATTCGGCGATACGGTGCGTGGCCGGCTGCGTGGCGACGGCACTCATCTGCCCCGGATGACCCCGGTTCGCCTCGGCGTCGGTGCCGATCTCGAATACGGGCCCGTCAGTGCCGCCATCGGCTACACCCGGGTGATGAAGCAGGATCGGCTGGCGCCGCTGGAAACCGATACACCGGGGCACCATCTGGTCACCGCCGACCTCGGTTACACCCTGACGTCGGCCGGTCTCAAGACCACGTTCTATCTGCAGGGACGCAACCTGCTGGACGAAACGCAGCGGCTCAGCACGTCGTTTCTCAAGGACATCGCTCCGCAACCGGGACGCTCGGTGTTTGCCGGCGTCCGGTTCGATTTCCTCGGAGCACCATAACGCTCGCGCCCCCGGCGTGGCCCTGACAGCGGGCCACGCCGGGGGGCAGGCTCGCTCAGTCGTCGCGACTGCGCTGAATCTCGGCCACCTGGTGAAAGGTCGGCCGATTGATCCAGTGGATGGGCGCAATCGGCAGAAAGCCGAAGTTGGTGTGCACCACCGCATCGTGTGTTTCCACCGTTTCGCCGCCATAGAGCGTGCTGCCATCCCATTGCGCCCTAGCCGCTAGGCCACCCAGATCGGCCAGCGCCAGATCCAGCGCCTCGACCACCGCCGCGCGACAGGCCGACAGCGGCTCACTGCCCGCGCACCGGAGCTGCCGATAGGCCGGCACGGCATCGCCAAGCGCCATCCCGAACATGCGCTTCATGTGCTGAAACCAACCGCTCTGGAAGGCCGAGCCGACCGCACCAGGGGCATCCAGCGGACCCTGCAGCGCAGTCCCGCCAGCGGCCACCAGCTGGTCCAACTGCACGGTGACACGCGGCAACATGCGCTGATACCAGGCGTCCATCAGCACCACCGCTGCACGATGGTCGTAGGCGCCGTCCTGGTCACGGTCGCGACGCATCGCGCCCAGGCCCTTGCGGCCGTCGATCCATTGCTGCGAACCGTCGTCGAACCAGGCCTGCATCAGGCTCGCCACCTCAGTCTGCGCCGGTGTCATCGGCTCGGATGCCAGCACCCGCAACAGCAGCGGCAATACATCGAGCCCACGCGTGTCGGTGTATGCGGCATCGCCGACAATTTCGATGACACTGGCGAGATCATGTTTGCGGCCGCTGTCTGCGAAGGCCTGCAGGCGCTTCGACAGGTTCAGCACGCGATGGGTCGGACCGTAGGAGCCGTCACCATCGGGGGCGGTCCAGCCGAAGGCGCCGGAGTTGTTCCAGTTGGCGAGAAAGCCCGTCGGTGGGTTGGTGTCCTGAATGTGATCGGCGAGCGGCAGATAGCCGGGCCATTCGAAGTAGCCAAGCGCGTCCTGCGCCACCGGACGGTTTCGCGAGGGCCAGCTCACCGCGCCTGCGGCGGCCTCGCCGCCAAAAGCGGTGAAGAAGTCAGCCGGTAGATTCTGGTCGTTCTGCCACTCGAAGCGGCCATCGCCCCAGACCGGCAGTTCCGGCATGTGTTGCGGGTGACGCAGCGGGTACAGGCCGGATTGAATGTAGGCCACGTCCTGTTCATCGGCATAGAGCCAGTTGAAGGTGGCGGTCATGCTGTTGAACAGCTTCTTGAAACGGGTGTGGTCTATGTCCACCCCCTGCGCGGTCAGCAGTCCAAACGGGATTGCCGTGTCGACGTCGGCGAGAAAGGTCGATCGCTGGGTGGAGATGGCGACCGGCTCACCGTTGACGGTGGCGGTGGCGAATACGGGACCGTAGTGGGTGCGGATCACGTATCGACTGACGGTCTCCGGCGTCGGGCCGCCGCCCAGCGCGATGCTGGCTACGGTGGGCGTGGCGGTCCAGGTGTCGGTGCGGGTGTAGAAGCGCTTGCATTCGCCCTGGAACAGGTAGCCGTCGGCATCGGGGAAGCCGTCGCCATTGCCATCGTCGCGGGACGGCGGGGAGCCATCCAGGTTGCACATTTTTGACACCCGCGTGTCGGTGAAATCGGAGCCTGCGGACGTCGGTGTCCAGGCAAAGTCGAGCCCATGGCCGATTACGATGTAGGGCAGGTTCACGGTCGAGACGCCCCGCGCCGCCAGATCCATCGGTGTGCCACCGCGGGAGACGATTGCGGCTTCCCACAACAGCTGCGGGTTGAAGTATCCGGTTTGCGGCCCGCCCACCAGGATGGGATGCCCCGATTCCGTCTGGTCGGCGTTGACCGCCACCCAGTTGGAGGTGGTGCTCGGCAGACCGATCGAAGCCAGCAATCGGTCCAGGGCGGTGCCCGGTGCATCATCCAGCGCCAGCAGCGTCTGGCCGGCATTGGGCCGCAACGGCACTTGGACCGCGGCGGCCTGCAGGCTGTTGCCGGGCAGCAGCCCACCAAGTATCCGCTGCAGATCATTGACGATGCCGGGCAGGTCAGGCGTCAGCAGGCCGGCGCTCTCGGTGCCGACCAGCGGCTGGCCGCGGAAGCTCCCGGCGTCCCAGATGACTGCCCCTTCCGGCAAGGCCAGCGGACAGTTCTCGCTGAAAAAACCGGCCTGGGTGGGAAAGCGGTCGGTCGCCGTGTGGTAGCTGTCGGGGGCATTGGCGTGGCGGAGGTCGCGCCAGGTCTCACAGGCGCTGGCGGGCACGCTGCGGGTGGCCCCGCCGATGCCCGGGTCGAGCGCCTGCAGCAGTTGCACATTGCGCGCCTCGGCACCCCCGCCGAGGCCCAGCGCCGACTGGATGAGGATGGCATTGGCAACGATGTCATTGACGGTGAAGGGTGCCGGCGGGAACTTCGGCAGCTCAGCGCCAATGGTGAGTCCCAGCGTCAAATACTCGGGTGGAATCTGACTGACGTTGACGCCCGTCAGCGAATCGACGTAGGCGTTCATGCCGGCGACGAACATCTCGGTGTCATTGAGGAACTGCGAACCGAAGGGCTCACCCACCTTCTCCACTGCCGCCGCCAGCACTGCCGAGATCTCGGCCTCACTGTAGGCCGAGGCCGAGCCGAACTCCAGGTCGAGGTCATAGGTGGTCGGGGACGGCCCCAGATACTCCGAGGCGCGCCCGCGGCCGGCATAGCGGAGCACATCGAACAGCCAAAGCCGGTCCTCCGCCGCGGCATAGCCCAGGCCGAACTGCGCGGCGGAGCGGTCGGCACCATCGACGTAGGGCACGCCCCAAGCGTCCCGGCGAATGGTGACACTGCCGCCCCCGGGAGCCGTCAGCATGCGACTGCTGACCGCCTGATCGGCCGGCAGCTCGATGGGCGCCGGCTTGAAGTAATTGCAGGCCTGGTCGGATGCCGCCGCATGTGCCATCGCTGAAGTCGGCGCCACGCAGTCGCCACGCTGCAGGGGTGTCTTGGCATGGGCAAGATTGGCGTACATCGCCAGTTGGTCGCTGTAGTGGTCGGGGTAGACCGTCGACGCGGGCGGAATGCCCGCGGGCGCGCCGATGCCGCCCGCCGCATTGCCATTGGCCCCAGGCGGCATGGCACTCAGGAAGACATTGCTGCCACGTGCATCTGGTGCATCATCGCCACCGAGATCGGCAACCGGTGCGCTGCCACCACAGGCAGTCAATATGGCAACCGCCACCCCCATCATCACGGTAGCCTGAGGCCCCTTACAATGTCGCATCTGCTGACTCCCCGTCGTCATCTGACTGTCGTGTCATATTTGCGGTCAGCGTAGTGCAGTCCGTCGGCCCTCACAGTAGGAAATCATGCCCTCCGTTCTCACTTGCGCCGAGCTTGATGCTGCTCTGCTGGACCACTTCGTGGCGGCGCAGGGCATGCGGCTGTGCTGGGCGGCCCCCAACGCCGAGATTCCAGGCAGCTATTGGGGCGCGCCCGAGGCCGGTCTCAGCGGCCAGCGCCTGTGGATCCGGGGTGACACACCGGTGCACTCGCTGTTGCACGAATTGGGGCATTGGCGCTGCATGGACCCGCAGCTGCGGGCCACCGTTGATACCGACGCCTGCGGTACCGACACCGAGGAAAATGCCGTGTGTTACCTGCAGGCGTTGCTGGCGGACCAGCTCGTCGGCTACTCACGCGCGCGCTTGTTTGCCGACATGGATGCCTGGGGCTACCACTTCATCCTCGGCAGTGCCCGCGCCTGGTTCGAGCAGGACAGCGACGACGCGCGCCGCTTCCTGCACCACCATGGCTTGATCGATGCCGACGGACAGCTGACCGGCCGGCTGCGCGAGCACGCCTGACCCGCAATCAGCCGCCCTTGGCCTGATTGGCCACGGCTTCCGCGGCCCGCTTCGCCGCTTCGGGATCACCGAGATACCGGAAATCGCGCACCCGCAAGGCATCGTCCAGCTCGAACAGCAGGGGAATACCGGTGGGGATATTCAGCTCCAGAATCTCCTGGTCGGAAACCTCGTTCAGGTACTTGTAGAGCGCGCGCAGCGAGTTTCCGTGGGCGGTGACCAGTACGGTACGGCCCAGCTTGAGATCTGGTGCAATGCGGTCGTGCCAGTAGGGCAGCACGCGCACCAGGGTGGTGGCCAGGGATTCGGTGCCGGGCAGCGCCGCCGGGTCGAGGTCGGCGTAGCGCCGGTCGTGTACCGGATGCCCCGGATCAGCCAGATCCATCGCCGGGGGCGGCACGTCATAGGAGCGCCGCCAGATCTTCACCTGGGCCTCACCGTGCTTGGCCGTGGTCTCCGCCTTGTCCAACCCCTGCAGGGCGCCGTAGTGGCGCTCGTTGAGCCGCCACGACTTGTGGGTGGGCACCCACAACTGGTCCATCGCGTCGAGCGCGGTCCAGCAGGTCCGGATGGCCCGCTTCAGCACCGAGGTGTGCGCCACATCGAACACCAGCCCTTGGTCGCGCATCAGGCGCCCGGCAGACTGCGCCTCCCGTGCACCCTGCTCGGTGATGTCGACATCCACCCAGCCAGTGAAGCGGTTTTCCAGGTTCCATTGGCTCTGGCCGTGGCGCAGCAGCACGAGTTTGTGGGTCATGGGGATCAGCGGTCCTCGACAACAATAGATTCGGGATGACCCGCGGGGGTCAGGGCAGGAAGATCGGCGTGGTCTCGATCTCGGGGCGGTCGCTGCGCGGGGCAGCGTTGGCGCGGCGATTGACGAACTCGGCGACGGTCTCCAGCACGTCTGACTGGCCGCGCAGGGGTGCGGCCAGCGTCGCCACGATGAAACGGTGACTCATCTTCGGATAGATCACCGTCTCCACCGCGCCGCCGGCCTGGGCCACCGCTTTGGCGAGATTGCGGGAGTTCTTCACCCACACCACTTCATCGTCCTCGCCATGCACCAGCAGCAGCGGCGGGCTGCGGCCGTTGGCAAAGAAGATCGGCTGGCTCTTCTGGAAGGTTTCCGGCGGGCCAAAAATATCGCGCAGATCAGGGGCGGTGATCGGCAGGAAGTCGTAGGCACCGGCCAGGCCGATCATGCCCTTGAGCATATCGGGCTTCAGGTCCACCGCCTCCAGATAGGCTGGGTTGAGCGCCAGCAGGGCCGCAATATGGGCACCAGCAGAATGCCCCATGACGAACATTTTGTCGGGGTCGCCTCCAAATCCGTCGATACGCAGACGGGTCCAGGCCACCGCACGCGCGGCATCCTCCACAAACGCCGGAAAGCGCACCGCCGGGTACTGCCGATAGTCGGCCACCACCGCGACAAATCCACGTGATGCCAGTGCCTGACCGACAAATTTGTAGTCGTCCTTGCTGCCTTCGCTCCAGCGGCCACCGTAGAAGAACACCACCACCGGTGCGCCCTCGGCGCCGTCCGGGGTGTAGATGTCCAGCCGCAAGCCATGCTCGCCGTCATACGGCTGATTGGTGGCAGTGGTGTACCCCCGCTCGGGCGTCAGGGTATTGAGCACCGTGGTGCCCGCACAAGCCGACAAGCCAAACAGGCAGGCAGCCAAGATCAAGGCGCGCATCACGCGGTTCCTCGTCCAATCCAGGGTTGTCATACGGCTATGGTAGCGCGCCCCATCCAATTCCCGCATGCTTGGTTGCAGAACAGTCAAGGGACGGGAGTCAAACGGATGGTGACCTACATCCTGCTGGGCGTGGCCGCAATGGCGTTGCTGTACGGCATCGTGATTTACAACGGGCTGGTCAATCTGAAGCACAATGTGTCGAAGAGCTGGAGCAATATCGACGTATTGCTGCGCCAGCGACATGAAGAGCTCCCGAAGCTGGTGGAAACCTGCAAGCAGTACATGCAGTTTGAGCGGGAGGCACTGGAACGGGTCATGGCGGCGCGCACCGGCGCCCAGGTGGCCCGCGAGAAAGGCGACGTCAGCGGCGTGGGTCGCAGCGAAGGGGTGATGCGCGCCGCGCTCGGCAGCATTCAGGCGACCGTCGAGGCCTACCCTGAGCTGAAGGCGAACCAGTCAATCCAGACGCTGCTTTCGCGCGTGACTGCGCTGGAGAACGCCATTTCCGACCGGCGCGAGTTCTACAACGAGAGCGTCAACCTCAACAATGTCCGCATCGAGCAGTTCCCTGACGTGATCGTTGCCCGGCTGCTGCGATTCTCGCCCGCCGCCTTGCTCGAATTCAGCTCAGCCGAGCTCCAGGACCCTAACTTCAAGGCCCTGTTCGGCGCCTGAGCCATGGCGCTTGATGCCTGGCTGGCCCCACTGGCGACCGCCTCGGCCGGCCATTTTTCGTTCGCGCTCGGTGGCGCTGTGTTGGTGGCCGTCGGCGGGCTGTACTTTGGATTTCGGGCACTTCACCACGCGCGGCTGATGCAGGACCTGCCCACCGCGCGCATCGCCAGCGCGGCCCAGGGCTACGTCGAGCTGAAGGGTCATGCCGGCTGGCTGCCGGGGCCCCCCATTATCTCGCCACTGACCGGTGCGCGCTGCGTCTGGTGGGACTATCGGGTTGAGCAGCGCCAGCGGCGGGTGGTCAACGGCCGCAGTCGCAGCGAGTGGCGAACCATTGCCCGGGCGACCTCCGACGAGCTGTTCCTGCTGACCGACCCCAGCGGCGATTGCGTGGTGGATCCGCACGGCGCCACCGTCCACCCGAGCTTGCGGCGTCGTTGGCAGGGACATGGCCGCATGCCCGCCCAGGTGCCGGAACGTTCGCCGTGGATCTCCTTCGGCGGCTACCGCTACACCGAACGTCTGGTCCGCCTTGGCGACCCGCTCTATGCGGTGGGACTGTTCCGCACCCAACAGGGGCAGCGCTCTTTCAGTGAGCAGGCGGATCTCCGTGACCTGCTGGCCGAGTGGAAACGCGACCGCCAGACGCTGTTGCAGCGCTTCGACGACAACCAGGACGGCGAAATCGATCTCGAAGAATGGGAGGCGGTCCGCGCCGCGGCGCTGGTCGCGGTGCGGCAGCAGCACATTGCGCAGGCGGTGTCGCCAGACCTGCACGTGCTGTGCCAGCCGGGGCAACGTCGGCCGTACCTGCTGTCCACCCTCTCCGAATCCGATCTGCGTCGGCGTACCCAGCTGCGCGCAGGCTTGGGGCTGCTGTTGGGGCTGGCGGGCTTCGTGCTGGCGGCAATGATGGCGGAGGTCCGGGGCCTGCTCTAGGCGCCACCGCGATGACACCACCGCGCAGGGCGAACACGGATGCGGGATCATAGGGGTCTTCCCTTTGAGATTTATGTCCCGATGTCCCGCATCGACCTGCCCCTGCCCGACTTTCCTGCCCTGACCCCGGCCGTGGTACTCGATCGGCTCGACGCTGTGCTCGCCGAAAATCGGACCCAACTGCGGGCGCTCGAAGCCCTTGAGGCCCCCGACTGGGCGCAGCTGGTGGCACCACTGGAAGCGATGAACAATGCCCTCAGCCAGGCCTGGGGTCCACTCAGCCATTTGTTTGGGGTGTGCAGCACAGCGGCCTGGCGGGAGGCCTACAACACCGCGCTGCCGAAGATCACCGAGTACAGCCTGGAGCTGTCGCAATCCGAGCCCTTGTATCGGGCCTACCAGGCGCTGGCCGCTCGCCCCGACTTCGATCAGCTCAGCCCGACCCGCCAAAAAGTGGTCCGCGATGCACTGCGCGACTTCCGGCTGTCCGGCATCGGCCTGCCGGCAGACCAGAAGGCCCGTTACAAGGCTGTCTCGCTGCGGCTGTCGGAACTGCAGTCGCAGTTCGAGTCGAATCTGATGGATGCGATTCAGGCCTTCGGACTGCACGTCCCCGACATCGCACGACTGGACGGCATGAGCGCCGATGCCCGCGCCAGCGCCGAGACCAAGGCGCGCGAGCGCGGTCTGGAAGGCGCCTGGCTGACGCTCGACTTTCCCTCCTTCGATGCGGTCATCAGCCACGCGGACGACCGCGAACTGCGCTGCAGCCTGTATACCGCCTACGCCACCCGCGCCTCCGACCAGGGCCCGCTGGCGGGGCAGTTCGATAATGGCCCGCTGATGCTGGAGATCCTGGCGCTGCGCCGCGAGGAGGCCGCACTGCTCGGCTTCCCGCACTACGCCGCGCTGTCGATGGCCACCAAGATGGCAGACAGTGCCGAGTCAGTGGAGCAGTTCCTGCTGGATCTCGCCGAGCGCGCGCGACCACGGGCCGAAGCCGAACTGGCTGCGCTGCAGGCCTTTGCCCGCGAACAGGATGGCGTCGACGCGCTGCAGCCCTGGGACCTGGCCTACTACGGTGAGCGCTACCGCGACGCTTGCCTGGGACTGTCTGACGAAGCCCTCAAGCCCTATTTCCCGGCCCCACAGGTGATCCGCGGCATGTTCGACCGGGTTGAAGCCCTCTACGACGTGCGGATCTCGGCTGTCGAAGGCGTGGCCACCTGGCACGACGATGTCACCGTCTACGCCATCGCGACACCCGCCGGCGAACGGATCGGACTGTTCTACCTCGACCCCTATGCGCGCCCCCACAAGCGGGGCGGCGCCTGGATGGACGAATGCCTGACCCGGCAACGCCTGCCCGCAGGCTTGCAGTTGCCGGTGGCCTATCTGGTCGGCAACTTCACCCCGGCCGCACCCGGACAACCGGCACTGCTCACCCACGACGAAGTGCTGACCCTGTTCCACGAGTTCGGCCACGGCCTGCACCATTTGCTGACCCAGGTGGAGGAAGCCAGTGTCTCGGGAATACATGGCGTCGAGTGGGACGCGGTGGAGTTGCCCAGCCAGTTCATGGAGAACTGGTGCTATCACGCGCCCACCTTGCAGGGATTCGCGCGGCACTGGCAGACCGGCGAGCCGCTTCCGGGCCACCTGATCGACAAACTGCAGGCTTCGCGCAGCTGGCAGAGCGGCATGGCCACGCTGCGACAGATCGAGTTCGCCCTGTTCGACCTGCGGCTGCACCGCGCGCCACCACCGGCCAATACCGACGCCGTGCTGCAGCTGCTTGCGGAGGTTCGTCAACAGGTTGCGCTGCTGATCCCGCCGGCCTTCAATCGCATGCCGTGGAGCTTCAGCCATATCTTCGCCGGCGGCTATGCCGCGGGCTACTACAGCTACAAGTGGGCCGAAGTGCTGTCGGCGGACGCTTTTGCCGCGTTCGAGGAGTCCGGCTTTGCCAGCGACACCGGCCACCGCTTCCGCGATACCGTGTTGGCGCGTGGCGGCAGTGCCCCAGCGCTGGAGCTGTTCACCGCCTTCCGCGGCCGTGCGCCCACGCTTGATGCGCTGCTGCGCCACGACGGCCTGCTGGAGACACCCGCCGTCCAGGCTTGAATACCGTTCCGCAGCTGAGGGCGTAGACTGGGGGCATGCGTGTCCCCTTCGCTCTCGCGATGGCGGCCCTGCTACTCACGGTCGCCCCCTGCGGTCGCGCCGCCCCCGAGGCGGCGCCGGCACCGGCCATCCTGTTGACCATCGAAGGGGCCATTGGGCCGGCCAGCAGCAGCTATCTCCAGCGCGGCCTGGCGCGTGCCGAGGCCGAAGCTGCCGCTCTGGTCATCCTTCAGCTGGATACGCCAGGGGGGCTCGACAGCGCCACCCGTGACATGGTCCAGGCACTGCTGGACGCGAAACAGCCGGTGGCCACCCTGGTGGCGCCTGGCGGCGCGCGCGCCGCCAGTGCCGGAACCTTTCTGCTCTATGCCAGCCATATCGCGGCGATGGCGCCGGGCACCAACCTCGGCGCAGCGACGCCGGTGCCGGTCGGCGGTGGCCTGCCCAGCAGCCCTGGTGCGCCCAAGGGGGGCGCAGACGAACCGGCACCCTCCGAGTCTGAGCACGGGGAGGCCGCTGCGCCCCCGGAAGACGCCATGCGCCGCAAGGTGGTCAATGACGCCGTCGCCTACCTGCGCAGCCTGGCTGAGTTGCGCGGCCGCAACGCCGACTGGGCGGAGCAGGCCGTACGCGAAGGGGCCAGCCTGACCGCATCCGCGGCACTGGAGGCCGGCGTGATCGACCTGATTGCCGATGACACCCGGGATCTGCTCCAACAGCTCGACGGTCGCCGCATCCCCTGGAATGAAGGGGAACGCACCCTGTCGACCGCCGCGATGCCGGTGATCCCGGTGGACCCGGACTGGCGCGAGCGCCTGCTGGCCGTCATCACCAACCCGACCGTGGCGTACGTGCTGATGCTGATCGGCATCTACGGGCTGCTGCTGGAGGGTTACAGCCCCGGCGCCCTGCTTCCGGGGACCGTCGGTGCCATCAGCCTGCTGCTGGCCCTGTTTGCCTTCCAGGTGCTGCCGGTCAACTACGCCGGGCTCGGGCTGATCGCCCTGGGGGTGGTGCTGATGATCGCCGAAGTGCTGGCACCCAGCTTCGGCGTGCTGGGTTTTGGCGGCATCGCCGCCTTCGTAATGGGCTCGCTATTGCTGATGGACACCGAGGTGCCCGGTTACGGCGTCGACCCCTGGCTGATCGGCGGCCTCGCCGGCGCCGCCGCCCTGCTGCTGGCCGGCACCCTTTACCTGCTGTGGCGGGCGCGTCGGGCGCAGCTGACCACTGGGCAGGCCCTGCTGCGCGAACGCGACGTCCGAGTCCTCGACTTTCACGATGGCGAAGGCTGGGGCCAGCTGGACGGCGAGCGCTGGCGCATTCGCTGCGATCACGCCCTGCAGCCCGGGCAGGTGGCGCGCGTGGTCGCGCGCGACGGCCTGATGCTGCAGGTCGAACCCCTCTCACCCTAGGAGATTCCCATGTTCACCGCCCTGTTACCCGTCATTGTGGTCGTGCTGGCCCTGCTGGCATCGGCCATCAAGATCCTCAAGGAATACGAACGCGGGGTGGTGCTCACCCTGGGACGCTATACCGGCACCAAGGGCCCCGGCCTGATCATCGTCATCCCCATGCTGCAGCAGATTCAGCGGGTCGATCTGCGCACCGTGGTGATGGATGTGCCGCCGCAGGACGTGATCTCCCGTGACAACGTCTCGGTCAATGTCAATGCCGTGGTGTATTTCCGCGTGGTGGATGCGTCCAAGGCCATTCTCCAGGTCGAGCACTATTACGAGGCCATAAGCCAAGTGGCACAAACCACGCTGCGCTCGGTGCTGGGCCAGCATGAGCTGGACGACATGCTGACCGGGCGCGACCAGCTCAACCAGGACATTCAGAAGATCCTCGACGAGCACACCGATCCCTGGGGCGTGAAGATCACCAATGTCGAAATCAAGCACGTCGACCTGCAGGAATCGATGATTCGTGCGATGGCGCGTCAGGCGGAAGCCGAGCGCACGCGCCGGGCCAAGGTGATCCATGCCGAGGGCGAGATGCAGGCCTCCGAGAAACTGAGCGAGGCAGCGGCGATCCTGGCGCGACAGCCGCAGGCCATCCAGCTACGCTATCTGCAGACCCTGATCGACATTGCGGGCGAGAACAACTCGACCATCGTGTTCCCGCTGCCGATGGACCTGATCAAACCGCTGTTGGACGCACAGAAGCCCGGAACCTGACGCTGTATGAAAATCGCCACGTGGAACGTCAACAGCCTGCGTGTGCGGCTGCCCCATCTGCTGGATTGGCTGGCAACGGCCCAGCCCGACATCGTCGGCCTGCAGGAGCTGAAGTGCGAGGACGCACAGTTCCCGGCCGAGGCCCTGGCCGAGGCTGGCTACGTCGCTGTCAGTAATGGCCAGAAGACCTACAACGGGGTGGCGCTATTGGCACGCCAGCCGATCAGCGACGTCCAACGCGATATCCCGGGCTTTGAAGACCCGCAGCGACGGGTGATTGCCGCCACCATCGGCGGCATCCGGATCGTCAACGCCTACGTGGTCAACGGACAGGCGGTGGGTGGCGAGAAGTATCAGTACAAGCTGCGTTTTCTGGCCGCTTTCCGCGACTGGCTGCAGGCAGAATTGGCGCAGTGGCCGGCGCTGCTGGTGATGGGCGACTTCAACATCGCACCAACACCGGAAGACACCCACGATCCGCAAGTGTGGGAAGGCGCCATTCTCTGCTCGAACGCCGAGCGCGATGCGCTCGCTGCGCTTTGCGCGCTGGGCCTGGACGACGCCTTTGATGTGGCGCCGACGCGCAGCGGACGGTTCACCTGGTGGGACTATCGCCAAGCCGCGTTCCGTCGCGACATGGGGCTGCGCATCGACCATCTGCTGATCAGCGCGCCGCTGCGTCAGCGGCTTATTGACTGGCAGGTGGACACGGCGCCACGCAAACTGGAGCGCCCCTCCGACCACGCGCCGGTCTGGGTGCAGCTGCAACCGTGACCGCCAGCGCACGCGCGCACCGGCGACGCAACCACTACGACGTCACGGACACGGTGTGCGTGGCCGATCCGCGCACAGTGTGTACCGCTGTCCAGGACCTGCTGAGCGACAATGGGTTCTGCGGCGCAGCCGCTGGCCCGCTCGATGCCGCGTTCCAGCATTTCGCGGCGCTATACAGCGGCACCCTGCCCGGCTGGCGCGGTTGCGACACCCCGTATCACGACAGCCAGCATTCGCTGGACTGCGCACTCGCCTGCGCGCGACTGATCATCGGGCACCAGCGCGCCGCCGAGAGGGCAATGCGTCTGGATGCCGATCAAGCGGCACTCACCATCATCGTCGCCCTGTTCCACGACGCCGGCTACATCTGCCGCACCGATGACCCGGCCGCCACCGGCGCGGTGCACACGCTGACCCATGTCAGCCGTAGTGCCGAGATCCTGCGCGACCTGCTGCCGCGGCTCGGCTTTTCCGATCAGGCCGAGACGATGTCGCGCATCGTCCACTTCACCGGCTATGAGCAACCGATTTCGGCGCTACAGATCGAGCACCCGACGCTCCGCCGGATGGGACAGATCATCGGCACCGCCGATCTGATGGCGCAGACGGCCGATCGCTGCTACCTGGAAAAGTGCCGCGATTTCCTGTTCCCGGAGTTTGTGGCCTGCGGGCTGGCAGGCCCACCGTGGGCAGAAGGACCGACGCCGATCTATGCCTCAGTGGCGGAGCTGATGCGCACCACCATCCGCTTCAACGAACGCCTGTGGCGCGAGCGCTTGGAACGCGACTTCGACCATGCCTACCGGCTCGAAGCGGCGTGCTTCGACGGCGCCACCCCCTACCGGACGGCGATCTCTGACAACCTGCAGCGCATCACCCCGCTGCTGCCCGACGGCCCCTTCGAGCGCCTCAACCGACGCCCCCGGCCGGTGATGCGCGAGGGCCTGAGCGATCGCCTGAGACGCCCGCCGGGGGCCTGATCAGCAGGTAATCGACACCATCCGCTTGGAGCGCACGTCGACGTGGCGAATGGTGGTTTTCTTGAAGTTGAGATCCACGAACAGCTCGCACACCCACTCGCCCTCACGCCAGCCCATCTTGATGCTGGAATCATTGGAGTAGTGCAGCTCGAAGCGCCCATTGAACGCCGGATACTGGTTACGGAATTCCATCAGCTTGAGCAGGCGCCGGACCACCGGGCGCTTCACCGCGTCATCGACCTCTTCCAGGCTCAGCCAGTGGCGATTGATGTCGCGCAGCTCGCCGGTCTCGTCCATCAACTCGTGATTGTTCGACAGCGCCAGCAGGCCCACGTAGTACACCTGAGGAATGCCGGGCGTGAAGAACTGGATGGCGCGGGCCGCGATGTAGGCATCGTCGTTGCCACGCAGGGCGTCGTAGTAGGTACAGGTCAGCTGATAGATGGCACCAACGCTGTGCACATTCGCCGCTGACCGTCGCAGGATGGGATCGGCTGAGCGGGCACTGACGTTGTCTACCACCGCCTGGATCTTGTCGGGTGGCAGGATGCCTTCAACATCTGGGATGCAAATGCCATCGTGGGTGTCGAGCACCGTGACCTGCTGGCGCGGACAGGTGCGCAGCCAATGCTTGAGGTACACGCTGTTGGCATCCAGCAGGGAGTACAGCAAGAGCGGCGGCAGCGCAAAGGCGTAGGGCCGCATGTCGCGCTGGGCGATGGCGTACTGATAGCTGGAATGATCATGCACCTCGGGCAAAATCTCGGCGCCACACTCGGCCGCGATGCCATTGGCCCAGTCGAGAATCTCGTAGACATCCGGCTCCACCAGGAAGCAGCTGGTGCCGATCTTCTTGGTGGTGTAGCCGAAGGCATCGAGGCGAAACAGCTTGACCCCGCGCGCCGCCAGGAAGCGGATGTAATGCTCCATCAGCGCATAGGCGCTCTGGTTGTTGTAGTTGAGATCGATCTGTTTCTCGGTGAACGTGCACCAGACGCGGCCGGTGCTGCCATCCGCAAAGCGCACTTCGCGGAACGGCTCCTTCTCCTTGCGGATGTGGATCTTCGCCATGTCGTCGGGCGTGATCTCGCCCATCTGGTCGACATGCACGAACAGGTCGGCATGCTCGCTCTTGTAGCCGTGCTGGAGAAAGTCCTGGAACTCTGCCGAAGCATCGGAGATGTGGTTGATGGTGAGATCGAGGCAAAGGTCAAACTCAGCCGCAATGCGCTCGACATCGACCCAGCCCCCGAAGGCAGGGTCCACTTCGGTGTGCGTCAATGGCGAAAAGCCGCCATCGGCATTGGAGGGGTATAGCGGCAGGATATGCACCCCGCCGAGTGCCTTGCGGAAGTACCCCGTCATCACCGTATGCAGGTCACGCAGGTTCTTGCCGATGCGGTTGGGATAGGCAATCAGCTGGATCTGGTTGCGAAGCGCCATCATTGACAACCTTTTTGTGGGCGTGACCTGAGCCTGCCAGTCACATCCCGTGCCTGCAAGCCGCCGCTACTCCGTCCGCAACACCCGTGCCATCCCGATACCCCGCGGATCAGAGGCGGCGCGCACCCCGGTCGCTTCCGAGGACACCGCCTGCATGTCGCCATAGCGACGCGCCACATCCTGAATCGCATGACCCTTGGCCTCCAGCGTGGCGCGCTGCGCCGGCGCCAGACCCTCGGGCTCCACCTCGACGACATCGGGCAGGTACTGGTGATGGAAGCGCCCGGCCGACACCACCTGTGAGACATCACCACCGCCCAGCCAGCTCAGCATGCCCAGCGCCACCATGGTGATGATGCGACTGCCGCCGGGCGTGCCGAGAATCAATAGGCCGCGCGGCGACTCCACAAAGGTCGGCGTCATCGACGACAGCGGACGTTTGCCCGGCGCCAGCAGGTTGGGTTGCGAGCCAATCAGGCCGTAGACATTGCTGGCGGTGACGCTCATCGCGAAGTCATCCAGCTCATCGTTGAGGAGGATCCCGGTGCCGGGGATCACCATGGCGGCGCCAAACGGGATATTGATGGACAGCGTGGCGGCCACCCGGTTGCCGTCGGCGTCGAGCACCGACAAATGGGTGGTGTTGTCCCCCTCGGGTGTCGGCACCGCCGGCGCCAGGGTGGCGCTGGGCGTCGCCTGCGTGGGATCGATCCCCGCCGCCATGCGCCGGGTGGTGGCATGCGCAGTAAGTTGGCGCACCGGCACATGCACCTGGTCGGGATCGCCCAACCAGGCCGCGCGATCACGGTAGGCGCGACGCATGGCTTCCACCAGCAGATGATGCCCCGCGTCCGACAGCGGCAACGCGACCCCGAGCGCTTCGAGCTGTCCGAAGATCTGCGCCAGCGCCACGCCGCCAGCGGATGGGGGTGGACTGGTGGTGATGCGCGCATCGCGGAAGTGGAACACCAGGGGTGCGCGTTCGCGCACGGCATAGTGCCGGAGGTCGGCCATCTGCCAATGGCCCCCGGCGGCACGCACCCCCTCAACCAATCGTTGTGCGAAATCGCCGCTGTAGAACGCTGCCCGGCCCTCTGCGCCGAGCGCGGTCAGTAGGGCCGCGAGGTCCGGTTGCTGGAGACGCTCGCCGCTACGCGGCGCACGGCCATCGATGGCGAAGGTGGCCTTGGCGCCGTCCGTGAAACGGGGCCAGTGGGTGGCGAAGGCTTCGGCAAGGTCGGCGTCGACCACAAAGCCGTCCGCCGCCAGTCGCTGCGCCGGCGCCAGGCTGCGGGCCAGCGACAGCCGCCCATAGCGCTCGGCCAGATGGATCAATGCCGCCGGCTCGCCCGGAATGCCGGCGGCCAGGGCCCCATGCAGCGAGCGCGCCGGCACCGGCGTACCAGTCTCGTCCAGATAATGCTCTGGACGGGCGGCCATCGGCGCGGTCTCGCGGCCATCGACGAACACGCTGTGATCGTCCGCCGCCCGGTGCACCAGCCAGAAGCCGCCACCGCCCAAACCGGACCCGGTGGGTTCGACCACCGCCAAGGCCGCCGATGCCGCCACCGCGGCGTCCATGGCATTGCCGCCAGCGGCCAGGATCTCGATGCAGGCTGCGGTGGCATCCGGGTGGGCCGTGGCACAGGCCGCCTCGCGCGCCTCGACGGCGGGCGCCAGCGCCAGCAGCAGCGCCGCTGCGATCCCGCCACGGCCGCGCATCACGCCGGCCCCAACACGCGGATCAGGCCTTCGTACTTGGCCTGCAACTGCGCCCGGGTCTCGCGGTGATCGGGGTCCAAGGGGATGCAGTCCACCGGGCACACCTGCTGACACTGTGGCGTCTCGAAGTGCCCGACACATTCGGTGCACAGGGCCGGATCGATCTCGTAGATCTCCAAGCCCTGATAGATGGCGTGGTTGGGACACACCGGCTCGCAGACGTCGCAGTTGATGCAGTCGTGAGTAATCTTGAGGGACATGCCCCCAGTCTAACGCCGTCGCGTTCGCCGGGCCGGCGCCGCCTTGGACTCGCGACCAAACCGCTCCAGCAGCGGCTTGATGACCGGCTTCGGCACCAGCTTTTCCACCGGTGCGCCCAGGCCCGCAAGCTCGCGGACCAGGCTGGAGGACAGATGAGCAAACTCGGGGCTGGGGGCCAACATCACCGTATCCAACTGGGGGTAGAGATCGCGATTCATCACGGCCATCTGCTTCTCGTAGTCGACATCGCCGACCGTACGGACACCGCGCACCAGCACGTTGACCTGATGCTCGCGGGCGAAGTCCACCACCAGGCCGGTGAAGCCCTTCACCTCAACGTTCGGCAGGTCGGCCACGCAGGCCTCGATCAGCGCCACCCGCTCTTCCAGGTTGAACCGCGGGTTCTTCGCCGGATTAAGCCCGACGGCGATGATCAGCTTGGGAAACATGCGTGCGGCGCGATGCATGATGTCGTTGTGCCCCAGCGTAATGGGGTCGAAGGTGCCGGAGTAGGCAGCGACAATTTTCATGCGGAGGCAGCTCCAGTCGGCTCGTAGATGGCGAGCGCAAAGCATACCTGCCCGGCCTGCTTCTCGCGGTGCAGGCGAAACCCTTCGGGCAATGCCGGCGCATGCCCCAACGGCCATTCGAGATACACGTAGGCGCCCGGCGCCAGACATTTCGGCAGGTCCACCAGCGCGCGCGCCAGCGTGTCGCCGCCATAGGGGGGATCGAGGAACACCACATGAAAACGGTGCCAGGTCTGCTCGATGAAATACAGCGCATCGAGTGTGGTGACGTCGGTATTGTCGGCCTTCAGCAGGCGACAGGCGTCGCGGATCATCGATGCCTGCGCGGCACCACTCTCGACAAACGTGACATGCGCAGCGCCCCGCGAGACCGCCTCCAGGCCGAGCGCACCGGAGCCGGCGAACAGGTCCAGACAACGGGCGCCATGGATGACCGGCGCCAGCCAGTCGAACAGCGTCTGCCGCACACGGTCCGGCGTTGGCCGCACACCGGTGCTGGCATCAAAGGAGATCTGACGCGAGCGGTGTGTGCCGCCGATGATGCGCAGGGTGCCGAGCGGTCGTTTTGCCATGGCCGGAGCATACGCAGTGGGCGCCCTCAGCGGAAAGCCCCGCGACGTTCCTCAACCCTTGAAGGTGGAGAGCCCGGCATCGCCGAAGGGGTCGTCGCGCTCACGCACCGCCTGGCGAAATCCCGCTTCGGCGGCGCGCTGTTGGAACGCGTAGCCTTCGGCGGTATGGCGGGTGATGCCGTCGAACACCGTGCCCAGCAGCTGGGTGGAGTGCAGCCCTTGCTGCATCACCGACTGATTGAGCAGCAGCTTCATCATCACCAACTGGTTGATCGGCATCTGCGCAATGCGCGCCAACAGGATCTCGAAGCGCTCATCGAGCTGGTCCGGCGGCGCCGACTCGATGGCGAGCCCCCATTCCTGCGCTTCCCGACCGGACAGGCAGTCGCCGGTGAACAGCAGCCGTTTGGCCTTCTCCAGCCCGATCCGATGGAACCACAGCGAGGTGGTCGGCGAACCCCAGACCCGAGCCGGCGGGTAGCCGATCTTGGCGTCATCTGCGATCACCAGCAGGTCGGAACACAGCGCCATGTCGGTGCCCCCCGCGACACAGAAGCCATGCACCTTGCACACCACCGGCTTATCGCTGTGAAACAGGCTCATGAAACCCTTGACGTTACGACTCATCATGGCGTAGTCGACCATCGGGTCCCACACCGCGCCGGGTGCATGGTTGCGCATCTGCACCGCCGGATCGAGCACCGATCCGGCCGGACGATCTGCACTCGGCGTGCCCAGCTGCAGGGTCTCGGCACTGTCGACCAGGTCGTACCCGCCGCAGAACCCGCTGCCATTGCCGGACAGCGCAAGCACGTGCACCGCCGGATCGAGATTGGCGCGTTCCACGCAGGCCGCCAATTCCCGCGGCAGCTCCAGGGTGATGCCATTGCCGCGTGCAGGGCGGTTCAGGGTGATGCGCGCGATGCGCCCCGTCACGTCGTAGGTCAGGGTGGTGAGGCTGTCCATCTCAGGTCTCCGCCGAGGCGTCGTCGAATTGGCCGTGACGACCGAGCCCATCACGAAAGCGGCTGGCGCCTGCGACGGTCTCGCCGGACTGCAGGGTGACCATGCCTTGTTGGAATTCATGGGCCAGCGCGGCGGCCTCGTCCTGCCCCCACTGGTGGTAGGCGCTACGGCGATCGCCGCGCAAGCAGGTCTGTGGGAAGGCCGCCAGCTGATGAGCCAGCGCCAGTGCTGTAGCGCGGGCCTCACCGGCCGCGACCACCCGGTTGGCGAGCCCCATCTGCAAGGCCTCATCAGCGGTCACCGGACGCCCGGTGAGGATGAGATCCATCGCCCGGCTCATGCCGATCAGACGCGGCAGCCGCACCGTACCGCCATCAATGAGCGGGACCCCAAATCGACGGCAGAACACCCCAAACACGGCCGTCTCGTCGGCCACGCGCAGATCACACCAGGCGGCCAGTTCAAGACCGCCCGCCACGCAGTAGCCCTGCACCGCGGCGATCACCGGCTTGTCCAGCGCCATTCGGCTGGGCCCCATCGGGCCATCGCCCTGGGGCTGCAGCCGGTTGGCGCGCGCCGGGTCACCACTGGCGACGGCCTTGAGGTCCGCGCCGGCGCAGAAGTGGGCACCGGCACCGGTCAGCACCGCCACCGACGCACCCTCATCGGCCTCGAAGGCGCGAAACGCTTCGGCCAGGGCAGCCGCGGTCGGTCCATCGACCGCGTTGCGCACCTGCGGCCGGTTGATCTCGATCTGCCACACGGGGCGACCCGGCGTGACCTGCACCAAGGGAGTGGAAGACATGGATGAACTCATTACCAATATTGCGATTACTTATACAGTGGTTGTAACATTACGTCTATCGATTCGCTTTAATACGACCATGTAATGAAAACCACCCCCCGTCGCCTGGTGCTGGACTTGCTGCTGGCCACCGAAGGCCAGGCGCTGTCGGCGCGTGATGCCATCGCCGCCTGTGGCCTGTTCGGCCACCGCGAGAGCAGCGTGCGGGTGAGCCTGGCGCGACTGTCGGCGGACGGCCTCATTGAAGGCACCGAACGGGGTTGGTACCAACTCAGCGCCCGTGCCCACGAGCTGGCCGACGACGTCGCCACCTGGCGCACCGCCGAGCAGCGGACCCGGCCCTGGGATGGTGAGCGCCATCTGCTGATTCATCTGGATCCCCGGGCCGGCGCCGACCGCGGCGCGCGGCGGCGGCGCCAGCGGGCACTGGACATGCTGGGCTTTCGGCCCTTGCACGACACGCTGCAGGTGCGCCCAGACAACCTCAGCGAGTCACCGCCGACCGTACAGCGCCGGTTGACCGGACTGGGGCTGGAGGACAGCGCCATCCTCTGCGTGGCACAGGCTTTCGACCCCACCGTGGTGGCACGCATCCGCACCCTCTGGGATGGCGAGGCGCTCAGCCAGCGGTATCGGGAACTGAACAGCACCCTGCAGGCGTGGATGCGCCGCGCCCCACGGCTCGACCTCGAAATGGCCGCCCGCGAAGCCTTCCTGCTGGGCAGCGAAGGCATCCGCCAAATCGTCTTCGACCCGCGCCTGCCGGCGCAGTGGGTGGATATCGATGCGCGGCAGGCCCTGGTGAAGACCGTCCACCAATTTGACCGCTTCGGCCACGGCATCTGGCGCCGTTGGATCGAGGCCCAGCACCCCAGCGCCCCATAGGGCGCCCAAACCACCCCCGGAGTCCCCATGGCCCGCGCACTGCTCTCCCCCGACGAAATCCGCCGCTTCACAGCCCGTTCAAACTGGATGGGGGCCTGGGCTGTGCTCAGCACCTGGGCGGTCATCGGGCTGAGCCTGGCCGTGCTGGCGCGGTGGCCGCATCCCCTGATCTTCGTCGCCGTGGTGGTGGTGCTGGGCGGGCGCCAACTGGCGCTGGCCATCCTGGCCCATGAGGCGGCCCACCGGACGCTGTTCCAGCATCGCGGCCTCAACGACTGGGCGGGGGACTGGCTGGCCGCCCGTTGGATCTGGAACGACGTGCCGCGCTACCGCCAGCATCACCTGCAGCATCATCAACATACCGGGCAGCCGGGCGATCCTGATCTCAGCCTGGTGAAGCCGTTTCCCACCACCCGCCGCAGCCTGCTGAAGAAGATCTTGCGGGATCTGTCCGGGATCACCGGACTGCGGCGGATCGCGGCCCAGCTGCTGATCGATATCGGGGTGTTCGAGTACACCGTCGCTGCCACCGTGACGCGGCGACCCCGCAACGGCCGCCGTATTCGCGACTACGCCGCCGAGGGGGCGCGCAACCTGGCGGGTGTGTTCCTGCTCAACTTGGCCCTGCTGAGCAGCCTCGCGCTACTCGGACATGCCTGGCTGTTCAGCGCCTGGGCCGTGGCCTACCTCACCACCTTCAGCCTGTTCATCCGCCTGCGCTCGATTGCCGAGCACGCCTGCATGGAGCAAAGCGCCGATCCGCTGCGCAACACGCGCACCACCCGCGCTGGCCTGCTGGCCCGCCTGACCGTGGCGCCGTTCAACGTCAACTATCACCTTGAGCATCATCTGCTGGCCGCAGTCCCCTGGTTCCGCCTGCCGGCGCTGCACGCGCTGTTGCGCCAGCGCCATGGGGTGCGGGCGGCCCCCAGCTACGGTGCGGTGCTACGCCAGGCCAGTGCCGCCAAGGCGTGAGGCCAGCCGACACAAAAAAGCCCCGCCGTAGCGGGGCTTTGTTATGAGATCGATCGCTCAGCCGCCAAGCACGGCGGTGATGCGCGCGAAGATGGCGTCCATGGAGCCCACCCCTTCCACGGTCTGCACCTTGCCCTGCGCCTGGTAGTAGTCCAGCAGCGGCGCGGTCTCGGCGTTGTAGACCTCGATCCGCTTGCGAATGACGTCTTCCTTGTCATCGGCGCGGCCTTCAATCTTGGCGCGCTCCAGCAAGCGGCGCACGATCTCTTCGTCGGTCACATGCAGGTGCACCGCGTGGGTGATGCCGCTGTGGCCCATTTTCGCCAGCATGCCATCGAGCACCTCGGCCTGCGCGGTATTGCGGGGAAAGCCGTCCAGAATGAAGCCCTCGCGCGCATCCGCCTGCTGCAACCGCTCCTCGACGATGCCGATGACGATCCGATTGTCGACCAGCTGCCCGGCATCCATCGCCGCCTTGGCCTGCTTGCCCAGTTCGGTGCCGGCAGCCACCGCCGCACGCAGAGCGTCGCCGGTGGAGATCTTGGGGATGCCGTATTGGGCCACCAGCCGCTCACCCTGGGTGCCCTTGCCTGAGCCGGGCGCACCCAGCAGTACGATCCTCATGTACGTATCAACCTCTGAATGGATGAAGTGCGCCAGGGCACTCGGGCCCCGGGCGTCGCGTATTTCCCGGCGCAGTAACGCGCGGACCCCAACGGACGGCCCGGAACGGTAACGGTTGCCTGTTGACCCCGTCAATGCAGGATGACGGCGAATCGACCATCGGCGTACACTCCGGCCCCGTTTCGTCGCGGCCCGGGGTGAAGGACGGCCCGCCGCTGCGGCACTCCACTCCCGAATCTAGCGAGGATCAGCATGGGTATCGAAGCACTGGGCCCCGGCGACAAGGCGCCCGAAGAATTCTACGTCGTCATCGAGATCCCGGCCTACGGGCCGCCGGTCAAGTATGAAGTCGACAAGGACACCGGCCTGCTGATGGTCGACCGCTTCATGAACGTGGCGATGAGCTACCCCGCCAACTACGGTTTCGTTCCCAAGACCCTGGGCGGCGACGGCGACCCGGTGGATGTGCTGGTGATGACGCCGCACCCGATCGTTGCCGGCAGCGTGCTCAAGTGCCGCGCCGTGGCCGTGCTCGACACCACCGATGAGAAGGGCAGCGACGCCAAGCTGCTGGCGGTGCCGACCGACAAGGTCAGCAACGGGGCCTACGACCACCTGCGCGATCTGGCCGATGTGCCGGAACGCACCAAGAACGAGATCCAGCACTTCTACGAGCGCTACAAGGATCTCGAAAAGGGCAAGTGGGTGAAGGTAGCCGGTTGGCGTGACGCCGCCGCTGCCCGCGCCGAGATCGAGGCCGGCATCAAGGCCTATCAGGGCTGATTCGGCCGCTGGATGGCCGCCAGAACGCCGCCTGCGGGCGGCGTTTTTGTTCGTCCCGCCCGTCACGATGCTAGGCTGACGCCAGACTCAGACGATGGAGCCCGACATGGATGCTCTTGAAACCGTGGATGCCGGCACCGAGCCGGAACGTAACACCCTGCTGGTGGCCTATGTGCTGCACGCTCTGGGCGCCTTTACCGGCGGTATCACCGCCATCGCCGGGGTGATCGTCAATCATCTCAAGGTCAACGAGACCGACAGCACGTTCGTCCGCAGCCACCATCGCTGGCTGCTGCGCAGCTTCTGGTTCGGCGTGCTGTGGACCCTGGTGGCCTCGATCCTGGCCTTCATCGGCATTGGATTCCTGATCTATTTCGCGGTCGCCATCTGGTACATCTACCGGATCGTCCGCGGTTTCCTCGGCTACTCCGAACGCAAGCCGATGCCCATGGCATGAAGGCTGACAGCAGCGAACGCGTCACCTGGGGCTACCTCAGCGGTGCCCTGCTGGTCATGCTGGCCTTTGCCAACCTCGGGCCCCTGCTGATGCTGCTGGCGCCCTTCGCTTACGGGGCCTGCCGATGGGCCGCTGGCGATGCGTCCGCTACCGTAGGCAGCCATCTGCGGTTCGTCGGGCGCACCTGGATCGGCGCGCTACTGGCTTATCTGCTGCTCTACGCCCTGCTGCTGTTCCCTGCCCTGCTGGCCATCGAGGCACTGAACGTGGTGATCGAGGCGGCGGCAGCCGCCGACCCGGGCGCCGTGGTACCGACGGTGATGCGCTCGCTCCAGGCCTGGCTGTCGACGGCCCCCGGCTGGCCGTTGGCGGCTGCGGTGCTGATGTTCGTGTTGCACGGGCTGGCGTCCTTCCTGATTGCCACCTGGCTGGCCGTCCGGCTGATCCGCCGCTGGCTGCGCTGGACTGATCGGCTGCCCGCCTAGCGCGCGTCAACCGGCCCTGAGCCAGTCGAGCGCCTGCTCGGCCAGCATCGCTGCGGGCTGTGTGGCATCGAGTCGCAGGTAGTCGCCGCAGAGCGGCGCGAACCGGGCCGCCACCTCGGCCGCCAGCGCCGGCACCCGTTCCGGCGAGGGGTGGTCGGGTTGACCACCGATGCGGGCCGCCGCCACCGCCACCGGCAGGTCCATCCACAGCTGCCGAAGCCGCGCGGCGTAGCGCACCGCGATGGCCGCAGCGCGGTCACGGTTGGCCTGGCTGGCGAAGGTCATGCCGTCAATGAAGACATCGTGCCCGAAGGCCAGATGGGTCTCCAGCGCGGTCCAGACCGCCACGTTGGCGGCGTCCTTTTCCGCCCGGTTGTCGAAAAACACCGGGAACATCGTTTTGCGGATCTGGTCGCGGTCCACCACCGCCCAGGGCCGCTGCGGCAGCAACTGCCGTAGCAAGGTCGACTTGCCGGAACCCGGCAGGCCCACCAGCAGCACCACCTGGCTCATGCCGGCCATAGCCAGGCCGCGCCGCGCACGCCAGAGCTGTCGCCGTGCTGCGCCGGCACCAGACGGGTGTCCACGCGATCCGAAAACACCCATTGGTCCCACAGCGCTGGAACGTGGCGATACCAGCGCGGCACCCGCGACAGCCCCCCGCCCAGCACGATGACATCGGGATCGAGCACGTTGATCAGGCTGGCCAGTGCGCGTGCCAGCCGGTCCTCGTAACGTCCGAGGCTGGCCTGACAGGCCGGATCGCCCTGTTCGGCGGCAGCGACGATCTGTTCGCCACTGAGGGACTGGCCGGTCACCTGTGCGTGATCGCGCGCCAACCCGGGACCGGACAGATAGGCTTCGATCGACCCATGTTGCCCATCCCAGTGTCGTGGACCGGGAATCTCGCCCCATTCCGGGCGCGGCCAGGGCAGCGGGTTGTGGCCCCACTCGCCGCCGATGGCGTTGGCGCCGAGCCAGGGCTGGCCGTCAATGGCGATACCGCCGCCGGTCCCGGTGCCGAGGATCACGCCGAACACCACCCTTGCGCCCGCTGCGGCGCCGTCTCGCGCCTCCGATACGGCGAGGCAATTGGCGTCGTTGGCCATACGGATCTCGCGTCCGAGGCGGGCTTCCAGGGCCTCTTTCATCGGCTGTCCATTGAGACAGAGCGAGTTGGCGTTCTTGATGCGCCCGGTCGCCGGGGAGATGGCACCGGGATGCCCGATGCCGACCGGCAGGCCGGACTGCCCGGCCGCAGCTTCCATCTCGTCCACCAGCGCCACCAGGGTATCGATCTGTCCCTGGTAATCATGGTGCGGCGTGGGACGCCGGGCACGCGCCAGCAGGGCCGAATCCGGCGCCATCAACACCGCTTCGGTCTTGGTGCCGCCAAGGTCGATGCCGATCCGCAGCGTCACGTTCGCCAGCCTGGGTCCTGCCGGTCCAGTCGCCGCAACAGACCGGGCCAGGCCAGCTGCCCCCCCGCCCCGCGGGTGACCTGCTGCGCCTGCTGCTGGGCGCCGGCGATGATCCGCGCGTCGATCGGCACCAGCTCACCGCCACCGGCCTGGGCCCGGACCTGGATGGTGCAAGCCGCCTCGAACAGGTACATGAACAGGAAGGCATCAGGAATGGTGGGCGCCACCGTCAGCAGGCCATGGTTGCGCAGCATGAAGAAGTTGCGCTGGCCGAGGTCGGCCACCAGCCGCGGCTTTTCGTCCTCGTTGAGCGCGACGCCTTCGTAGTCGTGATACGCCAACGAGGACAGCACGAAAATCGACTGCTGCGACAAGGGCAGCACGCCGCCGCGCTGGGCCGACACCGCGACGCCGTTGAGCGAATGCGTGTGCATCACACAGTGGGCGTCCTCGCGCGCGGCGTGGATGGCACTGTGAATGGTGAACCCGGCGGGATTGATCTCGTAGGGACTCTCCATCACCTTGCGCCCCTGCAGGTCCACCTTGACCAGACTGGAGGCGGTGATTTCGTCAAACATCATCCCATAGGGATTGATGAGGAAGTGGGCCTCCGGACCGGGCACCTTGGCGGTGAGGTGGGTGAACACCAGGTCGGACCAGCCAAACAGCGCGACCAGCCGGTAGGCCGCTGCCAGATCAAGCCGTGCTTGCCATTCCGCGGGGCTCACCTGTGATTGCAGCGATGGAAGGGTGTCGGGCGGGGTCATGGGCATCACCAAGTGGCAAGACAGGTCTCAGCGTAGCGCAGGATGCGCCGAGGTTCAGGCGGACAGCAGGAAACGCCAGGCGATCGCCACCAGCACGCCGATGGTCAGCCCCGAGCGCAGGGCGAAGTAGCCGCCAATGGTGTCCAACACCCGCTCCCGCCAGAAATCAGCCGCCAGCAACAGCAGAAACACCAGCGCCAGCAGCGCTAAGGCCGGGGCAAAGGGCAGCAGCAACGCAACCCAGGACATCAGCATGAGCACCACCGAGATCAGCAGGCCGAATTGTCCGCTCGGGCCCATCGAGGCCGGCAGGGCGAAACCCCAGAAGGTCCCCGCCATGAAACTGGCGATCATCGCGGCATAGGCCAGCCAGGCGGCATCGATCCATTGCGGCGCCGTGGCCGGCGACAGGCTCAGCCAGGCCGGACCCACCAGGAAGGGAATGAGGCCGGAATATCCGAACAGGATGACGATACGCGGCAGGTCCATGGTGTTCGCTCAGGTGTCGGCGTGAAAGGAAAATGACAAGGGGTCCCGCAGCAAGCCCGCCCGAGCCAGCTCGCGACGCGCCCGTAGCAGCAAGTCGGTGGCCATCAGCCGTTCGCACCGCACGTCGCTGACGTAAGCCTTGAGCGTGAAGCGAGTCGCCTGCCGCTGGTCGCTGTCATCCTCGACCACGACCACGATGGGACGCGAGAGCGTGACATACGGCGAACAGGCCGCGGCCTCCTCGCAGATGCTGCGCACCTGGGCGGCGTCGACGTCACCAAACAACATCAGCGGTACCGCCACCAGTTCCTGCAGGCTGGCGGAATTGGCATTGATCACCGGCTCCGAGAACACCTTCGAATTGAGTACAGTAACGATGTTGTCGTTGAAGGTACGGATCCGCACAGACAGCAGGCCGGTGCTGATGACCTCGCCGTACTGGCCACCGATCTCCACCATGTCGCCGACCGCCAACGGCCGCTGGAACAGCATCACCACGCCGGCCACGACACTCTTCAGTACATCCTGCAAGGCCAGGCCGACCGCCAGCGCCGCAGACGCCCCCACCGCCAACAGGGTCTCCCGCGGCAGGTCGAGGGCGACGAAGATCACCAGCACGCTGGCCACCACCCAGGCCAGCAAGCGGAATACCGGCACGCTGGCCATCACCCCCATGCGGATACGCGGATACTCGTCGGCCAGCCAACGCATGACCCGGCCGTAGAGCGCGATCAGCCCCGGAGTGAAAGCGAGGATCAGCACCGCGACCAGCACGTCCGCCCACTCGACGCCGGTGAACAAGGTGCTGATCTTGTCGTCGACCTCGTCTTTCATCGCCCTTACTCCAGCGCCTGCAGCGCCGACAGCTGTCGCGCCAGCCGGGCACTCCAGGACTGTGGCGGGTGATAGCCGCTGCCGGTCCGCTCCAGCAGCTCTGCGGCCACCAGCCGCGCCATGTCCTTGACCATGTCATCGGCGGTACAGACGAACAGCTCGGCCAGCTCTGCGAGCTGCAGGCCATCATGCGCCATGACCTCAATCAGGGCATATCGTTGCCGCGGCGGTAGCCGGCCCAGCGCCGGCCAGCTGGGCACGGCCGGCGCCCGCAGCTCGATCGCCCCGCTGGCCGGATCCAATCCCGCTGCTTGCCGCCAATGCGCCAGCAGCCGCCCCGGATCACCGCCTGACAACGACCGCGCCGCACGCACCCAATCCCGCAGGGCTTCGTGCTCGGGCCCGTCGACGCGCCGCGGCTCGCGTGCGCGGCCACCGACCTCCAGGGCGATCTGCAAAGGGCGGTCACCCGCTTGGTGCCGTTGCCACAACCCCTCTGCCAGGGTGGCATCGTCCAGCCCCTCCAGCGCCACCACCTCGTCGATGGCGCCATCCAGCCCCACCCAGCGCTGCCAGCGCGCCCAGGCGGTGGCCTGCACGGCAAGGCACCAGCCAATCCGACCGCGGGTGCCCAGGATCAGCCGCATCAGCGTGGTCAACATGGCCGCGGTGCCGGGCACCCGCAGCACTGCCTGTTGCAACGCCGGCAGCATCAACACCTGGGACGGGCCCGCATTGAGATGGTCGATCAGCGCCTCGACGCGGGTCGGCGCGGGGTCCAGTGCCAGCGCCGAAGCGATCGCCGACAACAGGTCCGTCGGCTGCCGCCAGCGGGCATCCGCGGGCACCAGCGTAAGCGCAAGGCGCCGTTCGGCAGCGCGCGTGGCCACTGCCTCGCACAGCGGGATCAGGCGCTCGGCGTGGTGACTCGTGACCACCAGGGCCCGGCGCGAACCCTCGTCCGCCTGCAGCAGACCCTGATGCAGTGCCGACCAGACCGGCGCATCGTCCGGCACCACCTCGGCCAGGGATACGCGCCCGGGATCGAATCGCGCAGCATAGGCTGGCGGCAGTGGGTCCAGCCGCGCGCGTTGCACCTGCGGCGGCTCGCCGCGGTGCCGCAGCAGGTCCAACCAGTCGCGCCACCCGCGCATCAATCGCGCTCGCAGAGATTCCCCGTCATGCCGTCAGTGTAGCGGTTACCCCCGGTAGCGCCAGTAGACTATCGCCATGCTCAAGCTCTCTGGCGTCACCCTGCGACGCGGCCCCCGCGTATTGTTCTCCCAGCTCGACGTGACCATCCACCCGGGTCAGCGGGTGGGTGTGGTCGGCGCCAATGGCGTCGGCAAGAGCAGCCTGTTCGCCGCCATTCTCGGCAAGCTCGAGTGCGACGGCGGCGCCATCGAGTGGCCGCGCGACCGCCGCATCACGGCGGTCGAACAGGACGTGCCGGCACGGCCCGAAAGCGCGCTGAGCCATGCCCTGGATGGCGACGTCGAACTGCGCCAGCTGCAGAGGGCGCTGGCCGATGCCGAAGCACGCGGCGATGCCCAGACCATGGCCAGTGCCCACGACCGGCTGGCCGCCATTGACGGCTATGCTGCGGAGTCCCGCTGCGCACAGCTGCTGCGTGGCCTCGGGTTCACCACGGCGATGCAGCTGCAGCCGGTGGCCAGCTTCTCCGGCGGATGGCGCATGCGCCTCAATCTGGCGCGTGCGCTGATGCAGCGCGCTGACCTGCTGCTGCTCGATGAGCCCACCAATCACCTCGACCTTGATGCCACCCTGTGGCTGCAGGACCTGCTGGCCAGTTACGCCGGCACGCTGCTGCTGATCTCCCATGACCGCGCCTTCCTCGACGCGGTCACCACCCACACACTACACCTGCAAGCCGAAGCTGCGCAGTGCTATACCGGCAGCTACAGTGCGTTCGAGCGTCAGCGAGCGGAACGGCTGCAGCAGCAGGCACAGCAACACGCGGACCAACAGCGACGGCGCGAATCCCTGCAGCGCTTCGTCGACCGGTTCCGCGCCAAGGCCACCAAAGCGCGTCAGGCGCAGTCGCGGCTGAAGGCGCTGGAGCGGATGGAGACCATCGCACCGGTATTGCTATCGAGTCCGTTTCAGTTCCAGTTCCGGGCGCCGGACAACCTCGCGCACCCCTTGCTCAGTGTCATGCACGGTCAGGCCGGCTACGAGCAGACGCCGCTGTTGAAGCAGCTCAAACTGGTGCTCAACCCGGGCGATCGGATCGCCCTACTCGGTGGCAATGGCGCCGGCAAGTCCACGTTAGTGAAAAGCCTGGCCGGCACTCTGCCCTTTGTCGCCGGCGAGGTGCGCCGCGCCCCAGGGCTGACGGTGGGCTACTACGCCCAGCACCAGATGGATCAACTGGATCCGGCCGCCAGTCCCCTGCTGCACCTGCATCGGCTGGATCGGGACGCCAACGAGCAAGCCTTACGCGACTATCTCGGCCAGTTCGCCTTTCACGGCGACCGCCAAGTGGAAGCCATTGCCCCTTTTTCCGGCGGCGAAAAGGCGCGCCTGGCGCTGGCCCTGGTGGTTTATCAGCGCCCGGCACTGTTGCTGCTTGATGAGCCGACCAACCATCTAGACCTGGAAATGCGCGAGGCCTTGGCCTTGGCGCTGCAGGACTTCGCCGGCGCGGTGGTGCTGATCTCCCATGACCGGCAATTGGTGGAGTCGGTCTGTGATGCCCTGTGGCGGGTGGCGGATGGCCGCTGTGAGCCCTACGACGGCGACCTGGACGACTACGCGCGTTGGCTGCGGGCGCAACGTCAGTCGGCTGCGGCGCCGACCGCCGCCCCGGCGCGCGCTACAGCACCGGCGCCGGACCGTCGCGCGGCCCGTGATCGACTGCGCAAACTGGAGCGGCAGCTGGAGAAGCTCAGCGCCCAGTGCGCCGCGCTCGACGCGGAACTGGCGTCGCCGACTCTGTATGCGCCCGAGCGACGCGATGAGGCGCTGGCGCTGCAGCAGGCGCGCCAACGTGCCGGCCAGGAATTGGCAGCGGTGGAAGACGCCTGGCTGTCGCTGTCAGAATCCCTGGAGACGCCCTGACCTCGGACCTCAAAAGGCGGGTGGCATGGGCGGCGGCAAACCCTTTTCGGCCGCGTCAGTGGCGCATTCGTGGGTCCAGCCGGTCGCCGGCTTCACCTCGGGCGTTTCGCCCGGCGGCACCGAGAACTCCTGCATCCACACCATGCGGAACCCGATCAGGCGCTGTCCCGGCAGCGCCGCAGCATTCCATTGACGACAGAGATAGCGGCCATAGTGGAGGCGGTGACCTGCGTAGCGCTTTTCCCAGATGCGCCAACGATAGGTGTGCCAGCGAATATTCTCGTGTTGCGACATACGCTGCGGACGGTCCCAACGCAAGGGTGCATCGGGTTGCAGCACATCCACTTCGCGACCGTCCTCGAGCCGGCCTGGGAACACCGTCCAGCCATCGGCCCGTGACGGGAACGGCGCAAACATGTTCCACACCTGGTCGATCCGCAACAACCGAAACGCCGGCATCAGGGCCTGCTGTACCGGCGCTTTGGGTACCCACTCGACGGTGGAGAGGTTCCACACCAGCGTCAGCAACAGCGCGAACCCAGCGCATAACTGGGCCCGTCGCCCCACCTCGAAGCGGATCGGACGCAGTGGCAGCAGCCAGGCCGTTAGACGACCGAATCCCCCGCGATGCGCGCCAACCCGGTCGTACAGCCAGGTGCCCGGGCGCCGCCACAGGGGCAAGGCAAGAACGGGGCCGAGCCATGCAAAAAGCGCCGATGCGCGCACCAGCGCAACGAAGGCGTCCCATTTCAGATGGGCGCGATCGTGGTGATCGATGACCACCCAGGAATAGTGCGCCTCCAGTAGCGGGCCGGCACGTGGGTCATCCTGCGCGGGTCGCAGCACCAGGCTTCGCGGCAACACCAGGAAGGTCCGCAGCAGCAGGCACATCTTCAGGCAGAAACCGCAGTCGCGGTCATAGAACAACTGCAAGGGACGCTGCCGCACCGGCCGTCGGTCCAGGGCGTCCCAGAACCAGCCGCCGAGGAAGGTCGTCAGCGAGCTGAGGCTGACATAGGGGAAGTGCCCGATCTCGATGCAAAGAATGAAACCGATGTGCATGCCCATCAGCAGTAGCATCACCACCAACCGGAGCGTTCGGCTCCAGAACGGCAGGAACACCAGCAGTGGCCCCAGCCATTCCAGGAAATAGACGAAATAGCTCAGCGCCTGCATGAGCCCCGGCCGGCCTTCCAGCATCCAGACACCGAAGTCGGTGACATAGCGATCCAGTTCGACGGTGTAATAGACCGCCAGACCATCGGGCCACCAGTCCGCTCCGTTCTTGAGAATGGCGCTGAAGAAATACACCGACATCACCTGCACCAGCAGGCCGGCGCTGGCCCAGGAGCGATGCAGGTTGGCCGCTGGCGGTGCGCTGGTCGACAACGCGGCATCCACACTCCAACGCGCTCCCAGGGGCAGGAACAGCGCCCAAAACAGCAAGCAGAGAATGAGGATGTCCCCGCCGATGAGAATCATCGGGTTGCGGTTGACGACCGCGCCCATCAGCACAAACAGCGCGATCACCGCCAGCCGCGTGCGGTAGCCCACCAGCAGCGACAGCGCGGCCACCAGAGCGGCCGTCAGGAACAGCCCGGCAAACCAGGGCTGTTCGTTGACGAGCATCAGGTTCAGTCGCCAGAGACCGTCCGTTTCCAGCAGATAGCCGCCGGGCAAAACGCCGATGCCGGTGTGAAAAGCGGTCAGATCGAACAACAGTCGCCGCAGCAGATCGACGGCGATCACCGATGACAGCGCCACGCGGAACAGCGCCAAGGTGCGCAGGTCGATACCAAACAGGGCGTCGAGACGGGAGGGATTTGCCATGGATCAGCCCGAAGCCGCAGCGCAAACGAAACGGGGAGCCCTCGGCTCCCCGTCCGCTTGCATCATGGAGAAACGTTACAGGCCCAGATCACCCATGTGACCGGTACCGCCGTCAAGCCAACGCTGGCGCTCGAGATCGATGCGGTACTCCTCGAAAACGTTTGCACGGCTGCGCAGCGGCAAAATCGGATCCAAGATAGAGCCCGTGCTTCCAGTCGGGGTTCCGCCAGTCGGGGTTCCGCCCGTAGGCGTGCCACCCGCAGGGGACCCGCCGCCATCGCCTCCGCCGCCCCCGTCTCCTCCTCCGCCGTCTCCACCAGTTGGCGTTCCACCCGTTGGGGTGCCACCACCGGCGGCCGCACCACCGGCGGTTTGGCCGCCGGTCGTCTGACCACCGCCGCCTGACGAGCTGTCGTCACTGGCCTCATTGGCGACCACGCCGACCGTGACGGCTGCCACCGTGACGGCAGCGATGGTCCCTGCCACCCCCAGTCCCGCCACGCCACCCGCTGCTTCGGCCTGATTGAGCTGGTAGCGCACGCCCTGCAGGCTGAGGCCGTTGAGATAGGCATCAAAACCATTGCGAGACATGTCCATCACCAACAGCGGCGGCGCCAGACCCCAGCGCGCGTTGTACGAGTCCTGGTCAATCCGCAGCCCGTAGTGGAAGTTGTTGAGGGACTCGCGCTTGCCGAAGTCCAAGGTCAGGTACGCAGCCACCTGCGGCTCACGTTCACTGGCGACCACCGCCACCGTAGGCACCGCCACCAGACAGGCCGCCGCTGCCACCGTAAGCATTTTTTTGTAATGCGCCGCCATAAATCCCCCAAACGTTTGAACCGCAATAGATATCAGACTGTAGTGCGCGCGCTGCATCGCCGCAAGCCGGTCAGTCGATCGCCACTTCCCGCAGGTACACCCCGCGGCCGTCGCCGTCTTGTCCAAGGCTGTTCCAGGCCACCGCAGCGCGGCCATCGGAGGCCAGTGCCACCGCCCCGAACAGCGAGGGGAATTCGGGGCGGCTGATCGCCGAGATCCGCTGAATCGCGCCGTCCGCCGAGAAACTGGCCACGTGGACCCTGTCGTCGCCGCTGCCCGCCAGCACAAAGCGACCATCGTCCCCCATCGACACCGTGACGCGCTCGTTCAGGCCGAGTGCCGGCACCGTCAGCCGCCGTTCGGACCCGAGCGGGTTGTCCGCATCACCCTCAAACAGCCGACCATACACGCCCAGCGGCCGATAGCCGAACGTGAAGGCCTCCCAGGCCACCACGAACTGCCCGTTGCCATTCATGGACAACGCAGGGAAATCCGGCGCGGCTTCATTGCGCGAGATGTCCACCTGCAGATCGCCGGAGGTCGGCGTGCCATCGGCGGCAAAACTGCGCACCCGAATCCCGGACGGGTTACCGGCACTGATCCAGGTCACCGCAAAGCGACCGTCGTCGGCAATGCCGACATCGGGGGCGCGGACCACCGCTGCAGTGCTGGGCCCGACTACGTCGATGATGTCCGTCAGGGCTGTCCCATCATTTTCATAGACACGCGCCTGCACCATGCGCTGCTCGATGTCATTCCGACCGAGCAGGATGGCCAGCTGCGTGATCTCGCGATTGCTCCAAGCCACCACGAAGCGGCCCGCGGCATTCATCGCCACCCGTGGCTCAGACTGGGAGTCGAAGTCGGAGCTGGAGGGCCCAATCTGGAACTCGCCCCCGAGACGCTGACCGTCGGCGCCAAACCGCTGACCATAGATGGTGCCGCCGGGGCCATCCTGCAGTGAGCTACGCCAAACGACCACGCTATTGCCTGCCGCATCCATCGCCACCGCACCGAAGTTCTGACGCCCGGCCGTGGTGGCGTTGACCCGAAAAGCCGGGCCCACCGGCGCTCCAGCCGCGAAGCGCCGGCCGAAGATCCCGAAGTGGTTGCCATCCTCGTTGAAACTTTCCCAGACCACCACCGCATCGCCGGCCGCATTGCGCGCCACCCGCGGTCGCTGCTGGTCGAGCGCCGTGACCTCATTGGCCTGCTGCTCGGCGCCCAGGCCTGGCAAGCCGCTGGGGCCGTCGAAACCATTGCCGCCGCCACAGGCGCTGAGCAACAGCGTCAGCGCCACCAGCCAAAGGGCGCGCGCGCTCATCGGGCAAACCTCTTGAAGAACGTCCACATTTCGCGGTTGGCGCGAATATCCTGGGTCGTCAGACCCACGCGGGGAATGAAGTCGAGCGCGCCGGGCCAATTGTGGCCGCCGCCCTCGACGGTATACAGATGCACGGCGCCACCGCTACTGCAATTCTCGTAGCGGTCCACCACAACCCGGGTCTGGTCCTGCACTGTATCCGGCAGGCTGGTCCGCTCAGGAACGGCCGGGCAGCCGTTGACGTCGGCCCATAGCGCCGCCGCCTCGGGCGCCGACAGCGCGACCTCCAGCAGTCCGCCGTCATAGGGCACCTGATCATCTTCGGTACCGTTGAAGAACACCATCGGCGTCGGCGCGGCGGGCGCACACTGGCGCGCTAGCGTTTTGCGCATGGTGGCCGCCACCACCGCGCCCGCCGCGATCTTGTCGGGCCGATCACAGGCCATGCGGACGGTCATGTTGGCGCCCTGCGAGTAGCCCGTCATGTAGATACGCCGCGGATCAATTCCGAAGCGCGCCACCGCATCGTCGATCACTGCGACCAGGTAGCCGACATCGTCATCCGGGTTGAACTCGTTGGGGTCATGCGACCAGGTCAGCCCGGGCGCCTCGGGGATGATCACCCAGATGCCCTCGTCACGGGCCAGTTCGGCCACTTCCGTGAGGTTGGCCATGGCGGCCGAACTGCCCAGATTGAACGGCAGGACGATCAGTGCCGGCGGCTGCGGCTGCGGCTGGGTCGGCCGCAGATAGGCGACCACCCGTTCGCTGCCCTGGTAGTTGATGCTGTCGTAAAACGGCCGCACCTGCTCAAACGGCAAAAAGGACAGTGCCTGTGCGGCCAGGGGCAGCAGCCCGACGCAGAGCAGCGACCAGCGCAATACGCGGCGCGGGCGCCAGGGGAGCGGAATGTTCATGACCTGAGCATAACAAACCCATTAGCGCCCGCGCGCGCCTACCAGATCGCCGTCACAGTAGTACCAGCGACCATCGACCCGGCGGAAGCGACTGCGCTCTTCGTGACGGATGGCGGGCCCGCCCCCGATGCGGGAACGGGCAATGAAGCGCACCTCGGCCGCGTCCTCCTGCTGCCGCACAACCGCTTTCACCTGCAGGCCCAGCCAGCGCTGACCAGGCGTCAAGGCCAAGGATGGCGGACGGAAGTCCGGATGCCAGGTTGCCAGCAGATACCCGACGTCTTCCCGCACGAACGCGCTGTAGCGGCTCCGCATCAGCGCTTCGGCGTCGGGTGCGGGCGCGCCGCTATGCCAGCGGCCACAGCAGTCGGCATACGTCGGGCCGGCGCCGCAGGGACAAGCGCTCATGGCTGCTGCCATGCCACGACCCGGTTGTTGGCCGGCATCGCAACATCATCCTGCCGCAGCAGACCGGCGGCGACCGCCAGCGCCTCCACCGCCTCCAAGTCGCGCACCCCGCGGTCGCATCCACTTGCCCGCAGCTGGGCGTCGAACGCGGCATCGTTGGGGCCCTGCCAGGCACCGCCCTCTCGAAACGGCCCGTACACCACCAACAGACCGCCACGGGGCAGCCTACCGCGCAGGGCCTCGAACAGCGCCACCACGGCTGACCACGGCATGTAGTGCAGGGTGTTGGCGGTATAGACGCCGTCGAAGCGTTCATCCGGCCAGGGGTCCCGGCCGATTTCCAGCGCGCGCGGCGGCATCAGGTTGGGCAGATTCGCTGCCTGCCGCCATGCCTCAATCGCCGGCAGCTGCGCGGCGCGGTCACTGGGCTGCCAGCGCAGGTGCGGCAGGGCGCTGGCGAAACACACCGCATGTTGTCCGGTGCCGCTGCCGATCTCGAGCACCGTGCGCGCGCTCGCCAGCAGCGACCGCAGCGCCGTCAGTATGTACGGGGCATTGCGCTCGGCAGCAGGCGCGAATGGGCGGTCGATCATGCCCCGATTGTAAGGCGGCCCCCTGCGAAAGTCGGCTGTTCGGCCACGCGTGCAGCGGGCAGACTGCCGGCCATGGAGATCACCCCGGCGCCAACCCTGCTGGCCAGTCTGCGCAGCCAACTGCGTGGCCACGCACCGTTTGCGCAGATGTCCGAGGCCGACCTCGACCAACTCATTCGCGCCGCGCCCATCGCCTACTTCGCACCCGGCGAACGGCTGGCGGCACCCGACGACGGCCCTGCCCGGACATGTTTCATCGTCCGCCAGGGTCGGGTGCGCGGAACACGGCCTGCTGCCGCCGGATTGGAACGCACCACCACCGAGTTGGCGGCCGGCGATCTGTTCCCGGTGGGCGCGCTGCTGGCCAGCCGGCCGGTGACCAGCACCTACCACGCCGTCGACGACGTGTTCGCGCTGTGCCTGCCCGCCGGGGACTTTCACCGCTGGGTGCGCGACAGTCAGGTGTTTGGGGATTTCTGCACCCGGCGCATCGCCCACCTGTTGGAGCTATCGCGCGGGGAGCTGCAGGCCAGTTACGTCGCCGAGGCCACCAGCCACCAAGCCATGGACCGACCGCTGCGCGAGCTGGTACGCCGCCAGACGGTCACCTGTGAAGTGGAGACCCCCTTGCGCAGCGCGCTCGAAACGATGCAGGCCGCGCGTGTCGGCGCCATCGTGGTGATCGACCCCCATCGCCGACCGCTGGGGATCTTCACGCGTGGAGATCTGGTCGCCAAGGTGGTGCTGCCCGGCCTCGATCTGGATACACCGATGTTTCAGGTGATGAGTTCCCCGGTACACCAGCTGTCCATCGACGCCCCAGCCGGCGATGCCGCACTGGCCCTCGCCCAGCGCGGTATCCAGCATCTGGCGCTGGTCGCGGATGAACAATTGGTCGGGGTGGTGTCCGAACGGGATCTGTTTGGCCTGCAACGTTTGTCGCTGCGGGAGGTCAGCCGCGGCATTCGCCGGGCGACCGACCTGCCGGCACTGATTCTGGCCGCGCGGGATATTCGCGGCCTCACCCGTGGCCTGGTTGCGCAGGGCGTCGGCGCGGCGCGACTGACCGGCTTCATCAGCTCCCTCAACGACCAGCTCACCCAGCGGCTGCTGACGCTGGAAGCGGCGAGGCATTCGCTCGACGACATTCAATGGTGCTGGCTTGCGCTGGGCAGTGAGGGCCGCCACGAGCAGACCATCAGCACCGACCAGGACAACGGACTGCTGTTTACCACCGAGGGCGATGTCGACCACGCCCGCGATCGTCTGCTGGCTTTCGCTGCGGCGGTGAACGCGGCGCTTCGGGATTGCGGCTTCCCGCTGTGCAAGGGGCAGATCATGGCCTCCAACCCGCAGTGGTGCCTGACCCTGGAAGAATGGCGGGAGCGCTTCGGCGCCTGGGTCGAGCGCGGTGACCCGGAGGCGCTGCTGCGCGCCAACATTTTCTTCGACTTTCGTCCTCTGGCGGGCGAATCGGGGCTGGCGCTTGCGCTGCGCCACAAGGTGACCGGGCTGGCTCAAGCACACACCCGCTTTCTCAACCTGCTCAGTCGTAACGCACTGCAAACCCGGCCGCCGCTGAACTGGCTGGGACAACTGGCGGAGGACCGCGAGGGTAGTATCGACCTGAAGCGGCATGGCACCATGCCCTTCGTTGACGCCGCGCGGGTGATGGCGCTGGCCGCCGGGGTCGATGCCACCAACACGGAGGCGCGCCTGCGACAGGCCACACCGGTGCTGCGGCTCACCCCCGCGTCGGTGCAGGCCTGGATCGAAGCGTTCCAGTTCGTGCAGCTGCTGCGGTTGCGCGTACAGCACGATGTCGGTGCAGCGCACCCCAATCGCATCGATCCGGACCGCCTGTCGACGCTCGACCAGCGCATTCTCCGCGAGGCCTTCCGCCAGGCCCGCAAGTTGCAGCAGCAGCTGCAGATGCTGTTTCCGGCATGAGCCCCTGGGCCTGGTTTCGATACCGCTTTCCAAGCGTGTCCGACAGTGACCGCTGGGTCGTGGTGGATACTGAAACCAGCGGACCCGACCCCCACCGCGATCGCTTGCTCAGCCTCGGCGCAGTGGCGCTGTATCGGGGCGCACTGCAGGCAGCCGACAGCCTGGAGTTGACGATCGCTGATACCCAGCCGCTACCAACCGGCAATGTGCTCATTCATGGGCTGGGCGATCAGACCCGCGCCGCAGGGATCCCCTGCCGCGAGGCGCTTACCCAGTGGCGCCAGTTTCGCGGCAATGATCCCTTGATCGGATTCCACGCAGGCTTCGACCGCCAGGTGCTGCAGACGGCGGCCCGCCGCTGCGGCCTACTCCCCGATCATCGCCGCTGGCTGGATGTGGCCTACCTGGCACGCGCACTGCACCCCGTAGCGGCACGGCGCTGCCACACGCTGGACGACTGGCTGACGCACTTTGGGCTGGGCGCCCTGCACCGCCATCACGCGGTCGGTGACGCACTCGCCACGGCCGAGCTGTTCCTGCGGCTGTATGCGGACGCCGGCCGACCGGCACGCTTCGGCACGCTGCTGCGCCGCGCCCGGGTCGAGGATCATGGCCTGGTCGACCGCGCCTGAATCCCGCCGTCACCGTAAAATGGCGGCCGATCCCAATGCTGGCGCCACCATGGCCACTGCCCCTGCCCCCAAAGTCGGTTTCGTCTCACTCGGCTGCCCCAAGGCACTGGTCGACTCGGAGCGCATCCTGACGCAGCTCCGAGCCGAAGGCTACGAGACCGCAGCGGCATACGACGACGCCCAGGTGGTGATCGTCAACACCTGCGGCTTCATCGACTCCGCCGTCGAGGAATCGCTCGACGCCATTGGCGAGGCGATCGCAGAGAACGGCAAGGTCATTGTCACCGGCTGCATGGGCGTGGGCGGGCACCGCGACCGGCTGCAGGCTCGCTATCCCGAACTGCTGTCGATCAGTGGCCCACAGGACTTCGGCTCGGTGATGAAGGCCGTGCATGCCGCAGTGCCACCCAAACACGACCCCTTCCTCGACCTGCTGCCGCCACAGGGCATCAAGCTGACGCCGCGGCACTACGCGTATCTGAAGATCTCGGAGGGCTGCAATCACCATTGCAGCTTCTGCATCATCCCCAGCATGCGCGGCCGACTCGTCTCGCGGCCAATCGACGAGGTCCTGCGTGAGGGCGAACGTCTGGTCAAGGCGGGCGTCCGCGAGCTGTTGGTGATCTCACAGGACACCAGTGCCTACGGGGCTGACCTGCATTATGCCAGCGGCAGCTGGCAGGGCCGCGAGTACCGTGCCCGCATGAAAGACTTGTGCGAGGGGCTCGGCAGCCTCGGCGCCTGGGTAAGACTTCACTACGTCTACCCCTACCCTCACGTCGACGAGGTGCTGCCACTGATGGCCGACGGCAAGATCCTGCCGTACCTGGACATCCCCTTCCAGCACGGCAGCCCCACCGTCCTCAAGCGCATGAAGCGGCCGGCGGCGGCCGAGAACACGCTGGCGCGGATTCAGCGCTGGCGGGAGATCTGCCCGGACCTGACCCTGCGCAGTACGTTCATTGTCGGCTTCCCCGGTGAGACTGAAGCCGAGTTTGAAGAGCTGCTGGTGTGGCTGGAAACTGCTCAGCTCGACCGCGTCGGATGTTTTACCTACTCGCCGGTGGAGGGGGCCAGCGCCAATGCCCTTGCCGACCCGGTCCCCGCAGCGGTGCAGCAGGCTCGCCAGGCCCGTTTCATGGAGGTCCAGGCCGCGATCAGCGCTGCCAAGCTACAGGCCAAGGTGGGCCAGGAGATTGACGTGCTGGTGGATGGCCTCGACGAAGACGGCTACCTGGTTGGCCGCTCCAAGGCAGATGCCCCCGAGATCGACGGCCGGGTCTACCTGTCAACCGACGACGACCTGCAACCAGGCGACATCGTGCGCTGTGAAGTGATTGCGGCCGACGAGCACGACCTCAACGCGGAGGTGCGCTAGGGCAGGCTGCCCTGCGCTTCCGCATCGGCACCCTCGGGCGCCGGCGCCACACCGGCCCAGCCGCGGATCTGCCGAGCGTGCCGTTCCACCAGGGCGCGCCCCTCGGCAATCGCTTCCTCAGCACGATGGAAGTCCATCAGCGCAAAGTCGGCCAGTAGCGGCACCAGCGTGACCTCCGCAGGATCGCCCGCCATGCGGCTGCGGGTGATGCGGTCCTGCATGATGTTGACACTGCTGGCCACGACGTCGAAAAAGCTCGGGCGCCCGCCCTCGCTGCCGGACAGGTAATCCATGACCCGTGTCCACAGACCGCGTTCGGTCGAGGGTGTCGATGTCCCTTCATTAAGCGGCGTGCTGAAATGACGCCCCACCAGCTGGGCGTTGAGGTTAACGGCAATCACCACATCGGCGCCCAGTGCTCTGCAAGTAGACACCGGAACCGGATTGACCAACCCACCGTCCAGCATCCAGCGATCCTGGAACTGCACCGGCGAGAACAAACCCGGCAGGGCGCAGGACGCGCGCGCTGCCGGCAGCACCCGGCCCTCGGTGATCCAAATCTCTCGGCCACTGTGCATATCGGTGGCCACCGTCGCAAAGCGCTGGTCCAGCGTGCCGATGTCCGGATTGCGGTGGTGTTCCTCGAAATAGCTGAACAGCGCTTCCCCCTTGACGACGCCACCGGAAAAACTCAGATCCATGTAGCGCCACACTTCGCGCGCCGTCAGCTTCTGCACCCAATCGGCAAAATCAGTCAGCTGGCCGGATACGTACACGGCGCCGACCAGCGCGCCGATGGAGGTGCCGGCGACGACTTGAGGCTTGATCCCCATCGCCTCCAAACCCTGCAACACGCCGATATGGGCCCAGCCGCGGGCCGAGCCACTGCCCAGCGCCACGCCGACGACGGGCGCGGCCTGACTCATCGCGCCAGCGGCCGGGTGTCACCCGCGGCGGCGTCCATACGCAGGCGCTGGGAGCGACAGACGAATCGCAGCACTTCGCCGGTTTGACGGCCGATCGGCGCACCGAGACTGAGCGCGCCCTCGCCGGTCAACAGCTGCCGGTCCTTGCGCAGGGCCACCTCCTCTCCGCCACCGGTGAGTACCCAGGTGCCATTTCGGCTGTCATCCTGAAAGTAAAAGCGTCCCTTCTCGTAAACGATGCGGCCGTGCTGCCGCGAGGCCCCCTCGGCCGCGACCTGGATGGCGCAGTCGCTACTGCGCCCGAGGAGCAGCGGACAATCGGCCGCGCGGAAGCGGCGGTCCTGTCCACGAACTCGCAGGATGATCTCGGTGAATACCGCATCACCCACATCGAGTGGCGACGCCATTCGCGTCTCCTGCGCGGCCTCGGATTCCCGAGGGTGCAGCAGGTAGAGACCCTCACCCAAGCGCCGCAGCGCCTCCATGGGGGGCAACTGAGGATCCAACGGAAACAGGTTATCGAGCACCCCAATGCCCTCGGAGGGCACCCGCAACACGGCGCCTGCCAGGCGATGGATCCAAGCCCCGTGAGCACGTCCTTGGGCATCGAACTCGGTCGGACCGGCGCCAATAACCAGCCGAACCTCGCCGGCCCCGGCATCTGCCTGCAATTTCAGGTGGCTGTCCACCGCGGTCAGCAGCTGCAGTGCAAACTGACGCGCCGCGGCCGGCGTGCCGAACGTGAGTAGCAACTGCCGGGGTAGCGCCGACAGCTGACGACCGCCAGCGGCGACGGCGGCGGCGGCCAGGCGGCGCATCAACAGGTCATCGACAACCGCCACGCCCCGCTGCTCTCGGCCTGGGTCGGCAAACTCAGCCAGCAACAACACCGTGATAGCCATGGGGTCGTCGGCAGTCAAATATGCGCCCGAGCTTACCGGTCGCCCGACAGCTGGACCAGCGTGCGTCCCACCGTCGTGCCGGCCACCTGCTCCTCGCAGGCGGCTGTCAGGTCGTCCAGACCCACCGTGCGGGTGACCAGGCGCTCCAGGTGACGCAGCTTCCAGGGACCCGCCAGCTGCGTCCAGATCGCTTCCCGCCAGGGGCGCGGCACCTCCACCGAGTGAATACCCAGCAGCGACACACCGCGCAGAATCAGCGGCATCACGGTGGTATTGAGGAGATGGCTCTGGGCGAGCCCTATACAGCCAATGTTGCCCCAGGGCTTCACCGTGCGCGTCAGCCAGGTCAGCGTATCGCCGCCAAGATTGTCGACCGCGCCGCCCCACAGTGCCGTCTCCATTGGCTTGCTACCCAGCTCGACCGCCTGGCGCGCGACCACCGCATGCGCGCCGAGCCCCTTCAGATACTCGCCATGGGTATCCGCCTTGCCAGTGATCGCATGGACCTCAAAACCGGCCTGACTGAACAGATCGATGGCAATCCCGCCAACGCCACCGGTGGGACCGGTCACGGCGATGGGGCCCATCTCGGGCGCCTGATGATTTTCCAGCATGCGGCGCAGCGCCAGCGCGGCGGTAAAGCCCGCCGTGCCGATGGCGGCGACGTCGCGCAGGCTCAACCCGTCGGGCACCCGCACCACCGCCTCGGCCGGCACCCGCGCCAGCTCGGAGAACCCGCCGTCGAGCAACTCGCCGAGGTTGCAGCCTGTGACCAGCACCCGATCACCTGAACGGTAGTCAGGGCTGTCGCTGCTGACCACGATCCCGGAAAGGTCGATCCCGGCGACCCGCGGGAACGCGCGCATGATGCGCCCCTTGCCGCTGACCGCCAGCGCATCCTTGTAATTGATGCCGGACCAGGCGACGCGAATGACCACCTCGCCGGGGTTGAGTTGATCTAGGGTGATCGACTCCACCACCGCACGGGTGGACTTGCCCTCCTGGTGGATACGCATTGCACGAAATGCCGTCATGTTCTGAGTCCGTCAGAATGAGTGGACCCCGATTCTGCCAGAGCCCTCCATGGCCCAGTACACCCGGAACCCGCCGCTCAATGCCGAAGACCTGTCACCCGACCCCCTGGCGCAATTCGCGCAGTGGCTGACGGCGGCGCGTGAAATCGGCCAGCTCGAACCCACCGCCTTTGCGCTGGCCACGGCCACCCCCGAAGGCGTGCCCAGCAGTCGCATTGTGCTGTTCAAGGGTCTGCATGAGGGGGCCTTGTGCTTCTACACCGACTATCGTGGCCGCAAAGCGGGTGAGCTTGATGCCAACCCGCGCGCTGCGGCGACCTTCTGGTGGGACCAACTGGAGCGCCAGGTCCGGTTCGAAGGCGCGATCGCCCGACTACCCCGCGCCGTGTCCGAAGCCTATTTCGCCAGCCGGCCGCGCGCCTCCCAGTTGGGCGCGCACACCAGCCGACAGTCCGCGGTGGTGGCCGACCGTGCCGAGCTCGATGCGCGGCTGGCGGAGACCGAGCGTCGCTTTCTCGACCAGGCAGTGCCGCTACCCGAACACTGGGGGGGCTATGGTCTGCTACCACACAGCGTGGAATTTTGGCAGGGTCGCGGCGGTCGATTCCATGACCGGCTGCGCTATCAGCGTTCCGCAGACGGTTGGCGGATCGAACGGTTGGAGCCCTGACGCCGGGTTCCCCGATAGTTCAGGCTCGACTCAGCTGACCGCCGTATGATCGGGTGCATCTAGAGGACTTTTCGACCATGCAGAAAACCCTGCTTGCCGGGCTGACCGCCCTGCTCACCGTGACCATTACCGCGGCCTGCACCACCTCACCCACGGGTCGCACACAGCTGCGGCTGGTCGGCGACGAACAGTTGGCTCAGATGGGGGCGACGGCCTTCGCCGAAATGAAGCAGAAGATGCCGACCGCGACCTCCGCCAGCGCGCGCGGCTACGTCGAATGTGTATCGCGTGCAATTACCGCGCAGGTGCCGGCCCGGATCGCCTGGGAAGTGCAGACTTTCGAGAGCAAAGAAGTGAACGCCTTTGCCCTCCCGGGCGGCAAGATCGGGGTCTATACCGGCCTGATGAAGGTGGCGAGCACGCCGGACCAGCTGGCGGCGGTGATCGGTCACGAGGTCGCCCATGTGCTGGCCGGACACTCGGCTTCGCGGGTCTCCAACGAGATCGCCACCCAGTTCGGCATGCAGATCTTTTCGGCGACCACCGGCTACAACCCGGAACTGATCGGTGTTGGCGCCAATCTGCTGGTGCTGTTGCCGTTCTCGCGGGGCGACGAGTCGGAGGCTGACATTCTGGGACTGGACTACATGGCCCGCGCAGGCTTTGATCCACGTGCGGCCATCACTCTGTGGCAGAACATGGCCGCGGCCAGCGGAGGCAAGTCGCCGGCTGAGTTCATGTCGACGCACCCTTCGCACGACACCCGGATCCGCGATATCGCGGCCCAGCTGGATCGCGTGATGCCGCTCTATGAGCAGGCACGTGCGGCAGGACGTCGCCCGGCATGTAAAGCCTGAAGCGGCGGACCTGGCCAGGGCCTTGGTGGCCCCACAGCGCCGCTCAAACAGTCTCGGCAAGCGCCTCGCCAGCGACGAAATGACAGGCGGCTGCCGCACCCGGCCCGGTGCGATTGAGCCCAGGCACCCGACGGCTGCAGTCATCCTCCACCATCGGACAGCGGGAGGCGAATACGCAGCCCGGCGGCGGTGAAGTCGCCGACGGCAGTTCGCCGGCCAGCGCGGACAGGCTGCGACCTTGACCGGGTACCGCGGCCATCAGGGCCCGCGTGTAAGGATGCCGGGGCGTAGAGAACAAGCGCTCCGCCGGCGCCTGCTCCATCACCCGGCCGAGATACATCACCATCACCCGATGGGCGAGGTGGCGTACCACCGCCAGGTCATGGGCGATGAACAACAAGGCGAGGCCGCGCTCGCGCTGCAGATCGGCCAACAGGTTGATGATCTGGGCCTGTACCGATACGTCCAGCGCCGAAACCGGCTCGTCGCAGATCAACACCCGCGGCTCCACCACCAGCGCGCGCGCGATGCCCACCCGCTGGCACTGACCACCGGAGAACTCGTGGGGGTAGCGATGGCGCAGCGCAGGCGACAGCCCCACCCGCGCCATCCATTGCTGCACCCGTTCCGCCCTGGCGGCGGCCGACAACTCGGGGGCGAGCGCCCGCAAAGGCTCCTCGATGATCTGACCCACCGTCATCCGCGGGTCGAGACTGGCGAGGGGATCCTGGAATACGAACTGCACGGCCCGACGCTGCGCCCGCCAGCGTGCGGCTGTTGCGCCCACCATCTCCTCCTCGCCGATGCGGATCGAGCCCGAAGTCGCAGGCTGCAAGCCAACCAGCGCGCGGGCCAGGGTGGATTTGCCGCTCCCCGATTCACCCACCACGCCCAGGGTTTCCCCAGGCGCGAGGTCGAAGCTGAGGTCGTCGACCGCCCGAACTACGCCGCCCTGCTGCCACGGCCAACCCGCCGCCAGCGGGTAGTGCACCCGCAGGCGACGGACCCGAAGGCTCGGCATTGACACATTCGCCGCCGGGACGGGGGCAGGCACGGCCTTTACTGCAGCAGGCTGCGCAGCATCCAGGCGGTCTTTTCGTGCACCTGCAGTCGCTGGGTCAGCAGATCGGCAGTCACCTCGTCATCACCCGCCTCGGCCAGCGGGAACACGGAGCGCGCGGTCTTGGCGCAGGATTCGTGGGCTTTCACCAGCTGTTTGACCATATCCATTGCCTCGGGCACCCCGGTCTCCTCCTCGATGCTGGAAAGCTCGGCGTATTGGCGGTAGGAGCCGGGCGCCGGAAACCCCAGCGCGCGGATCCGTTCCGCCACTTCATCGACCGCCGTGGCGGACTCCATGTAGTGCCCCTCGAACATGGTGTGCAGGGTGTTGAACATCGGCCCGGTCACGTTCCAGTGGAAATTGTGGGTCTTGAGATAGAGCGTGTATTCGTCGGCCAGCAGACGGCTCAATCCCTGCGCGATGTCGGCGCGGCTGTCCTTGGAAATCCCAACGTCGATCTTGGGTGCCTTGACCTTTGCCATGACGAACTCCTTCTCTTTCAATTGGTTGCTGCAGGGTACGGCATTAAGGTCCATCGTTCAAATAAATAATGGAGATGCCTTCCATAGTTTTACTCAATCGCTCATCTGCAGGCGCGCATGATGATAGCCGAGGAAGATGTTTGCGCTGTCGATGTTGGGTGCCCAGCCGAAGCGACGTCGAAACAGACTGTCGTCGAGCACCACCGGATATCGGAAATAGTCGAGCAGATGCGGCGGAAACAGCATGCGGTCGCCCGCCACTCGCGCCATCGCGCGAAGAAACACGGCCGCCACCGGCAGCACCGGCAGTCGCATTGCACCGCAGGCGATTACCGCAGCCTGCAGCGGAACCGGCTCATCGGAAGCCACGTTGTAGACCCCCGGCCGGTTCACCTCATAGGCGCGCAACAGGGCCGCCGCCATATCGTCGACATGGAGGAACTGCATCGGTGGCGAATACCCCAGCACCACCGGGACCACCGGGCGACGCAGCAGCAGCGCCACCGTGTTGCGAACCCCCGGCCCCACCACATTGCAAGCCCGCAGCAGGGTGAGGTTCAGCGACGGGTGCTGGCTGCCGTAGTGCTCGGCGAGCCGCTCCAGCTCCACGGCATCCAGCAAGTCGCCGCTGCGATCGTCCGCACGGCCGGCAAACCCCTCGACGATCAGCGCCGGGTTGTCGGGCCTTGCGCCGTACACCAGATAGGTGCTGTGCAGCACCACCTGCGACACCGCGTGCTCACAGCAGAGATCGAGCAGGCGGCGGGTCCCCAGCACATTGGCGTTGTATCGGGCGATGCGCGTCTGCTCGTGCGTGAACACTCGCCCGACGTGTATGAGCGCATCAATCCGGTGCTGTCGGAAGACCTCGGCAAAGCCCTGTCGTCCCATATCGATGTGGTAGGACGCCACAGCCTCAGGCAAATGCGCCTGCCGCCGAACATCCGCCGCCACCACCTGGGCGCGACCGGCGAGACCTTGCACAACACGCCGCGCCAAGGCGCCGGCAGCGCCCGTGACCAGGACAGTCGGCAAGGCATCGGCGCGTTTGGCGGTGGTCATGGCAGCCCGGGCGGTTCAGTTGCTGAAACCGTATGCGAAAACCGGGCCGGGCGACAGAGGGTTCTGCTCACTCGGCATCGGGGTCGGCCTGCTGCAAACGCCACATCCGCGCGTAGGCGCCGCCCTGCGCAAGCAACTCAGCATGGCTGCCCCGCTCCAGCACCTGGCCTGCTTCCAGCACCAGAATCTCGTCAGCGTCAGTCACGGTGGAGAGCCGGTGCGCGATCACCAAGGTGGTGCGCGATCGCGCCGCGCCCCTGAGCGCTGCCAGGATGGACTGTTCTGCCGCCGAGTCGAGTGAAGACGTGGCTTCATCGAGAATGAGAACGGGGGGATCCTTGAGCAAGGCGCGGGCGATCGCCACCCGCTGGCGCTCGCCGCCGGACAGCTTGAGGCCGCGCTCACCCACGGGGGTTTCCAGCCCTTGCGGCAGCCGCTCAACGAAGCTGCGCAGGTGCGCCTGGTCGATCGCTGACCACAGGGCCGCATCGTCAGCGCCTGTATCGCCGTAGCGCAGGTTGTCGCCCAGCGTGGCGTTGAACAACACCGTGTCCTGCGGCACCACGCCGATCTGCCGGCGCAGCTCGGACAGGGACCACTGGCGTACGTCGAGACCGCCCACTTCAATCGCCCCCTGGTCAACGTCGTAGAAGCGGAACAACAGCCGTGCCAGAGTCGATTTCCCCGAACCGCTGGCGCCGACAATGGCCAGCTTGCCCCCGGCTGGCACCTCGAAACTGACGCCCGCCAGCACCCGGCGGTCTGCGCTGTAGCCGAACCGCACATCGCTGAAACGGAGCGACACCTGTCGTGATGGCGGCGGCGAGATGCCCCCGGTATCACTGATGGCTGGGCTGCGGTCGAGCAGGCCGAACATCCGTCCCATGTCGGTCAGGGCCCGTCGGATCTCGCGATAGACAAAGCCCAACAAATTGAGCGGGATGAACAGCTGCAGCATGAAGGCGTTCACCGCCACGAAATCGCCCTGGGTCAGATGCCCGGCAGCGACACCCTTGGCGGCGAGCACCATCATCGCCGTCATCGCCACCGCGATGATCAGCGCCTGTCCGCTGTTGAGGCCGGCCAGGGTGCTTCGACTGCGGACCTGGGCCTGCTCCCACTGCGCCAGCGCGCGATCGTAGGCGTCGACCTCGAAGGCCTCATTGTTGAAGTATTTGACCGTCTCATAGTTGATCAGGCTGTCGATGGCGCGCGTGTTGGCATCGGCATCGAGTTGGTTCGCTTCACGCAGAAACTGCGTACGCCAGCGGGTGACGGCCACCGAGAAGCCGACGTAGGCCACCACCGCGACCACCGTGATCGCTGCAAACGCGGGCCCGTAGGCGGTCAACAGAATGCCGGCGACGAGTGCGATCTCCAGCAGGGTCGGCAGGATGTTGAACAGCATGAACCGAAGTAGGAAGCTGATCCCGGCCATGCCCCGCTCCAGGTCACGGGACAAGCCCCCAGTGCGTCGCTCCAGATGAAACGCCAGTTCCAGCCGATGAAGATGACGCAGCACTCGCCCCGCTGCGCGACGCACCACGCGTTCGCCCACCCGGCCGAACAGCACATCGCGCAACTCCCCGAACAGGATGCTGGCCAGGCGCAGGGCGCCATACCCCAGCAACAGCCCCAAGGGTACGACCACGAGCGTATCGACACCGCCGCCACCATCGAGCGCATCGACCAGACGCTTCATCAGCAGGGGTAGGGCCACGGTGGCCAGTTTCGCCGCCACCAGGCAGGACAGCGCCAGCAGCACGCGGGCCCAGAACGGTTTGAGATCCGGCAGCAGCCGGCCGAGGATGCGCCAATCGACCGCGTTGGGGTCTATCGCCTCGTCGTCAGGAAGCGGGCGCCCCGGCCCGAGGCCGCGCACGGTCAGGAAAGCGAGTCGATCGCCTTCAGCACGTCGGAGCGGGAGATCTGGCCCACCAGCCGCTGATGGTGGACCACCGGATAACGCTTGTAGGGCGATGTAAAGAACATCTGCGCCACTTCGAGAATGCTGGTGTCGGCTTCGACGGTCACCGGACTACGGGACATGAAGTCCTCGACCTTGCCACTCAGTTCATCGTGGTAGGCCGCGTTGAGCGCGACCTTCATGCAGTCTTTCTCGGAGAGAATGCCAATGATGTTGCTGAGCTGGTCGACCACGGGGGCACCAGAGACCCCGGCACGTACCAGCTTGCGGATCGCTTCGAAGATGGACATGTCGGGCGAGAACGTCACCAGCGAGGCCGACATGAATTCCCGGACCGATATGTCGCGCAACGAACGTGTCATCCGATAGCTCCCCTCTTGCCCACCGTGTCAGGACTGTTCGCGCACGGCTTCGAGCTGCTTGGCGCGGGCGTCACATGGATTCTTGCAAACGCCGCAGGCGTCGCCGCCCAGGCCACCGCAGCTGCCCTTGAGTGTTTTGCCCGCCACCAGCCAGCCGATGGCCAGGCCGATGACAGCCAAGCTGAACACAAAGAAGGTTACGGCGAATGTGGCGAGCATGCGGATAGTTTACCGCGACTCGGGGGATCGGCGGGCGCAACCGGGCATCACATCCACCTGAGGGCTCGCAACAGGAAAAACGTCCTCGATTTCCCGCGCAGTCGGTCATGGGCATCCAGGGCGAACACGGGCTGCACTAGGGGAGGCCGGCCCCGCCATCCATGGCGGGTCGTTCGCAACAAAAAAGGGTCCACGATCTCGGACGCGGCCTTACGTTGCCATCCGTGGCGAACATGGACTGCACTAGGTGAGGCCTGCCCCGCCATCCATGGCGGATCGTTCGCAACAAAAAAGGGTCCACGATCTCGGACGCGGCCTTACGTTGCCATCC
>CAYROO010000003.1:230604-440121 GCA_964425915.1 uncultured Polycyclovorans sp.
GTGGCGAACATGGACTGCACTAGGTGAGGCCTGCCCCGCCATCCATGGCGGGTCGTTCGCAACAAAAAAGGGTCCAGTGGACCCTTTTTTGTTGCTCACCCCCCAAAGTCATCGAGCATGATGTCTTTGCGTTCGACACCAAGGTCGAGGAGCATCTTGATGCAGGCCGCGTTCATCATCGGCGGGCCGCACATATAGTACTCGCAGTCTTCCGGCGCCTTGTGGTTCTTCAGGTAGTTCTCATAGAGCACGTTGTGAATGAACCCGGTGTAGCCGGTCCAGTTGTCCTCGGGCTTGGGTTCGGACAGCGCCACATGCCAGCTGAAATTGTCGTTCTCCTTCGCCAACATGTTGAAGTCGTCGACATAGAACATTTCACGCAGCGAACGGGCGCCATACCAGAAAGTCATCTTGCGCTGGGTCTTGATGCGACGCAGCTGGTCGAAGATGTGGCTGCGCATCGGCGCCATACCGGCGCCACCACCGATGAATACCATTTCCTTTTCGGTTTCGCGGGCGAAGAACTCGCCGAACGGGCCGGAGATGGTCACCTTGTCGCCTGGCTTCAGGTTGAAGATGAAGCTCGACATCTTCCCGGCCGGCACATCGGGCTGACGAGGCGGTGGGCTGGCAATCCGGACGTTGAGCATGATGATGCCCTTCTCTTCCGGATAGTTGGCCATCGAGTAGGCACGCTCCACCTTCTCGGTCACCTTGGACTTGTACTGCCAGATGTTGAACTTGTCCCACTCGTCGCGGAAGCGCTCTTCCACCGAGAAGTTCTTGTAATCCACCTCGTGCGGCGGACATTCGATCTGAATGTATCCGCCAGCGCGGAAGTTGACGTGTTCGCCTTCCGGCAGCTCCAGCACCAACTCCTTGATGAAGGTGGCGACGTTGTGGTTGGAGCGGACCGTACACTCCCACTTTTTCACCCCGAACACATGCTCCGGGATGTGAATCTTCATGTCCTGCTTCACCGCCACCTGGCAGGACAGGCGCTCACCCTCCTTGGCCTCGCGCTTGGTGATGTGGTTGAGCTCGGTGGGAAGGATGTCGCCACCACCGGAATCGACGCGCACCCGACACTGGGCGCAGGACCCCCCGCCGCCACAGGCAGACGGCACGAACAAGCCGCACTCGGCGAGCGTCGTCAGCAGCTTGCCACCCGTGGGCACCTCAACCGTGCGCTCATCATTGATGAGGAGCTTGACGTTCCCTTGCGGCACCAGCTTGTCGCGGGCCACCAGGATAACCCCCACCAACAACACGATGATGCCGGTGAAGAAGGAAACACCCAATCCGATTTCGAGCAGCATGTCTTGAATCGTCCGTTAAAGCGTGGCGCTCAGAGCTGGATGCCCGAGAACGCCATGAAACCAAAGGCCAACAGGCCCGAGCTGATGAAGGTGATGCCCAAACCCTGCAGGCCATCCGGAACATCGGAGTACTTCAGCTTCTCGCGCACACCGGCAAGCAGCACGATGGCAAGTGCCCAGCCAGCACCACTGGAGAACCCATACACCGCCGACTGCGCGAAGTCGTAATCGCGCTCCACCATAAACAGTGAACCACCGAGAATGGCGCAGTTGACGGTGATCAGGGGCAGGAAGATCCCCAGGGCGTTGTAGAGCGCCGGCACGTACTTGTCGAGCGTCATCTCGAGAATCTGTACAAGCGCCGCGATCACCCCGATGTAGCTGATCAGCCCGAGGAACGACAGGTCGACATTGGGCAGCCCGGCCCAAGCCAGTGCGCCGTCCTTCAACAGGTACTGGAAGATCAGGTTATTGATCGGCACCGTCAGCGTCTGTACCGCAATCACGGCGACGCCAAGGCCGAAGGCGGTCTCGATCTTCTTTGAGATCGCCAGGAAGGTGCACATGCCCAAGAAGAACGAGAGCGCGAGGTTCTCGACGAAAATGGACTTGATGGCGAGGTTAACGAGTTCCATGGTCGTATCCGATCAGAGCACTTCGGTGCGGTGGACCTGATGAATCTGGAACTCCGGCTTTTCGACCTGCGCCGGCTTCCACACGCGCACCACCCAGATGATCAGACCGATCAGGAAGAACGCGCTGGGGGGCAGCAGCATCAATCCGTTGCTCTGATACCAACCCCCTTCGGTGACCAGCGGCATCACTTCAAAACCGAACACCTTGCCGGAACCGAACAGCTCGCGGAAGAATGCGACGATCAAGAGGATCGCGCTGTAGCCCAGTCCGTTGCCGATACCGTCCAGCAGCGCACGGCCCGGCGGGTTGCTCATGGCGAAGGCCTCTGCACGACCCAAAACGATGCAGTTGGTGAGGATCAGCCCGACGAAAACCGACAGCTGCTTGCTCATGTCGTAGGCATAGGCCTTGAGCGCCTGGTCCACCAGGATGACGCCCACCGCCGCCACCACCATCTGCGCGATGATGCGGATGTTGGACGGGATCACGTTGCGGATCAGGCTGACGAAGAAGCACGTGAAGGCGCAGACGGCGGTAAGGCCGATCGACATGAACAGCGCCGGCTTCATCTGACTGGTCACCGCTAGGGCCGAACAAATGCCCAGCACCTGCAGAATGATGGGATTGTTGTCGGCGATCGGTTCGAGGATCAGTTTCTTGGCTTCAGACATGATCAGCTTCTCGTCACTTTGTCGAGGAAGGGCTTGTAGCCGGCATCGGACATCCAGTACCGGATCGTGTTGGTCACCCCGTTTGAGGTCAGGGTGGCGCCGGCCAATGCGTCAACACCATGCTCGTTGTCAGCGCTGGCGCCGCCCTTGACCAGTGAAAAGGCGACATCGCCGGACGCGTCGTAGATTTCCTTGCCTTCCCACTGGGAAGTCCACCGCGGGTTTTCCACTTCGCCCCCCAGACCGGGCGTTTCCGCGTGCTGGTAGTACGAAATCGAAGAAACCGTGCTGCCATCCGCCTCGAGGGCCAGGAACGCATACATGGTGGACCACAGGCCGTAGCCATGCACGGGTAGCACGTATCGGCTGACCTCGCCCTGTTCGTCACGCACCAGATACACCAGGCCATAGCGCGGCGCGCTGTTGATCCCGGCAATGTCCTCAGCATTGGACAGCGGCACCTCGTATTTGGCGGGATCAAACGTGGCAGGGTCGATGTCCGTTGCCACCTCGCCACTGGCGAACTCGATCACCTGGGGCTCGACGCGTTCAGCGAACACTTCGCCGACGTCGATCCCCGGTGCATACAGCCCCGCCACCTTGAGGATGTTGACCTGACGATCGAGCGCCCGGTTGGCCTCCTGGCGCGGCTTCAACACCACCGCGGCGGTCGACACCAGCACCGAGCCGGCAAGGCAGATCGCCAGGGCGATCGCCAGGGTGTAGACCTTGCTGTCCTTATTCAATGCCATAACGGATTCATTCCCTCAGGCTGCGGCCGCCGACAGGCGGCGCTGACGGCGTGCGATATTGGCGCGCATCACCATATAGTCGATCAACGGCGCCATGATGTTGGCGAACAGGATGGCCAACATGATGGTCTCCGGGTAAGCCGGGTTGACCACGCGGATCAGAATGGTCAGTGCGCCAATCAGGCCCCCAAAGATCCAGCGTCCGGCATTGGTCATGGCCGCAGATACCGGATCAGTGGCCATGAACATCATGCCGAAGGCGAAGCCGCCAATGGTGATATGCCAGTACCAGGGCATGGCCGCCATCGGATTGCTCTCCGACCCCAGCGTGTTGAAGATCAGCGTCATCGCGATCATCCCCAACAACACCCCGAACACAATGCGGTAGTTGGCGACACCCGTGATCATCAGGAACGCCCCGCCGATCAGGATCGCGGCGGCGGAAACTTCACCGATGCTGCCCTGCTCGATGCCGATGAAGGTCTGCATCCAGGTGATACCGGCGTTGTGAACGCCGTCCATGCCCTCAAGCTTGGCAATACCCAGCGTGGTGGCGGAAGACCAGCCATCCGCGGCCGTCCACACCGCGTCACCCGACATCTGCGCCGGGTAGGCAAAGTACAGGAAGGCGCGACCCACCAGTGCCGGGTTGAGGAAGTTCTTGCCGGTGCCGCCGAAGATTTCCTTGCCGATCACCACGCCGAAGCTGATGCCAAGCGCCACCTGCCACAGCGGCAGCGTCGGCGGCAGAATCAGGGAAAACAGGATGGAGGTGACGAAGAAGCCCTCGTTGACCTCGTGGTTGCGCACGGCTGCGAATAGCACTTCCCACAGGCCACCGACGATGAAGGTGGTCATGTAGATCGGCACCCAGTACAGCAGGCCGTGGACGAAATTCGCCACGTAGTTGCTGGGGTCGTAGCCGAAATAGTGCAGGATGACGTGGCGCCAGTTGTCGATCTGGGTCTGCCCCAGCGCTTCCATCGCCGTGTTGGCCTGAAAGCCGACGTTCCAGCAGCCGATGATCACGGCCGGGAAGGTGGCCATCCATACATAGATCATCACCCGCTTGAGATCGATGGCGTCGCGCACATGCGGGGCGCCGCGTGCCGTATCCGAGGGGGAGTAGAAGAAGGTGTCCACCATCTCGTAGACGGCGTAGAACTTCTCGAATTTCCCGCCCTTGGCAAACAGCGGATGAACCTGATCCAGAAAGTTCCGAAGTCCAGCCATAACCAACCTTTAATCTAGTTTCGATGCACGCCACCACCCTACGCGATGACGCCACACCCGACGTGATGCCCCACTCCACACGGGTCAACCGCCCCCGTGCACCGCCCTGATCAGCCCTCGGCCTCGATCTGCTCGAGGTTCTCGCGCAGGATCGGACCGAATTCGTACTTGCCGACGCAAACAAACGAGCACAGCGCGAGATCTTCCTCGTCCAGCTCAAGCGCACCCAGCTTCTGCGCCATTTCGGTGTCGCGGACCAGCAGATAGCGCAGCAGCTGCGTCGGCAGGATGTCCAGCGGCATCACCGTTTCATAGGTGCCGATGGGCACCATCGCGCGGGGCGAGCCGTTCACATGGGTGGTGAACCCGAAACGGCGGCTGGCCCGCTGCAGTGCAGAGAACAGCACGTTAGCCTTGGAGTACCGATCAACCCCTGGGCGCACCCAACCAAACAGATCGCGCGAACGGCCTTCGGCCAACACGGTCACCTGGTTGTGGTAGGGACAGAGAAACGCGCTCCAAGCCCGCGCTGTCCGGCCATTGAAGACCGACCCGGAGAGCGCGCGCGCATCGATGTTGCTCTGGATCTGACCGACGATCAGCTCTTCGACATTGGCGCCATCGCGGGTGCGCACCAGCCGCGGCTGCTTTACCAACGGTCCCGCCAGGGCGATCACCCGCTCGGTCGGCAGTTGGCCAGTGACGAACAGCCGCCCGATGGCGATGACGTCCTGGTAGCCGATATGCCAGACGGAGCGCCCCGGCCCTACCGGCTTGAGGAAATGGATGTGGGTGCCCGGGTTGCCGGCCGGGTGCGGCCCGGAAAACTCCGCCAACTTGAGGTTGGCCAGGGTCGGCACCGCCGCCTTGGCGCCCGGGGCCCGGCACACAAACACCTCGCCTTGGGTCAGCCGCGACACCACAGTCAGCCCGTGCTGGAAGGCATCGCGTGCGTCGGCGATCACCACTTCCGGATCGGGCGCCAGCGGATTGGTGTCCATGGCGGTAACAAAGATGGCGGCGGCTTGCGCTTCCACCCCCGGAACCTTGCTGAACGGGCGGGTGCGGAAGCGGGTCCACAGCCCCGACGCGATCAACTGCTCGCGCACCTGGGCCGGGTCCAGCGCCGCCAACGCCTCGGGCGTGTGGGCTGTGAAGGCCTCAGCGTCGTTGCCGTCGAGCTTGATCACCACCGACTGCAGCACACGCCGTGCGCCGCGATTGATGGCCACCACCGTACCCGCGCCCGGGGCGGTATACAGCACGCCCGGATTGCGCTTGTCCTCGAACAAGGGGGTGCCAAGCTTGACGCGATCCCCCTCTTCAACGCGCATGGTGGGCTTCAGACCAACATAGTCATTGCCCACCACGCCCACCGTGGTCACGGCGGCGGCGTTGTCGATGGAATCCTGGTGGGGCCTGCCCTCGATGGGAAGGTTCAAACCTTTCTTGATTGATATGCGCGTGACGTCCACGTGCGGCTGCCGTTCAGGGTTGCGGGAAACATCGAGAGTTTACTGGATCCCCCTCAAACGGGCTAGCAAAGTGAGACTAAGCTTTCGTCCCCGCGCGCAGATCATTTGTGATTAATTATTAAATAATAAATATATTAATCAATAATATCACTCATCCGGTGTGGCCCGCTCACGGCGCGGTCGCCGCCCCCGTCCTTCGGCGCGCATGCGCCGCTGCACCGACGCCGCATTGTCCTGATCGAGCCGCGCGATATGGAACAGCGCATCGCCCTCGTGCACCAGCGGCAGCCGCGAGCGGCCGATGACCACCCCACTGGCGGTGGCCGTCACCCCCACCTCGCGCTCGCCCAGAGGGTCGCCCACGACACCCAAGGGCATGCCGCGGCGCACCTGCGCCCCCAACTCCACAGACGACCGCAGCACACCACTGGCGGGTGCCCGCACCCAGGTCGAACTGATGGCCACCACAGGCGGGGTACGCGGTGCGCGCGGCGGCGCAGCGATCATGCCCAAGGCCGACAGCACATTGCAGATGCCCTGCACCCCGATCCGGATCGCCGCCTCGTCGAAGCGCAGTGCCTCCGAAGCCTCATACAGCAGGACCGGAATCTCCCGTCGCGTGGTGAAGGCACGCAGTGTCCCGGGGGTGGGCTCGGAGTCCAGCAGCAGTGGCGCACCAAAGGCGTGGGCCAGCCGCAACGACTCTGGATGGGACAGATCAGCGCGGATTTGCGGCAGGTTGGGACGATGTTGGGCACCGGTATGCAGATCGATCCCGTAATGGCAGCGGCCCACCACCGCCTTCAGGAAGTGGTGTGCCACCCGCGCCGCCAGCGAGCCGGTCTCGCTGCCGGGAAAGCTGCGATTGAGATCCCGGCCGTCCGGCAGATAGCGACTGTGCTGCAGGAAGGCCAGCGTATTCACCACCGGCACCGCCAGCAAGGTGCCGGACAAGCGCCGCAGCGCCGGCAGGCGCAGCAACCGGCGCAGAATCTCGACGCCCATGATCTCGTCACCATGCAGTGCCGCGCTGACGAACATCACAGGGCCGTCGCGCCGCCCATGCAGGACGCGCACCGGCATCGACACCGGCGCCCGTGTGTAAAGCCCAATGACCGGCAGATCAATGGTCTCAGCCCGGCCTGCGGCAATGGCGTGCCCGCCGATCTCGAAGGCCGCGCGTGGGATCGCCATGATCAGCCCCCCTGATCGCGGCCGCGGCGCGGGGCGGCGGCGGTTTCGTGTTCGATCAGGGCAATGATGTGGCCGGCAATGTCGGCCCCGGTGGCGGTCTCGATCCCCTCCAGTCCCGGCGAGGCGTTGACCTCCATCACGGCCGGCCCCTGATGGGTCCGCAGCAGATCCACGCCCGCCACACGCAGCCCCATGATGCGGGCCGCACGCACCGCGGTGCGGCGTTCCTCCGCACTGATCTTCACCGGTGCGGCAGTGCCCCCTCGATGCAGGTTGGAACGGAACTCGCCCGCGCGCGCGGTCCGTTCCATCGCCGCCACCACCTGGTCGCCCACGACGAAGCAGCGGATGTCCCGGCCGCCGGCCTCTTTGACGAAGGCCTGCGCCAGAAAATAGGCATTAAGCCCGCGAAAGGCATCGATCACCGAGGCGGCCGCCTCATCGGTCTCGGCCAGCACCACGCCCTGCCCCTGCGTGCCCTCCACCAGCTTGATCACCATCGGCGCATGCCCAACCAGCCGGATCAGGTCCGCCGTATCGTCGGGCGAATGGGCAAACCCGGTGGTGGGCAGCCCAATGCCGCGGCGCGCCAGCAACTGCAGCGCGCGCAGCTTGTCACGGGCACGGGTGATCGCCACGCTGCCATTGACGCAGTAAACCCCCATCATCTCGAACTGCCGCACCACGGCCGTGCCGTAGAAGGTGACGCTGGCACCGATGCGTGGGACCACCGCATCGAAGCGCTGCAGCAGTTTGCCGCGGTAATGCACCTCTGGCTTGCCCGGCGTCAGGTTCATATAGCAGCGCAACACATCAATCACCTGGGGCGTGTGCCCGCGGGCACGCGCCGCCTCCACCAGACGGCGGGTGGAGTAGAGGCGGCGATTACGGGACAGAATGGCGATCTTCATGGGGGTTCCGGGGCGTCGCGCTTATACTGACCGCAAACGCGCCGTTTGGAGAGCCCCATGCGTGAACATTACGAAAGTTTTGACGCCTTCTATCCGGACTACCTGGCCGAGCATGCCAATCGCACCAATCGCCGGCTGCACTTCATCGGCACCAGTATTGCGGTGGTTCTGGTGGCCAGCGCCCTGTGGACCAGCCAGTGGTGGCTGATCGCGCTCGCCTTCGTGCAGGGCTACGCCTGGGCCTGGGTCGGTCATTTCTTCTTTGAGCACAACAAGCCCGCCACCTTCAAATACCCGTGGAAGAGCTACCTCGGCGACTGGCGCATGTGGTGGGAAACGCTCACCGGCAAGATCGCGTTCTGAACCACAGGGCCGATTGCACGGCGGTTGGGTAATACATGAACCACCAGACCTACGACGTCATCGTAATTGGGGGCGGGCACGCCGGGCGAGCCGGGGCTGTCGCAGCTTGCCCAGGGCAAGCTGCGCCGGCGAGCGCCCGCGCCATGGACGGCGCGGGCCGGGTTTCTTGGCAAGGCCAGGATGGCCGCGCCTAGAAACCGTCGGTGACGGCCACAGCTAACTCGGAACTTGTCATGAACCACCAGACCTACGACGTCATCGTAATTGGGGGCGGGCACGCCGGCACCGAAGCCGCACTCGCCCCCGCCCGCATGGGCTGCCGCACGCTGCTGCTCACCCAAAACATCGATACCCTGGGTCAGATGAGCTGCAACCCGGCCATCGGCGGCATTGGCAAGGGGCATCTGGTCAAGGAGATTGACGCGCTCGGCGGCGCCATGGCCCAGGCCGCTGACGACGCCGGCATCCAGTTCCGAACCCTCAATGCCTCCAAGGGGCCGGCCGTGCGGGCCACCCGTGCCCAGGCTGACCGTATTCGTTACAAGGCAGCGATCCGCGCCAAGCTGGAACATCAGGCCAACCTGGATCTGTTCCAGCAGGAGGTCGCGGACCTCATCGTCGAAGGCGGGGCAGTCCGTGGCGTGGTTACCCGCGTCGGCCTGCGCTTTTTCGCGCCGACCGTGGTACTCACCACCGGTACCTTCCTGGGCGGCAAGATCCATATCGGCCTGGAACACCACGCCGGCGGCCGTGCAGGCGATGCGCCCAGCCTGGCGCTGGCCGCTCGCCTGCGCGAGCTGATGCCCCGTGTCGGCCGTCTGAAGACCGGCACCCCGCCCCGCCTCGATGGGCGCAGCATTGACTGGGCGAGACTGTCGCCCCAGCCCGGCGACGAACCGCGCCCGGTGTTTTCCTTCCTCGGCAGCACAGCGCACCACCCGCGCCAGGTGCCCTGCCACATTACCTACACCAACCCCCGCACCCACGACATCATCCGCCGCGGCTTTGACCGCTCGCCGATGTTCACCGGCGCCATTGAGGGCAGCGGTCCACGCTACTGCCCCAGCGTGGAAGACAAGGTCAACCGCTTCGCCGACAAGGAACGCCACCAGATCTTCCTGGAGCCGGAGGGGCTGGACACACCCGAGATCTACCCCAACGGCATCTCCACCAGCCTGCCCTACGACATCCAGGTTGCCTTCGTGAACAGCATCGAGGGGCTGGAGCAGGCGCGGATCGTCCGGCCAGGCTACGCCATCGAGTACGACTACTTCGACCCGCGCGACCTCCATCTGCACCTGGAAACCCGCGCGCTGTCGGGCTTGTTCTTCGCGGGGCAGATCAACGGCACCACTGGCTACGAGGAAGCGGCCGCACAGGGGCTGCTGGCCGGCCTAAACGCCGCGCTCAAAATCCGAGGCGAGGCACCCTGGGTGCCGGGTCGTCACGAGGCCTACCTCGGGGTGCTGGCGGATGACCTCACCCGCCGCGGCACCACTGAGCCCTACCGCATGTTCACCTCGCGCGCGGAACACCGTCTGCTGCTGCGCGAAGACAACGCCGACCGCCGTCTGACCCCGACCGGCCGTCGCTTAGGATTGGTCGATGATCACCGCTGGCAGGCCTTCGCGGCCAAGCAAACGGCGATTGACGAAACCACCGCCCAGCTGCGCAATACGCGGGTCCGCGATGGCGAGCACCGGATTCCGGTGCTGGATCTGCTACGTCGGCCGGAACACGACTACGCCGGCCTGGTTGCGACTGGCCTGGCACCGGCGGTGGAGGCCGCGGTCGCAGAACAGGTGGAGATCGATATCAAGTATGCCGGCTACATCGACCGGCAACAGATGGAAATCGAGCGCAATCGGCGCCACGAAGACGCACAACTGCCCGACGATCTCGACTATGGCCTCATCAGCGGACTGTCCAACGAGGTCCGCGCCAAGCTGCGCGACCATCGCCCCGGTACGCTTGGACAGGCGTCGCGGATCCCCGGCATCACACCGGCGGCGGTATCACTGCTGCTGATTCACCTGCGCAAGCACGGCGGCAACCTGCGTCAATCCGCCTGAGCGGCTTCCGCCAGCAAGCGATCGCCGCCCGCCGCCAGCAGCCGTTGCGCCAGCATCCGGCCGAGGCTGGCGGCCTCACAGACCTCACCTTCGATCTGGTCACGCACCTGGCGCCCGTCTGGCGCACCGATCAAGCCATCCAGGCGGATCTGGTCTGAACGTAGCGTGGCATGCCCGGCCACCGGCACCTGACAACTGCCCCCCAAGGTGGCATTGAACGCCCGTTCCGCGGACAGGCGCGCGGTGCTGTGGGGGTCGGCCAGGGCGGCCAGTCGGCCCAAGGTAGCGGTATCGTCCTCTCGGCATTCGATGCCGACGATGCCCTGACCTACGGCCGGCACGAAGCGATCCACCGGCAGCGGCTGGCGGATGCGGTCACCCAGCCCTAGCCGGATGAGTCCGGCACAGGCCAACAGGATGGCATCGTATTGCCCTTCGTCGAGCTTACGCAGACGCGTGCCGACGTTGCCACGAAGAACCGCAATGCGCAGATCAGGCCGCAGATGGCGCAGCTGGGTCTGACGCCGCAGGCTGGAGGTGCCGACACAGGCGCCTTCAGGCAGCGCATCAATCGTGGCGTAGTGATTGGAAACGAACGCATCGCGCGGATCCTCACCGGCCAGATAGACCGCCAGCCGCAAACCGGGCGGCTGCTCGGCCGGGACATCCTTCATCGAGTGCACGGCAATGTCAGCCTGCCCATCCAGCAGAGCCTGCTCCAACTCCTTAACGAACAGGCCTTTCCCGCCCACCCGCGACAAGGCCCCTTCAAGACGCTGGTCGCCGGTGGTGGTCATCGGCAACAGGCTGACCGCCAACCCGGGATGGGCTGCCTGCAACCGGTCTCGCACGTGTTCCGCCTGCCACATCGCCAACGGCGATTCGCGGGTGGCGATGCGGATCACGTCTCGGTCAGGAAGCGACGCACCTCGGCCAGCCGGCGCCGCGAGACTGGCAATGCCTGCTGCGCGTGCTTGAGCTTGAGCCAGTGATGTTGCTCACCCTGCTTTTCGCGCTCCAGGCCGGCAATGAAACGGGTGGCCACCAGCGCCTTGCGATGAATACGCAGGAACCAGGGGGCGAAATCCGCTTCCAGCGTCTTCAGCGATTCCTCGATCAACACCTCGCCATGGAGGTGAAACACCGTGGTGTACTTCTGGTCGGCGAGGAAGTAGACGATATCTTCCGCCGGGATGCGCACCAAGCCGTCGCGGGTGGTGGCCAGCACGAACTCGCGCTTGGGGCGACCTTCCTCGCCCGGCGTCGGCACCGAGGGGCGGTTGGCACGGTTGGGCTTGCGCACCCGCAGCAGCGCCTCGCGCAGCTTCTCGGCGCGGATCGGCTTGAGCAGATAAGCCTGGGCGTTGGCATCGAACGCCGACAGGGCGTGCTCCGAGTAGGCGGTGGTGAAGATCACCGCCGGCGGCAGGTCCATGTCCTGCATGCTGCGGGCCACCTGCAGGCCGTCCATCCCGCCCATACGAATGTCGAGCAGCACCAGATCGGGCTCCTCGTCGTCGATCAAATCAAGCGCGGTCTCGCCATCACCGGCCTCGCCCACCACCTCGTAGCCGGGGAAATCGGCCAGCAACCGCCGCAAGCGGTCCCGGGCCAACGGTTCATCATCGACGATTACGACTCTCACGGGGGTTCCCCTAATTCAATTCGTTGTTTTCGGGCGCTTTGGGCAGCACCATCCGCACACAGAATACCGGACCCTCCAGGCGCGGGTCCTTCCCCATCTCCAGGCGAGCGCTGTCACCGTAAATCAGGTTCAAACGCTGGGCAATATTGTCCACCGCGATGTGATTGCCGGTGCGCCCCACCTGCGCTTCACTGACATCCACCTCAGGAATCGGGTTTTCCACGTCGACCACCAGCCGATCATTGATTTCCCGGATCACCACGCGAATGGTGCCCTCACCCTTGAGTCGCGAGACGCCGTGGTGCACCGCATTTTCGATTAACGGCTGGATCACCAGCATCGGCAGCCGCCAATCACGGAGCTTTTCCGGGACATCCCAGAGAACCTGCAGTTTTTCGCTCAGCCGCAGTTGCTCGATTCGCAGATAGGCCCGGCACAGGTCCAGCTCCTCGTGCAAAACCCCCAGTTGGCCGCGCTTCTCCAGGCTGGCGCGGAACAGATCGGACAGATCCTCGACCATACGTTCGGCATCGTTTGGCCGCGCGTGTATCAGCTCGGCAACGCTATTCAACGAGTTGAACAGGAAGTGGGGTTTGATGCGCGCGTTGAGGGCCTGGTACCGGGCCTCACCTTCTGCGCGCACGTTCTGCTGCCACTGATGCCGGGCCCAGAAGTAGCGCAACACGCCCAGCACCACGATGGCGGCAATGGTGCCGTGGCGGGCAATGAACTCCAGCCGCGACTCTGCCGGCAACGATTCCACCCAGCGTCGTTCGGTGACCACCAGGTAGCCGAGGTCGGACATGAACAGCACCAGCAGTACCAGCATGCCCCAGCAAAAGAAAAACACCACACCTGGCCGCGCCACTCGCAGCCAGCGGCGCGCCCAGCACAGCAGCCCAGCGGAGATGAGGCCGATCCATTGCAGATAGATCGTCAGCATCATCAGCCGGGCGATGGCGTCATCGCCGCGGGCATCACCGGCCAGGGTCAGCACCACCGCCACCAGCTGCAGCACGAAGGCCTGGGTCAGCAGCGCACCAGCCCGGCAAAACTCCGGAATCAGGTCAAGGGTAGCGATGTTCTGGGGGGTAATCCGCTTCATCGGGGGTGGGCTGCGACTTTCCCGCATTGTGGCACGGCGGCGGGCCGTCGCCTGACGGACGCCCCCTATAATGCGCGCCATTCATGTCTCGGACGCATCACGATGAGCAGCGGCAAACTCTGGGGCGGTCGCTTCCAGGAATCCACCAGCGCCCTGGTGGAGCGGTTCTCGGAATCGGTGAGCTTCGATGCCCGGCTGTACCGCCAGGACATCCGCGGCTCCATCGCCCACGCCCGCATGCTGGGGCGGGTGGGGGTGCTCGACCATGCTGATGTCGCCGCCATCGTCGAAGGTCTGACCGCGATCCAGGCCGAGATCGAAGCCGGCCAGTTCGAGTGGCAATCCGAGCTGGAAGATGTGCACATGAACATCGAGGCGCGGCTCACCGAGCGTATTGGCGATGCCGGCAAGCGCCTGCACACCGGGCGCAGCCGCAACGACCAGGTGGCCACGGACATCCGCCTCTACGTCCGCGACGTCATCGATGAATTGCTGCCGCTGATGACGCAGCTCTCCGACCATCTGCTCGACCTGGCCGAGCGCGAGGCCGATACCATCATGCCGGGCTTCACCCACCTGCAGATCGCCCAGCCCGTGACCTTCGGTCACCACATGCTGGCCTGGCGGGAACAGATCCTGCGCGATCGGAGCCGCCTCACCGATGCCCGCGCCCGCATGAACCGACTGCCCCTCGGGGCCGCCGCCCTGGCCGGTACCGTCTACCCCATCGACCGCGCGTGGGTCGCCACCGAGCTGGGCTTCGACGGCGTCACCGAGAACTCGCTGGACACCGTCAGCGACCGCGACTTCGCCATCGAATTCTGCGCTGCCGCCGCGCTGTGCCTGGTGCACCTGTCGCGCTGGAGTGAGGAACTGATCCTGTGGTCGACGCCGATGTTCGGCTTCGTTGATCTTCCCGACCGCTTTTGTACCGGCAGCTCCATCATGCCGCAGAAGAAGAACCCAGATGTGCCGGAACTGGTACGCGGCAAGACCGGCCGCACAGTGGGCAATCTCAACGCCCTGCTGGTGCTGATGAAGGGCCAGCCGCTGGCCTACAACCGCGACAACCAGGAAGACAAGGAACCGCTGTTCGACAGCATTGACACGCTCAGCCTGTGTCTGCAGGTATACGCCGAAATGGTGCCGCACATCCGCGTCAACGCCGCCCGCTGCCGTGAGGCGGCCGCCCGCGGCTTTTCCACCGCTACCGACCTCGCCGACTACCTGGTGAAGAAGGGCCTACCGTTCCGCGACGCCCATCACGTGGTCGGCAGCGCCGTGGCACACGCCACACAGGTCGGGTGCGACCTGTCGGAGCTGGCCCTCGACACGCTGCAGGGCTTCTCGCCGCTGATCGCCGAGGATGTCTATGCAGCGATCACGCTGGAGGGTTCCGTCAACGCCCGCAACCACATCGGCGGCACGGCGCCCGCGCAGGTTCGTGAGGCCATCGCCCGCGCCCGTTCGGCGGGCTGAAGGGCTGTCCATCGGCGCCTGACGGCCATCCGTCGGGCCGCCCCCCTCGTGGGCCGCCTGGGTCGGGATACTCCTGACATCGCACACGGCGGAGGCCAGCATGCGCAGGGGCAGTGGAACCGGACGGCAGCAGCAACGAGGCGCGGTGGCCGTCATGGCCGGCGTGCTGATCGTGGCGCTGCTCGCATCGGTCATGCTGGGCATCGAACTCGGGCGGCTCTACAACGTCAAGCGCGCCCTGCAAGGCGCCGCATCCCTGGCCGCCCTGGATGCTGCCCGCGTGGTGGGTGGCTGCAGCGCGATCAACCCCAATCCCAGCCAACTCAGTGACGAGGTCCGCAACAGCCTGATCCGCAACGGCTTCGATGGCGAGTCGCTGCTCGCCGGTGATAGCCAGATCACCTTTGGCCAGGAGCGGGCGGTGGACGGTCTGCGGACGCTCGACACCACGGTCCCCATCGACGAGGCCACCTCGGTGGGAGTGATGCTGTCCCAGCCGTTCCCGGCGCCGCTATTCCCCATGCTGGCCGGCAACGAAACCCCGGTACTGCGCTCCACCGCATTCGCCACCCAGTCAGTGATCGGCCAGATCAGCGTCGGGAGCTCGCTGTTGTCCATCGACGCCGGCAACCCCGGGGTCGTCAACGGCTTGCTGAGCGGCCTGCTCGGCTCCAGCCTCAATCTCAGCGTGCTGGCCTATCAGGGGCTGGCCAACGCCACCGTCGACCTGCTGCAGATGGCCCGTCTGGAACTGGGCGTGGTCCGCCCCGACGACCTGCTCGCCCTGACCCTGGACCTGCCGGACGCCCTGGCCCTGGTCGAGGACGCCGTCGCCGAGGTCGGCGAGGTTGATCCTGCGGTGCAGAGCGCGCTGGCCAGCATCGCCGCCGCCGCCGGTGCCACCAACCGCGAGGTTCGTCTGGGCGACGTCATCGCGCTGGAGCCGGGCCTGGAAAGTGCCGCTGATGAACTGCCGATCAACCTGTTCGACCTGATCATGGCGCTGGCCCAGGGCGCCGCCCAGGGCGAGGTGCTGACCCTGCCGCTGTCGGTCAACCTGCCCGGCCTGCTCGGCCTCGACGTGCGGCTGGCGATCATCGAACCGCCGCAGATCGCCGTTGGGCGACCCGGCTATTACAGCGACGGCACGCCACGGACCCAAGCCCGCTCCGCGCAGCTGCGGCTGCTGTTGAACCTCCAGCTGCTCAACATCTTCGGCGGTGGGGGCGTCGTCAGCCTGCCCTTGATCGTGGAGGGCGCCAGCGCCACCGCTACCCTCGATGCGGTGCGCTGCGCCAGCCGCGGCAATGCGGTTCATGAGACCACGGTGGTCGCCGACACCGCCGTGGCGCGGGTGGCCATCGGTCAGGTGAGCAACCTCGGCAACCCTGCCGCGCCGGTGACACGGCCGCCGCCGCTGGTCAACCTGCTGGGCCTGCTGACGGTGGAGGTGACTCAACCGATCGTGGTCGAGCTGGCCGACTCCGGCGCGGTGCCCATCGACTTCACCGGGCCGTTTGTGCCGGCCATCGCTGCACCGGCACCGGATCACCAGGTCCGCATCGGCGCCAGTACACGCACGCTGTTGAGCGGCGCTGTCCAGGATCTGGGTGATGGCCTGAGTCAGCATCTGACCTTCGGCGGCCTGTTGGGCTTCGCCCTGAATCTGCTCGGCCTCGGTCAGCTGTTGGGCCTGGTCCTGAACCTGTTGTCGCCCGTGCTGGCCCTGGTGGACGGGGTGCTCGCCAGCCTGCTGGACCTGCTGGGCGTCAGCCTCGGCACCGCCGATATCCAGATGCAGGCGCTGGACGTGGGCAGCCCCTACATCTTTGCCAAGGACGGCTGAGTCACACTGCATCCTGATCGGCGGGTTCGCCGTATGACCGGCATGACCTACGCGCGCCTGCTCTTGATGCTGATCGGCCTGTGGCCGGCAACCGGAATGCCGCAATCGGACATCGACTGGCGCCCCTGGTCAGAGAGCAGTTTCGCCCTGGCCGCGCAAGCGCAGCGCCCGGTGTTCCTGTACCTGGAAGCCACCTGGTGCCATTGGTGCCACGTCATGCAGGCGGAGACCCTGGCGGATCCCGAGGTGCGGGCGCAGTTGGCACAGCACTTCGTCAGTATCCGTGTCGACCATGATGCCAACCCGCTGCTGGCCAACCGCTTCCGGGACTGGGGTTGGCCTGCGCTAATATTCCTGGCGGCCGATGGCACCGAGCTGGTCAAGCGAGCCGGCTACCAGTCACCCGAAGCGTTCGGTCGACTGCTTCGGGCCATTCAACAAGACCCGGCCCCGGAGCCAACGACAACCACCGCCACGCCGTCGGATATTGCCGGGCCCTCGCGCTTGCCAAACGCCGTTCGCAAGGCGCTGACAGTGGCCCATATGGCCCACCATGATGAACGCCGCGGCGGCCTGCGCCTGCCTCAGAAATTTCTCGACCGCGCCAGCGTGGAGCTGGACCTGCTGTGGGCACTGGATGGCGATGTAGCGGCCCGAAGCCGGGCCCAACGCACCCTCACGGCCGGCACAGGCCTGATCGATCCGGTCTGGGGCGGCGCCTACCAATACTCGACCGGTGGTCGCTGGGACCGGTTGCATTACGAAAAGCTGATGCGGACGCAGGCCCGGGTCTTACGCCTCTATGCACTGGCCTGCCGGCAGTGGCGTCGTCCGGGGGACTGCCGCGCCGCCAAGGCCGTGCAGGACTACCTGCTTGGCTTCCTCCGTGGACCAGAGGGCGCGTTCTACGTCAGTCAGGATGCCGATCTGGTGCGCGGCGAGAAGGCCGACGGTTATTTCGCGCTGGACGATGCCGGCCGTCGCGCGCTCGGTATCCCTCGCATCGACACGCATCGCTATGCCGATGCCAATGGCCAGGCCATCGAAGCACTGGCGGAATACCACATGACCTCCGGAGCCGCCGCAGCGCTGTCCGCAGCGCGCACCGCCGCCGAGTGGACACTTGCGAACCGGGGTCGCGACGATGGCGGCTTTGATCACGGCGAAAGCCCGGGCGACGGCCGCTATCTCAATGACACCCTCGCGATGGGACAGGCCTTGCTGGCGCTGCACACCGCCACCGGCGAGCGCCGTTGGTTGCCACTGGCAGTGGCGGCTGCCGACGCCCTGATCCACGATTTTCGCGACCCCGCTGGCGGATTCCTCACGGCTACAGCCGGTGACGGGCCGGTGGCTCCGGTTGCCACCGTTTCCGAGAACGTGGACGCCGCGCTGTTCCTGAACCGGCTGGCGGATTACAGCGGTATGCCTCGCTTTCGCGCGGCGGGAGTGCATGCGCTGCGCCTGCTCACTCGCGAGGATGTCCGCAACCGTCGTTTCGAAGAAGCGGCGATGCTCCTGGTGGACGAAGCCCTGCGGCGCGAACCCCTGCACCTGGTGGTGGTGGGCCCCAAGGGCGATCCGACCGCTGCAGCACTGTATGCAGAGGCGCTGCGCACCCCGGGCAGCCTGCGCCGCATCGAGTGGTGGGACGCTACCGAGGGGCGTCTGCCCCATCACGACGTCGAGTACCCGCAACTGTCGCGTCCAGCGGGCTTTTTCTGCACCGCGCAACGATGCTCCGCGCCCAGCTTCGATGTTGCCACCTACCGCACGCGTATCGCCGCCCTGACAGCCCTCCCTCCGCACTGACCCGCTTGCCGTCAACCGGTGGCTCGGGTACAAGCGCAGGCCGACATTCTGCGGAGCTCGCCATGCTTGTCCTCGTCACTGGTGCCACCTCGGGGTTCGGCGAGGCCATGGCCCGGCGTTATGTGCGCGAGGGGCATGCGGTGATCATCACCGGCCGTCGCGGCGGGCGCCTGCAGCGGCTGGCCAGCGAGCTGGGACCCAAGGCCCTGCCACGCAGTTTCGACATCCGCTCACGTGAGGAGACCGAGGCATTTCTCACAGAGCTGCCCGCCGGCTGGCGCGACATCGATGTGCTCATCAACAACGCCGGCCTTGCCTTGGGTCTGGAACCGGCACACCGCGCGCTGCTGGAGGACTGGGAGCGGATGGTCGACACCAATATCAAGGGCCTGATGACCATCACCCGTCAGGTGCTGCCCGGCATGGTGGCGCGCGGCCGCGGGCATATCGTCAACCTCGGCTCGATGGCCGGCGAGTGGCCCTACCCCGGTGGCAACGTCTATGGCGCCACCAAGGCCTTTGTTCGCCAGTTCACCCTCAACCTGCGGGCCGACCTGCTGGGCACCCCGGTGCGTGTCAGCAACATCGAGCCGGGCATGGCGGGTGGCACCGAGTTCTCCAACGTGCGCTTCCACGGTGACGACGACAAGGCCGCGCAGGTCTATGCCGACGTACAGCCGCTGACCGCGGAAGATGTCGCTGAAGCGGCGTACTGGATCACCACACTGCCCGCGCACGTCAACATCAACACCCTGGCGATGATGCCGACGGCCCAGGCCTTCGGCCCGCTGGCCGTCCACCGGAGCTGAACCCATGGCCTGGATCCGCACGCGCGATGGCGCGCACCTGCACTATTTCGACATCGGCCGCGGGCAACCGGTGGTGCTGCTGCACGGCTTTGCCATGCCCTCACAGCTATGGCTGCCGTTTCTGGCCGGCCTGACCGGCCGCTACCGTTTCATCCTGCCCAGCCTGCGCGGCTTCGGCGCCAGCCATGCCATCAGCCTGTCGCAGCCCAGCGTGCTCGACCAGCACGCCGATGATCTCGACGACCTGCTGGCCCACCTCAAGCTCGGACCGATCCTGCTGGGCGGCCTGTCGATGGGCGCCTGCACGGCCTTGCAGTATCACCGTCGCCACGGTTTCGGCCAGGTGCGTGCCTATCTGCACATAGACCAGGCGCCCTGTGTCACCAACCAGGGCGATTGGCAGTACGGCCTGCTGGGCGACGACCAGGCGACCCGGCTGCCGCAGTGGCAGGCGCTGATGACCGAACTCGAGCCCTACCGCGGCCTCGCCTTCAATCGGGTGCCGAAACCCCTGCAGCAACATCTCTGGAAAACCTTGTCGGCGTTTCTGCAGTACGCCTTCCATGCCGGGGTGATGCGGCAGTTCAGCCGCGTGGCGCATTACGGCAACCTCACCGGCTTCCTGGCGCCGACGGTGAACTGGACGATCTATCTGGATGTGTTGCAGAGCTATCTGCGTGATAACTATGACTGGCGACCGTCGCTACCGGACATCGACATCCCGATGCGGGTACTGGTCGGGATGGCGTCCACCATGTATCCCGCCACCGGCCAGTTGATGATCCGTCGCTGGGTGCCGCATGCCGAGATCGTGCCGATCGCCGGCTGCGGTCACGCCATTCCCTTCGAGGCCCCGCGCCGTTTCCGCACCGAGCTGGTCGATTTCTTGCGCACGGCCGCCTGAGCCCGTGATCGGGGCTTCGGTGCGGAGCGCGATGACAGCCAGTCGGCGGCCAATGCCCAGGTCGTGTCGGGCGCCTCACGGCCAGCGAATACCCCGGCGTGGCCGCCGGGGCAGATCATGAAGTCCTTGTCCTGGCTGGCGATGATGTCGAGCACCCGCCGCGCCGCCTCGGTGGTGACAATGCGGTCGGTCTTGCCGGCGATGGCCAGCAGCGCGCAATCGATGCGGTCAAACAGGGCGTGCTCGTCCTTGCTCAGCCGCAGCCGCCCGCGCGCCATCTGGTTGGCGAGGCCGACGCGGATCACGAAATCCTGGACGATGCCGCCGGGATAGTCGTGCATGTCGTTGAACCACTTGGCCTGGGTCTGGTATTCGGTAACGTAATCACGATCCCAGAGGTTCATCAGCAGATCGACATAGCTCTGCACCACGCCCAGTGGATTGGTGAGCTTGAACACCGTCGCCGAGGCCCACCCCGGAATGCGCAGCCAGCGCGGGTCGATGTCGCCCAGCGAGAACGGCACATACCGCGCCGCCAGCCGCAGCGGCTGATGCATCAGCTTGGCGAGGCGTCCGGCCACGCCCATCTGGTAGTAGTCGACGGGGCTGGCGATGGTGACGATGTTGCGCACCGCAGTGTCGTGCGACCAGCCGGCGTAGATCAGGCAGAACAGTCCGCCCATGCAGTAGCCCATCAGCGTCAGCTCGGGCTCGCCACTGTGCTGGCGCACCGCCGCGATCGCCTCGGGCAACATCCGGGTGGTGTAGTCGGCCAGACCGAGGTGGGAATGATCCTCGTCGGGGTCGCCCCAGTCGGCAAGGTACACGCGGTACCCCTGGGCGCTGAGGTACCGCACCAGACTGCGGTTGGGCAGCAGGTCAAAATTGAGCGAATTGGCGGCCAGCGGCGGTACCAACAGGATGGGGACACCATGGCGTGCAGCGCTCACCGGCATCTCCCGAGCACCCACCGGAACGGTCGGGGTAAGCGGACGGTCGTAGGCGCGCACCGTCAGCAGGCCGCGCTGCAGTATCACCGTATGCGGCGTCTGGTTGGCAACGATGAAGTTCTCGCTGCGCAGCCGCCGCTCCACCGCATTGGCAACCCAGTCGACCGCGCGTTCGCCCAACAGGGGCAGGTTCATGTCATGTCCACTGCGTGAAACAATGGCTCGATCTTAGACCCGGACCCCGTGCCATGCCTTCGCCGCACCGCCACGCCACCGTTGACGCCTGTGTCGATGCCCTGATCGCCCATGTCGGCCACGACCTGCGGGTGGGCATTCCCCTGGGCCTCGGCAAACCGGTGGCGCTGGTGAATGCGCTGTACGCGCGTGCCAAGGCGCAGCCGGACCTCAAGCTGACCCTGCTCACCGCGCTGTCGTTGGCGCGACCGGTGCCCGGCAACCCGGTGGAGCATGCCTTCCTCCAACCGTTCCTCGACCGCGTGTTCGGCGATGCGCCGGAACTCGATTATGTGCGCGACCGCGCCAACGGTGCCTTGCCCGCCAATGTCAGCGTGCGCGAATTCTTCTTCCAGCCCGGCAGCCAGCTCGGCAACGCTGGAGCACAGCAGGACTACATCAGCACCAACTACACCTTCGCGGCGCGCGACGTCTACCTGCAGGGCTGCAATATCTGCGCGCAGATGGTCGGCGTTGAGGACGGCCCCAATGGACCGCGCTACTCGCTGAGCTGCAACCCCGACACCGGGCCGGAACTGGTGCGGATGCTGCGGGCCGCCGAGGTCCGCGGTGAGCGCAAGGTGGCCGTGGTGGCGCAGGTCAACCCGCAGCTGCCGTTCATGCGCCACGATGCCGAGGTGGCGGCAGAGACCTTCGATCACGTCATCGACCACCCGCGCTACCACCACGCGCTGTTTCCGACGCCGAAGATGGCGGTCGGCAACGCTGACCACGCCATCGGCCTCTACGCCTCCACCCTGCTCAAGGACGGCGGCACCCTGCAGATCGGCATCGGCCAGCTCGGCGATGCCATCGTCCACAGCGCCTTCATCCGCCACCGCGACAATCCTCTCTACCGCCGGGCCATCCGCGCCTTCGGGATTGATGCGCGCCATCCGCAACTGATCGAATGCGATGGCGGTCTCGATGTCTTCTCACGCGGCCTCTACGGCGCCACCGAGATGTTCGTCGACGGCTTCCTGCACCTCATGGACGCCGGCATTCTGACCCGGGAGGTCTATGACTTCTGGGCGCTGCAGCAGTTGGTGAATGCGGGCGATTGTGACCCTGCACGGCTCACGCCAGCCGTCCTCGACGGCCTCGAGCGACTCGGGGTGCGGGTGATCCGCGGCCATGACTTCAGCCGGCTGCAGCACCACGGCCTGTTCAACGATGCCACCCGCTACGACAGCGGCGAGCTGATTGCGCCCGACGGCCAACGCATCCGCGCCAACGTTGCCGATCCCGCTGCCCGGGCGGCCATGGCCGCGCACTGCCTCGGCACGCGTCTGCGCAATGGCGTGGTGCTGCACGGCGGCTTCTTCCTCGGCCCCAACGCCTTCTACACGGCGCTGCGTGAGATGCCGGAATCACGGCGCCAGCGCATCGCCATGACCGGCGTCGACAAGGTCAACCAGCTCGATGCCAACCCGCGGCTCTACACCGCGCAGCGGGTCCACGCCCGCTTCATCAACACCGCGATGATGATCACCCTCGGCGGCGCCGCGGTGTCGGATGGCCTGGAGGACGGCCGCGTGGTGTCCGGCGTTGGCGGTCAGTACAACTTCGTCGCCATGGCCCACCAACTGCCGGGCGGCCGCAGCGTGCTGATGGTGCGCGCGGTCCGCGACAGTGGCGGCAAGGCGGTGTCGAACATTGTCTTTCACTACGGCCACTGCACCATCCCACGGCACTTGCGCGACATCGTCATCACCGAATACGGCATCGCCGACCTGCGCGCCAAAACCGACAGCGAGGTCGCCAAGGCGCTGATCGAAATCGCCGACAGCCGCTTCCAGGCCAGCCTGCTGCAGCAGGCCCAGGCCGCCGGCAAGATCGAGGCGGGCTGGTCGATCCCCGAGGCCTGTCGCGACAACACGCCGCACGCCCTGGCCGCGCGCATGGCGCCGCTGAAAGCGCAGGGGCTGTTCCCCGACTACCCCTTCGGTCACGACTTCACCGACATCGAACTGGCGCTCTCGCGCGCGCTGCCGGTGGTGAAAGCCGAGGCTGCCCGCACGCCGAAATGGAAACTGCTGTGGCGCGCGCTGCGCGCCGGCCGTCCCGATGCCCGCTGGCAGCCGCATTTGGCAAGGATGCAACTGCAGCAGCCGTCGTCACTGCAAGACAAGGTGGTGGCGGCGTTGCTGAGCGAGACGCTGTCCCGGCAGGCCTGACTCAGCGGGACGCCGTCGGGCGCAGGTCCTCGTCCAGCACTTCCCGCTCGTCGAACACAAAGCAGCCGCCGTGATAGTGACGGCGCCCCACGGTCTCGAAGTACTTGAGGATGCCGCCGTCGAGCTGGTAGACGTGGTCCAGTCCCTGCTCGCGCATCAGCAGCGCTGCCTTTTCGCAGCGGATGCCGCCGGTGCAGTAGCTCACCACCGTGACGTCGCGCAGATCATCGGCATGCGCGCGCAACTGCTGCGGAAACTCGGTGAAGCGGTTGAGACGCCAGTCGACCGCGTTGTCGAAGGCGCCGTGATCGACCTCGAAGGCGTTGCGGGTATCCAACAGCCGCACCGGCCGGCCGTCATCGTCAACGCCTGCATCCAGCCACCGCGCCAGCGTCGGCGCGTCCACCGCCGGCGCACGGCCGGCCGACGGCTGTATGGTGGGATGATCCATGCGAATGATCTCGCGCTTGATCTTCACCTTGAGGCGTCGGAACGGCATGTCGGCGGAACGGCTTTCCTTGATCTCGATACCGGCAAAGCGCGGGTCGGCCTGCAGGATCGCCAGGAAATCATGGATGCCCGCTGCATCTCCGGCCAGGAACAGGTTGATGCCCTCGGGTGCCAGCAGCACGGTGCCCTTCAGCGCAGCTGCCTGTGCCGCGCCGTGCAGGTGATCGCGCAGCGCCGGCACATCGTCAAGCGGCACGAAACGGTAGGCGGCGATGTTGAGCACCGCTGTCGACGACATCGGGCGGACTATTCCGACAGGTAGGTATAGCCCGCGAGACCGGCTTCCAGCTCGGCCAGCAGCACCGCGCGCTGGGCCACCGGAATATCGCTGGCGGCGATCTTGCGCCGATAGCTCTGGGCCAGCTTCTCGGGGGCCAGATGGACGTAGCGCAGCAGCTCGTCGGTACGGTCACCGTGCTCCGCGCCTTCCAGCCGCCAGCCGCCGGGAGCGGATGCGTCCAGCACCACGTCGACGGCGTTGGTGTCGCCGAACAGGTTGTGCATGTCGCCGAGAATCTCCTGGTAGGCCCCGACCATGAAAAAGCCGAGCAGGTAGCGCTGGTCCGGCTTGAGCGCGTGCAGCGCCAGGGTCGGCATCACCCCCTCGCGATCGACATACTGGTCGAGCCGGCCGTCGGAGTCGCAGGTGAGGTCGCACAGGCGGGCGCGCTCGGCCGGCACCTCGTCGAGGCGGTGAATCGGCAGAATCGGAAACACCTGGTCGATGGCCCAGGCATCCGGCACGCTCTGGAACACCGAGAAGTTGCAGAAGTACTTCGACGACAGCCGCTCCGCGAGCTTCTCCCGCGCCTCGCGGTGGGCGCGGATACCGGGGTCAAGCTGCGGCAGCAGGGCACGCGCCACCGCCACATGGGCACGTTCGGCCCACGCGCGTTCGGCCAATGACAACCGGCCATCGGTGTAGAGGCCATGCGCCTCCGCCAGCAGGGTGTTCGATTCGTACAGGCTTTCCAGCGGGCCGCGTTCGGACAGCTCCGCCAGCAGGTCGGCGAACTCTCGCAGCAGCGGGGCGGCATCCTCGGGCGGCGGTGGCAGGGTTTCGCTGGGGACCACTTCGGAATCCACCACATCGGCAATTAGCACCGCGTGATGCGCCGTCAGTGCACGTCCGGATTCGCTCACCAGGTCGGGCACCGGCAGCCCGGCGTCTTCGCACACCTGCTGTACGGTGCGGACGATGGTGCGGGCGTACTCCCGCACCGAGTAGTTCATCGAGCAGAACGAGCGCGAGCGGGTGCCTTCGTAGTCCACGCCCAGTCCGCCCCCCACGTCCAGCACCTGCACCGGCGCGCCCAGCCGCCGCAGCTCGACGTAGAAGCGCGACGCCTCGCGCAGACCACGGGCGATATCGCCGACGTTGGCCACCTGCGAGCCGAGGTGGAAGTGGATCATCTGCACACTGTCCAGACGACCGGCCGCGCGCATCAGCTCGACAGCCTCGAGGATCTGCGGCGTGGTCAGCCCGAACTTGGCCTTCTCACCGCCGGTGTTCTGCTGGGTGGATTCCGACGAGCTGGCCAGCCGCACCCGCAGGCCGATCAGCGGCATGACCTCCAGTCGCGCCGACTCGTCCAGAACCAGCGGCAGCTCGCTGAGCTTTTCCACCACGATGTAGACACGATGCCCCAACTTGCTGCCGATCAGCGCCCGGCGGATGTAGGCCCGGTCCTTGTAGCCGTTGCAGACGATGATGCTGCCCGGCGAGGCCAGCCCCAGCACCGCCGCCAGCTCCGGCTTGGAGCCGGCCTCGATGCCGACCCGGCCGCCGCCGTGGCCGACGATGGCCTCCACCACCGAGGCCTGCTGGTTGACCTTGATCGGATACACCGCGGTGTAGCGCCCCTGGTAGCCGTAGTCGGCAATCACGCCAGCGAAGGCATCGCAGAGCATGTCCACCCGGTCGCGCAGGATGTCGGTGAAGCGCACCAGCACCGGCAGGTCCAGACCCTCGCGCGGCAACTGCTGGGCCAGCCGGTAGAGATCCACCGACACCGGCGACGCTTCACGGAAGGGCTGCACCATCAGGTGGCCGTCGTCGCTGACCCCGAAGTAGCCGTCGCCCCAATGCGGCAGGTTGTAGCGCTCGGCGGCGTCGGCGGCGGTCCAGGCAGGCGTTTTCACGAAGGCGTCACTCGGCGGCGGGCGTAGAGCCGATATACTCGACCCCTCAGCGGGAATTTACAAAGCTACTGCGCTCGGCAGATGGGCCGTCGGCGGTGCTCAGAATGCTCATGTATTGGCGTATACACTGCGCTTCCTGCGCTCCGGCGACGGCCCATCTGCCTTCGCTCGCTACGCTTTGTAAACACCCTCCAATTTTATACGGAAATCGCGATGTCACTCGATCAATCCTGGATCTCGGAAGCGGTCGAGGCCACCGGCACGGCCTTCGCCCTCAAGGGCCGCAAGATTCACGAGGAGCAGACGCCCTACCAGAAGATCGAGATCTTCGAGACCGCCACCTGCGGCTATCTGATGACCATCGACGGCTGCACCATGGTCAGCACCCGCGACAACTTTCTCTATCACGAGATGATGAGCCATCCGGCGCTCAACTCGCACCCCAACCCGGAAACCGTGGTGGTGGTGGGCGGTGGTGACTGCGGCACCCTGCGCGAAGTGCTCAAGCACACCGAGGTGAAGGCCGCTACCCAGGTCGAGATTGATGAGCGCGTCACCCGCCTGTCGGAGCAGTACTTCCCCGAGCTGTGCGACCGCAACGATGACCCCCGCGCCACCCTGTTCTTCGGCGACGGCATCCAGTGGATGAAGGATGCCGCCCCCGGCAGCATCGACGTCATCATCATTGATTCCACCGACCCGGTCGGCCCGGCCGAGGGCCTGTTCGGCCTCAAGTTCTACCGTGACTGCATCCGCGCGCTGAAGCCCGACGGCATGTTGGTGCAGCAATCGGAATCGCCGCTGCTGCACCTGGCGCTGATCCAGGAAATGCATGCCGCCATGCGCGAGGCCGGCTTTGTCGAGACCCACCTGCTGCACTTCCCGCAGATGATCTACCCCAGTGGCTGGTGGAGCGGCTCCATCGCGCTGAAGCGTGCCGGCAGCCTGGCGGAACGCCTGGACAACGCCGATGCCCTGGACACGCAGTATTACAACCGCGAGATCCACAGGGCCTGCTTTGCCCTGCCCACGTTTGTCCGCAAGGCCTTGGCAGGCTAGCGTTCGAAGTTGCGGGGGAACCGACGCAGCCCGTCGTCCGGCAGCGGGCTCGGCTGTCCACTGTCGGTCCAGACATGACAGACGGGCTTGAACACGAAGGGCGCCGCCAGGCGTTCGGCGATCACCCCCAGCAGGCCGGGAAACCTGGTGGAACGATCAAACATCACCGTGCCACAGGCAGCACAGCGCTCGCGCACGGTGGAATTGCCGCTGGCCGCGGTGAAGGACTGTGCCTGCACCGCGCCGACCACCGTCGTGCCATCCAGCGAAAAGAAGGGCAGGCGCGCAAAGGCAGCACCGGTTGCCGCCTGACAGTCGCGGCAGTGGCACAGCAACTGCAGCACCGGCGGCCGCGGGGCACTGAAGGTGAGCGCGCCGCAGTCACAACGGGCCTTCACCCCGGCATCCCCTGCGGTGTCGCGCATCCTCATGTCGCCGGGCTCAACAGCGATACCCCGTAGGCCGCCAACTGGGTATCTACCGAAACCAACTGCAAGCCTTCCAGCTGCGCCTGCGCCACCAGCATCCGGTCGAACGGGTCACGGTGTAAGGGCGGTAACGCGGCCGCGTATTCACCATGCGCCAAGCCGATGGGCAGCGCCTCGAACCCTTCCTCATTCACCACATCCGCCAGGCCTTCCGGCGCATCGAGCTTGTCGAGGGCTCGCTTGATCCCCACTTCCCAGACCGTGGCGGCGCTCACATAGACCGTGTTACGGGGATCGGCCATCAAAGCCCGGCATCCCGCGCCCAGGCGGGGGTCATCCCCCAGCCACCAGAGCAGCACATGGGTATCGAGGAGCAGACGTTTCATGTCGGCGGCTGCCCACCCTCAAAGTCGGCGATCACCTCGTCAGGGGTCTGATCGAAATCATCCGCCATCCGGATCTGGCCCTTCCAGCGGCCCGGGGTCCGCACCGCAGTGCTCGGCCGATGTGGCAACAAATCGAGATACGGCTTGCCCGCCTTGGCAATAATGACCCGATCACCGCGCCAGACCATCTCGGCGAGCTCCGAAAGGCGCGACTTCGCCTCATGCATATTGACTTGCTTGATTTCCATCGACATCCTCCGCAACCGCTTTAGCTAACATTAGCTAACCTTGCGGTGAACGACAAGCAGGAGGGTGCCTTCTTTTCATATAACGCTTGTTTATTATGAGAATCCGAAGCGATATTCCGTACTAGACTATGCGCCATGGATACCGCACTTGCCACACCGCCGCCCGCCGTCACGCCCGAGGAACCCAATTCCTCCGGCCTGAGCCTGGTCGAGATCGCCACCCTCAACGCCCGCTACAAGACCATGGGCTTCGAGGAACGCATCCAGCAGTTCTACCGCGACTTCGATGTCGACAAGGTGCTGGTGACGTCGTCGTTTGCGGCCACGTCAGCCTACTTCCTGCACATCATCCACCGCTTTCAGCCGCGGCAGAAGATCGCGTTCATCGACACCGGCTACCACTTCCTCGAAACCATCACCTACCGGGACCGGCTGTCGAAGGAATACGGACTGGAAGTGTTCGACATCAAGGCCGAGGACTGGAAGCACCAGTTCACGGTGGACGACCAGACCTGGAGCAAGAACCCCGACTTCTGCTGCTCGATCAACAAGGTCGAACCGCTCGAAGCCATCAAACCGAACTACGCCGTGTGGGTGTCCAGCCTGATGGGCTGGCAGACCGACAACCGCGCCGGCATGGAAATCTTCGAAGTACGGCGCGGCATCCTCAAGTTCAATCCGATGATCGACGTCACCCGCGAACAGCGCGACGCCTACATCCGTGAACATGACCTGCCGTTCCACCCACTGGTGGCCGAAGGCTACAACTCCATCGGCTGCACCCACTGCACGGTGAAAGGCGAAGGCCGCAGCGGCCGCTGGGCCGGCAAGCCGAAGACGGAGTGCGGGCTCCATTTGTGAAGCGGGAGTGCCGAGTGTCGAGTGCCGAGTCAGCGTAGCGGGCAGGCGTATTCTCAGCACTCAGCACTCAGCACTCGGCACTCGGCACTCGGCACTCGATAACTACTGCTTCAGCCGATACCCGGTCTTGAAGATCCAGGTGACAAAGGCGAGGCAGGCCACGAGGAAGCCCAGCGTCATGCCCAGACTGATGGCGATGTCGACATCGGCGCTGCCGAAGAAGGCCCAGCGGAAGCCGCTCACCAGATACACCACGGGATTGAACAGGCTGAGCTGCTGCCAGGGCTCGGGCAGCATGTTGATGGAATAGAAGGCGCCGCCGAGGAAGGTCAGTGGCGTCGCCACCAGCAGCGGGATGATCTGCAGTTTCTCGAAGCCGTCGGCCCACACCCCGAGGATGAAACCGAACAGACTGAAGGTCACGGCAGTGAGCACCAGGAACACCACCATCCAAACCGGGTGCGCCACCTCGTAGGGCACGAACAGGCGTGCGGTGAGCAGGATGATGCTGCCGATCAGCACCGACTTGGTGGCGGCGGCACCGACATAGCCGAGTACGATCTCCACCACGCTCACAGGCGCCGACAGCACCTCATAGATGGTACCGGACCAGCGCGGCATGTAGATGCCGAAGGCGGCATTGGAAATGCTTTCGGACAACAGTGACAGCATCACCAGGCCGGGAATAATGAAGGCACCGTAGGCAATGCCGTCGATCTCCCCCACCCGCCCGCCGATGGCGGCGCCGAACACCACGAAGTAGAGCGTGGTCGAGATCACGGGCGAGGCGATGCTCTGCGCCAGGGTGCGGAAGGTGCGGGCCATCTCGAAACGGTAGATGGCGAGGATGGCGTAGTGGTTCATGCGGTTTCCTGCACCAAGCTGACGAAGATCTCCTCCAGCGAGCTCTCGCGTGACTGCAGGTCCTTGAAATCGATGCCCTGCTCTCCCAAGCGGCGCAGCAGCGGCGCGATGCCGGTATCGGTGGCCTGCGCATCAAAGGTATAGACCAGTCGATGACCGTCGTCCTCGAGCGCCAAGGGCAGATCGGCGAGTGCGGCCGGCAGCACTGACAAAGGCTGCTGCAGGTGGATGGCCAGTTCCTTCTTGCCAAGCCGCTGCATCAGGGTGCGGGTCGGTTCCACCACGATCAGCTCGCCCTTGCGGATGACACCGATGCGGTCGGCCATCTCCTCGGCCTCCTCGATGTAGTGGGTGGTGAGAATGATGGTGACGCCACTGTCGCGCAGGCGCCGCACCATGGCCCACATATCGCGCCGCAACTCCACGTCGACCCCGGCAGAGGGTTCGTCAAGAAACAGGATGCTGGGCTCATGCGACAGTGCCTTGGCAATCATCACGCGGCGCTTCATGCCGCCGGACAGCGTCATGATGCGGGCGTCCTTCTTGTCCCACAGCGACAGGTCGCGAAGGATCTTTTCGATGAAGGCGGGATTCGGCGGCTTGCCGAACAGGCCACGGCTGAAGTTCACCGTGGCCCAGACGCTCTCGAACGCATCGGTGGTCAGCTCCTGCGGCACCAGGCCAATCTTGCTGCGGGCGGCGCGATAGTCGCGGTGTATATCCTGACCATCCGCAATGATGGTGCCGCCCGAGGCCTTCACCAGGCCGCAGATGATGCTGATCAGCGTTGTCTTGCCGGCACCGTTGGGGCCCAGCAGGGCAAAGATCTCACCCCGACGAATCTCCAGGTTGATGTCCCACAGCGCGCGGTGGCCGGAGCCGTAGGTCTTGCAGAGATCAACGATCGACAGAATGGCGGACATGGCAGGCGTTCGGTTGCGGCGTGGCGGACGTTCGACAACACTGCGGTCGAGGAATGAATGTGGATCTCAGCATGCGCATGCTAACCGCCCTGCTGCTGCCTGTGGCTCTGTTGGGCTGCTCGGCCGCTTCGGTCTATCAAGGCACCACCGAATGGCGCACCCGAGAGTGCAGCCATCTGCTGGAGCCCGAGCGCAGCGCCTGCGAGCGCGCGGCGCGCAACCCCTTGCCGGACACCGCTGAGCGCGATCGTTGACCCGCGCGCTGAGGCGCGGCGTCAATCAGGCCGCCGTGACCGGCACGACCCGCTGCAGCCAGGCGCCGATGTCGCTGATCTGCTCCATGCACACTTGATGCTGCATCGGGTAAGCACGCCAATCGACGGTATAGCCGAGGGACTGCACCTGGTCGCGCGCGATCTCGCCCAAGGCGATGGGCAGTACCGGGTCAAAGCGCCCATGCATCATCAACACCGGCAGGGTCTTCGGCGCCACGGCGGTATCGTCAGTGAGCGTCGCCGACTGCGGCAGATAGGTGGACAAGGGCAGCAGCCCCGCCAGCCCAGCACCGTAACGCAGGGCGGTGTGGAGGGCGATCGCACCGCCCTGCGAGAAGCCCGCGAGAACAATACGCTCGGTGGGCATCCCGCCATCGACCAGATCACCGATACGCGCCAGGATGCGGTCGCGCGAGGCCTCAATGCCTTCACGATCCTGAGGCCCTTCCCGGTCCAGGCTGTAGATGTCGAACCAGGCCCGCATCGGCATGTGGCCGTTGAGCGTGACGCGCCGCACGGGCGCGTGCGGGAAGATGAAGCGCACCCGGTGATCGGCCGGCAAATCGAGTTCCGGCACGATCGGCACAAAGTCGTGGCCATCTGCGCCCAAACCATGTAGCCAGATGACGGCGGCGGTGGGGGGCGCGGCGGGTTCGAGCACCACCTCGGTTTCGGTCTCGTGCAGGGTCATGGGTTGCAGGCAGTAGAATGGACCACCCTATTCTCACAGACTCCGGAACCGCTCGGGGCAGGCGCCATGCGACACCTTGTACTTTCCCTGTTGATCTGCCTGCTAACGGCCTGCGGCCAGGCCGGCGCCCTCTACCTGCCCGATCCGGCCCCGGAGAGCACCGACACCGACGATGCGTCGAAGGCGTCGGAGACACCATGAACGCCTTCCACGAACGCAACGGCATCTTGCATGCCGAACAGGTACCGCTGACCACCCTGGCCGAACGCCACGGCACACCGGCGTACGTCTATTCACGCGCCGCCATCGAAGCGCGCTACCGCGCCTTCAACGAGGCGCTTGCGGGGCACGCCCACCAAATCCACTTCGCGGTCAAGGCCAATGCCAACATTGCGGTACTGAATGTGCTGGCGCGCCTGGGCAGTGGCTTCGACATCGTCTCTGGCGGGGAGCTGGTACGGGTGCTGCGCGCCGGCGGCGACCCCGCCAAAGTGGTGTTCTCCGGGGTTGGCAAGACCGAAGCGGAGATGCAGATGGGCCTGGAAGCGGGCATCGGCTGCTTCAATGTCGAGTCCGCCTCCGAGCTCCGGCGCCTCAACGCCGTTGCGGTCAAACGTGGCCAGAAGGCGCCAGTGGCGCTGCGCGTCAACCCGGATGTCGACGCCAAGACGCACCCCTACATCTCGACGGGCATGCGGGACAACAAGTTCGGCATCGACATCCCGCGCGCCGAGGCGCTTTATGCCGAGGCCGCTGCGATGCCCGGAATCGCGCTGCATGGCATTGCCAGCCACATCGGCTCCCAGCTGTTGGACATTCAGCCCCTGTTGGATGCACTCGATCGGGTGCTGGCGATGATTGACCGCCTCGCCGGCCAGGGCATTCGACTGACACATATCGACGTCGGTGGCGGGCTGGGTGTGCGCTACCGCGATGAGGTACCGCCGGAGCCCGCGGTGTGGGCGGCCGCGGTGAAACAACGCCTGGCGGGGCGCGATCTGGTGATCGGCTGTGAACCCGGGCGCGCCATCGTCGGTGAAGCGGGCGTCCTGCTGACCCGGGTGGAGGCGCTGAAGGCGGGCGAAGGCAAGCACTTCGCCGTGGTCGATGCCGCCATGAACGATCTTCTGCGTCCCACCCTGTACCAGGCATGGATGGATATCCGGCCGGTGGTGTCGGCGGGCAGTGCCACGCCGCAAGACTACGACGTGGTCGGCCCGATCTGCGAAACCGGCGACTGGCTGGGGAAAGGGCGCCGCCTGGCACTGGCCGAGGGCGACCTGCTTGCCGTCTGTACGGCGGGGGCCTACGGCTTCGTGATGGCCTCCAACTACAACACCCGGCCTCGCCCGGTGGAGCTGATGGTGGACGGTGATCAGGTGCATGTCATCCGCGCCCGCGAAAGCCTCGACGACCTGCTGCGCGGCGAGATGCTGCTGCCATGAGCACCGGGCCGCTGATTCTGGTCGACGGCTCCTCCTGGCTGTTCCGCGCCTATCACGCCCTGCCCCCACTCACCAATGCCCGTGGCGAACCCACCGGGGCGGTGTTTGGCATGTACAACATGCTGAAGCGCCTGCTCAAGGACTATGCGCCCGAGCGCTTCTGCGTGGTGTTCGACCCTTCAGGCAAAACCTTCCGCGAAGACTGGTACCCCGACTACAAGGCCAATCGCGGCGAGACCCCGGAAGACCTCAAATCCCAGTTCCCCCGGGTCACCGAGTTGATCAAGGCGATGGGCCTGCCGGTGTTCGCGGTGGACGGCGTCGAGGCGGATGATGTCATCGGCACCCTGGCGCGGCAGGCGCGGCAGCAGGGCCTGGAGGTGGTGATTGTCACCTCCGACAAGGATATGGCGCAGCTGGTGGACGACCACGTTCACCTGCTCGATACCATGAAGAACCGCCGCATGGACCCCGCCGGCGTGATCGAAAAGTTCGGCGTGAAGCCCGAGCAGATCATCGACTACCTGGCCCTGATGGGCGACACCAGCGACAACATTCCTGGCGTTCACGGGGTCGGCCCCAAGACCGCCGCGAAGTGGCTCAACGAATACGGCAGCCTCGATACGCTGGTGGCCCAGGCCGATGCCATCAAGGGCAAGGCGGGCGAGAACCTGCGGGCGGCACTGGATCACCTGCCGCTGTCGAAACGGCTCACCACCATCGTCTGCGACGTGGAGCTGCCGGTGCCGCTGGACAGTCTGCGCCCCGGCGAACGCGACGAGGACGCGATGACCGCGCTGTTCGAGCGGCTGGGCTTCAAACCCGAACGTGCCGCACCTGCGGTGAAGGCAGTGGTGCCCGACGGCGAACCGGCGCCCGCACGCACCGAGCCCGCTGCGGCCCCAGCCAATGCCCGGCCCACCGCGGTGCGTTGCGTCACCACCGAAGCCGACTTCGACGCCCTGATCGCCGCGCTGGAAACGGCCGAGCTGATCTGCCTCGACACCGAAACCGACGCCCTCGACGCCCAGCAGGCCGGACTGGTGGGCCTCGCCTTTGCGGTCACGACCGGCGAAGGCTGGTACCTGCCGCTGGCCCACAACTACATGGGCGCGCCCGCGCAGTTGCCGATGGCGGCCGTACTGCAACGACTGAAGCCGCTGCTGGAAGATCCCAACCGCCCCAAGCTGGGTCAGCACTTCAAGTACGACCTCAATGTGCTGCGCCGCCATGGCATTGAGGTTCAGGGCGTAGCGCACGACACCATGCTGCAAAGCTATGTGCTCGATGCCGCCGGCCACCGCCATGATATGGACACCCTGGCGAAGCGCTATCTCGACCACACCACCACCACCTTTTCCGACATCGCCGGCAAGGGCAAGGCGCAGCTGACCTTCAACCAGGTGGCGCTGGAGCAGGCGGCCCCCTACTCCGCCGAAGACGCCGACATCACACTCAGGCTGCACCAAACCCTGCGGCCCCGGCTGCGTGCGGAGCCGGCGCTGGACGCGGTCTATCGCGAACTGGAGATGCCGCTGGTGCCAGTGCTGGCGGACATGGAGTATCACGGCGTCGGCGTCGACGTGCCCTTACTCAAACGCATCAGCACCGAGCTGGCACAGCGCATGGAGACGCTGGAAAAGGACTGCCACGAAGCCGCCGGCCAGCCCTTCAACCTGGGCTCGCCGAAACAGCTCGGCGCCATCCTGTTCGACCAGCTTGGTCTGAGGGTGGTCAGCAAGACCCCCAAGGGTGAGCCGTCCACCGCCGAGGAGGTGCTGGAAGTGCTGGCCGAGGAGCACCCGCTGCCACGGCTGATCCTCGAGTGGCGCAGTGTCTCGAAGCTGCGCTCCACCTACACCGAAACCCTGCCGCAGATGGTCAACCCGAAGACCGGGCGCATCCACACCAGTTATCACCAGGCGGTGGCGGCCACCGGGCGGCTGTCCTCGTCTGACCCGAACCTGCAGAACATCCCCATCCGCACCGATGAGGGACGGCGTATCCGCCAGGCCTTCGTGCCCGCCGAGGGCTGCAGCCTGCTGTCCATCGACTACTCGCAGATCGAACTGCGGCTGATGGCGCATTTTTCGGGTGACGAAAAACTGCTGGACGCCTTCCGCGCCGGCCAGGACATTCACCGCGCCACCGCTGCCGAGGTGTTCGGCGTCGATCTCGATGCCGTCAGCAGCGAGCAGCGGCGCGCCGCCAAGGCCATCAACTTCGGCCTGATCTACGGCATCTCCGCCTTCGGACTGGCCCGCAACATCGGCGTCGGTCGCAACGAGGCGGCCGAGATCATCGAGCGCTTCTTCAGCCGCTATCCGGGCGTCAAGGCATTCATGGATAACACCCGCGAGCAGGCGCGTGAGCGCGGCTATGTGGAAACCCTGCGCGGCCGCCGGCTGTATCTGCCGAACATCAATGCCCGCAATGCCGCGCAGCGGCAGTATGCTGAACGCACCGCCATCAACGCGCCGCTACAAGGTACCGCAGCCGATCTCATCAAGGCCGCCATGCTGGACGTCCATGCCTTCCTCGCGCGGGAAGCCCCGGCGGTGCGGATGATCATGCAGGTCCACGATGAACTGGTGTTCGAGGGCCCCACCGACACCCTCAAGGCGCTGGCACAGCCGCTGTCGGCGCGCATGTGCCATTCATCCGCCCTCACGGTACCGCTGGTCGCCGAACCCGGGCTGGGCGACAACTGGGACGCATCACACAGCTAATGCGCCCCAACTAGATGAAACTATAGGATTTATTGTATTTCCACAGCGTTCGACGGCCCGCGCGCGGAGCCGTAAATGATTGATTCATTTATGTAGGATTCACCCTACATCGAGCTGGGTAAAATTTTCTGGAAACACACCCGGAACTTCCCTGCTGGGATGCACTCCAAGTCTGCGAGTGACGGCCATCCCTTCCGTCACTCCCGCCTCCACTCCCTAGGCGGAATTCCGGCATCCCCCCAAAGGCCGGAGTTGGTCGCCCGGTGATATCCCCGATCACCGGGCGCTTTCTTTTGAAATCGCCGTGAAGCTACTGCGCTCGACTGGCTGCAAGCCGGCGACGCTCGGAATGCTCATGGTTGGCCCGATACACTACGCTTCCTGCGCGCTGGCGGCTTGCAGCCAGCCTTCGCTCGCGACGCTTCACGACGATTTCAACACGACTTTCGTCATTGGCGTACCGGCTTGCGCGCTGCCACAACAGGTGCCGCGCGGCGGCTCAGGCTTCCGCCGGTTCCACCGCGAACTGGAGGCCGGCGTGGGTCTGGAGGCGATCCACCAGTTTCTGGCCGAAGGCGGTGGAGGGGGTCCAGAAACCGCCGGGCAGGTCGGGGATGTCCAGCGCCAGGCAGGCCCCCGCCTCGCCCAGCATCTTGCCGGTAGAACCGTAGCCGGGATCGCGATCGCCGGTGACCTTGGCGCGCAGACTTCGGCCGTCGTCGGTGGTGCCATGGAAACGAAGGTCGAAGAAGCCGGTGCGCTGCTGCTCGGGCGTCGGCCCTTCACCGGGCTTGGGGACGACGTAGCGCTCCAGCACCCAGCGAATCGGCGACAGCGCCGTCCCCAGCATGAAGCCCGCCATCCCTGCCGTGAGGCTGATGGCCGTCATGCGGCCCCGCAGGCCGGCGCCGGTCATCATTCCCTCGTCGTACTGGAAACGCGCGCCCCAGGGCTGGCCCGCGACCCCATTGGAGCGCTGAATCACCCGCGTATTGATGGCAGCCATCACAAAGGGTGCCGACCAGCTCTTGAACTCGGCATCAAAGCTCGGCCCCTTGACGTCGGGCTGACGGCCCTGGCCCCGGGCATCGGGTGGACACAGCAGGTAGGGGTCGCCCAAACGCTTGCGCAGCTCGGGGTCCCGGGTGGCCAGCTTCACCACGTTCATCAGGCTGGCGACTGTGCCCCCGGAGAAGCCACCACGCAGCGCCTTCACGCGCATTTTGACGCGCGTGCAGGGGGCGCCAAAGCGGTCCAGAGCCGCCTGCTGCAGCACCCAGTTGCCCAGGTCAGACGGAATCGAATCGAAGCCACAGCAATGCACGATGCGAGCGCCCGACGCCTTGGCCTGAGGCTCGAAGCGGCGGATCATCTCGTCGATCCACTGCACTTCGCCGGTAAGGTCGCAGTAGTCGGTGCCGGATGTCACGCAGGCCTCGACCAGCGGCGTGCCATAGAGCGCGTAGGGGCCCACGGTGGACACCACCACCCGCGTCTGTCCGCACAAGGTCTTCAGCGCGGCCGGGTCGGCGGCATCGGCGACCAGCACCGGCAGCGACTCGCTGCCCGCCCCCAGCGTTGCACGCAGCTGTTCCAGCTTGGCAGCGGAGCGCCCAGCCATCGCCCAGCGCAGTTCGCTACCCGATGCGCCATGGCGCTCGAACAGATAGCGGGTCAGGATCTGGCCGACGAAACTGGTGGCACCAAAAACGATCAGGTCAAACTCAGGCTTGGACATCGGAAGCTCCGGTCGGTAAGAGGTCGAGCCCCAGCCATTGCATCAGCAAGGCACGGGCAGGGTCCAGCCCCTGTCGGCTGACCGCCGAGAAAAGGGCCACAGTAGTTTCTGGCTGGGCGCGGTCGGCGACGGCTTTCTGCACCTTCAGCAAGGTGTTCTTGGCCGCACCGAAACCGAGCTTGTCAGCCTTGGTCAGCAGCAGGTGCATGCGCATCTGGCGCGCTCTGGCCCAGTCCAGCATCTGCGTATCGAAGTCGGTCAGCGGATGCCGGATATCCATGATCAGCACCACCCCGGTAAGGTTGCTGCGGGTTTCCATATAGGCGCCGATCAGCTTGCCCCAGTCACGGCGCATTTCACCGGGCACCTGGGCGTATCCGTATCCCGGCAGGTCCACCAGGCGGGCGCCGGCGATCTCGAACAGGTTGATCAGCTGGGTGCGGCCTGGTGTCTTCGACACCCGCGCCAGTTGTTTCTGGCTACACAAGGCGTTAAGCGCCGACGACTTGCCGGCATTCGAGCGCCCGGCGAAGGCGACTTCCGGGATCTCGTCCTCGGGGAGCTGACGGGTCTGTGCGCAGGACAGCAGAAACTGGGCCCGGGCGAAGGGATTCGGTGTCATCAACGGGCGGTGTGCGTGTAGAATCGGACCTCATCTTCAACGATTTGACGCTCCCGCCGCCAGTCCGGTGGGGCGCACTTGCGGAGTTTTCCATTCATGAAGCGTCTGGTCCTCGCCGTCACCCTCTGCCTGCCGCTGGTGGCGGCGGCCGAATCTGCCGAAGGCAATCTGTTCACCGGCGGTGACGCCGCCAAAGGCGAAGCCAAGGCTGCCACCTGCATGGCCTGCCATGGTCCCAAGGGCAACAGCAACAATCCGGAGTGGCCAAGTCTGGCCGGTCAGGGTGCGGTCTACCTCAAGACCTCGCTGGAGGCGTTCCGCTCGGGCCAGCGCAAGAACGTGCTGATGAATGCTCAGGCCACCAATCTCAGCGACGAGGATATTGCCGACCTCGCCGCCTATTACGCTGCGCAGACTGCCAAACCGGGCGTTGCCAGCGAGGCCTCGGTGGCAGTCGCCGAGCCGCTGTATCGTGCGGGCGACGCTGAGCGCGGCATCGCCGCCTGCGCCGGCTGCCACGGCCCCAACGGCGCCGGCAACCCCGCGGCTGGCTACCCGCACGTGGCAGGCCAGCAGAGCACCTATTCGGCCATCGCGCTGCGGGCCTACCGCGCGGGGGAACGTTCCATGACGCACAACGGTCAGATGATGACCGCTGTGGCCCAGCACCTGACCGATGAGGAAATCGAGGCGCTGGCGTCCTACCTCACTGGCCTTCAGTAAGACACAGGAGTGTTGTCCATGTCCCTTCGCCTGTTCGCGGCGATCACCGCCACCTCACTGAGCCTGTTCACCCTGGCCTGCTCGGCCCAGGATGGGAGCAGCCCCTATGTGGAAGGCAAGCACTACAAAGAAGTGCGCGAACCGGCGACGCCGGCGGACAACAAGCGCATCACGGTCGAAGAGTTCTTCTGGTACGGCTGCAGTCACTGCTTCAACTTTGAGAATACGCTCGAACCCTGGGCCAAGACGCTGCCGGCTGACGTCGACTTCGCGCGGGTGCCCAACAGCCTGGGGCGCCCAATCGGGCTGTTGCACAGCAAGGCCTATTACACGGCTGAAACGCTGAAACTGATCGACAGTGTGCATCCCAAGCTGTTCGAGGCCATGCACGTGCAGCGTCTGCCGCTGGCGACGGAGGCGCAGATCGTCGGCGTGTTCGAGGCCAACAGCCCCGTGATGCCGGATGTGGTGGAGAACACCCTGAAGGGATTCGCGGTCGATGCACGTGTGCGCCGCGCGGAAGCGCAGTCGCGCAGCTACGGCGTGACCAGCACGCCGACCTTGGTGGTGGGCGGCAAGTACTACACCAACCCCAGCATGGCGGGCGGCTTCGACGAGATGGTCGACATCGCCGACGTGCTGATCGAGAAGGTCCGACAGGAACGTGCCAAGCCCTGATTGGCGTTCGCGCCTGTCACGAGCCCGGCTGCTGGCCGGGCTTTTTGTTGCCGCCGCATTGGCGGCGCCGGCCGCGCGTAGCGGTGACGACGTCATGCTGCCGCTGGCATCGGTCGACCAGGCCTGCGAACGCCTGGGTCAGCGCCTGCGCAGTGTCGATCCCGTGTTCTGCAAGGCAGCGCAGTTTCAGGCCGACGCCGCCAGCCGCGCCGGATTTCCCCTGCTGTATCGTGACTATGCGCCCCGCCCTGCTTTCGAGGCTCCGCGACGGGTACTGATGATCGGCGGTATCCACGGCGACGAGCTGACCTCGGTGAGCATCGTGTTCGACTGGATGCGGCGGCTGGAGGACGAGCGCTTGCAGCCTTTCCGCTGGCGCGTGATTCCCAGCGCCAACCCAGACGGTTTGCTGCGATCCCCGTCATGGCGGATGAATCGGGGTGGGGTCGACCTCAACCGCAATTTTCCGTCCCTGGACTGGCACAACCGGGCGCTCAGTTACTGGCGCCAGCGCACCGGCGCTGACCCCCGACGCTTTCCCGGCACGCGCGCCCTGTCAGAGCCGGAAACGGTGTGGCTGACCGAGCAGATCCGACGCTTCGAACCCCACGCCATCGTTTCCATCCACGCGCCCTACGGGGTGCTGGACTTCGACGGTCCCCAACGCCCACCCCAGCGATTCGGACTGTTGCGCCTCAACCAGTTGGGCACCTACCCCGGCTCACTCGGCAATTTCGCAGGCATCGACCTGGATATCCCGGTGATCACCTTGGAGCTGCCCCATGCCGGCATCATGCCCACCCGCGCGCAGTCGCAACGCATCTGGACCGACATGCTCAGTTGGCTGGCCGATCACTTGCCCGATCGGAACGTTTCCGGCTGGCACCCGCCGCTGCAGCATCCGGACGACGGGCTGGCGATTGCAGGTCATCCTTCAAGGTTCCTTCCCACAGTTTGGCCCCCGTGAGATAGCCGGCATGCCCGATCGCATGCGCTGCTACCGGCGACGTGAGCATGATGAACACCAGAATCACCAGCGCGCGCACCATCACGCTCAGCTCGGTGAACTCCATCGCCACGCCCACCAGCATCAAACCGGCGCCAAAGGCGCCCGCCTTGGTGGTGGCGTGCATGCGGGTGAGCAGGTCGGGCATGCGAACGGCGCCGATCGCCGACAGCAGCATGAAGACCGCACCCGACAGCATGATGAGATCGGCCAGCAGTTTCATCGGGCGTCCTCCCCTGATTCCTTGTCTTCCTCGCGCCCGCCGCGGACCAGATAGCGCGACACACCGATCGCCGCCAGAAAGCCGGTCAGGGCCAGCACCATGGCCACGTCCAAGGCTTGAGGCACCCGGTAGTACACCGCATAGGTGGCCAGCAGGCCGATGAGGATGCTGGCGATCACTTCCAGCGCCACCACACGGTCTGCCATGCTCGGCCCCAGGAACAGGCGGATCGAAGCGAATGCCAGGGCCAGGACCAGCATGCCCATGATCAACATGGCGACCAGCGGGTTCATCGCATCAGCTCCAGCAGCCGGCGCTCCAGCGCCTTGAGTTCGCGTACGGTCTGGCGCTCGTCATCCAGATACATGACATGGACGAACAGCGCCTTGCCGTCTTCGGCCACGTCCAGTGACAGCGTGCCCGGCGTCAGCGAAATGAAATTCGCCAGCATCGTGATCTCACCCGGCGTCTGCGCCTCCAGCGGCAGGCGGATAATGGCCGGCCGCATCAGGTGGGTGGGGGTCACCACGTCGTATGCCACCCGCAGATTGGACCGCAGCATGTCCCACAGGAACAAGACCAGAAACCGGAGCAGTCGCGGCAGTCGTCGCGAATAGGCGTGGAAGCGCGAATCGGAGCTCAGGGCAAAGGCCAGGATGCCGTAACCGAGCAGGAAGCCCACCGCCATATTGGACAAGGACACCACGCCGGTGATGCCCAGCCAGACCAGGGTCAAGCCAATGTTGTAGGCGTAGGGAATCATGGGGCATCTCCCAGCACAGCCTGGATATAAGACGCAGGGTCCAGCAACTCTGCGGCGGCTCGGTCGGCCACTGCCCACACCGGCTCAATGGCCACGCCCATCAGCACGGTCAGGAATGCGAGGGTCGAACAGACCACCCAGATCATCAAGGGGATGGGTTGATTGCGAACCGCCGCGCCAGCGGGTGCGGCCTTCCAGAACACCTCCGACCAGATCCGGATGATGCTGTAGAGGGTCAACACCGCCGCCACCAGTGCCACCAGCACCAGCGGCCAGGCAGCCACCGTCACGCCCGCCTTGATCACCACGAACTTGGCCCAGAAGCCGGACAGCGGCGGGACACCCACCTGCGCCAGCGCCGGCACCAGAAACAGCAGCGCCAGAGCGGGCCGGGCCAGCCAGTCCCCACCGAGCCGGTCGAGTTGATAGGTGCCGTGGCGCTGGTAAAGCGCACCTGCAATGAAGAACAGGTTCGACTTCATGATGATGTGATGGGCGATGTAGATCACCGCGCCGGTGAGCGCCAGACGGGTATTCAAGGCCAGCCCCATCAGCATGTAGCCCAACTGGCCGACATGCAGAAAGGCCAGCATGCGGCGCAGATCCTGCTGCGCTACCGCGCCGATCACGCCGGCCAGCATGCTGAAGCCGGCGATCACGGCCAGCCAGCCATGCGTCCAGGCCGTGTCGACCGTGAAGATCAGGGTGAAACACCGCATCAGCGAGTAGATGCCCACCTTGGTGAGCAGGCCCGCAAAAAGCGCCGATACCGCCACCGGCGGGGTGTGATAACTGGCCGGCAACCAGAAGAAAAGCGGGAACGCTGCCGCCTTGATCGAGAACGCCAGCAGGAACAGCATCGACACCAGGTTGATACGGTCATCTTCCCCCAGCGCCGGAATCTTCAAAGCCAGATCGGCCATGTTCATGGTCCCGGCCAGTCCGTACAGCAGCCCCAGCGCAGTCAAAAACATCGCAGACGAGAACAGGTTGAGCACCACGTACTTCAGTGCCCCGGCCATCTGCGCCTTCTCCTGCCCCATCGCCAGCAGCGCGAAGCTGGCCAGCAGCAACACCTCGAACCAGACGTAAAGGTTGAACAGATCGCCGGTGAGAAACGCGCCGCTGACGCCGGCCAGCAGCAGGTGCATCAAGGCGTAGTAGCCGTTGCGCTCCATGCGTGAAGCGATCGTGGTCAGCGAATACAGCGCGGTCGCCACACCCGTAAGCCCGGTCAGCAGCACCATCACCGCGCTCAGGGTGTCGGCCACCAGCACGATCCCGTAGGGCGCTGGCCAGCCCCCTGCTGTGAGCACCTGCACGCCGTCGGCCAACACCGTCCGCAGCAGCACGGCCGCCGCCAACAGCTGGCCGACAGTCCCGGCCAGTGCCAGCCAGCGCTGCATGCTGCGAGACGGCCAGAACACCAAGGACAAGGCGCCGGCAATCATCGGAATGAGAAAGGGCAAGGCCACGATCAGGCTCATTCGCCGTCTTCCCGCAACTGGTCGAAATCGTCGACGCCGAGCACCTCATGGGCGCGGTGGATGAGCACCACGGCAAAGGCCAGCACTGCAAAGCCGATGACGATGGCGGTCAGGATGAAGGCCTGCGCCAAGGGGTCGGCGACCGCGCCGGCCGGCGCCGCCAGCCCCTCCGGCACCAGGGCCGGCTGTGCCACCCGCACCCGGGCCGCGACGAAGATCATCAGGTTGGCCGCATTGGACAGCAGGATGAGCCCGATCAGGGTCTTGGTCATCGAGCGTCGCAGCATCATGTAGAAGGCACAGGCGTAGAGCACGCCGATCAGCACCGCCATCCAGGCTTCCAGGCCGTTCATGACGACTCCCCGACTTCCGCTAACGTCAGTACGAAGGTCAGCACCGAACCGATCACCACCAGGTAGACGCCAAAGTCGAACAGCAACGGGGTCCCGACGTGTACCTCACCCAACAGCGGCAGATACAGATCCACCCATTTTCCAGCGAAAAAGGGATCGCCCATCATCGGTCCAACGAAGGCGGCCAGCAGCGCCACCAGCAGGCCGATGCCGATCAGGGTCCGGGGGTCGATCCGCAGCACCCCGCGGGCCGAGCGAATGTCCGTGGCAAACAGATGCAGCGAGATGGCAGCAGCAGCAACCAAGCCGCCGATGAAGCCGCCGCCCGGCTCGTGGTGCCCGCGCAGCAACAGGAACACCGACAGCAACAGCAGCAGTGGCAACAGCAGTTGCGAGGCGGTCTGAAGAATCAGAGACGGCGGTTGCGGTGCGGGTCGAGCCATCAGTCGGTGCTCCCCTTCGGCCCGCCGCGCAGCAGGGCAAAGACGCCGACGGCGGCCAGCGCCAGCACAAAGATTTCGCCCAGGGTATCGAGCGCGCGGAAGTCGACCAGGATGACATTGACGACGTTGCGTCCATGCCCCAGGGGGTAGGAGTTGGCGACCAACCAGTCCGCGATCACCGGCGGCGGCTCGGCGGCCAGCACCTGCCACAGCACCAGGGTCAGCACCAGCCCGGCCGCGCTGGCGAGCACCAAATCCGCCAGGCGCTCACCGCGCCCCGACAGCTTGCGCATGGCCGGCAGCCGGAACAGGATCAGCACCAGCAGGATGGTGGTCAGGGTTTCGATCATCACCTGGGTGATCGCCAGATCGGGGGCCGACAGCCACAGGTATAGCAGGGCAATGCCGAAGCCGACCGACCCAAGAATCAACGCCGAGGTCAGCGCGTTCTGGCCCAATAGCGCCAGCACCGCCATCAACAGTACGCCGGCGGTCAGTGCAGCCGGCACCCAGGGCACCGCCGACCCGGTCGGCACCGCCAGCGCTGGTGCGTAGCGGTAGGCCAGCGTCGACCCCAGCATCACCACTGCCGTCACCAGGGTGATGGCGACATACCGCCGCAATTGGCCGGACTGCAGACGATCGGTGATCGCCGCCGTAACCTTCGGCAGCGCGCGCAGCAGGCGCGCATACATCGCTTCGGGGCCGAAATGATCAAGCGCCGCCGTTTCGATACGGGGTTGAATCCGCGGCCAGAGCCACCACAGACCTGCGGCCAGTAGCAGTGAGGTCAAGGACAGCAGGAAGGCCTGATTCACCCCGTGCCACAGCGCCAGCGGATAGGGCGCCTCGGCACCCACCGCCTCGGCGGCCGACCGCAGCACCGCCTGGTCGATCCAGGCCGGCATCAGGCCAAACACAGTGCCCAGCAAGCCCAGTAGCAAAGGTCCGATCAGCAGCAGGGGGCCCGCCTCATGGATGTCCGCAAGCGGCCGTGGCGCCCGCGGCACCCCGACAAAGGGGCGCAGAGCCACTGTCAGCAGCATCGCCGCCACCAGGGCGGCCGTGACCACGACGGCCGCCACCAACACCGGTGCCCCCGCCGCCAGGGCGGTCACCAGCAGCAGTTCCTTGGCGATGAAGCCGAACCATGGGATCAGCCCGGCGCCCGACACCGCTGCCAACAGGGCGGCGACCCAGGTCAGTGGCAGGCGCCGGCCCAGGCCGGACAGCTCCGAGACGGCCTTGGCGCCGGTTTCGTGGGTGAGAATGCCGGCCACCAGGAACAGCGCCCCCTTGTAGAAAGCATGGGCCAGCAGGAAGGCCACCGCGGCCTGCGGCGCATTCAGCCCCAGCAGCATGGTGAGGGTGCCCAGCGCCATCACGGTGGTGTAGGCGAGGATCGCTTTCAGGCCATCGGCACGAAACGCCATCCACGCCGCGAACAGCGCGGTGAACGCGCCCAGCGGCACCAGCCACTGCCAGGCCGGCAGCTGCCCCAGCGCCGGCTGCAGGCGGGCCAGCAGGAAGACCCCGGCCTTGACCATGGTGGCGGAATGCAGGAAGGCGCTGACCGGGGTCGGCGCGGCCATCGCATTGGGCAGCCAGAAATGGAAGGGGAACTGTGCCGACTTGGTGATGCAGCCGATCGCGACACAAAGGAATGCGGTGGTGGACAGCGGATGGGTGGCCAGCGTGGAGCCGGCGTTCAACCATTCGCTGAGCCGATAGGTCCCTGCGATCTCGCCAAACAGAATCAAGCCCACCAGCAGCGCCAAGCCGCCGGCCACCGTGACCAGTAGCCCCTGGAACGCAGCATCACGGGCGTCCCGCGATTCGTGGTGGTAGCCGATGAGCAAAAACGAGGTGATGCTGGTCAATTCCCAGAACACGAACAACAACACCACATCGTCAGACACCACCAGGCCATACATGGCCGCCATGAAGGCAAACAGGATGGCCATGAACCGTGGTAATGGCGCCTCACCACGGAGATAGACCCCGGCATAGGCGACCACCAGGGTGCCGATGCCGAGGATCAGGCCGGCCATCAGCAGACTGAGCCCATCAAGGCGCATTGCCAGGGCGACGCCCAGACCCGGCGCCCAGTCGATCAGGAAGGTTGGTGCGGCTTCAGCGCTGCCACTGGCCACGCCGGCCAGCAGCAGCAGACCGCTGAGGGGCAGCAGTGCCAGGGTGCTCGCACCATGACGCGGCCAGCGGCGCACCACCCAGGGGGCCAGCACCGCGGCCCCGACCAACAGGCCGAGGATCCACAGCAAGCCGATCGCGCTCATCATGACCACGCCCCGCTGACTGCCTGGTTCATCCGCCCCTGCGCTCCCTGCCTTTATCCGATTGTTTTGCCTTCAATCGACCGCACTGGCCGAAAGGGGTTCCCCGTCCGCCCCTTCCCAGAAATGGTGAATGTGTAGTCCGGCCTGCGGTGACCGCGCAAGCGCCCGCATTCGCGCCGCCACCGGGTCAACATGGACCGGCCGGTACCGCGCCCAGCGACCGCGTAGCGCCGGGGCGAGCACCGGCGACAGCCACTGCCCCATCCGCTCTGCCGGACGCGACTCGTTGCGCGGTCCCAGCAATAGTGAGGGCCGCAGGATATGAACCGCAGCAAACCCCAGCGTGGCCAGGCCGGCTTCCATTTCCGCCTTGCAACGTAGGTAGAAAGACGTGGCGCGCGGCGCGGCGCCGACCGAGCTGATCACCACGGCCCGATCCACACCGGCGTCCCGCGCACGGCGCGCCAAGGCCAACACCAGCGCGACGTCAACCGCGCGAAAGGCCTCAGCCGAGCCGGCCTTGCGGCGGGTGGTCCCCAGCGCACAGAAGAACACCGCAGGCACCGAACCGAGTTCCGGCGTGGTGTCCAGTGACAGGGTTTCACAGCGCCCCGGCACCGCCAAGGGACGGCGCGAAAACGCCAGCAGCCGCGTGTACTGGCGGTCGGTTTCAAGCTGGCGGGTCAGCGCCTGGCCGATCAAGCCGGTGGCGCCGGCGACGAGGGCACAGCTGGGCACGTCACGGAGCACGTTAGTCTGCATGCTCCGAGTCTATCCTGAGGTGCTGCCCCCATGTCGTTCCGATTGGACCCCCGCCTTGTCGCCGACACCCTATGGGTGCTGGATTGGCCCTTGTGCCAACTGCGCCTGATGAACGACGCCCGCTATCCGTGGGTGATCCTGGTACCGCGCCGCGCCGGCCTTCGCGAACAGCACGCGCTGTCGCGCTCCGACAGCCAGCAACTGCTGGCGGAGTCGCGGCGCCTGGGCACCGTACTGATGCAGCAATTCTCCGGCGACAAGCTCAATGTGGCCGCACTCGGCAACCTGGTCCCGCAGCTGCACATCCACCACATCGTCCGCTATGTGGGTGACGACGCCTGGCCGGCACCGGTCTGGGGCCGCCACCCGGCACGGCGCTATCCGCCGGCGCTGGCGCGGGACCGCGTGCGGGCACTGCAACAGGCGCTGGCCGGACCCGCCCCCTTGGCCTAGACTGACCCCCATCATTCGCGGTACCGGGGGAGCACATAATGAAGATGCGAATGCTGTGGGTAGCACTCTGCGTGGGGAGCATGGGAGCCGCCGGAGCCGACACCGGCTCGGCCGAGGCCACCTACCGCTCTGAAAACCGATCGGTCTCGATCGCCGATCTCGCCGAACGGGATCGCCTGACGGGCATCTGGGATGGCAGTCCCCAGGTGCAGGAACGCCGACAGTGGTACCGCGACCACTTCTACGACACCCTCGCAAGTCAGAAGGTCTGGCACGAAGGCACCGGCCCCTTCACCAGCCATGATTTTCAGGGTGCCATCACCTGGGACATCGTCGCCATTCCGCAAAAGGCGCCGCCGCCCTGTGGTGAAGCGCAACCGACCGAGTATGACCGTGAGAGCTGCCGCTACGTCGCCTCCCTGTTCACCGAACTCGAAGCCAGCGACGCCGATGCCGCGCGCCTGGCGCGGGCGCAGGTACGGCGCGGCCGCGATGTCTGGTTCAAGGGCACCTTCGGTAACCAGGACGAAATCTATGAACACTTCTCGCGCGTGGCCGGCGGCATTCAGAACATCCGCTACCCCTGGCTGGATACCCGCGAACGGAAGAACCGCTTCACCCAGTACGGCTTGATCAATGATCCTGGCTGCACCGAAGGCGATGCCAGTACCTTCTGGATGGATCGCTGCGATGATCCGTTCAGCTCGGGCGTGCTGGGTTACCGCAAGTATCCTGCGCCGGGCGTGATCCGGGACGGCGATGGCAACACCGTGTTCGATCCGGCCAGCGAGGACTACAACCAACGTTTCGTCATCGGACATCCCTGCGTGCAGTGCCATGTCGCCTTCGACCCCACCCGGCCGCCGAAGAATCCCAATGAGCCGGAGTGGGAGAACATTCACGCGCTGATCGGCAACCAGTACATCGTGCAGCCGCTGATGTTCTTCCAGGGCACGCCGAAGGATTCGCCGATCCGGCAGGTGCTCAAAGGCGGACGTCCCGGCACCATCGACACCTCACTGGTGGCCAACGACTTTCAGCACAACCCGGGCACCCAGAACAACATCATGGACTTCTTCAACAAGCGGGTGTTCGAAGAAGACATCAAGCACCCGGTGACGGGCGAAGTGAAGCGGGCCAAGACCCTGCATGTGCTGAAGGGGGGCGAAGACTCGGTCGGTGACCACCTCGCCTTGATCCGTGTCTACGTCAACATTGGCATGTGCACGGAGGAGTGCTGGGCCCCCAAGTTTCCCAAGCCCGGCAGCTTTTTCGGCGAGAAAGCGGCGCAACGGCCGTTCTCCATCGCGCAATGTGCGGCCGAATGTGAAGCCTGGAACTACGCCGACGCCAAGATGCCGGACCTCGCCGCATTCCTCATCACCGGCGGCCCCACCTATCTGCTCAAGGCCGAGGATGTCGATGGCACCCCTGGCAGCGCCTTCGTCGACACTGCGGTGGTACCGCAGGGCCGTGATCTATTCGCCCGCGAATGCGCCAGTTGCCACAGCTCGAAGATGGCACCGGACAACATCCGCAACGACAAGGCCGCGCTGGCGCGCTACTACGAGGGACACGTGTTCGGGTCCGAAGCGTTCTGGACGCTGGAGTTCACCGAGGCTCGCCGCAACAGCGAAGCGTTTCGTAACAAGTACCTGACCGACGAGGGCCGGCCGCGGCAGTTCGCCGAAGCCGGTGTGTTCGGCCAGGACTGGCTGTCCAACGACGAGCCGGTGCCCTTCCATCAGATCGGCACCAATGCGTGCCGCGCCCTGCATGACAACCACAATGCCGGCCATATCTGGGAAGAATTCTCCTCCGAGACCTACAAGCAGCGGCCCTCGCCGGGCAGCCTGCCGCAGGTGCTCAATCGCATGGTGCCGGGCCTCGGCGGCATCGAATTGGGGGAGCGCCGCATCGACGGCGGGCCAGGCTATCTGCGTAACTTCTCGCTGCTGTCGGTCTGGGCCACCGCGCCCTTCCTGCATAACAACGCCGTCGGGGAGATGAGCTTTCTCGACGATGGCCAGACGCCGGACTTTACCGTCGCAGGCCGCATCAGACAGTTCGAAATGGCGTATGCCGAACTGATGATGAGCGATGACCCGGCGGTGACGCCGAGCCGGCCGCAGAAGATCACCCGCACCGACACCGACATCCGCATCGCCCCGCGCGAGGACATGCAGGGGCCGATCAAGCTGCCGGTGCCCGAGGGCACCCCGGTCGCAAACTTTGCATCCAGCAACCCCCACCGCCCGCTGTTCATGAAGTGCGACGATCCGGTTGAGAACAAGGGTCACCAGTTCGGGATTTCGCTGAGCGACGAGGACAAGTACGCGTTGCGTGAGTTCTTGAAGATCCTGTGATGGCCATAACGGATCGCCGGGCATGATGCGCAGCTGGCGCATCGCAGGGGTCATCGCCGGGCTCGCGGCGCTGGCTGCCTGCGGGCCGCAACCCGCCTCTGAAGCGGGGACCAGCGTGACGGCCCGCGCGGCCCAACCCGGTGGCGCCTATGCCCTGCTGCAAGTTGGCATCCACGCGGACGATCTACCGCCACCGGGCACCCGCTCGCTGTTCGACCACTGGGTGGCGCAGGTCGACGGCCTACCCTATCCCTTCGAGGACCTGGTCGCGATGCTGGCCCAGCCGCATCCCCAGGGCACGCCACCGCTGCAGCTGATGATCCCGTTCGGGCGCTCATTGCTGAAGGGGCAGGCCGACTTTGCTGCGCCGCGGGTGTTGGTGGCCACCGACTTCGAGGCCGCCAATACACCAGCCAACCTCGGGCTCGTGCCGCGTGGCCAGCTGTTCCTCGGCTTTACCGAGCAGGCCGACGAAATCGAGGTGATCAGCTACAACGAGGCCGCCGGCCGCTTCGAGTTCCAACTGGTGCAGGACTATCGTGCCGACGGCCAGCCACGCATCGTCTATGCCCGACGCGCCATCTGCCTCACCTGTCACCAGGGCGGCGGCCCGATCTTTCCGCAACGCCCCTGGAACGAGACCAACGCTCACCCGGCGATCGGAGCGCGCATCCGTGAAGCCCAGCCGGACCATCGGCTCGACTACCAGGGCGTAGCCGCCACCCTCGCGCTGTCGGTCCCCGAGCGCTTCGACGAACTGGCGGATACCGGTCTGTTCCTTCCGGTCACACAGGCGGTATGGATCAGCGGCTGTGGCGGCAGCGCCGAGGGCGACCCCTGTCGTCGCCAACTGCTGATCGAAGCCCTGCGCTATGCCTGGGATCCCGGCGGCTACGACCCGACCTCGGTCGAGGCGCAGGCGCTGGTCCGGGCCCAGCGCCGTGACTGGCCTTCCGCCGGCATTCCCGTCCCTGACGGCGACCTGCGCAACCGCGACCCGCTGGCAGGCCACACCGGCCTGCTGGGCCGCCTGCGCGGGCTGTTTGTCGACATCGGCCCCCGCGGGGGCGCCCGCAGCAACGAGGATCTGGCCGCCTTCGAGGCGCTGCCGAAGCTGCCGGCAGCACTGGACCCGCTCACCCCAAGACCGCCGCGACGCCTGTTACAGGCCGAGGATCTCGACGGCGTCTACGGACTGGCCCGGCTGTTTTCGGGCGACGACCTGGCCGTGCTTGAGCAGCACAGCAACGGCCGCTTCGACGTGCTGTCGCGTGCCGTGACGCAGTTGCCAGCCGAGACCTTCGGCGCTGCACCGGTGAGCCGGGTGCGCGTGATGCAGGCACTGCTATCGGCGCTGGGTGGCACCGCGCCGGGTTACTGCTGCCTCGACACGGCGGCACTGTCCCCACCCCAACCCGTCGGTGTGCCGCCGCTCGATATCCCCGCCGGCTCGGTACTGGCGCATTTCGAGACCTACTGCTTCGCCTGCCATCGCGGCAATCCTGCGGCCCGGCTCAATTTCATGGCGGGAGACAGCGAGGCCGAAGTGCTGGCCCGCATTGCCGATACGCCGGCGATTCGCGACGCCCTGGACTGGTCGCGCTATGCCGGCACCGACAAGGCAGCCCTGTTGATGCCCCCAGCCGACGCGCCACAACATGCGCGCATGCAGGCCGCAGCCGACGGCGGAGCCGCCGCGCGTGCCGCCATGCGCGATGCCGTGCCGTCCCTGTTTGGAGACTGGTGAACCGATGAGAACATCTGCCGCAATTGCCGGCCTGGTGGCCCTGCTGCTCGCCCTGCCCACCCACGCGGAGCCGGCGTTCGCCCGCCTCTATCAGCAGCAGTTCGGCTACATGCCCAGCTGCAATGCCTGCCATAAGGACGGCGGCGGCACCCCCGCCAACGACTACGGCATGGCGTTCAAGGATGCCGGCATGAATGCCGCCGCCTGGTCGCGGATCGCCGGGCTCGACAGTGACGGTGACGGCATCGGCAATGAGGCCGAAGCCCGTGCCCGCGCCAACCCCGGCCATGTGCGCTCCACGCCGGCCGCGCCGGGCGACTGGCTGGACATCGCCAGCCTGATCCCGGGCGAGGTGCAGGCCGCCTTCCCCGACGTCCGTGCCTACCTGCCCAAGGACGTGCTGCTCACCGAAGCCGACATTGCCCGCGCCGCTAAGCTCGGCGCCCGCTTGACGCGCGACGATGACAACACCCTTTACATTCCGCTGATGGACCGCCGGCCGGTGGGGACCGCACTGATCTTTCCGGTGCAGGTCGACGACCGCAGCTTCTTCCTGCTGATGACCACCGACCGTCAGCTCACCGTGCAGTCCGTCAGCGTACTCAACAGCCGACAGGTGCCGGAGGCGGCCGACCTGCCCCTCTATAGGCAATTCAAGGGGCTGGCGCTGGATGCGCTGCCGGCCGCCAGCGGCGACGGCCTCGAGGCGGCGATCACCCGCGCCGTCAAGAATGCCGGCACCCTGGTTTACGTGCGCCTCAAGGGCGCCTGACGCGGGAGCTCCCCATGTGGCGTGCACGCCTGTTCGAACTGCTGATGGCAGCCTTCTTTGTCAGCGTGGCGCTGATGGCCAAGGCGGCAGCCACCGATGCGGCGGCGGAAACGCTCGCACAGCCCCCGGCACTGGAAGCAGCGGAACCCTTCGACTTCTTCAGCGACACCCCAATCGACAGTCCCGAGGTGATCGAGCTGCCGCCGCCGCCCTCACGCTGGTACACCGTGGGGGGCCCATTGGCCCTGATCGGCTTCTTCTTCGTGCTGCTGCTGTTCTTTTGGTGGATGGTGCCGTTCCAGGCCCACACGGTCGACATCAACCTGCACGGCATGCCCACCGGCGTAAAACGCGGCATTGCCATGGCCACCGTGCTGTTCGGCATCGCCTTCTGCTTCGGCGCCTCCGAGATCTGGTACATGCTGGGCGTCTATGGCAATGCCGAGGCCTACTTTGCGCAGATGAGCCTGGGCAAGCTGATCGCCTTCACCCACGCCCACCTGTTCGGCTTCACCACGGCCTTCTTTATCATCGGCATCCCGTTTTCGCTGCACTTCAATCATCTCTGGCCCTACCAGTGGGTGTTCCCCATCGGTCTGGCAGCCTCGGTGACCGATGTGATGTCCTGGTGGGGCATCAAGTTCCTGTCCCCGAGCTTTGAGTGGGTATCGATGTTCTGCGGCGTGCTGTTCTCGGCCAGCTACCTGTACATGCTGGTCGGCCTGCTGCGGGTGCTGCTGCTGCCACAGGTGATCTGGGCCACCGACAAGGATCGGCGCGAGCGCCTGGCCGCCCGTCAGCAGCTTCGCGATGACGCCCGCCATCGCGAAGGCGACTACTGAATCGCGCCTACTTCCGTATCACCCGGTACAGCACCAGCAACAGCATGGCTCCGCCGGTGGCCACCAGAATGCCCTGGAGGTTGAATCCGGAGAAACTGGCAATGCCCAGGGTGGTGCCCACCCATCCGCCGACGAAGGCGCCCGCAATCCCCAGCACGATGGTGATGACGAAGCCCCCCGGGTCCTTGCCCGGCATGAACAGCTTGGCCAGTACGCCCGCCACCAATCCCAGCAGTATCCACGACAGAATGCCCATTGGATCGCTCCTCCGTGATGTCACCCGGCTGTTTCCGGTCCTTTAACGGTAGCGCACTCTCGATCCGGTTGCCGCTCGTCACGGCGCGGGGCGCCACCGGTCGGCTGCCCTCTCGCGTACCGGATGCGGACGGTGTTTGATGGCGCCATGTACCTCATCGTGCCCGACCAGACGTTCCGCCAGATGCGCCGCGCCCGCCCCGGACGCGCCCTCGCCTGGATCAGCCTGGGCATCGCCCTCGGCCTCACTGGGGCAGCTCATGCGCCGCGTCTGAGCCCCCTGCCCAGTGCCGAGGCGTCGGTCCCGATGGCCGCACCCGCGGTCACCAGGACAGCCTGGTGCAACACTGGTACCGGCAGCCTCCAACTGGCCTGCGCCCTAAACTGATCGGCCGTTCAGTGCCGCGCCCGCGGTCTGCGGTAAAGTCCGGGCTGTCCTGTCTGGATTTCCTGGAGCGGCCCCATGCATTACTTCGTGACCGGCGCCACCGGCTTCATCGGCAAGTTCCTACTGGCCGAACTGCTGCAACGCGAGGACGCGACTGTCCACGTTTTGATTCGCGACGGCTCGGAAGGCAAGTTCGAGGCGCTCCAACGCCGCTTCGAAGGCCTGCCCGGCAAGCTGCACCGGGTCAGCGGTGACGTCACCACACCGGGGCTGGTCAGCGAGGCCGACCTGAAGAAACTCAAGGGCAAGGTTGATCACCTGTTCCACCTGGCCGCCGTCTATGACATGAACATGGACGATGCCACCGGCGACCGCATCAATAACGAGGGCACCCGCAACGTCGTGGCCTTCGCCAATGCGCTGGGCGGCGAGCTGCGCTTTCACCACGCCTCGAGCGTGGCCGTTGCCGGCGGCGACTATGTGGGTCGATTCACTGAGAAAATGTTCGACGAAGGGCAGCCGGTCGATCATCCCTACTTCCGTACCAAGTTCCAGAGCGAGGCCATCGTTCGCGAGGAATGCCGCGTGCCATTTCGCATCTATCGCCCCGGCGCGGTGGTAGGACACTCGGAAACCGGCGAAATGGACAAGATCGACGGCCCCTACTATTTCTTCAAGACGATTCAGAAGATCAGCTATGGCGTCCCACGCTGGATGCCACTGTTGGGGATCGAGGGCGGCAAAGTACCGATCGCTCCGGTCGACTACGTCGCCAAGGCAATGGATGTGCTGGCACACAAGGACGGCCTCGACGGTCAGTGCTTCCACCTCGTGCAGTCCGACTCACCCACCGTCGGCGAGCTGTTGCAGACCCTCTTGCAAGCCGCCCATGGACCGGAGTTCGCCACCCGTATCGATCTGCCGCCGCTGCCATCTCCCCTGAAGCCGCTCGCGCGCGACCTGACGCGGCGACTGCCGCGCGCGCTGGAGCGCACCATCTCGAAAGCCATTGGCGCGCCACTGTCGGTGTTGGGTTATATCCGCAACCAGGCCGTATTCGATGACACCCTGACCCGCAAGGCGCTGCGGGGAACCGGCGTTAAGTGCCCTGATATCCAGGACTACGCCAAGATTCTCTGGGAGTTCTGGGAACTGTTTCTGGACCTCGACGTCAGCCTCCCGCGCGGTGCACTGCGCAAGCTCGCCGGCAAGGTGGTGATCGTCACCGGCGCCTCCAGCGGTATCGGCTTCAACGTTGCCAAGAAGCTCGGCGCCGCCGGCGCCAAAGTGATTCTGGTGGCGCGCACCCGCGAAAAGCTTGAGCAGACCCAGTTCATCATCGAAAAGGCGGGTGGCGAAGCCCACGTCTATCCCTGCGATCTCAATGACATGGCGGCGATCGATCGCTGCGCCCAGCAGATCCTTGACGATTTCGGCCATGTCGACATCCTGGTCAACAATGCCGGCCGCTCGATCCGACGCGCGGTGCTGGAGTCGACCACGCGCTTCCACGATTTCGAGCGCACCATGCAGCTCAACTACTTCGGCGCCATCCGTATGATTCTGGCGCTGCTGCCGAGCATGGCCCAGCGCAAGAACGGTCACATCATCAACATCAGCTCGATCGGGGTATTGGCCAACGCTGCGCGTTTTTCGGCCTATGTGGCGTCGAAGGCCGCTCTGGATGCCTTCTCGCGCTCACTGGCGGCCGAGGTGAAGCACAAGAACATCGAGATCACCGCCATCTATATGCCGCTGGTGCGGACGCCCATGATCGCGCCCACCAAGATCTACGACTACGTGCCAACCTGGAGCCCTGACCACGCCGCCGACGTCGTGCTCAAGTCCATCCTTGAACGTCCCAAGAGCGTCGCCACCACGCTCGGCACCGCTGCGGCCATCAGCTACGCGGTGTGGCCGAAGATGAACGACTACGTGCTCAACAAGGGCTTCAATCTGTTCCCCTCGTCGAGCGCGGCGCGCGGCAAACAGCAGGGCGGTGAGTCCGACAAGCCCACCTTGCAGCAGGTGGTGTTCGCCAACCTGTTCAAGGGCGAGTACTTCTGAGCCGCGTCAGTGGTGAGTTCTGAGTGCCGAGTGCTGAGGTGGACCACTCAGCACTCATCACTCATCGCTCAGCCCTCCGCTTTCCGTCGCGCTGCGACGGCCTGCGCCAGTTGTTCGAGCAGGGGCTCGGTCTCGGCCCAGGCCAGGCAGGCATCGGTGATGCTCTGGCCGTAGGTGAGCGCACAGCCCGGCGTCGCATCCTGGCGACCCTCCACCAGGTGCGACTCAATCATCACGCCCATGATGCGGCGGTCACCGCCGGCAATCTGACTGGCCACATCGTGGCCGACGATCACTTGCCGGCGATGTTGCTTGGAACTGTTGGCATGCGAGAAATCGATCATCACCTGCGGCTGCAGGCCTGACTTCTCCATTGCCTCGCTGGCGGCATCGACGCTGCCCGCATCGTAATTCGGGCCCTTGCTGCCGCCGCGCAGAATAATGTGTGAGTCAGGGTTGCCGGCGGTCTGGAAAATAGCCGACTGCCCATCGGCGGTCAGGGACAGGAAGCGGTGCGGGCTGCGCGCCGACACCACGGCATCCACCGCCACCTTGACGCTGCCGTCGGTGCCGTTCTTGAAGCCAACCGGGCAGGACAGCCCGGAGGCCATCTCACGATGCAGCTGGCTCTCGGTGGTGCGGGCGCCGATGGCACCCCAGCTGACCAGGTCAGAGATGTACTGTGGCGTCAGGATGTCGAGGTACTCGACACCTGCCGGCATGCCCTGGTCGTTGAGGTCGCTCAGCAGTTTGCGGGCAATGCGCAGTCCCTTGTCGATCTGGTAGCTGTCGTCGAGATCCGGGTCATTGATCAAGCCCTTCCAGCCCACCGTGGTCCGCGGCTTCTCGAAATAGACGCGCATCACCACCAGAAGGTCTTGCGACAGGCGCTCACGCACCACCGCCAGCTTCTGCGCGTACTCAAGTGCCGCGGCGGTATCGTGGATGGAGCAGGGCCCAACCACCACCAGCAGGCGGTCATCGGTACCGTTGAGAATGTCCTGGATGGCCTTGCGGGCCTGCAGGGTGGTGTCGGCAGCGCGCGCCGACATCGGTAGCTCCGCCTTGACCTGCGCGGGCGTGGCGACCGGCAGCACCGACTGGATGCGCGTGTTTTCAGTGACAACCGTCATACCGCTTCAACCTTGGTTCGTGAGTTCCATCGCCGGGCGCGGCCGCGCTGGCGAGCGCGCGATGCTACCACCGTCAAGCGGCGACGGTACGCTACCCTGCAGCCCTGATCCGATACGAGGTATCCCCCGCCGTGATCCGCAATGCCCTGGCCCTGTCCCTGCTGGCGCTGCCGCTGGCCCTGCCCGCGCAGCCGCTTCAGACCCGCAATGAAGCCGCCTTGAGCCGCTACGCCGCACTGCCTGTCATGGGGGTGAGCACGCTGGCACCGGCCGGCGTCACCGTGGTGGGATTCAACACCGACCTGACCAACGAGTTCTACGCGGAGGACCGTGGCGGCGAGTCGACGCGGATCGACGGAGAGACCTGGCGCCACACCCTGCAGCTGCGCCGGCGCCTGGGTCCGAGCGTGGAGCTGGGGCTGCGGGCGAGCCTGATCGGCAGCGGCGGCGGCTTCATGGATCGCTTCATCGAAGACTGGCACCGGGTGTTCGGCTTGCCCAACGGCGGCCGCGAGAATTTTCCGCAAGATCGCTTCGGCTATGCCCTGGTCAAGGACGGGCAGACCCTGCTCGATGTACGCGAGCGCGGCACCGGCCTGGGCGATGTCGAGGCGGAGATCGGCTTCGCCTTGCGCCCGGGACAGGTCTTGCGGGTGATGGCCAAGCTGCCCACCGGCGATCGCGACCGGCTGCAGGGGGGCCACTGGGGAGGCGCCCTGTGGCTCGACAATGCCCTGCCGTTCACCGCCGGCAGCCCCTGGCAGGGGCACTACAGTGTGGGCGTCAGCGCACAGGAGACCGCAGGGGCGCTGGCCGAGCGCCAGCGCCCAGTCACCGCGCTGGGCAGCGTCGGGCTCAGCCGCGTGGTCTGGGGCCAGCTGTCGCTGCTGGGTCAGCTCAACGCCCACACGTCGCTTTATCGGGGCCTGGATACCGACGTTGGCAACCCCGGCCTGCAGCTGGCGCTGGGCGGCCGATGGCAGGTCAACCCACGGTGGCAGCTGGACCTCGCCTTTCAGGAAGACCTGATCACACACGCCAGCCCGGACTTCAGCCTGCACGCCGCCCTGCGGTTCCAGCCCGAAGCGCCCTGAATCAGTCGGCATACCAGCCGGGCAGCAGCGCATCCAGTGCTGCCCGCGCGCTGGCGACTGCCGCCTCGGCATCCTGGTTGGTGCCCTGGGCGGAAATCACGTCAGCCGTGTCGTATCCCATGAACTGAAACAGGGTCCGCACCAGCGGGGTGTAGTGATCCCAGTTGCCAGGGCCCTGATAGCGCCCGCCGGAACTGAACAATGCCAGCGCCCGGCGCCCGGCCATGTTGCCGCGGTAGCCATTCGCATCGGCATCCCAGGTGCGCCCCTTCTGGATGATGCCGTCAAAGAACGCCTTCAGCGGACCTGGCATCGAGAAATTGTGCATCGGCGCCGCCACGATCAGGACGTCCGCGGCGAGCACGCGCGCGACATCGGCATCCTGAACCGACAGCGCATCGGACTCAGTCGAGGTGAGCGCCTGCCCTCCGTAGTTGCGCTTGACGTAGGCATCGACGGCAGGCGTATCCAACAGGGCCACCGGACGCGACGCCAGATCGATGAGATCGACGTCGCCGCGGATCAGACCGCGCGCATGGGCCACCAGCTTGGCGGTGTGGGATCCCGTGCGGGGGGTGAAACTGACGATCAGGGTGTTCATAAGGGCTCCTGGGAAGCAAAGGGCTCAGTGGTGTGTGCTGAGTGCTGAGTAGTGAGTGTTGAGGGATGAGTGACCCGCGATCAGGGGGCCGTCAGGCCAGGTCGAACAGCAGCAGTTCGCTGTCGCTCGCAGCCAGGACCTCCAGCTGGGTTTCCCCAGTCAGGGCTAGGGCATCGCCGCTCTGCAGGTTGTGTGGCCCCACCCGAGCCTGTCCACGGGCAAGGTGCAGGTAGTAGGACCGCTGCGGCACCAAGGGCTGCTGCCATTGATTGCCAGCGGGCGGCCAGCCCAGCCATAGGCGGGCGTCCTGATGCACCACGAACTGGGCCGCCTCACCGGCCGGGGCCACCACCTTGTGCCAGCCGGCACGCAGGGCGGCGGTATCCAGCGGCTGCTGCTGGTACCCGGGCGTCAATCCGCGCTCAGCCGGCGTTAGCCAGATCTGCAGAAAATGCACTGGGTCGACGCGCGAATCGTTCATTTCGCTGTGGGTGATGCCATGGCCGGCACTCATCACCTGCATCTCGCCAGGCCGCAGCACGCCGGTGCCGCCGGTGGAATCGCGGTGGCGCAGGGCGCCGTCCATCACGTAGGTGAGGATTTCCATATCCTGGTGTGAATGCGGCGGGAACCCGGATGCCGGATCGACACGGTCTTCATTGATCACCCGTAGGGCGCCAAAGCCCATCGCCTCTGGGTTGTAGTACTGCCCGAAGGAAAAGCTGTGCCAGCTGTCCAGCCAGTCGTGCTGGACGTGACCGCGCTGTGCGGCGGGAAGGACCTGAATCATGATGGGCTCCGACAACGATGAAACTGCTCGGAAGGCAGATTAGGCCGTGCAACTCATTCATGAAATCGGAATGTTTTGGTACTTTCGGTCAAACTCACTGAATGAAAATCGACCTCGACGCGCTGCGCACACTGGATGCCATTGCCGAGCACGGCAGCTTCGCCCGCGCCGCTGAGGCCCTGCACCGGGTACCCTCGGCGGTGACCTACACCGTGCGGCGACTGGAGTCGCAGCTGGACGTCGCGCTGTTTGATCGCAGCGGTCATCGCGCCGTGCTCACCCCGGCGGGCGAGCTGCTGCTGGAACAGGGCCGCGACCTGTTACGCCAAGCTGCCCTGCTGGAAGAGCGCGTGCGTCGCAGCGGCCAGGGTTGGGAAACTCGACTGACCATTGCGGTCGACGAAATCATCCCGCTGGCCGGCCTGTTCCCGTTGATCCTGCAGTTCGACAGCCAGCGCAGTGGCACTCAGTTACAGCTGACCCGCGAAATCTTCGGCGGCACCTGGGACGCATTGATTGATCACCGCGCTGATCTGGTGGTGGGCGCCGCCGGGGATCCGCCCAGCGGCTTCAGCTTCGGCATCCGCCCTCTGATTGACGTGCCCTTTGTGTTCGCCATGACGCCCGACCACCCCCTGGCACAGTTGCCGGAGCCATTGCCAGCCGATCAGATCGCCCGCTATCGGGCGGTGGTGGCGGCCGACTCGTCACGGCGTCTGCCAGCCCGCAGCGGTGGCGTGCAGGCCGGTCAACCGACCTTGGTGGTGCCCAGCGTGGCCGCCAAACTGGCGGCGCAGGTTGCCGGCCTCGGCGTCGGCTTCCTGCCGCAGCATCTGGCGCAGCCGCATCTGGACGCTGGGCAGCTGGTGGACCGTGCCGTCGAGCATGCCCGCGCACCGGCCCAGCTCAGCCTGGCCTGGCGCAGCGGCGAAAACGGACGCGCCCTCGCCTGGTTTCGTGACGCCGTACAGGCCTGTCCCGACCTGTTGTGCAGCGCGGGCCGCTAAACTGCGCGGATGGACCTCTCAGACGCACGCCGACAGCTGCTCGGCGACCTCAACCCGGCCCAGGCACAGGCAGTGTCCGCCCCGGCCGCACACCGCCTGGTGCTGGCGGGCGCCGGTTCCGGCAAGACGCGTGTCCTCACCCACCGCATCGCCTGGCTGGTGGCAATCGAAGGGGTCTCACCGCAATCGGTGCTCGCGGTAACGTTCACCAACAAGGCCGCCGCTGAAATGCGCGGGCGCATCGAACAGCTGATCCGGGTCCCGGTCAGCGCACTGTGGGTGGGGACCTTCCACGGCATCGCCCACCGCATGCTGCGCCTGCACTGGAAGGAAGCGCGGCTGCCGCAGAACTTCCAGATCCTCGACGCCGATGATCAGCAGCGGCTGGTCAAGCGCCTGCTCAAACAGCTCGACATGCCAGAGGAGAAATGGCCGCCACGCACGGTGACCGGCTGGATCAACAGCCGCAAGGATGAAGGGCTGCGGCCGCGGGACCTCGCCGATACCGGCGACTTTACTGAGCGCCAGTACCTGCGGGTCTACCAGGCCTACCAGAATCAGTGTGAGCAAGCCGGTTTGGTCGACTTTGCCGAGCTGTTGCTGCGCGCCTTTGAACTGTGCCGCGATGTCCCCGATATTCAGGCGCACTATCGTGCCCGCTTCCGCCACGTGCTGGTCGACGAATTCCAGGACACCAACCACCTGCAGTACCAGTGGTTGCGGCTGCTTGCCGGGACGCACGGTGTCATGTTTGCCGTGGGCGACGATGACCAGTCCATCTACAGCTGGCGCGGTGCGCGGGTCGAACACATGATGCGGCTCACTCGCGATTTCCCCGGTTGCGAGGTGATCCGGCTGGAGCAGAACTACCGCTCCACCAGCACCATTCTGCGCGCCGCCAACGGGCTCATCGCACGCAACCTTGGCCGTCTCGGCAAGGAGCTGTGGACCGACGGCAACGATGGCGCGCCGATCCAGCTTTACGCCGCATTCAACGAATACGACGAGGCCGAGTTCGTGGTGAACCGCATGCGCGAGCACCTCGACGGCCGCTGCCGCCACAGCGATATGGCGGTGCTCTACCGCACCAGCGCGCAGTCCCGGGTGCTGGAGGAAACCCTGATCCGTGCCCGCCTGCCCTACCGCATCCATGGCGGCCTGCGATTCTTCGAGCGCGCCGAGATCAAGGACGCCATGGCCTGGCTGCGCTTGCTGCACAACCGCGACGACGACGTCAGCTTCGAGCGCGCCGTCGGCACCCCGCCGCGCGGCATTGGCGCCACCTCGCTGGCGCGTCTGCGCGAAGCGGCGGCCGCGCAAGCGGTCTCGATGTGGCAGGTGGCCAGCGAAGGGACCGTGGCGTCCCTGGGACGGACCGCAAAACCGGTGGCCGAGTTCGTCGCTGCCGTCGACCGGCTGGCGGCCGACACCCGCGACCAGCCGCTGGCGGAAGTGATCGCCAGGACGCTCGACCTCAGTGGTCTCAAAGCCCACTACGAGAAGGACAAGGGCGAGCTGGCGGAAGCCCGTGTCGAGAACCTCGAAGAGCTGGTCAATGCGGCCCGCAGCTTCGAGCCTGCACCGGACGAAACGCCCGAAATCGACCCGCTCACCGCCTTCCTCACCCACGCCGCACTGGAAGCCGGCGAAGCGCAATCTGGGCCGGGCGAGGACTGTGTCCAGCTGATGACCCTGCATGCGGCCAAGGGCCTGGAGTTTCCGGTGGTGTTCCTGGTGGGGGTGGAGCAGGGCCTGTTTCCCAGCCAGCGGACGGTGGAAGAAGGCAACCTCGAAGAGGAGCGGCGCCTCTGCTACGTCGGCATCACGCGGGCGCGCCAGCAGCTCTATCTCAGCCATGCCGAAAGCCGGCGTATCCACGGCATTCCACAGAGCAGCCCCCCCTCGCAGTTCATCCGCGAGCTCCCGGCCGACTGCCTGATCGAAACCCGGCCGCGCGCCGGCCTGATGCGCCCCACCCTGGGGGCGGGCGCGCCGCGGCCGGATCTGCTGCGCGGCAATGGCGGCAGCGTGATGCCAGCACCCGATCATGGCCTGGCCATCGGCATGCGCGTGCGTCACAGTAAGTTTGGTGAGGGCACTGTGCTCAACTTCGACGGCAGTGGCGCGGGCGCCCGGGTCGAGGTGAATTTTCGGCAGGCCGGCCACAAGTGGCTGATGCTCGCCTATGCACGACTGGAGGCCGCATGAGCGACAGCGACGTCGCGGAATACGGTCTTTGGATCACCCTGGCGGCACTGGCACTCATCCTCGGGCCGCTGTTCGCCCTGCGGCGCAACATCGGGCCCGGCGGGCCGCCGCCGATGCCGGCCGACTGGCAGGCGCGGCTCGACGCCCTGCCGCATGCGGCCCTGCTCGATGATGCCCAGCGTCAGCACTGGCACGCCCTGGTGGCGGCCTTCTGGGCGCGCGTCCGCTTCATCGGCTGTAACGACTTCTGGGTCGAATCGCGGGTCCGTCTGACCATTGCCGGCTATGCCTGCCTGCTCTATCTGCGCGGCAGTGTCCCGCCCTATCCGCGGTTGAAAACCGTACTGGTCTACCCCGAGGCCTTCCTGGTGCCGCAGACCGAGCCGGATGCGTATGGGCTGGTGGCCGACCATCCGGTGGAACATATCGGCGAAAGCTGGGACGCCGAGCGCGTCATCCTGTCCTGGTCGGATGTGGAGGCCGCGCTGCTGGGTGATCCGGTCAACGTGGTGGTCCACGAGTTCGCCCACCAGCTGGACGATGAATCCGAGGATGCCAGCGGTGCCCCGCCCTGGCGCGACCGCGCGCGCTGGGCCGAGGTGATGCAGCAGGCCTTCGAGCAACTGCGCCGCCATCGCCGCCCGCCGGTGCTGGACCCTTATGGCGCCGAATCCCCGGAGGAGTTCTTCGGGGTCGTTACGGAGGCCTATTTTCAACGCGGCGCCGCCTTGCGGCAGCATCACCCCGCACTGTATACGCTGTTCCACGAGACCTTCGGTCTCGACACCGCCCGCCTGACCTGGCCGGCCGCCGAGATCGACGCAACGGAGCCCGTCGCATGATGCCTTCCCTGCCCCGCCTGCTACCCCTGCTGACCTTGGCCGTCGCGCTGCCGGCAGTCGCGGCAGACTGGAGTCTTGACCTGTTCGGCACGCCGGTGGCCGAGTCCCGCCAGGACGATCGCCGCAGCGGCATCGAAACCCGAGACGAGGACCTCGACGGCTACGGCGCGCGCCTGGTGCTGTGGCCCAGTCGCGGCCCGCTGTTCTACGCCGCCGAGTGGTCGCGGCTGGAGGGCGACGGCGCGCTCGATCAGACCCGCCTCGGCATTGGCGTGGTCAACAACACGGCCTTCTACAGTCGCTTTGAGCTGATCCACACCGACATTCGCATCCCCGGCACCGGCGCCGACGACACCCTCGGCGCCGGTGTACACGCCGGGCTGGCAGGGGCGTTCTCCCCCTATCTTCTGGCTTCGGCCGAGGTGGGCTATGTCGATCTCGACCTGATCGACGACAGCGCTACGGTACGCCCCGGCCGTGGCATTCAGGCCACCGTGCGCGGCGAGGTGCCGCTGAGCCAGACGCTGCAGCTGTTCAGCGAGCTGCGCTATCAGCAGCCGCGCGACCAGGAAGACGGCCGCCGGGTGCGCACCGAGATCGGCGAATGGCGGCTGGGCCTGCGGCTGAATTTCTGAGCACGCGGATCAGCGCACCTTGACCAGCAGGGCGTCGATGCCGTTCTCATCGAGCTGCGCCACCATCTGCTGCGCCGCTGCCAAGCCCGTGACCGGGCCAAGTCGTACCCGGTAGTAGGTTTCGCGGCCGTCGATGGTGACGGTCTCGACCCGCGCCTCCAGCCCCAGCAGGGCCAGCGAGGCCTTCTGTCGGTCGGCATCGTCTGGGTTCCGATAGGAGGCGACCTGAATGAGATATTGCGCCCGATCAGGCGCAGCAGGGGCCTCTGCCGCTCGCTCACGGCTGGCCGCATCGGGCACCACCACTTCCTGGTTGGGCAGCAGCTCGTAGAAGGTGAAGGCCCGCGGCGCCGGACTGGGGGTTGGCGCCGCCGCACGCGGTGCGCTGTCCCGCGGGGTGGTGACCGCGCGCTGCCCGGGCATGGGCTCGGCCGGCCGCTTGATGTAGACCATGGCCGCCACCCCGAGGCCGATCGACAGACCGACCAGGCCCCAGATCCAGCCAGGCATGCCACCACCACTCCGGCGCGGCGGCGGGCGACGGGTACCGCTACGAGGGGCGTAATCGCGCTGCGCCATCACATCTGCTCCGGTGCGCTCACGCCCAGCAGGCGCAAGCCATTGGCGAGCACGATCCGCGTGGCCTCGCACAAGCTCAGGCGTGCCGCCTGCAGCTCGGCGTCGTCCACCAGAAACTTGTGGGCGTTGTAGTAGCTGTGGAAGGCGTCGGCCAGTTCATCCTTGAGATAGAACGCCAACCGATGTGGAGCGACGTCGTCCGCCGCACCAAGCAGCACTTCCGGATAGCGCGCCAGCGCGGTCATCAACCGTTTCTCGTGATCGTTGTCGAGGCGCGCCAGCGCCGCCAGGCCCTGCGCACGGTCATAGTGCCCGCCCTGCTCACGCAGTTGCCGCTCGACACTACACAGGCGGGCGTGCGCGTACTGCACGTAGTAGACCGGGTTGTCGTTGCTGCGGGAACGCGCCAAGTCCAGGTCGAACTCCAGATGCTGCTCGTGTGAGCGCATCAGGTAGAAGAAACGGGTGGCGTCGGCGCCGACCTCATCGATCAGATCCTGCAGGGTGACAAAGTTGCCGCTGCGCTTGCCCATGCGGCCGGACGACAGCGTGACGAACTGGATCAGCTGCACATCGAGCGCGTCCTGGCGGCCGGTGAGCGCCTCAATGGCAGCCCGCACACGGGCGATGTAGCCGTGATGATCGGCGCCCCAGACGTCCATCAGTCGCGGCCAGTCGCGGTCGAGCTTGTCGACGTGATAGGCGAGGTCGTTGCAGTAATAGGTGGCGGCGCCATCGGCCTTCACCAGCACCCGATCCTTCTCGTCTCCGAACGCCTCCGTCTTCATCCACAGGGCGCCATCCCGGGTGTACGTCAGGCCCTTCTCGGCGAGCCGGTCGAGGGCGATCTGAACGGCGCCCCGCCCTACCAGCTCGGCCTCACTGGTCCATTGATCGAAGCGCACCCCAAAGGCCTCCAGGGTGCGGCGGATGGTGGCCAGCTGATCGGACAACGCCGCCGCCTTGATGCGCTCGTAGTCATCGCCCAGGCCTTCGCGGGCAAGGCGGATCCAGGCATCCAGATTGGCTTCCTGCTGTTGCTTCACCCGCGCGCGCTCGGCGTCGTCGGCGCTTTCGGCCGCCACCGGGTCGGCCCCCATCCGCTCGATGCCGTCACAGCGCCACGCGGCGTCGCCGACCTCTGCGAACAGCCGCTCAGCGGTGGCGAGAATGTAATCGCCGGGATAGGCGCGCTGCGGGAATGCCAGCGAGACACCACAGCGCTGCAGGTAGCGCAGCCAGACGCTGACGGTGAGGACGTCGGTCTGTCGGCCGGCATCATTGATGTAGTACTCGCGCTGTACGGTCCAGCCGGTGGCGTCGAGCAGATTGCTGACCGAGTCGCCGTACGCGGCGCCGCGACCATGACCCACATGCATCGGGCCGGTCGGGTTAGCAGACACAAACTCCACCATGATGCGGCCACGGCTGCCGGGCCTTGCATGACCGTACTGCTCACCCGCCTGCAGCACCGCCGGCACCACCGCCTGGAACGCCGCTGGCGCCAGGAAGAAATTGATAAAGCCAGGCCCGGCAATCTCGACCCGTGCCACCCACGGCGAGGCAGGCAGAACCGCCACCAGCTGTTCGGCCACCTGCCGTGGCGCCCGCTTCAGCGGCTTGGCCAGCTGCAGCGCAAGGTTGGTCTGGAAATCGCCGAAACGCGCCTCGCGGGTCGCCTCCAGTTGGATGTCGGGCGCATCAACGCCGGTATCGGCCAGCAAGGCCGCCAGCGCATGGGACAGCAGTTCGGAGAGTTGGGGTTTCATGCCGTGCGGAGCCGGGATCGGACCGGAGATCAAAGCGCGGGATTGTACCGCGCAGCGTGCGCCAAGCCCTCCCGGTAGTACCGTTGCGCCTCTTCTGGGCGCTGCGTACGCTCAGCCAGCTGCGCCAATGCCAGGTACACCGCCGGCCCAGGCTCCAGCCGCAGCGCGCTGTCCAGGTAGCTGCTGGCCTTGCCCCAGAGATGATTGCGGATACAGGCACGCCCCGCCGCCAGCATCAATGCCGCTTGCTCGCCATGCTGTTGCAGCCACTGTTCCAGAGATGCCAGCTGACTCACCGGGTCGATCGCCTCGAGCATGCCGAACAGCTGCACCAGCGATGCATCCCATCGTTGCTTGAGTGCCTTGCCGATCAGCGCCACCGCCTCGGCCTCGGCGCCCAGGGAGATCAGCCCACGGGCGTAGTGCAGTTGCACCGCCGGCAAAGCCCGCACCGGCGCGCCGGCACCGTCCCACAGCGTCTTCAGGTGGTCGAGCTGGCCCGACTTGACGGCCTGACGCATCAGATTGCCCAAGGCCTCCGCCTGCCAGCGCTCGCGCTGAACCGCCGGTACCGCGTCGCCCTGCGACTTCAGCAGTTCAAGCAAGACCGTGGCCTCGCCGGCACCGGCCAAGGCACGGGCGTAGAGGCGGACGCCATGCGGGTGCCGCGGATGCTGCTGATGGAAACGAAGCGCTGAAGCCAGCGCAGCCTGACCCTGGCCGGCAGCGCGCTGTAGCCCGGCTTGCACCGCCAGCACTGCCGGCGCGTCCGGGCTGGCCTGGCGCGCGGCCAGCGCCAGGTAATGGTCACGCCGCTCGGCGGCACCGGCGAGGTGCGCCACATGGGCCGCCGCCAGGTAATTGAGATCGGCATCGGGGTGATCGGCAACCCGGCGCAGCAGGGACACCTCGGCACGCCGATACTCTCCGGCCGCCAGATACCGCAGCCCTTCGACGAAACTGCGCTGCGCCCGTTCGCGACGGCGTCGCGCCAGATAGTCCTGCATGCGGCCCGGCAGGCCGATGGCGCCGGACAACAGCCGCCAGCCCAGGTAGATTCCAAGCCCGGTCGCCAGCAGCAACAGGACAAAGCCCGGCAGCGACGTCTCCAAGGTCCAGTCCTGCCAGGCAAGCAGCACATAGCCGCTCTCGGCGCGGAAGTAGTAGGAGGCCGCCCCACCCAGAGCCAGGGCCAATACGCCGAGCAGAATCAGCACGATCATCGCGGCGCCGGCTCCATCTGCGCACGCAGCCGCAGCAGGCTGTCGCTGATGTCCGGCGGGGTCAGCGCCAGCGGAACCCCCTGCAGCGCCCGCAGGCCGGTATCGAGTGCGGCGACCGCCGGCTGTTCCAGGGCGTAGTACTGGGCAAGCCAGCCGCGCAGCGCCGCCAGCAAGGATTGGAAACTGGCCTCGTCCTCGCGCAGGAAGGCGGCGCGCGCATTCTCCAGCTGCAATCGCAACAGGCCATGAATTAGCGCCTCTTCCTCGGCCGGCAGCAGACGGGCGGCCTGCCCGGGGTCCTTGCGCACCACAAACATCTGCGCGGCAACATCACTGACCCGCGACCAGACGCGCTGATACCACGGGATCATCGGATCGGCGGCAGGCGCAGCCGGCAGCGCCGGGCTTGTGTCCGGGCTCGTGGGCCGTTCAGCCGGCACCCGCGCCTTCAGCGGCAGGCTCGGCGCCTGCTCGACCCAACCGGCCAGCTTGAGCGCGATGCCGGCGCGGTCCGGGACCGCCAGCGCGGCCAGCGCCGCCTGCTCACGGGCAATCGCCTCGCGCACCCCGAACAGGCGGGGGTCGGCAAGGCGTGCCAAACGCGCATCCGCCAATTGCAGGGCGGTCTGCGCCGCCGCCACGTCACCGGCGAGTTGCAGCCGGTCATTGGCAATCATCAGCAGGTGCTCCACGGCCGCCAGCTGCACCCGCTCCTGGCCGGCCGACACCTGCTCGTTGAGGGCGCCCAGGGTGTCGTCGTAACGCCCCAGGCGTTCATCGAACAAGGCAATCTGCTCGTTGGCACGGCGCAGATTCTGGGTGAGATCGATTTGATCATCGCGCAGCCCAGCCGACAGCGCAGTGGTGGCAGCCAGGGCACGATCCAGCGCCGTGATCTGGGCCGCCTGCGCCTGCAACAGGCGATAGCCCCAGGCGCCGCCCACCAGCAGCGCGGCCAGCAGCAACAAGGCCAGCACGGCCCAGCCGATACTGCCGCGGGGCGCACGGCGCTCACGGGCGGCGGACGGCTTCGGCGTGGCGGCAGGTGCCGGCGCCGCCGGCTTGGCGGCGGCATCGGATGGCGGAGCAGTCGGCGTTTCAGGTTCGGTCATGGCATCTTCGGAGGGCGCATCCAAGGCGCGCACCAGGTCGTCATCATGGGGCCCCGCCAACACGCGCGGCGCCCGTGGAAGGCCGAGTGTACGGGCATGCTCGGCCAGCCGGGGGCTGACCACCCACCAATCCGGCTCGAAGGCGCGGTCGCCGGCCACCGCACACCACTGCGTCATGGCCTCGGCGCTGGTGAGGTGCAGCACGGCGGGCGCCGCCAGTGCCTCGGCCAGCGCATCGGGGTCGGGCACCACTGGCCGCCGTCGGTAAAACGCCAGCACGCTCACCCGTGCACCGCGCGCTTCCATCGCCGGCCCCAGCACGCCACGCCCACCTTCACCGCCCACCAGCACGACCTCGCGCCCGCGCAGGTCGGCGAGCCGCGCATCGGCCAACAGGTCCTCACTGCGACTGCCGTGTTGCGGAATCCAGGCGTCGATTCCGATACCCGCCAGCTGTGCAGCGGTGGCGGCACCAATCGCCGCCACCTCCGGCTTGACCGTTGTCCAGGCCTCCCCACCCAGCGCCGCCACCGCATGCACGCTGGTGAAGATCCAGAGATCGGCGCCGGCCTCCGCCGCCAGCGCAGCACGGGCATCGGCCACCGGCAGGGTGGATTCGATGCGCAATAGCGAAACCCGATGCGCCGCGAACCCCGCAGCCTGCAGCCGCGTCACCAGGCCCTCGGCCGCAGGCTGCGGACGGGTAACGATGACCGCCGGGCGCGGGTTCACCGGCGCTCCGTCTGGCGCCGCACAGCTGCCTCAAAAGCACGCCGCGCCGCGTCCGGCGCGCACACGGCCTGCGCCGCTTGGGCGGTTTCCAACATCATCAAGCGTCGCTGCGACTCGGTGTAACGAAACTCGTCGCCGTCCGGCGTGATGCCGTAGATCTCGGTGGCCTGTTGCAGCGATGCCCCGCGCGCCTTGGCCAGCGCACAGTCGCGCGCGAAGGCCGCCACCCATTCGGCCGGGACCGGCCCGCTGTACGCAGGATCCGCCGGAATATCACGCGCGGCCAGTAGCGCCTGGGTCAGCCGGGTACCGCGTATCAGGGACTGGTCGTCGTAATGCACTTGGCCCTGAGGATCGACCCACTTGTAGACCCCACCGGCAGCACTGACCGCGGTGGTGGCCCCCCATAGCAAAGCCGCCACCCAGGCGCTTACACCGGGGTTCCATGTCATTCCCCACCCTCGCGGTCGCGCGCCTCTTCACAGGCGGTGCGCGCCGCCATTTCGGCGCGCGCGATGAGTTGCTCGCGTTGCTCACCCGAGTATTCGCGCTGCTGACCCAGCGCATCGGACTCAATGATGCGCTCGGCGGACTGATAGGTGCTGAGCTGGGTCCGGGCGCGTTGGCAGGCCGCCTCGTCCACTGCGGGATCGGACTCATCGAATGCGGACGTGATCGGGTTCGAAGCCTGCTGCTGGTTGGCGCCACCGAGCGGACGGATCGCCTGCGCCCCCTGCGGCGCACTGGCGGGATCGCCGTAGTGCACGCGGCCATTGGCGTCCACCCAGCGATACACCGCCGTGTCGGCATGGGCATGGGGCGTCAGCAACAGACAGCTCAGCAGCGTCAGGAGAATCCGCATCTTCATCGGCCTTCTGGTTTACCACAGGATAGTCGCTCCGGCCGTCACACAGAAGCGCCCCGCCCCGCTACTGCGCGGCCAACTCGAATTCGCGCAGAATGCGGCATGCGTTCCCTCGTCAAATGGCTGCTGATCCTGCTGCTGGCCCTCGCGCTGGGCATGGCATGGCTGCAGCACCGCACCCAGACCGAGCTGCGCACACTGGTCACAGCGCTGCGTCCACAGGCACTGCTGCGATACGAGCGCGTGCTGGCCTGGCCGCCGGGCACATGGCGCCTGCAGCAGGTCACACTGGAGCCGGTGGGCGCGTGGCGCGAGCGGCTGGGCATGGCGGTTGGCGAGCGTCTGCAGGCCGACACGGCGCAGCTGCACCCGCCCGCGCGCGGGCTGAATGCCTGGCGATTCCAAGCGGACGGCCTGCGGTGGCGCCTGCCGGACGGATTGGCCGGCACCTCCGCGCTGGCGGAAGCCGGCTATCAGACCGTTCGTGGGCACCTCGACGGGGTGCTGGTCTGGCAGCCAGTGAATCGGGCAGTGCAGCTGTCGTTGACGGCCAGGCTCGACCAGGCTGGCGTGCTGGACCTGGAGCTGCGCGGTCTGGCCGGGCCCGAGTTCCCGGCGCCGGTCACCCGCGGAACCACGCTGCATTCGGCGCAGCTGCGCTGGCGCGATGCCGGGCTGCTGCCGGCACTCAAGCAAACCTTGGCCCTGCAGGCACAGCTGCCGCCGCGACGCTGGGAGCAACAACAGCTGCAGGCGTTGGCGCAACAGGCCGAGCAGGCCGGATGGCGCTGGTCCCCCAATGACCAGCAGGCCCTCCGCACGATCCTGCGCGCGCCGTTCGGCTTCACCCTGACCCTGAACCCAACCGCGCCGGTCCGGCTCGACGACCTGCCGCTTTATGCGCCCGACGACCGCTGGGCCCTGTTGGGTCTGACGCTGGCGCCCGGCGTCCCGACACCGTGACCGATCCGCAGCCACGATCGCTGCCGCCAGGCGACTATCTGTGGTGTGGCTGCGGGGCCTCGTCACGGGTACCGCTGTGTGACGGCAGTCAGGCCGGCCATGGCTGCCGGCAGGCGCGACGATTTACCGTGACCAGCGGTAGCCGCCGGCTTTGGCTTTGCGTCTGCCAACGGACACGCCACCCGCCGCACTGCGACGGCCAGCACAATCGAATGCCAGACAAGGCCCGCGCTACAGCGCGGGTTACCGGATCAGACGGCTTCGAGCCCTGATTCGCCAGTGCGGATGCGGACCGTCTGCTCTAGGTCGTAGACGAAAATCTTGCCATCGCCGATCTGGCCGGTCTTGGCAGCCTTGCTGATGGCCTCGACCGCGCGGTCGACCATGTCCGGCCCCAGCACCACTTCCAGCTTGATCTTGGGTAGCAGGTCGACCACGTACTCGGCACCGCGATACAGCTCGGTGTGGCCCTTCTGACGGCCAAAGCCCCGCACCTCGGTCACCGTCATGCCCTGCACCCCGATGTCCGCGAGCGCCTCGCGCACGGCGTCGAGCTTGAAGGGTTTGATGATGGCGATCAGCATTTTCATGAAAGGGTCTCCACAGAGGTCGCCGAAAGTGTAGCGCACCCAAAAAAAAGGGCGAGCCCGAAGGCCCGCCCCAGTCCACCCACCGGAGGAGACCCGGTGGTGAGGGTTGTGTCGGCAATTACTTGCCGGTGAACTCCGGATAGGCCTCGAGACCACACTCGGAGATGTCGGTACCGATGGCCTCTTCCTCTTCCGAGACGCGCAGACCGAGCACCAGCTTGATCACCATCCAAGCGATGAAGGAGGTCACGGCCACCCACACGAAGATGGCGGCAATCCCCAGCAGCTGGGCGCCCAGGGTGGCATCACCGTTGGACAGCACCACCGCCAGCAGGCCCCAGATGCCGACCACGCCGTGCACCGAGATGGCACCGACCGGGTCGTCGATCTTGACCTTGTCCAGCGCCAGGATCGAAAGCACCACGATCACGCCACCAACGGCACCGATCAGGGTGGCCAGACCCGGCGTCGGGGTCAGCGGCTCGGCCGTGATCGACACCAGACCGGCGAGGGCGCCGTTCAGCAGCATGGTGAGGTCCGCCTTCTTGAACAGGATCTTGGCGAACAGCATCGCGGCGATGGCACCACCGGCAGCGGCCATGTTGGTGTTGACGAACACCAGGGCCACCGCGTTGGCTTCACCGACGTTGGCGATCTTCAGCTCGGAACCGCCGTTGAAGCCGAACCAGCCGAACCACAGCAGCAGGGTGCCCAGTGCGGCCAGCGGCAGGTTGGCGCCCGGAATCGGGTGCACCTTGCCATCCGCGCCGTACTTGCCCTTGCGGGCGCCGACCAGGAGCACACCCACCAGCGCGGCAGTGGCACCGGCCATGTGCACCACGCCGGAACCGGCGAAGTCGAGGAAGCCCGCTTCGTTCAGCCAGCCGCCGCCCCACTTCCAGAAGCCCTGCACCGGGTAGATGAACGCCGTCATCACCACCGCGAAGGCAAAGAAGGACATCAGCTTCATGCGCTCGGCGACCGCCCCCGAGACGATGGACATGGCAGTCGCCACGAACACCACCTGGAAGAAGAAGTCGGACAGGCCGGAGTAGTACGGCGCACCGTCACCGCCCGCCAGCACGGCAGCGGTGTCGTTGTCCGACGCACCCAGCAGACTGCCGAACCCGGGGAAGTACGGCGACATCGCCGAATCACCCGGATACATGATCCCGTAGCCGCAGATCATGTACATGATGCTGGCGATGGCAAACAGGCCGATGTTCTTGGTGAGGATTTCCGCCGTGTTCTTGGACCGGACCAGACCGGACTCGAGCATGGCGAAGCCGGCGGCCATCAACATGACCATGGCACCGCAGATGAGGAAGTAGAAGGTGTCCAGCGCGTAGGCCACTTCGGCCGGGCTGACCACTTCCACCATTTCCACGGCTTCTTCGACGACTTCTTCGACCGGTGCGGCCGCTTCGGTCTCGACCACCACCGCTTCCATCGTTTCGACCGCCTCTTCCATCGGCGCTGCGTCCTGCGCCGAGGCGGTGCTGAGGCCGAAGCTTGCGGCCAGCATCAACGCATAAAAAGCATTGCGAATCATCTCAGGGGCTCCTTAAAGGGCGTCTTTGCCGGTTTCACCGGTGCGGATACGGATGGCCTGATCGAGCGCGAAGACAAAAATCTTGCCGTCGCCGATCTTGCCGGTGTGGGCCGCTTTGCTGATGGCATCGATCGCGGTCTCGGCCTTGTCGTCATCGACGGCCACCTCGATCTTCACCTTCGGCAAAAAGTCCACGACATACTCGGCGCCCCGGTACAGCTCGGTGTGCCCTTTCTGTCTGCCAAACCCCTTCACTTCCGTCACCGTAATGCCGGCCACCCCGATATCGGAGAGCGCTTCGCGCACCTCGTCGAGCTTGAACGGCTTGATGATGGCTGCGATCAATTTCATCGAATCACTCCTAGTAGCCATGTAGTGGGAGGTCCGGACAGCCTCATTACCCGGACGCCGGGACGGATAAAGCAGGGACCGTGCCAACGATGGCGGTACCGGCCCTGCGGCAAGCCGGTTACACTGGTGCCATGCTCGATCCCCGTGCCCTCGAAGCCCTTGCCGAACGCCTCGCGGGCGTGCTGCCGCCCGGCATGGGCGCGCTGCGCCACGAGCTGCAGGACAACTTCCGCACCGTGCTGCGGGCCCAGCTCGAAAAGCTGGACCTGGTGTCCCGCGAGCGTTTCGATGTGCAGGCCGAGTTGCTGGCCCGTACTCAAGCCCGACTGAAAGCCCTAGAGGCGCGCATGGAAGCGCTGGAACGTCCGCGCGACCCGGCCTAGCGGAGGCGCACGGTGGGGCTCTCCACCGTCCACGCGCGGGCCCAGAACGGGCTGTCCGCCGATCCCGTCACCGTCGAGGTGCATCTCGCCAATGGCCTGCCGGCCCTGCATATCGTGGGCCTGCCCGAAGCCGCCGTGCGCGAGGCCAAGGATCGGGTGCGCGCCGCCATCGTCAACAGCGGCTACGCCTTCCCGCAGCGGCGGATCACCATCAATCTGGCCCCCGCCGACCTACCCAAGCACGGCGGCCGTTTCGACCTGGCCATCGCGCTGGGCCTGTTGCTGGCCCAAGGCGACCTGCCCGCGGGCTGCCTAGACGGGATCGAAGTGCTCGGCGAACTGTCGCTCAGCGGCCATCTGCGGCCGGTGTCAGCGGTCCTGCCCGCGGCGGTCGCCGCCGCCGCGGCCGGCCGCCGGCTGTTGCTGCCGGCCGATAACCTCGACGAAGCCGCCTGCTGTGCCGACATCGTGCTGCTGCCGGCGCACCATCTGAGTGCAATCTGCGGCGCCTTACTGGAGGGTGGCCTGAAAGCGGTTCGCCCGCCCCCGCTACAGCGCACCGTTTCGGTGCATCCCGATCTCAGCGCGGTTCGTGGGCAGGCGCAGGCCAAGCGCGCCTTGCTGTGTGCCGCTGCCGGCGGACACTCGCTGCTGATGACCGGCCCGCCCGGCGCCGGCAAGTCCATGCTGGCGCAGCGGCTGCCCGGCCTGCTGCCGGACCTCAGCGTCGCCGAGGCCCTCGAAGTGGCCGCCATCCGCTCGGTCAGTCACACCGGCTTTGACCCGCAACAGTGGATGCAGCGCCCGTTTCGCGCGCCCCACCACACCACCTCCGGCGTCGCCCTGGCAGGCGGCGGCGGTCACCCGCGTCCGGGCGAGATCACGCTGGCGCATCATGGGGTGTTGTTCCTCGATGAACTGCCGGAGTTTCCGCGTGCCGTGCTGGACGTGCTGCGGCAACCCCTGGAAAGCGGCGAGGTCCACATCGCCCGCGCCGCACGCCAGGTGCGCTTCCCGGCCCGGTTCCAGCTGGTCGCGGCGATGAACCCCTGTCCCTGCGGCTATCTGGGCGATCCCCAGCGTCACTGCCGCTGCACGCCGGATCAGGTGCGGCGCTACCAGGGACGACTGTCCGGTCCCCTGCTGGACCGTATCGACCTGCAGGTCTTCGTACCGCGCACGCCACCGGCGGCGGTGCTGGCCGCTGTGCCGGGTGGCGATACGCTCGACAGCGCCACCGCACGGCGCCAGGTGCTGGCGGCGCGGGCGCGTCAGGAGCAGCGGCAGGGCGCACTCAATGCCGCCCTCAGCCCGGACAGCGTCACTGCCCTGCCCATGAGCCCCGCTGCGCGCACCGTTCTGGGGCAGGCACTGGCGCGCCTGGCGCTGTCGGCGCGCGGCCTGCACCGCATCATCAAGGTGGCGCAGACCCTGGCCGACCTCGACGACGCCGCGCACATCGACATCGCGCAGGTCGCCGAAGCTCTGGGCTATCGGGGCCAGGACGCGATCCCGGACCGCTGACAAAAAAAGAGCCGCCCGAAGGCGGCTCTCTCACAACCACAGAAACGGCTTAGAACGAGTAGCCGCCGCTGATGACCGGCTTGACGTCGTCATCATCGATGTCGGTGGCAATCAGCGCCAGGCCGAAGGACAACCCGGACTCCGACTCGGCCGACACACCGACGCTGAAGTCGAGGTAGCTGTCGCCATCCGGCGTGAACGCTTCGTTGCCATCGCCGCCGTTGTGACCAACGAAGGCGTCAAAGCTCAGCATCTCGGTGATCGGCGCCGAGAACGACAGATTGATCCCGTAGGCGGAATCATCCACACCGAAGTAGGTGTCCGGGGCGTAGTAGGCACCCAGGGTGACCGGGCCAAGCGCGACGCTGCCGTACAGCTCGATGGTGTTGAAGGACTCGACCGGCATGGCCACTTCGTCTTCTTCCGGGTACCAGTAGTAGATCACGCCAACGTCGTAACCCATTCCGCCGGCCTCGCCGCCGAACCCGGCGTAGAAGTCGACCTCGGTGCCAGAGCCGCCGAGCTGGTCGGGCGTGAACCCGATGGTGGAAGCCCAGGTGCCGACGTAGAAGCCCGATTCGGACGCATAGTCGATACCACCCTGGACCGCAGCGCCGCCGCTCTGCGACAGGCCGCGGAACACGTATTCGCTGACAAAACCGGCATTCACCGACACCTCAGCCAGCGCCGCCCCCGAAACCGTTGCCGACCCCAGAGCCGCCGCAACTGCCAAACGCTTGAAGTTCATCAAAGACTCTCCTGATTCGTCCGAGTAGATGCCACACACGGGTGTGTGTGGTTCCCCCTTCGCTGTAGCAACCCCCGTGCCAAGTGGCCGGGGACTTTGTGATGAGGGGTGGTTGCCCACCCCTCCCAACGCCGCTCGGAACCGCTCTCAGAATGACCCGCTGTGGGCCAGGCTGAACCCGAAATTGATGCCCGCAACATAATCAGCCGACGACACCCCGGAATCCCGGTCCGTGTGCCGCGCGGCGCCATAGACTTCCAGGGCCGAGAATAGCGTATGGAAGACGCCAAGTGACAAGCTGTCACCTTCGAACGGCGTGCCCTCGGTCTTGCCGTAAGCGACGGCCACCGTGGTCTTCGGCATCACGCGTAGCCAGCCGGCGCCGTAGTAGTAGTCACGGTCAACGCCACCGTCCTTGAGATTCAACGGTTCCCAGGAGCCGCTGACGCCCCAGTTGTCGGTCTTGTAGCCGCCATAGAGACGAACCGCCTCGGTGGGCACCGGCAGGCCGGCGTTGAAGTTGGCATCGGCCTGGGTGGCCAGCGTGTTTTCGATCTTCAGGTACTGGACGCCCGCGGTAATCTGCTGGTGATTCCACTCGGCACCCAGCCCGAAGTCGTGGTCTTCGGCATCACCCGCGGCTTCCGAAATGAACACCGCGCCGTTCAGCGTGACCCCGTGCAGCGTCGGCGACACGTAGGCGATCTGATTATTGATGAAGCCGTTGCCGACGGTGTCAGAGGTCAGCGCCGACAGCCCGTAGTTGGGGCCCAGCACCGGCGCCGGTGCGTCCGCGAAGCCAGCCCCGGAGATGGTGCCGATCCCGGTGTTGAAGAAGGGATCCAGCTTTTCCCCGGAGATCTTGTAGGCGGTCGGCGCGCGCCCGTAGACCACGGTGCCGTAAGGCGTACCCACCTGCAGATAGGACTGCCGCACGCTGTCGAGCTGGGCCAGGCTGTCGTCATTGGCGAGGGTGCGCTCGTAGACCAGGGTGGCGCTGTAGCTGCCTTCACGCAGCATCAACGACACTCCGGCGTGCCCGTTGGTCCCGGCAAGGTCGGTGTCAGAGGGTGCGCCTTCACTGTCGGAGTGGATCAGGGCGTAGCGAAAATCGCCGTACAGACGGGCCTCGCCTTCCGCGGCTGAAGCCGTGCCGACGAGCAGAAGTGAGGCGGCCGCAACGGCCCAGGTTGCTGCGTGTTGCATGTGATGCTCCTAGCGGTAACGTGATGGAAACTTCCCTGCGATGACCGCCCTGCACTCTGATGGTGCAGTGTGGTCATTCCCCGAACGCCTGCAGTGAACCCGACACGGCGCCCGCCGTCAACGCCACCCCACAGAACCCTGACGACGGCCGAGACTGTAGTACGCCGATGTGACAGGCAAAAAAAACCGCCGGCCCTCGCAGGCCGGCGGTCGTGCTTACCCAAAAAGGTGCGAGCGCTCAGAGGCTGATACCGCTGTCCTTGAGCATGACCTCCACCGAAGCGCGAATCTCATCATCGCTGAGATCGGGGTTGCCGCCGCGGGCGGGCATCTGGCGAATACCGTCGATGGAGTGCTGGACCAAGGTATCGAGACCCTGCCCGAGGCGGCCCTGCCAGGCGGCCTTGTCGCCGATCTTGGGGGCACCGAGTACGCCGGCCTGGTGGCAGCCGGCACAGACCTGCGCCACCACCTGCTCGCCGGTGAGCGGCTCGCGCGGCGCCGCGGCGGCGGACACCTTCACCAGCATCGCGGGATCGGTCACGACGGTGCCGATGGGCTGGGTGCGGGCATCGACCTGGGCCAGTGCGACATCGTCGTCACGCACGGCAACCCCGCCCACAACGGCGGCGGCGATGATGCAAAAGGCAAAGATGGCGCCGAGACCGGCCATGACCTTGCCGAAGGTGATCATGAATTCCTGATCGTGGTTCTTGTGTTCCACGGAAGCACTCCAGCGGCTTGTTGATTCTGGGGAGCGCGGAGTTTACCCGAGCGCGCGGTCGCCGTCCGCAATTCCGCGATCCCGCCACTTCTTCAGTGCGTCGGTGCGAGCAGCTGCCAGGGCGGCGCCGACGGCCGGGCCGGCCAGCCCGGGCCGCATCACGTCGCGCGCCTGGATCTCTGCCGCAACCCCGGCGGCCGCCTGCAAATAGGGCACCTGCGGGTAGTCGCAGTCCGACAGCCCGAGACGGCCGCGGGCATCGCAGAGGGCAGCCTCCAGCACGGTCTGGAACAGCCCGGAGGTCGGGCGCAAGGCCTGCAGCCGCTCCAACAGCGCCAATAGCGTGGCCGGTCGTAACTGCCGGGCCTGGTGGATCAACAGGTGCTCGCGGGTGTGCACCACCGCCGCCTCGCGGCAGGTGTTGGGGACGCGCAGCCGATCGCAGAACGCCTCGGCCAGGGGCACCCCACGATGCTCGTGCCCGGGATGGCGCGGCAGCTCCGAAGCCGGCGTCAGGGCCTTGCCAAAGTCGTGTGCCAGCGCGCAGACCCGCACCGGCAGCGGATAGCCCTGCTGCGCGGCGTAATCGATACACATCAGGGTGTGAATGCCGGTATCAACCTCGGGGTGATAGTCGGCGCGCTGTGGCACCCCGAACAGCGCATCCAGCTCCGGGAACCAGCTGGCCAGTGCCCCCACCTGCCGCAGCGTGTCGAAATAGACGCTGGGCCGGGGGCTTTCCATCAGCGCACGCGCGGTCTCCTGCCATACCCGTTCAGCCGACAGTTCGGCCAGCATGCCGTCCTGCGCCATATGCCGGCAGAGCCGGGCGGTGTCCTCCGCCACGCGAAACCCGAGGTCGGCGAAGCGGGCGGCGAAGCGCGCCAGGCGGAACACCCGCAGCGGGTCTTCGACAAACGCGGGGGAGACATGCCGCAGCAGGCGCGCGTTGAGGTCATCCTGGCCCCCGAAGGGATCGAAACGCCGCCCATCGGCATCTTCGGCGATGGCATTGACGGTGAGATCCCGCCGCGCCAGATCCATCTCCAGCGTGACCTCCGGCGCGGCGTGCACCACGAAGCCGCGGTGGCCGGGCGCCGCCTTGCGTTCGGTGCGCGCCAGGGCGTGCTCGTCCTGGGTCTCCGGGTGCAGGAATACCGGGAAGTCACGACCCACCTGGCGGTAGCCCAGCTGCAACATCTGCTCCGGGGTGGCGCCGACCACCACCCAGTCCACCTCGCGCACCGGCAGCCCCAGCAGGCGGTCCCGCACTGCGCCCCCAACCTGATAGCGCTGCAGGCTCACGGCGCCACCGCCACCACTGGCCGCAGGTAGGCGTCGGCGCGCTGCGGTTGTCCGCTGGCCAGCCAGCCGAACACGGTCTGGTGCCACAGCAGCTTGCCGATGTATTCGCGGGTCTCGTTATAGGGGATGTTTTCCATCCACACATCGGGCGCCATCGGCGCCTCCGGCAACCAGCGTGCGACTGCATTGGGACCGGCGTTGTAGGCGCCGATGGCCGGCAACCACTGGCCATCGAAACGCGCCCGCATGTCCATCAGATAGCGCGACCCCAGCGGGATGTTGCGGACCGGGTCGAACAGGTCGTCGCGATCCGGCTGCGGCAGACCATGTCGCTTCGCCACACTGCGTGCCGTGGGTAGCAACAGTTGCATCAGGCCATAGGCATTGGCCGGCGACTGCGCGGTCGGCTCGAACAGGCTCTCCTGACGGATCAGGCCGTAAATGAGCGCCGGTGGCAGGTCGGTTTGATTCGCCGCCTTCATCACGCCGGCATCGTAAGGCCGGGGATAGAGCCGCACGAAGTCATCGAACACCCCGGCCTGGGTGGCGGACGCCACCCCATGCAACCACCAGCCCTGGGCAAAGGCGAAGCGCGACACCTGATCGGCGAAGGCCGGCTCGCGGCCGACCATGAAGGCGAACCACTCCAGGTTGAACCAGTTGCGGATCCCCAGCGCATGCAGCTCGCGCATGCGCGCGATCGCCGGGTCAGCTGCCAATGCGGCCTGTACCGCCGGGTCGGCTGCTGCACCGGGCCGGGGCTGAGGCACCAGCGGTTCGCCAAGACGCCACGCCGCCAGCACCGCGTAGACGTTGTTGGCACTGAGCAGGGCACGCAGCGCGGGCTCGGCGGCGGCCTGCTGCCCCAATGCGGCCTGACTGCGGGCATGCCAGTAACGCCAGCGGGGTTCCGCGGCCATCGCCGGCGGCAGGGCCTCCAGCCACTGCAGGGCCTGCGCCCAGTCGCCGCCCCAGAGTGCGGCGCGAATGCGCCAGGCGTGGGTGAGATCGTCCGGAGCCGTACCCTTGCGGAAGTACGCCACGGCGGTGGGCAGGCGCGACCAGGACTGGCGCAGCCCCAAGCCGCTCCAGATCGCGCCGCGCGTCTCGTCATCGAGCCCCGGCAGCGCCGCCAGCTGCGGTGCGTAGCGGGCCGCTCCGTCCGGATTGGCGCGCGTCAGCGCCCGCCAGCCTGCCCGCAGATCCGCCACCGGCAGCGGCTTCGGCGGCGATGCCAACAGTGCGGGGATCGCGTTGCCGGGGTCACTGCGCAGCTGCAGCGCCCGCGTCGGGCCGGCACGCTGATCCTCCGGCAGCAGCCGCAACAGATACCGCACCAAGCCGTATTCGCCTTCCTCCAGCGCCGCCTGCAAGCGGGCCAGCACCAGCGATGCCGGCCGCTGGCCGATATCCCGCAGCCACTCGAATGGGCGCGTGCAGGCTTCCGGCAGCGAATGACCGGTGCGAAACACCGCCTGGGTGTCGGCGATCAGCTGCGGATCGCCGCCGGTCTCCAGCCGCGCGCGCAGTTGCAGACAGCGCAGGTCGTCGATCGCGGGGGGTTCCGGCATGGCGGCCTTGAGTCCGCTCCAGGCCTGTCGCCGCCCCAGGCTGCGCCACCACTCCCGCTCCAGGTCGCGCAACCAGGGATGGTCGGAATGCTGTTGCCGAAACCGCGCCAGGGCGGCGTCGGCCTCGGGCCGGTCACGGGCAATCAGGCGTTGCACTTCGGTGCCTTCCAGATAGGACCGCAGGGGATAATCCCCGAGCGCCGCCGGCAACCGCAGTGGCTGATCCGCGCGCAATGCTGCCAGCGTGGCCTCGAACAGCGCCCGCTGCGACTCGGGCGTGGGCGCCGCCGCCGCCGTCGTCACCCACCCCAGCGCCAGCAACAGCGCCGCCCCGCAACGTCGAAATCCGTGTTTGGCTACCATGCGCGCCATTCTATGGACCTCGGCCCGGCATTGCCGGACGCCCACGCGACTTCGCCGCGCCCTCACCGGAGCTGCCATGACGGACTGGCTGATCTTTGCCGCCACCGGCGCCTTTGCCGGCCTCATGGCCGGGCTGTTCGGAGTGGGCGGTGGGCTGATCATGGTGCCGATCCTGGCGCTGATCCTGCCCCACCTGGCGGTGGCGCCGGAGGTGACCATGCAGGTCGCCATCGGCACCTCGCTGGCGGTGATCAGTTTCACCAGCCTGTCGTCGGCCGCCGCCCATCACCGACGCGGCGGCGTCGACCTCGCGGCGCTGGCGCGGCTGGCGCCCGGACTGGTGCTCGGCGCCTGGCTCGGTGCGCTGATCGCCGACCGCCTCAGCGGCGGGCTGTTGCGCACCATCGTCGGCAGCGGCGCCCTGCTGGTGGCGCTGCAGATGGCGATCGGGCGGCAACCGACGGCGAAGACCGTGACACGCCCCGGCAGCGTCGAACTGTTCGCGGCCGGCACCGGCATCGGCACCGCATCGGCCCTGATCGGGATCGGCGGGGGCTCACTCAGCGTGCCCTACCTCAGCCTGCGCGGCCTGGGGATCCACCGCGCCGTCGGCACCGCCGCCGCTGCCGGCATCCCCATCGCCTGGGGCGGCGCCGCGGGCTTCATCTACAACGGCTGGGGGCTGCCCGGCATCCCGTCCCCCGCGCTGGGCTACGTGCTGCTGCCCGCGCTGGTCGGCATGGGGGTGTTCAGCGTGTTGACGGCCCCGCTGGGCGCGCGCCTGGCCCATGCTGCCCAACCGCAGACCCTGAAGCGGGCCTTCGCCGGATTGCTGAGCGCCATCGGTCTCTACCTGTTGCTGGGCTGAGTCGCGCCCGGCTCAGTGGCCCTGCGGCGCTTCGTCAGGCAGAAAGCTGACGCCGCGCATCGGGCAGCGAATAATGGTGTCGCGCAGGAGCTGGACGGCTTTCTGGCGGGGGAAGGATTTGCGCCAGACCAAGGCAATGCGCCGACTCGGCGCGGGCGGCACGAACGGCCGGGCCACCAGGGTGCCATCCTCGGGCCGGTTCTCCACCGAGCCCTGTGGCAACACAGTAATGCCCAGACCGCTGACCACCATGTGACGGATGGTTTCCAGTGAGCTGCCGGTCTGCGGGCGCGGTCCGTTGGCGTCCGGCTCCACGCACTTCGGGCAAGCCTCAATCACCTGCTCGCGGAAACAATGCCCGGGTCCCAGCAACAGCAGCGGTTCGCCCGCCAGTTTGCGGGCTGGAATCTCATCGGTGGCACTCCACGGATGCTCCGGCGGCATCAGCACCACAAAGGCCTCGTCATACACCGCCCAGGCTGACAGCCCGGTGAGATCGATCGGCAAGGCCATCAGCGCGACGTCGATCTCGTTGTCACGCAGCTGCTCCAGCAGCTTGGCGGTGAAGTTCTCCTCGATCACCAGCGGCATCAGGGGTGCCGCCTTGCGCATCATCGGCACCAGCGACGGCAACAGGTAGGGCCCCACGGTGTAGATCGCACCCAGGCGCAATGGGCCGCTGAGTTCATCACGCCCCTCGCGCGCCAGGTCTTCCAGCCGCTTGGCTTCGGCGAGCACGCGCTTGGCCTGGTCAATCACCCGCTCGCCCACCGGTGTCGGCTTGGCTTCACCGCGGTTGCGTTCGAACAGGATCACACCGAGCTCATCTTCCAGCTTCTTGACTGCCACCGACAGCGTCGGCTGGCTGACGAACGAGCGCTCGGCGGCGCGGCCGAAGTGGCGCTCCTTGTCGAGGTTCACCAGATAGCGGAGTTCGGTGAGCGTCATGGTGCTGGCCGCGAGATCAAACCGCAGTATCCCTCAGATCCAGTCTTTCGGTACGAGGAAGTCCGTCAACAGGCGGGCCTCCTCGCTGCCGGGTTCGGGCTGATGGTCGTAGGCCCAGTGCACGGCGGGTGGCATCGACATGAGGATGGACTCGGTACGGCCACCCGACTGCAGCCCGAACAGCGTGCCGCGGTCCCATACCAGGTTGAACTCGACGTAGCGTCCGCGCCGCAGACACTGCCAGGCGCGCTCGCGCGCACCCCATGGCGTGTCCTTGCGCCGCTGTACGATGGTCGCATAGGCCGGCCAGAAGGCTTCGCCGACCCGTTGCGTCAAGGCAAAGGCCTCGGCTTCGCCGCCGGCCTGCCAATCGTCGAAGAACAGACCGCCGATGCCGCGCGGTTCGTTGCGATGCTTGAGAAAGAAGTATTCGTCGCAGTGCCGCTTGAATGCCGCGTAATGGTCACCGGCAGCGGCAGCAGCCGCACGGTGCCAGTCGCGGGCATCCTCGTCATAACCGTAATACGGGGTCAGATCGAATCCGCCCCCAAACCAGCGGACTGCCGGGGCACCATCGCCCCCCACCGACAGCATGCGCACGTTGCAGTGCGTGGTGGGCACGTGAGGATTGCGGGGATGAAACACCACCGATACCCCCATCGCGGTGAAAGGCCGGCCTGCCAGCTCTGGCCGCGCCGCGGTAGCCGACGGCGGCAGCGCCCGCCCCTCAACACGCGAGCGCGCCACCCCGGCACGCTCGAACACCTCGCCGGCTTCCAGCACACAGGTCAGCCCCTCGCCCTGCAGCGGGCTGTCCTCGGGCTTGCGCCAGGCATCCGGACGGAACCGCGCGGTCGGCTCGAAAGCCTCCAGTTGCCGGCACAGGCCGTGCTGCAACTGCAGCAGCCACTGTTCGACCGTCTGCGCAAACGGATCCCGGTTCTCGCTCATGCGCGGAACACCTCGCCGGTCAGCGCATCACGCACCGGCGTCGGCCGCGTGGCGCCTCCGAGGGGCCCGGGCATGCAGACCAGCGACGGCCCGAACTGGGCGACCACGGCGGCGCGACTGCGCGCCGGCGCGCGGTCACTGAGATTGGCGCTGGAGGACACGATGGGGCCGCCGAAGCCCTGGCACAGGGCCCGCACCACCGGATGCGCACTGACCCGTACCGCCAGGCCGGGGTGGCGGCCAGTGAGCAGCGGTGAGGCGAGAGGACCGGCAGGAAACACCCAGGTGGCCGCCCCTGGCCAGGTGGCCTGTGCCCGCGCCAGCGCCTCGGCGGGCGGCGGCCGCAGAAAGGGCGCGACCTGCTGCCAATCCGCCGCCACCAGGATCAAGCCCTTGGCAGGATCACGCTGCTTCAGGCGCAACAGATCCAGCAGGGCGCGATCATCAAGCGGGTCGCAGCCCACCCCCCACACCGCTTCGGTGGGATAGGCCAGCAACCCGCCGGCCCGCAGCACCACCACCGCGCGCCGCAGATGCACCGGACTGACGAGCATCGACGCGACGCCCTCAGGCCTGGGTCTTGCGCGCCGGCGCCTTGCGCGGCTTGGCGGCCGGCTTGGCCTTGGCCTTGGCCTTCGGCTTGGCAGCCGCCTTGGTGGTTTTGGTCGCTTTGCCGGCGGCCTTGGCCTTGGGCGCTGCGGCCTTGCCGCTCTTACCCTTGCCCTTGCCGGCCTTCTTGGCGGCGGCGGCCTCGGCCAGATAGGCCTCGCAATCGAACACGGACAAGGATTCCGGCGTCTTGCCGCGCGGCAGCGGGGCCTTGCGACTGCCGTCGGTGATGTACGGCCCGAAGCGTCCCTTGATGATGCGGATCCCGGTATCGCCGAATCTGACCAGGGTCGCCGCTTCCAGCGCCGCCGCTTTCTGCTCGATCAATTCGATGGCTCGGGGCAGCTCGACGGTGTAGGGGTCATCGTCCTTCTTCAAGGAAACGAACTGACTGCCGTAGCGCACATAGGGCCCGAAGCGGCCAATATTGACTTCGACCTCCTCGCCACTGTCGAGGAAGCCCAGCTTGCGCGGCAGCGAGAACAGCGCCAGTGCCTCTTCGAGGGTGATGGTGTCGATGCGCTGGTTGGCACGCAGCGAGGCAAAGCGCGGCTTGTCCTCGTCATCCTTGGTACCGATCTGCACGAAAGGCCCGTAGCGGCCCAGGCGCGCGCTGACCGGTTTGCCGGACGCGGGATCGGTCCCGATCACGCGGGCTTCCGATACCTCGTCGCGACGCAGCTCCATTTTCTCGTCAATGGTTGGCTTGAACGCGCGCCAGAACTCCGCCAGCAAGGGCTGCCACTGCTGCTCGCCGCGGGACACGGCGTCGAGCTGATCTTCCAGGTTGGCGGTGAAGTCGTAGTCGACGTAGCGCTCGAAGTGATCGGTGAGGAAACGGTTGACGATCATGCCGACATCGGTGGGCACGAAGGCCTTGCCATCCAGGCGCACGTAGTCGCGCGCCTGCAGGGTGCTGATGATGGCGGCATAGGTCGACGGGCGGCCGATGTCATAGGCCTCAAGCGTCTTCACCAGGCTGGCCTCGGTGTAGCGCGGCGGCGGCTCGGTGAAGTGCTGATCGGCGAGGATATCGCTGAGGCTGACGCGATCGCCCACCGCCAACGGCGGCAGCCGCTTCTCATCGTCCTCGTTTTCCTCACCGACATCGAGCGATACGTTGTATACGGCCAGATACCCCGGCTCGACCAGCACCGAGCCGTTGGCGCGGAAGGCGTTTTGGGCGTCCACCCGCAGCTCCGCCGTCACCGTGTCGAAAACCGCCTGCGTCATCTGACAGGCGACGGTGCGCTTCCAGATCAGTTCGTAGAGCTTGGCCTGGTCCGGGGTCAGGAAGCCGGCGACCGACTTCGGCAGGCGTCGTGCCGAGGTGGGTCGAACCGCCTCGTGCGCCTCCTGCGCATTCTTCGACTTGCTCTTGTAATAGCGCGGCTCGTCGGGGCAGCTGGCCGCGCCGTATTCCTTCTGGATCACCTCGCGCAACTCGCCCAGCGCATCCTGCGACAGTGTCACCGAGTCGGTACGCATATAGCTGATCAGACCGACCGTCTCGCCACCGAGATCGATCCCTTCATAGAGCTGCTGGGCGGTGCGCATGGTGCGGGTGGAGGTGAACCCGAGCTTGCGGTTGGCCTCCTGCTGCAGGGTGGAGGTGGTGAACGGCGGCGCCGGGCTGCGCCGACGCTGTTTCTTATCCACCGACGCCACCGACAGCTGGCCGCCGCTGAGCTGCAGCAAACGCTCGCGCGCGGCATGCGCGCCGCCGGTATCGGTGAGCGTGAACTGCTCCACCTTGGCGCCGTCCAGCTCCACCAGTTTGGCGTTGAACGGGCTACCGGATTTGTCGGCCTGCGCCAACAGCGTCCAGTACTCGCGCGGCACGAAGGCGCGAATCTCGAGCTCGCGCTCGCAGATCAACCGCAGCGCCGGACTCTGCACGCGGCCTGCGGAAAGCCCGGGCGATACCTTGCGCCACAGCAGCGGCGACAGGTTGAAGCCCACCAGATAATCGAGCGCCCGGCGCGCCTGCTGCGCATTGACCAGGTCATCGGCCACCTGCCGTGGATGCGCCACCGCCTCGCGCACCGCGCGCTGGGTAATCTCATGGAAGACGACCCGCTGCACCGACTTGTTCTTCAGGGCGTTGCGTTCCTTCAGCAGCTCCATCAGATGCCAGGAAATGGCCTCGCCCTCGCGATCAGGGTCGGTGGCGAGCAGCAGGCCATCGGCCTGCCGCAGCGCGCTCTGGATGGCGCGCACATGTTTTTCGTTCTTCTCGATGGGCTGGTACTTCATGGCAAAGGCATTGGTCACATCGACCGCCCCGTCCTTGGGCACCAGATCCCGCACGTGGCCGTACGAGGCCAACACCTCGTAGTCCGCGCCGAGATACTTCTTGATCGTTTTCGCCTTGGCGGGCGATTCGACCACGACTAGGTATTTGCTCATGTCCTGTCCAGCGAGGGGTGGCCAGGCGCCACCCGGAGGGGCGGCTTATAAAGGCAGGCCGTCACCCCTGTAAAGCCGGGCAGCACCGGCAACCGAGCCGGATCCACCGCGACGTCCCCATGGCTGGGGCGCTTCGGGCGCCGCCCAGCTCAGTGCAGGCAGGCGCCGCCGAAATAGACCATTTCCTCGACCTGCGCGAATGCCTCGTCGGCATCGTCCTCGTTCATGAGCACCAGCAGGCAGACCCACTTGACCCGCTCCAGGTCGATGTCCTCGGGGAGCGCCATGACGCGATCGATGACCCGCTCACGCGCCGCCGGCGGCAGCAATCCGAGCTGCTCAAGGAACAGCAAGAAGCCGCGGCAGTCGGTGGGAATCCGCGCCAGCTCCTCGCGGGCATAGACCCGCAGGGCATTGCCAGGGCCGAACAGGATCGGCAGCTGGCGACTGCGGGTCAGGCCATCGAGCCAGGCAAACGCGTGGCCGACCTCCTCGTCGGGGAACCCGGCGGCGACCAACTCGTCGCGCAAGGTGTCAAAGTTCTCACTGTCGCTGAACTCCACCGATTGGTAGTGCTCGAACAGGTACATCAGCACATCAAGGACGGTCTCTTTCATGGCTCTCCTTGGGCTGCGGACGGTGAAGCGCGGTCGACACAGTATAGGCACTGTCACGATGACCGTATTGTCACAGCATCAGCCGTGCCAGCTTTTCAGGCCGTATCGCCGCCGGCGCGGTAGCGGCCGTCGGCGCAGCGATGGACCTGACCGGCCAGCTCATGCTGCAGCAACTCGGCGGACAGCGCTGCGGCGGTACCCCCGCGGCGCGTCAGCAGCGCATCGAAGTCCAGCGCCTCGTCGCCCAGCGCCGCGACCAAGGCCGACCGCCCCTGCTCAGGGTCAGCCGCGGCGGTCACCTCGCGTGCGGCGCGCCAGGCCGGTCCGATCTGGGGCCCCAATTCCTCGAGGATGTCATCGACCGACTCCACGAGCTTGGCCCCCTGACGAATCAGCCGATGGCAGCCGCGCGCCTGCGGATTGTGGATGGACCCAGGGATCGCGAACACCTCACGGTTCTGTTCCAACGCCAGCCGCGCCGTCACCAGCGATCCGGAGCCGACTGCCGCCTCCACCACCAACACGCCCAGCGCAAGACCGGAGATCAGTCGGTTGCGCCGGGGGAAGTGATGCGCCAGCGGCCCGACGCCGACGGGAAACTCGGAAACCAGCAACCCGCAGTCGGCAATGCGGCGCGCCAAGTCGCGATGGCGCGCGGGGTAGACCTGGTCGAGCCCGGTGGCGCATACCGCGATGGTCAGTCCCCCGGCCGACAAGGCCCCCTGATGGGCGGCCCCGTCAATGCCGTCGGCCAGACCGCTGGTGATGGTGAGTCCGCGCCCGGACAGTGCTGCCGCAAAGGCGTGGGCATTCTCGCGGCCCTGCGGCGTGGCGGCGCGGCTGCCGACCATGGCCAGCTGCGGCAGTGGCAGCAGCTCTGGGTCGCCATAGGCAAACAGGACCGGCGGCGCATCGTCGAGCGTCCGCAGCCGGGCAGGATATCGATCATCGGCGAGCGTCAGCAGATGCCGCTGCCCGCCCCCTTCTAGCCACCCAAGGTCGCGATCGATGTCAGCGTCGTGCGGCTGGGCCAGTGCCGCCTGCTGCGCCGGCGCAAGCCCGAACCGACGCCAGGATTCCGGACCGGCACCAAACAGGTTGGCCGGGTCGCCGAAATGGTCCAGTAGCTGCCGCGCCAACCCCGGGCTCAGCGGCCGACAGCGTGCCAGCCGCAGCCAGGGGATGCGCGGATCGGCGGTCACGAACCGGCGGGATTGACCACGCGGTCCAGGCGACTGATCGGACGGGTGGCATCCAGCACGAGGCCAAAGCCCAGACGCGGCCCCACCTTGAACACCATCAGGGTGCCGATGCGCCGGTCCGGCAGTATCACATCGCCCTTGGTGTAGGGGTCCATCACCACCCGCCCGGCTTCACGCAGGGCCAGCAGATGACCGGGCACCAAACCATGGTCGAGCCCGCGATTGAAAGCCACCACCTGATACTGCGTGGCCTGCAGCCGCTGGTCTGCAATCCACACCACCCGCCCGTCCACCGGCTCAGTGGGCGCGCGGGGGAAGAATCGGGCATCGAAGCTGGCATCCTCGATCGGGATCAGGCGATCGCCGACCCGTGCCTCCTGCTGCGACACGGTCAGCCACCCGTAGGCGGCCGGCTCGGTGTACTCGCGCACCTCCAGCCCACCGACCGGGGCGGCTGCAAAGCCCAGCACATCGCCGGAGTCGGGATCCTCGATGGCCTCATCGGGACGCACCACCGCCCAGCGATAGTCGCGGTCCGACGGCACGCCGCGCACGTAAGCGGGGCTGTTGGCTCCGGCGATCAGCTGATCCTCGCCAAAGGCGACGATATACGGGGCACGTTCAAGTTCACGTGCGTCCACCAGCCGCGGTGCCGACAGGAAGTCGCGGATGGCCTCCAGCGGTATGGCCGGAATGGCCCGGTCGAGATCCAGCTGACGCACCTGCGGACCCAGGCGTAGCACGCGATCGGGCGCGGTGGTTTCGGCCCGGACCAACTGCGGACGCCCCTTCTGAACGATCAGGGTCAGCACGTCGCCGGGGTAGATCAGGTGCGGGTTGGCGACCTGCTCGTTGACGAACCAGATCTCCGGCCACTGCCACGGCTGCACCAGGAACCGCTGCGCCAGGCCCCAGAGCGTGTCACCGGGCTGCACCACGTAGCGCAGCGGTGCATCCTCACGCACCGCCACGGGTGCGGCCGCTGCAGGCGCGGGCGCCGCCGGCGTCGGCGCGGGTTCGGCGGCGGTCGTCACCGGCGGCGGTGACGCGCGGGTGACCTCGGGCTGCGGGCCCGGCGCAGCACAGCCACCAAGCAGGACGGCCCCAAGGGCGAAACCTCCGATCCAGCGGACCGAACGGCTATACTGGCCCATATCCGAACTCCCCAAAAAGGTGCTTGGATTCTTACACGATTCCCTGATGCGGCAAAGACTTGAACGCGAAAGCCGCAGTCGTTTCGCAGGATTGCCGCATGGCCATACGCCCCATCCTTCACCATCCCGATCCCCGGCTGCGCATCAAGGCCAAGCCAGTGACCGTTTTCGATGAGGCTCTGCAAGGCTTCATCGACGACCTGTTCGACACCATGTATGACGCCGCTGGCGTCGGCTTGGCGGCGACCCAGGTCGGTGTCGACTTGCGGGTCGCGGTCATGGACTGCTCAGGTGATCGCGAACAGCCCGAGCCCCTGGTCATCATCAACCCGGAAGTCAGCGAGCCCGGCGACCGCCAGGTGATGGACGAGGGCTGCCTGTCGGTGCCCGGCTTCTCAGAGAAGGTGACCCGCTACAACCGGCTGCACCTGCGCGCGCTTGACCGCAAGGGTCAGCCTTTCGAGCTCAATGCCGAGGGCCTGATGGCGCAGGCCATCCAGCACGAGATTGACCATCTCGACGGCAAGCTCTACCTGGATCTGCTCAGCAGTCTCAAGCGCGACCGCCTGCTCAAGAAGCTGCTGAAGCAAGAGAAGCGCGCCTGATGCGGATCGCCTTTGCCGGCACTCCGGCGTTTGCGGTCACCGCCCTGGATGCGCTGCTCGCTGCTGGGCACGAGGTCGCCGCTGTGTTCACCCAGCCTGACCGACCCGCCGGCCGTGGTCGCAAGCTGAGCCCTTCGCCGGTGGCCGCGCGCGCGGCCGCGCGAGGGCTGGCCTGTTACAAGCCGGACCGGTTCCGTGAGGAAGCCCAGGCCACGCTGCAGGGACTCCAGGTGGAACTGATGGTGGTGGTGGCCTACGGGCTGATCCTGCCCGCGGCGGCGCTGGCGATTCCGCCACGCGGCTGCCTCAACATCCATGCCTCGCTGCTGCCGCGCTGGCGCGGTGCTGCGCCGATCCAGCGGGCGATCGAAGCCGGCGACCCGGAAACCGGGATCACCATCATGCAGATGGACGCCGGCCTCGATACCGGGCCGATGCTGCTGCGCGAGGCGCTGCCCATCAACGACACCACTACCGCTGCCACCCTGCATGATGCGCTCGCCACGCTCGGGGGACGGCTGGTGGTGACGGCGCTGGACGGCCTGGCACAACACCGCCTGACACCCATCCCGCAGCCGGAGGGTGCCACCTACGCCGCCAAACTCGACAAGGCCGAGGCACAGATTGACTGGTCGCTGCCAGCCTCGGTGATCGCCCGGCGCATTCGCGCCTTCAACCCGGCGCCGGTCGCGTGGACCACGCTATCCGGCGAGCGGCTGCGTCTGTGGGACGCGCGCGCCGAAGCAGCCCAGATGACCGCCACCCCCGGCACCGTGCAAAGCGTCGGCGCAGACGGCCTCTCTGTGCAGGCCGGCGACGGCGTGGTGCGCGTGTTGCAGGCGCAGTGGCCGGGTGGCACCACGCTGAACGCCGCGCAACTGGCGGCACAGGGGCGCCTTCAGGCGGGCATGCAGCTGTCATGAGCACACACGACGACCTCCGCCTGCCACCGCCCCCCGAACGGCCGGACTGCTGCGCCGGCGGATGCGCCATCTGTGTGCTGGAGGAATACGTCGAGCAGATGCAAGCCTGGGAGGCTGAGTGCGAGCGCTTGCGCAAAGCCTGGCAGGACGCTGCACCTCCGCCGCCTGCAACCTGACCGCCATCCTGCAGTCACCAAATCGTCATCCCACACCCCTAGGTTGGCCGGTTCGTTTTGTTCCGATCGAATCAAGGAGTGGGGATGCGCAAGAACGTGTGGTCGGTGGCCCTGGCGGCCGCTCTACTGGGACTGGGCCTGAGCGCCTGTGATGGAGACCGTGGCCAGCCGGGCGCACCGGGTGCCCCGGGCAGCGATGGCAGTCAGGGGCCGCAGGGCAACCCGGGCGCCAATGGCAACGATGGGGTGTTGCTCGACCTGACCCGCATCGGCGCCTATCAGGATGCCACCCTGGACTATGCCAACGACATCTTTGACAGCTCCGCCGCCGAGATCGTCGCATTCGATCCCGGCACCGCACGTGCCTTCGTGGTCAACGCCAGTGCGGTGACGGTCGACGTGCTCGACCTCAGCAACCCGGCCAACCCGCAGAAGGTCAACACCATTGATGCCTCCGCCGAAGGCGGCGCTGCCAACAGCGTCTCAGTGTTCGGCGGTGTGGCTGCGGTGGCCATCGAGGCCGCCGACAAGGTGAGCAACGGCAAGGTGGTGTTCTACAACACCACCACCCTGGCCAAGCTCGGCGAAGCCCCCGTCGGCGCCCTGCCGGACATGCTCACCTTCACCCGCGACGGTCAGGCCGTGCTGGTGGCCAACGAGGGCGAGTCCAATGGCTACGGCAATCCCGGTTCGGTCGACCCGGTCGGCTCGATCAGCGTGATCGACGTCAGCAACGGCTTTGCCAGCCCCAGCGTCGCCACCGCCGGCTTTGAAGCCTTCAATGGTCAGGAAGCCGCGCTGCGCGCCCAGGGCATCCGCATCTACGGCCCCGGCGCCAGCGCCGCACAGGACTTCGAGCCGGAGTTCATCGCCGAAAGTGCTGACGGCCAGAGCGCCTGGGTATCGCTGCAGGAAGCCAACGCCTTCGCCATCGTTGATCTCTCCAACCGCGCCGCGCCGACCGTCACCAGCGTGCAGTCGCTGGGCTTCAAGGCCTACAGCATCGAGGGTATGGACGCCAGCGATCGCGACCCGCGCGACTTCCCCCAGATCAACATCCAGAGCTGGCCGGTGCTGGGCATGTACCAGCCGGACGCCATCGCCAGCTATCAATTCAACGGCAAGACCTACTACATCTCCGCCAATGAAGGCGATGACCGCAACGACTTCCTGCAGCAGGAAGAAACCGAGCGCATCAAGGACCTGACGTTGGACCCGGACCGCTTCCCCAACCGCGACGCCCTGCAGGAAGACGAGGCCATCGGTCGGCTGGAAGTGACCACCCAGATCGGCGATATCGACAACGATGGCGACTTCGACCAGCTGTATGCCCTGGGCGGCCGCTCGTTCTCGATCTGGACGCTGGATGCCGCCGGCAAGGTGGTGCAGGTGTTTGACAGCGGTTCGGACTTCGAGCGCATCACCGCGCAGCGCTTCCCGAACAACTTCAACGCCAGCAACGACGACAACAGCCCCGAAGGCCGCAGCGATGCCAAGGGCCCGGAGCCGGAAGGCGTGACCGTCGGCACCCTGGCGGGCCGCACCTTTGCCTTCATCGGCCTGGAGCGCATCGGCGGGGTCATGGTCTATGACGTCACCAATCCGCAGGCGCCACGCTTCATTCAGTACGTCAACTTCCGTGATTTCACCAAAGACCCGGAAACCGATCCCAGCATCGGCGACCTCGGTCCCGAAGGCCTGGCCTTCGTAGCAGCCGCTGATAGCCCCAACGGCAAGCCGCTGCTGCTGGTCGGTAACGAGGTCAGCGGCACCACCGCGATCTGGCAGATCGACGTGGTGGAAATCGCCAACCCCTGATCGCCCTCCGCGACACGCAAAAGGCCCCGCAACGCGGGGCCTTTTACTTGGGCACTACGGCTCAGGGTGTCGACAGCCAACGGCTTCCGGTGTTGCCGTCCTGATCCCGCACCCACAGCCGCACCACGTCCGTCGGCACCGTGCACTGGTGCCCGCCGTCGACCGCTGCGACGCATGCCGCCATCCGGGTCTGACCGCTGGCGGTCTCGCCACCGGCCGCCGCAAACACGCCACGACCTGCCCAGGGCCGGAAACTGCAGGTATCGCAGATGCGCGGATCCTGATTGTCGGCGATGAAGGGGAACGGGCTGTCCGCATAGCTGCGCGGATAGTCGATGGGCGGCACGCGGAACTGCAGGCCGCCCGCTTCGAGCACCGGGGCCTCAATCACAATCCCGGGCCACACGTTCACCTCGAAGGGTGTTGAGCAGAGGGCATAGGGGGTGGTTTCGCCACCCTGCCGCGACTGACCCTCGACGCAGAAACGGTAACGCCCAGGTGGGGTACTGCCCAGGCGTGCCGGACTCGCCGTGTAGGCCTCGAAACTGGCTGCCCAGCGCCATTCCTGCTGCCCGGCATAGGTGCGCAGCACGCCCGGCAGCCCCTGCGGGAACTGCACCCGCACCGGCACCTCGCCGCTGCCGTCGGCCACCGTGATCCAGTCCCCCGCGGCATCGGCACGTTCAACCCGCACCTCTGGCGCATCCACCGCCGTTGACCCACCCCGCCACTGCAGGTGCGCGGCCTGGAAGCGATCAATGGCCTCCGGCTGGACGAGGATCTCGGGCGCCCCGGCATCGTTGGGCAGACCCTGCTGCCACAGGGCGTTGCCCTGGGCTGCCAGCAGGCCGACGCTGCGCGCCAGCGTCTGTTGCCGCAGCGCATCGACGGCGGCCAGCAGGTCCAGCGGTTCTCCGGCCAGCTCCGGGCCGCCCCGCAGCGCCGCGCCCAAGCGCACCAGCCGCGTGACCATGTAGTCGGCGGTATGCGGGCCGTAGGCGGTCAGCGCCTTGCGGTAGTGATCGCGGTTCATGTACTCGCGGTAGCTCACCGTATAGCCGTTGTAGTCGCCGGCATGGCCGACCGCGACCACCAGCGGATACCCCGGCAGTCCCAGATCCTGGATCTCCTCATGGGTGAAGTTGCCCTTGATGGCGGCGGGATCGTCCGGTTCGGACTCGGCCTGCAGTACGTAGCCCGGCGCATCCCAGCCGCGGGCATCGTTGTGGATCTGGGCGCGCATGCGGGCAATGGCCTCGGGCGTGGCGTCCGTACCGGGAATCTCATCAGCGCGGTTCTCGGGATCGCCCGGATCAAAATACTGCGCCTGCAGCCCGCAGGCGTCGGCATGGGCGGGATCATCGCGCCAGTCCGGCATCAGACAGGCCCAGTCAAAGCCATTGAACTGATTGCCGGCTACCGCATCGAGGCGGGACTCGAGGTTGAGCACGAGATCGACCTGCGGCTCGCAGGCACAGGAGGCCAGCAGCACCTCGCCGATGCGAAACGCCTGCAGGCGCAGCCGCAGGTTTTCCTCGACCGCGGGGGCACCCGGAGCGCCATAGTGATCCGGCACCGGAATGCCTTCGGCCTTGAGGGTGGCGAACAGCCGCGCGCTGGCGCCGGTCAGCGCGTTGTCGCCAGGCACGCCCGTGCGCGCGCAGTCGGGCAACCCCAGCACCGGCACGCCCAGATCACCGCCAATGCTCAGCTCGGTGTTGCAGTTGGACACCGTGGGCAGCGGATGCGACAGCGGCCCCGGCACCCAGGCATTGCGGTGGTCGACGGAAAAATCACTGCTGAACGGCACCCGCGCCTGACCGTCACCGATCTGCTGCCAGGCGCGCACGATGTCATCGGCGAGATAGCGCACGTTGCGCTCGGTCTGCACATAGCCCTCGTGGTTCCAGTCCCGCAGCACCCGCTCACCGGGCGCGCAGTCATCCGCGACGGGGGTTTCGGCATCCCCCGGCCAGCGGCCGCAGACCCGGCCCTGATCGTCCAGCAGTTCGGCCTCGTCGCCGCTGTTCTCGGCGCTGCCGACATCACCCTGACTGAACACCAGCGGAACGCCCAGGGCCTGGCCGACGAAGCGCTCCAGGGGTGCCACGAAATCACCGCTATGGAGATCATGCGGGTCCAGGCTTTCGGGGTGCTCCCCCCAGTTCACCCACACCGCCAACGGTTGAGGGTTGGCGGGGTCGCTCAGATCATCAAAACGCATCACCACCAGACCGTGATCGCCGAACTCCAGCGGATAGCCGGCCGGCGAGCCGTCGCGCGCCGTCGCCAGCCGCACCACGTTGCCCTTGTAGATCCGGTGGCGAATCTCGGTGGCGCCCATCCGCGCCGGCCGCAGATCGGCGGCGGCCTGTTCGATGGCGTCGGCCATCTGCTGCGCCTGCCGCTCGAAGAAGCGGGCATCGAACACGTCCTGAAACAACCACACCCCGACCGCCAGCGTGCTGGCGTAGGCGCTGCTGTGGTTGTGCGTGACATGGTGCAGGATCTGGTCGTAGCCGATGCCGGAATCACCGGTATCGAGAATCTGCCCGACGCGTCGCAGCAGCATGTCCTGGGCGATGTAGTTGTCGGTCTTGAGCAGCGCCAGCCGTCGGCCATCGCGCCCTTCAATCACCACCGCGCGCGCACTCAGGCGTGACTGGATCCCGTAGCTGGCATGCTTCAGCGTATGGGTCAGGAAGGGGTCGAAGTCGCCGTTGATCAGACCGCCCAGGGTGTCGGTGGCGTAGTCGCAGTACTGGCCAGCGCAGTAGCCCACCTCCGGCGTCATATCGACCACCCCCACCCCGACCCGCACCGTCACCGCCGGTTGCGGCGCTGACGTCGGCGGTGCCGAAACGCTCAAGGGCGCGCTATCGCCACAGGCTGACAGCAGCAGCGCCACCGCGAAGCCGCCGATGCGCACGCGCATCTCAGCTGACCTCACCCAACAGGCCGCACACCGCATCGGGCAGCCCCAGTGAGGAACACAGGGGCGCCAGGGGCGTATCGGGGTCGAGCAAACCGCAGAACGCCTCGGGCACGCCGGCTTCCCGGCAACGCTCGGCATAGGCGTCCTGGACGAACGCCAGCCGCAGCGCGATGTCCACCAACAGACAGTTGCCCGCACCCGGATCGACGCAGCCGCTCAGGTAGTCGGGGACTGCGGCGGCGGCCGGCGCGTCGAACAGCGGGATGTAGCCCTGCAGCCGCAGCAGCGGCGCCGTCAACGGCCCCAGCGAGACGAACTCCTCGTAGCCGGTGAACGGCACCAGAAAGCCGGTCTCGCCGGTCAGATCGATATAGCTGAACTCCTCTTCCGGCAGGATGTAGCCGAAGGAATTCTGGGTGAGGCCCAACAGCATGACCGTGGCATCCGGATTGGCCTGCGCCGCCAGGTCACGGATGAACTGGCCGAAGGTGTTGGTGGCCTCGCCGGGGATGGTGGCGATCTCCAGCCCGCCGGCACCGCCGATGCTGACCCGGGTCACCCGGGTATCGGCGGTCAGGGCCACTTGGGTCAGCTCCGTGGTCACGGTCTCCAGCAGTGGTCCCAGCGCAGGAATCGACAGCAAGGCCCGCGGCGTGAAGTTGTAGTAGCGATTGAAGGCGCCCAGGGCCCCCACCGCCGTAAAGGCGGGGTTGGTCACCGGCAAGGTCACCATCTGCTGGCGAATCGTCAGTTGCGGCGCCAGCGGACGGAAGTCCTGGGTGACCGCCACGCTCGCCAGGTCATTGCCGCGGCAGCGCACCCGCTCGTAGGCGTCCGGGTCCTCGGTGACACACTGCCCGCCGGACGGCGAGGCGTCGGCGATCGGTCCATTGAAATAGAGCGCGACGCCGCCATCGCGCTCCATCCGTTCCATCGCCCCAAACACGTAGTCCGGGTGCGGCACCCGCGGATCTTCGTTGATGCTGGTCGGATGTGCCGCGTACTGCAGGATCTGGGCGACGATGCGGCCGGCGTCATCGCGCGCCCGCAGCACCACCAGATGGTCATCGGCATCGTCGTCGGGGTCGATCCGCGGCCGGCGGTAATTGTTGAAGTCGCTGGTGCGGCCTTCCGCCACCGCCAGATTCACCGGGCGCAGCGCCTGCAGGGCCTCGGCCAGCGCGGCCTCGGCACCGGCGTAGAGCGTGTTGTCGATCCAGTCCTGCGGCACCCCGCCCCACAAGCCCTGAAGGTCGGGGCCTGCATGCGTGTGAGTCTGGCCGAAGACAATGTCGTCGGCGCTGAGGCACAGGTCCTCGGCACAGCTCAGCGCCACCAGCCGCGCCCGCAGTGCCTCCTGGATGAGATTGCCGGCACCGATGGCATCGAGGGTGACGAACAGCACCCGCACCTCGCCCTGCGTCAGCAGCATCAGCCGTAGGCTGATCGGCTCCGCGTCGTGGCGCACGGTGCTGACGTGCACCGGGGCTGACGCCGGCTCGGTGAGGCTGGCGCCCAGCGCGGCGAAGGGATTGGGCAGATTCTGCGTGGGATTGAGCCCGAAGCCGCCCAGGTTGAACCGCTGGGTATGCTCGCCAATACCCAGACGCGGTTCCGTCACGCCTTCGATGTGGGCCTCGCTGGGCGCCACGGTCACCCGCGCCGCGCCGGCGCACAGCGTCTCGCCCCCGCAGCTTCGCGGGGGCGTGCCGCCAGCACCACCGCCATCGGACACCGCCAACGGCGCGCTGCTGCCGCAGGCCGTCAAGACGCCGCACACAACCGCCAGGGCCAGCGCCCGGCCAGACCACCGCTTCATGATGCGCCTCCCGCCAATTCTGGCGCTGATCGGTCAGGACCCTCCTGCCGCCGAGCGCTCTGTCATCTGTTCGTCATTCTAGGCATTGCCGCACCGCCCGCATGGGTAAATCCGGCCCCGCGCCCGAATCATTAGAATGCGCGTCCCGCCGAACCTCTGCCGCCATGTCCCAGCCCGCCAGCCCCGCCGCCAGCCGCGCCACGGCCGCCCGTGCCATCGCGGCCGTGCGCCGGGGCCGCAGTCTCGACGATGCCCTTCCGGTAGACGCCGACAGCCTGGCCCGCGCCATCAGCTATGGCGTGCTGCGGCAGCTCACCCGGCTCGATGTTCTGCTCGACAGCCTCACCGAGCGTCCGTTGAAAAAGGGCAGTGATCTGCAGGCCCTGGTGCTGTGCGGCCTGCACCAACTGCTGGACATGGCGGTACCGCCCCATGCCGCGCTCAACGAAACCGTCAGCGCCTGCGCCTTGATCGAGCAGCCGCGGGCGCGCGGCCTGGTCAATGCCCTGCTGCGCCGGGTGCAGCGAGAAGGCCCGGCCCTGGTGGCGGCGCTGCCGCGGCATGCCTCGGTGCGCTGGTCGTACCCCGACTGGATGCTCAATACCCTGCGGCAAGACTGGGGTGCGCGCACCGACGCGGTGCTGTCCGCCGGCAATGAACAGGCACCGATGACCTTGCGGGTCAACCGGCGACAGGGATCGGCATCGGACTATCAGAGTCGGCTGCGGAAGGAAGGCCTGGAATCGGAGTTGATCGAGGGTCTCCCCGACGCACTGCGGCTGACGCAGGCGGTCTCGGTCGAACGCCTGCCCGGCTTCGCCACCGGCGCCGTCTCGGTGCAGGATGCCGCGGCGCAGCTGGCCGCCGAACTGCTCGACGTGCGGGACGGCCAGCGTGTGCTCGATGCCTGCGCCGCACCTGGCGGCAAGACCGCCCAGCTGCTGGAGCGGGCCGACCTGCAGGTCACGGCCGTCGACAGCGACCCCACCCGGCTTGGCCGCATGCGCCGCGCGCTCGACCGCCTCGGCCTGCAGGCCCAACTGGCGCTATCCGACGCCGCCGACGTCAAACGTTGGTGGGATGGCCAGCCGTTTGATCGCATCCTGATCGACGCCCCCTGCTCGGGCACGGGTGTGATCCGCCGTCATCCCGACATCAAGTGGCTGCGCCGGGATACCGACATCCCCCCCCTGGTGCTGACCCAGCGCCGCCTGCTGGATCGACTGTGGCCCTTGCTCAAGCCGGATGGCGTACTGGTCTACGCCACCTGTTCGGTGCTGCGCGCCGAGGGCGACGACGGCATCAGGGCGTTTCTGCAACGGACCCCGGATGCACGCCCTAGCGCCATCAACAGCGGCGTCGGCCTGGCCGAGCGCTGCGGCCTGCGCATCCCGCCCGGTGGCGACTTCGATGGCTTCTACTACGCGCGTCTGGTGAAGCGCGGCAATGTTCCGGTAACTGGCGTACGCTAGGCTCGACGCACTGAAATGGTGCGTCGCACCATCACATTGGGAGAGACCGATATGAAGAAGTGGATTGCAATGGCCGCGCTGGCGGGGGCGATGCCGATGGCCGCCAATGCCGAAATCCTGGCCTCGGTGGAGGCCTTCGGATCGTTCAGTGAGTTCGACTATGGCGGCGGGTTGGATGAAGACAGCGACGGCTTTGGCCTGCGCGGTCGCGTCAACCTGCCCGGCACCGGCTTTTTCGCCCGCGCCGAGCTGCTGGACGAGGAAACCGACAGTGGCGCGGATTACACCGAGACCCGGCTGGGTGGCGGCATCAGCACCTCGCTGACCCCGCTGCTGGATCTGACCGGTGAGCTGCAGTACATCGATGGCGAATACGCGGGCGGCAAGGCCGACGGCTATGGCGCCTTTGTCAGCCTCGAAGCCGGCCTGCCCATCGTCAGCCTGTACGGCCGTGCAGGTCTGGCATGGCTGGAATCCGATGTTGGCAGCGTCGACCTCGACGGGACTGAGTTCACCCTGGGTGCCTATGTCGGTCTTGGGATCATCGGGCTGTTCGCGGAGTACCGCATGCTGACCCTTGAGCCGGATGGCGGTGGTGACCTGGATATCGATGGTTACCGCCTCGGCGCCCGCGTCGCGTTCTGAAGCGCGTATCGCCACGACAACAGGGGAGGCTCCGGCCTCCCCTTTTTGTTGCCGGCGCCGGCGCCTGTCACACAGCGGTCACGCCATTGTCATAACGGCGAGACGCCCGCCCCCTAGTCTGCAGACAGTCCAAAGGAGCACCCAGCCAATGCGGATTGCCTACGGCGTGATGGGATACGGGCGTGGCCATGCCATGCGGACCATGAGCGTACTACCGGCCCTGATGGCCGAGCACGAGGTCACAGTATTTGCTGGCGGCGACGCCTATGACGTACTGGCGCCGCTGTTTCCGACCGTGCGCATCCCCACCATCGGCTATCGCTACAACGACCGCGGCGGCCATTCGCTGCTGCGCACCGTGCGTGAAAACCTGGCGCCGATGCGCGACCTGTTGTTTGGCGGCGACGGCATGGCGCAGGTCGAGCGCGAGTGCCGCAACCGTGGCATCGAACTGGTGATCTCCGATTCCGAAGCCTGGACCCACCGCGTCGCGCAGCGCTTGGGCTTGCCACGGATCAGCTTCGACCACGTCGGCATCATCGCGTACTGCGAGCCGCACTTCCCACCCGACCTGTGGCTGACCGGCATGCGCGATGCGGTCGGCTACCGCCAGTTGATGGGTGTGCCCGAACGTATTCTCATCGCCAGCTTCTACCCGGCCGAGGGCGCCTACCCGGGCGTGAAGGTGGTGGGGCCGATGCTGCGCGACGTGGTGAAACAGCAGAAACCGCGCGAAGGCGACTATCTGCTGTGCTATTTCAACAAGGGTGAGCACCAGTATCGTCCGCATGTGGACCGCGCCCTGCGACTGCTCGACTGCCCGGTGGTGGTCTATGGCACACCGCACCGCGGACAGGTCGACAACATCGATTTCCGCGCCCCCAGCAACGACGGTTTCGTGCGGGATCTGGCCGGCTGCAAGGCGGTGCTCTCCACCGCCGGCAATCAGCTGATCGGCGAGGCCCTGCACTTCGGGAAGCCCTTCCTGGCGGTGCCGGAGGAGGCGTTCGAACAGCGGCTCAACGCCCACATGATTGAGCGCATGGGCATTGGGCTGCGTGCCGACCTCAATACGCTGACACCCTCCGACATTGACCGCTTCATGGGGCACTACGACTGGTATCGCTCCAACATGTCGCAGCATGCCGGTGACGGTCGTGCGGAAGCCATCGCCACGCTGCAGCGGTTCATTGAAGAGCTGGTACCGGGCAGCGCCAAGGCCTGCGCCGGCGCCCGCAACCGCAAGCCGGGGCTGACGGTCACCCGCACCGCCGCCGCCTGAGGGTCAGCGGGCGGCTACACTGCCGCCCATGTACACCGACCTGCTCTGCGCCCTGATCGCCGCGCTGGCCGCGGCCGCCATACTCTGCGACCGCGACGGCCGCCGGCACGCAGCGTTCTATGCGCTCAAGCCGCTGACCACCGTGGCCATCATCGGGCTCGCCCTGAGCCTGCCCGACGCCGCCGCATCCCCCTGGTTGCTGGCGGGCTTGGGCTTCTGCCTGATGGGTGACATCGCGCTTTTGGGGGACAGCAACCGCGCGTTCATTGCCGGCCTGAGCAGCTTCCTGATCGGGCACCTGCTGCTGATCCCGGCCTTGCTACTGCCCCTGGATGGCCCGGCGTGGCCGCCCTTGAGTGGCCTGGTCCTGGTGGGGACCGCCTTCATGCTGGTGCAGCTGCTGCCGCATACCGGCGTGCTGAAGTGGCCGGTGCTGATCTACAGTCTGGTGCTCACCGGGCTGGCGATTGCCGCCATCACCCGTGGCGCTGCCGTCGGCGGTCTGGCCGGCTGGCTGGCGGCAGCGGGCGGACTGCTGTTCGCGCTGTCGGATGGTGTGCTGGGATGGCGTCGCTTCCGCGGCCCGTTCCCGGGCTCACAGGCGGTCGTGCTGTCCACCTACTGGGGGGCACTCACCACCCTGGTTCTGTCCTTCGCCTGAGCGCCAGCAGCGTAGCGCCTCGATCAGACCCAGCGTCGGGCGCGGCGCCGACATCAGCAGCGGCTCCACCTGCGCCCATCGCAGTGGGCGCCCGCGTTCGTCGCGGTACTGGTAGGTGCTGAGGTCGCTGAACTGCAGGGTGCCGGGAAACAGGCGGCACCATTCACGGCTGACGGCGCTGCGCGGCGTCCAGGGCGCCGGCAGCACGCGCGACGACCCCTTGCGGCCGTTGCAGCTGATACAGCACAACACCAGGTTGTGGTGGTGATCCGGCCCACCCAACAGCAGCGGGATGACGTGGTCAATGCTGCGATTGTCCTTGGTCAAAACGCAGCCACAGTAGTAGCAGTTCTTCTGACGCCGCATCAGACGCGCCAGTCGCCGCCGCTTGGTCGAGGCATTCATGCCCATGGGCTCCTCCTACCGACGACGGACCGCCGCGGAGCGCGGGGGGCCACGGCGTCAGCCTTCCGTTGCATGCAGATAGTTTCGTATTACGAAACGATTTTTGTCAACGTTAAAGAAACGACAAGCAATCGAGGGCGGGTCACACTCCCGCCCCATGAACGCCCTGGGCCCCAGCCTGCGCAGCATGCGCCTCTCCCGCGGTTGGTCCCAGGAGCAAATGGGGCTGGAGCTGGGGGTGTCGAAGGCCACCATCAGCAAGTGGGAAAGTGGGCGCAGTCAGCCCGACTGGCCCACCCTGATCCGCCTGAGATCCCTGTTTGGCAGCCGCTTCAGCCTGGACCAGCTGGCGACCCCGGACGGCGGCATCGCTGAGGGCCCGGCGGCCTATCACGCCGAACCTGATGGCGGCCATCTCAGTGAGGACGAGCGCCGCTGGCTGGCCGCCTTCCGCCGCCTGACGCGCCCCCAGCGTGCGGCCTTGCTGGCGCTGGTCGGCCGCTGACCACACCACCCTGGGGAACACGCGGCGCTGGCGGCGGTCCTTCGGTATCGTTCCCCATCCCCAATGATCCGAGGAGTTGCTGATGACCCGTACCGGGCTGCTGTTGGCCTGTGCGCTGGGGCTGAGTGCCTGCGCCACCCGATTCGCCGTGCCGATGGCCGACCAGGCCGCCACCGCCCACTCGGGCGTCCTGCTCGCGCACTTCGATCCGGCGGTCCGGCCACAGGATGATTTCTACCGTCACGTCAACGGCGGTTGGTTGGCCACCCACACGATCCCCGCTGACAAGTCCAACTACGGGGTGTTCACGCAGCTCGCCGACCAGGCCGAGCAGGACCTCCGCGAGCTCATTGAGGCGCTGGCCGCCCGCGAGGACAGCCACGGTGAAGACCGGCAGATCGGCGCCATGTACCGCAGCTTCATGGATGAATCCCGCGCCACCGCTCTGGGGCTGGCGCCGTTGCAGAACCTGCTCGACCAGATCGACAGCCTGCAGGATCGCGCGGATCTGCCCGCGCTGCTGGCGCGCCTCGAACGGCTGGGGGTGTCGCAACCGTTCGCCTCCTACATCGGCCAGGACGCCAAGGATGCCCGCCGCTACACCGTTTACTACCACCAGTTCGGCCAACTGGGCCTGCCCGACCGCAGCTACTACCTGGAAGACCACCCGCGCTTTCTCATCGCCCGCGGCGCTTATGTCGACTATCTGAGCGCCTTACTGCGCGCGGCCGGCACCGCCGAAGCGGAAGCTCGGCAGCAGGCGGAAGCCATCCTCCGCACCGAGACCGCCGTCGCCAGTGCGCACTGGACCCGGGTCGATGCGCGCGACGACGAGAAGACCTATCACCCGATTCCGGTGGCCACCCTCAACACGCTGACACCGGATTTCGACTTTGCCGGCTTCGTGCGCGGCAGCGGCGTCAGTATCGACACCGTCATCGTCATGCAACCGGAAGCCATCACCGCCATGGCCGACGCCCTCACCACCCTGCCGATGCCGGTGCTACGAGCCTTCCTCAAGACCCGCCTGATCGGCAGCTTTGCACCGTATCTGGGGCCGGAACTCGAAGCCATCGACTTCGCCTTCAGCGGCAAAGCGCTGCGCGGCATCGACGAGCAGCGCCCACGCTGGAAGCGCGGTGTGGCGCTGGTGGAGGCCACGCTGGGCGAGGCGGTGGGCCAGCGCTATGTGGCCGCGCACTTTCCACCCGAGGCGAAGGCACGCATGGAGCAACTGGTGGACCACCTCATCGGCGCCTATCGCGAGAGCATTCGCGAGCTGGACTGGATGAGCGAAACCACCAAGCTGCGAGCCTTGGAGAAGATGGACAAGTTCACGCCCAAGATCGGCTACCCGGACCGCTGGAAAAGCTATGCGGGGCTCGACGTGCGCGACGACGACCTGGTCGGAAATGTGATGCGCAGCAACACCCTGGAACACAACCGCCAGCTTGCCAAACTGCGCAAGCCGGTGGACCGCGATGAATGGTTCATGACGCCGCAGACGGTCAACGCCTACTACAACCCCAGCCTCAACGAGATCGTGTTCCCCGCCGCCATCCTGCAGCCGCCGTTCTTTGATCTCAGCGCCGAAGACGCGGTGAACTTCGGCGCCATCGGAGCCGTGATCGGCCACGAGATCGGCCACGGCTTTGACGACCAAGGCAGCAAGTACGATGGCGACGGCAACCTCGACAGCTGGTGGACCGACGCCGACCGCAAGGCCTTTGAGGCGCGCACCGCCCGACTCATCGCCCAGTACAACGGCTACTGCCCACTGCCGGAGCACTGCGTCAACGGTGCCCTGTCCATCGGCGAGAACATCGGCGATCTCGGTGGCGTGTCGATTGCCCTCAAGGCCTACCGCGCGTCGCTCGGCGACCAGCCTTCGCCGGAGATCGACGGCTTTAGCGGCACCCAGCGCTTCTTCATCGGCTGGGCCCAGGTGTGGGCACGGCAGCATCGCGAGGAGGACATGATCAACCGCCTCAAGACCGGACCGCACGCCCCCAGCGAGTTCCGCACCAACGGCGTGGTGCGCAATATTCCGGATTGGTACGAGGCCTTTGACGTGGGCCCCGACGACGCCCTGTGGCTGCCGCCTGAGGAGCGCGTGCGCATCTGGTAAGCAAGGGGGGCGGCCGCAGCGGCCGCCCCTCAATCCACGAAGGGCAGGTCGCTGCGCGGGCGCCAGCGACGGGCGGCGATATCGACGGCATCGTTGCGAAAGCGATGACCCTCGGCCACCAGCCGCGCCCGCTGTTCGGCATGCGCGGGGCTGGATTTGGGCAGCCCCAGGCGGCCGTCGTTGCGCAACACGCGGTGCCAGCCGTCGGCCGCTTCCAAGGTCTCCGACAGGACCTTGCCCACCCAGCGGGCCCGTCCGGGCAGCCCGGCTTCAAAGGCCACCTGGCCATAGCTGGCGACACAGCCGGCCGGAATGCGCGCCACAACCGCCAGCACACGACGGCACGCGTCCTCGCGATCGCCGAGATCGAGTGGACGGCGCGCGGCGTTGTCGGCCGGCCGTTTCACCCTCGGTCGCGCGCTACTGGAAGCGCCCGCCGACGATACGCCCAGCCTCATCCAGGGTGGCGAAGTAGCGGCTGTTGTCCATCCGCAGTTCCTTGGTGGCGATATCACCGGGCAGTACCAGCGCGACGCCGGGATAGGCCTCGCGAAAGGCCCCGGGTGTGGGCCGGGTGGCGATGAAGGCCTGAAAGGCGGCGAGGTCGGTCACCGTGGCGCGCGCGCCGATCACCGGTACCACCCGCGGCGGCTCCCGTTCGACCCGCTGCATGCAGGCCGCCAGGCCGAGGGACAGCAGCACCACCGAGAGCGGCAACCAGCGCATGGGAATCTCCGAGTCATGTTGCGCCCAAGCTTACTGGATGCCCTGCACTACAACAGCATGCGCCGCACGTCGGCCAGCAACTCGCCCAGCCGCACGATGAAGCGGGCGGCGGCGGCGCCGTCGATCACGCGGTGATCGTAGGACAGCGATAGCGGCACCATCAGCCGTGGCTGAAAGGCCTGGCCATCCCACACCGGCTTCATCAGCGAACGCGACACCCCGAGGATGGCCACCTCCGGCGCATTGACGATGGGGGTGAAGTAGCCACCGCCGATACCGCCGAGGCTGGAGATGGAGAAGCAGCCGCCACGCATGTCGCCCGGCTTGAGCTTGCCATCACGCGCGGTCTTGGCGAGGCGGGCGCAGTCGCTGGCGATCTCGCTCAGGGACTTGTCCCAGACATCCTGGACCACCGGTACCACCAGGCCGTTGGGCGTGTCCGCCGCAAAGCCGATGTGGCAGTAGCGCTTGAGGATCAGCGACTCGCCATCCGGCGCCAGCGAACTGTTGAACTCCGGGTAGGTCTTGAGCCCCTCGCCCACCGCCTTGATGAGGAAGGCCAGCAGGGTGAGCTTGACGCCCGTTTCGCTGGACGCCTGCTTGCGGAAGGCCTCCAGTTCGGTGATGTCGGCATCGTCGTGCTGGGTGACGTGCGGCACATTGAGCCAGCTGCGCGACAGATGCGCCGCCGACAGCTTGCGGATGCGCGCCAGCGGCTGGGTGTCGATCTCGCCAAACTGGGAGAAATCCTGTGCCGGAATCGGCGGAATGCCAGTGCCGCCGGGAATCGGGAATCGGGAATCGGGAATCGAAGCGGCCGCCGACAGACGCTGCTTGACGAAGCCCTGCACGTCCTCCACCTGAATCCGCCCGCGCGGGCCACTGCCTGTGACCTGGGACAGATCGACACCGAGCTGACGGGCAAACTTGCGGGTGGCGGGGCCGGCGTAGGGAGGTGGGGCCGCCTTTGGCGCCCCCCGGGAATCGGGTGATGGGGCCGCTTTAGGGCCGCCCTGGGAATCGGGAATCGGGAATCGGGAATCGGTAACAGCAGGGCGTTCGGCGGGTTTGGGATCCGCTTTAGCTTCCGGAGCTGGCGCCGACGACTCATCGCTGGCACCCCCCGTCGCTTCTACGATTCCCGATTCCCCATTCCCGATTCCCGGCCGTTCGAGCAAACACACCACGTCGCCCTCGCTGACCTTGTCGCCCACCTTCAGCTTGAGGCCGGCGATGGTGCCGGCGCCGGGGCTGGGCACTTCCATGGTGGCCTTGTCGGATTCCAGCACCAGCAGCGGCTGATCGACGTCCACCGTGTCACCGTCGGCCACCAGAATCTCGATCACCGGTACGGCATCGAAGTCGCCGATATTGGGGACGGTGACGGTCATGGCGGGGGCTGCCGCCCCCGCCTGGGAATCGGGTGGTGGGGCCGCCTTAGGCGCCCCCCGGGAATCGGGAATCGGGAATCGGGAATCGGGAACAGCAGGTCCCTCGGCAGTAGCGGAAACGTTCTTCGCGTCCGGAGTCGGCGCCGACGTCTCATCGCTGGCACCCCCCTTCGCTTCTACGATTCCCGATTCCCGATTCCCGATTCCCGTCTGTTCCAACAGACACACCACGCTGCCCTCGCCCACCTTGTCGCCCACCTTCACCTTGAGGCCCTTGACGGTGCCGGCGGCGGGGCTGGGCACTTCCATGGTGGCCTTGTCGGATTCCAGCACCAGCAGCGGCTGATCGACCTCGACCGTGTCGCCGTCGGCCACCAGAATCTCGATCACCGGCACGGCGTCGAAATCGCCGATGTCGGGGACTTTCACTTCGATCGTCTGGGCCATGGCTTACACCTTCCAGGGCGCGGCGCGCTCTGCCTTGAGTCCGTAGATCCGCGCCGCCTGGCGTACCCGCTCCATCGGTACGGCGCCCTCCTGTGCCAGCGCGTAGAGGCTCTTCACCACGATCCAGCGGCGGTCCACCTCGAAGAAGTCGCGCAGCGCCGGACGGTTGTCGGAGCGCCCGAAACCATCGGTGCCCAGCACATGGTAGGCCTTGGGTACCCAGGGACGGATCTGCTCGAAGTGCGCCCGCACCCAGTCGCTGCTGGCGATGGCGGGGCCGTGCATGCCCTGCAGGCATTCGGTGATGTACGGCACGCGCGGGGTATCGGTGGGGTGTAACAGGTTCCAGCGCTCTACCTCGCGCGCCTCGCGCGCCAGCTCCGAGACACTGGGCAGGCTCCAGACGTCACTGGTAACGCCCCACTCGGCTTCCAGCAGATCGGCGGCGGCGATCACCTCGCGCAGCAGGGCACCGGAGCCGAGCAACTGCACATGCATCGGCGGCTTGGCGGCCTCGGCGCTGCGCAGCAGGTAGCCGCCGCGCAGAATGCCGTCCTCGACACCGGCCGGCAGGTCCGGGTGGGGGTAGTTCTCGTTGTACAGCGCGAGGTAGTAGTACTCGTCGATGCCATCGGCATACATGCGCTTCAGCCCGTGCTGCACGATCACCGCCAGCTCGTAGGCAAAGGCGGGGTCGTAGGCACGGCAGTTGGGCACCTGCGCCGCCATCACCAGGCTGTGGCCATCCTCGTGCTGCAGGCCCTCGCCGTTGAGCGTGGTGCGCCCGGCGGTGGCGCCCAGCAGGAAGCCCCGCGAGCGCATGTCCCCGGCGGCCCAGCACAGGTCCATGATGCGCTGGAAGCCGAACATGGAATAGAAGATGTAGAACGGCAGCAGCGGCACGCCGTGGTTGGCATAGCTGGTGGCGGCGGCGATCCAGCTCGACACGGCACCGGCCTCGGTGATGCCCTCCTCGAGGATCTGTCCCTTCACGTCTTCCTTGTAATAGGCGAGCTGACCGGCATCCTGTGGCTCGTACTTCTGCCCCACCACGGAGTAGATGCCCAGCGAGCGGAACATGCCCTCCATGCCGAAGGTGCGCGCCTCGTCCGGCACGATGGGCACCACGCGATGACCCACCTGCTTGTCGCGGATCAAGGTCTGCAGCAGTTGCACGAAGGCCATGGTGGTGCTGATCTCGCGCTCGCCGGTGCTGGCCAGCAGGCGGTCGAAACTGTTCAGCGCGGGAATCTGCAGCGGCTCGGTGCGGACCCGGCGCTGCGGCAGCGGACCACCCAGTGCCTCACGCCGTGACTTGAGGTACCGCAGCTCCTCGGAGTCCTCCGCCGGGCGGTAGAACGGAGTGTCCTTGATCTGCTCGTCGCTGATGGGAATCTGGAAGCGGTCGCGGAAGACCTTGAGCGCTTCCTCGCCCATCTTCTTCTGCTGGTGGGTGATGTTCTGGCCCTCGCCGGCCTCGCCCATGCCATAGCCCTTTACTGTCTTGGCGAGGATGACCGTGGGCGTCCCGGTGTGCGCCACTGCCGCCGCATAGGCGGCGTACACCTTGTGCGGATCGTGGCCGCCGCGCTGCAGCCCGGCGATCTCGTCGTCGCTCATGTGGGCGACCAGTCGCGCTGTCTCGGGATACTTGCCGAAGAATTTCTCGCGGGTGTAGGCGCCGCCCTTGGCCTTGAAGTTCTGGTATTCGCCGTCCACCGTCTCGTTCATCAACTGCAGCAGCTTGCCGCTGGTGTCCTGCGCCAGCAGCGCATCCCAGCCGCTGCCCCACACCACCTTGATGACGTTCCAGCCGGCGCCGCGGAACACGCCTTCCAGCTCCTGGATGATCTTGCCGTTGCCGCGCACCGGACCGTCCAGCCGCTGCAGGTTGCAGTTGATGACGAAGATGAGGTTGTCCAGCTTCTCGCGGGCGGCGATGTCGATGGCACCCAGGCTTTCCGGCTCGTCCATCTCGCCGTCGCCACAGAAACACCACACCTTGCGCTGATCGTTCTGCGCCATCTCGCGGTTGGCGAGGTACTTCATCAGGCGCGCCTGGTAGATCGCCATGATCGGTCCCAGCCCCATACTGACGGTGGCGAACTGCCAGAAATCCGGCATCAGCCAGGGGTGCGGGTAGCTGGACAGGCCAGGCTGCAGCGCCTCCATGCGGAAGCGCTTGAGCTGCGCCTCGCTGAGGCGCCCTTCGAGGAAGGCGCGGGCATAGATCCCCGGCGTGACATGGCCCTGGATGTAGACCAGATCCTGGCCGTCAGGATGGTCCGCCCCCTTCCAGAAATGGTTGAGGCCCACGTCATACAGCGTGGCCGAGGACGCAAAACTGGCGATGTGGCCGCCAATGCCGGCATGCTCGCGGTTGGCGTTCACCACCATCGCCATCGCGTTCCAGCGGGTGAGGCTGCGAATGCGCCATTCCACCGCGTGGTTGCCGGGCGACTTCGCCTCCAGATGCGTGGGGATGCTGTTGATATAGGGCGTGTGCGGCGAGAACGGGATGAACGCCCCCGCACTGCGGGCCTTCTGGATCAGCGCCTCCAACAAGTCATGCGCCGCCTCTGGCCCCTGGGTGCGCAGCACATCGCCCAGCGCCTCCAGCCATTCACGGGCTTCATCCGGGTCGAGCCCGGCGGGCAGGGACATCGGGGGCATGGCGGCCGTCATGACCTTCTCCTCGGATTGCGCATCAAGTCATGCGACCACTGTAGGCCCAGAAAATGCTATACGTCCAATAGATGAAACATAGCGTTTCGATACCTAATCGATATACCGATGGAACTGCGCCACCTCCGCTACTTCGTCGCCGTCGCCGAAGCCGAGCACTTCACCCGCGCCGCAGAAGCCCTGGGCATGGCCCAACCCCCGCTGTCGCAACAGATCCGCGCACTGGAAACGGAACTGGGCGTCACCCTGTTTGAACGCCTGCCGCGCGGCGTGCAGCTCACCGACGCCGGCCAGAGCCTGCTGGAGGATGCACGCCGCCTGCTGCAGGAAGCCGAACGCGCCATGGAACGGGCGCGGCGCGTGGCCCGTGGCGAACGTGGCCGGCTGCGGGTGGGCATGATCAACTCCGCGCCGTTTCATCCGCTGATCCCCGGCGTGATCCGTGAGTTCCGCCGCCGCCACCCGCAACTGGCCCTGACTCTGGATGAAGGCCCGACGCCGGATCTCGCCGCCGCAGTGCGCGAAGAACGCATGGATATCGCCTTCGTCCGCCCGCTGCTGGGCGATGCCCGCGGCCTCACCGTGGAAACCCTGCTGGACGAACCGATGGTGGTGGCGCTGCCCTCGCAGCACCCGCTGGCCAAGCGCGCCCGCGTGCCGCTGCTGGCGCTGTCGATCGAACCCTTCGTGCTGTTCCCGCGCACCGTCGGCGCCGGCCTGCACGACGCCATCATCCGCAGCTGCCTGGAAGCCGGCTTCAGCCCCCGCGTGGTGCAGGAAACCTCCCAGGTGACCTCCATCGTCAACCTGGTGGCGGCCGGCCTGGGCGTGTCCATCGTGCCCGGCTCCATGGCCCAGGTGCACACCGACGGCGTCACTTACCGCCCCATCCGCAAGCCCGCCCCCAGCGCCCGTCTGAGCCTGGTCTATCGCGCCGGCGTGGCGCCGCCACACTTGGCGCGGTTCATCGCCCTCACCCGCGAAAGCGCCCGCGGAGACGCCGCACCACGTCCGCGCTCGCCATCCTGAGCGTCGGCGGTGCGATCCCGGGTCAGCTCGCGCGCCGCCCCGGAATCGCAATCTCCTGCGGATCAAACCCCTTGCCGCGCAACCAGTCGCGCAGTGCGTACCCCGTGCCCGCCGGCCAGTACTGCACCGCCTCGAACGGTACATGCTTCCAGTCCGCCAGCTCCTCGTTGAGCGTCACCGTGCCGGTGGCCGGCACGTGATAGGCAATGATCAACTGGTTCATCCGCGCAAAGTCATAGAGCCCCACGAAGTGCGCCCCCTGCGGCGTCAGCCCCAGCTCCTCCTGCACCTCGCGCTGCACGCCTTCCTCCGGCGACTCCCCCCGCTCCAGAAAGCCCGTAATCAGCGCATAGAAATTCGTCGGCCACGCCACATTGCGCGCCAGAATCACCTGCCCCTCGTGCTCCACAATCGCCGCCACCACCGGCACCGGGTTATCCCAGAGGATGAACCCGCAGCCCGCATCCGGACAGGCCAGCCGGTCCCGGTCGCCGTGGAAGGCGTGGGTGAGGGGTTGGGTGCATTGGGGGCAGAAGCGGAAAGCGCGGGACATGAGTTTGCGGTGGGCAAGGGAGCTCCGACTCTACCCTGCCCTACTTCCCGATGCAGAACCCCGCAAAGATCCGCCCCAGCAGGTCCTCGGTGCTGAACTGCCCGGTGATCTCGCTGAGGGCGGCGTGGGCGAGGCGCAGTTCTTCGGCGGCGAGTTCGGGGAGGGCGCCGTCGGCGAGGCGGGCCTGGGCGGCGTCGGTGTGGGCGCGGGTGCGGCGCAGGGCGTCGAGGTGGCGGGTGCGGGCGGTGAAGGGGGGCTCGTCGTCTGCGGACAGGCCGGCGTGCTGCTGCAGCGCCGCGACCAGGGCGTCGATGCCGGCGCCGGTGGCAGCGGACAGGGCCAGGCGTCGCGGCGTGGCGGTGTCATCCCAGCCGGGGGCGGTGCCGCTGAGGTCGCATTTGTTGGCCAGCACCCAGCAGGCGAGGCCGTCAGGCAGGCGGGCCAGCAGGGCCTGATCGTCGGCGGTGAGGCCCTGACGGCCGTCCACCAGGAACAGGGCGAGGTCGGCCTCGGCGACCGCGGCCCAGGCGCGGCGGATGCCTTCGCGTTCCACCACGTCGTCGCTGTCGCGCAGGCCGGCGGTGTCGATCAAGGTCAGCGGCAGGCCGTCGAGCACCAGGTGTTCGCGCAGCACGTCGCGGGTGGTGCCGGCAATGTCGGTGACGATGGCGGCGTCGTGGCCGGCGAGGCGGTTGAGCAGGGTGGACTTGCCGACGTTGGGGGTGCCGGTGAGCACCACCCGCAGGCCGCTCTGCAGGCGGCGGCCGCGCTCGGCGTCGCGCAACAGGGCGTCCAGCCCGGCTTCCAGGGTGGCGAGTCGGGCGGCGAGACCGGCGTCGGCCAACCAGTCGACATCCTCATCGGAGAAGTCGAGGGCGCCTTCGATGAAGACGCGGGCTTCGATCAGTTGCTCCGACAGTACCGCCACCCGCTGCGACAGGGCACCCTCGAGCGCGCGCAAGGCGGCACGGGCAGCGCGGGCGGAGCCGGCATCGACGAGGTCGGCGATGGCCTCGGCTTGGGCCAGGTCGAGGCGGCCGTTGAGGAAGGCGCGTTCGGAGAATTCACCGGGTCGGGCGATGCGGGCACCGTGCTGGCAGGCGGCCTGCAGCAGCGCATCCAGCACCGCCACGCCGCCGTGGCCCTGCAATTCGACGACGTCCTCGCCGGTGAAGGACGCAGGGCCGGGGAACACCAGCACCAGGCCCTGATCCAGCGGCGCACCCTGGGCATCGCGGAAGCGGCGCAGGGCGGCGGTGCGGGGCGGCGGCAGCGGGCCGCTCAGGGCTTCGGCGATGCGCGCGGCGTCGGAGCCCGACAACCGCAGGATGCCCACCGCCCCCCGCCCCGGCGCGGTGGCGACGGCGGCGATGGTGTCGGTGGGCGTCATCGGCGTGCCGTCAGCGGCGGACCGCAGCCTTGGTGGCGTCCTCACGCTCCAGCTTGCGGGTGATGTACCACTGCTGGCTGATGCCCACCAGGTTGGAGGTGAGCCAGTACAGCACCAGACCGCTCTGGAAGAAGGTGAAGAAGGCGGTCAGCACGATCGGCATGATGGTCATGATGCGCTGCTGCATCGGGTCCATCATCTGCTGGCCGGACAGCTTCTGCTGTGCCCACATGCTCAGGCCGAACAGCACCGGCAGCACGTAGTAGGGATCGGGGATGGAAAGGTCCTGAATCCAGAAGATGAAGGGCGCCTGGCGCAGCTCCACCGATTCCAGCAGCACCCAGTACAGGGCAATGAACACCGGGAACTGCACCAGCAGCGGCCAGCAGCCGGCCAGCGGGTTGAAGCCCTCTTTCTTGTAGAGGTCCATCATCGCTTTCTGCAGCTTCTCGCGGTCATCGCTGTAGCGCTCGCGGATGTCCTGGATGCGCGGGGCGAACTTCTTCATCTTCGCCATCGAGCGGTACTGCGCTTCCGACAGCTTGTACATGGCCCCCTTCACCAGCAGGGTCAGCAGGATGATGGCGACCCCCCAGTTGGCGGTGAGCTTGTGCAGCCAGTTGAGCACCCAGAACAGTGGCTCGGAGATCGGCGTGAGAATGCCGTAGTCCACCGTCAGCTCCAGACCCTTGGCGATGTCGCCCAGCCGGTTCTGCAGCTTGGGGCCGACGAAGAACGGGGTGACGAACTGCGCAGTTTCACCCGGCGCCACGGTCCGTGCGGTGCCCACCATCTGCGCCAGATAGCCCTGGCCGCTGGCCGGGCGCGAGGAGAAGGTGGCGGTGGCCTCGCCCTCGTTGATCAGGGCGGTGACGAAGTAGTGCTGCAGGAAGCCGATCCAGCCGCCGGCCTGCTGTTTCTCGAAGGCATCGTCCTGAAGATCGTCGAGGCTCACTTTCTGGAAGCGGTAGCCGTCGCCGCCTTCGCGTTCCTCGTAGAAGCCGGTCCCGGTGAAGGTGGCCACAAAGGGCGGCTCGGCGCCGGTCTTGAAGGCGGTCCGCAGGAAGCGCGAATAGGGGCTGAGGGTCAGCGGCGTGCTGCCATTGTTGACCACCTCGTGGCGCAGTTCGGCCCGATAGCGGCCGCGCTCGAAGCGGTAGATCTTGCGCACTTCGACGCCGTCAACGGTGGCGGTCAGCACCAGCTCCACGGCGTCGGCGCCATCGGCAAGCTGCACCTCGTCGCCGGCGGCGCTGCTGAAGCGGGTAAGGTGGCTCACCAGCGCGCGCTCGGTACCGGCCAGGCCGCTCTGCATCACGAACAGCCGGCCCTGACGGTCATCCAGCAGCGCCAGGTTCTCGTCCGGCCGCTCACGGGACACCGCGTAGCCCTTGAACTCGACTCGGCGCAGGTCGCCGCCGTCCAGGGCAATCTCGGCGATCACCACATCGGTTTCCACCCGCACCCGGCGGGCGCTGGTCGCCGAGGTCGCGGTCGGAACCGTTTCGTCGGTCACCGTGGGCGTGGCCTCGTCAGCCACGGTCACGGCGGCCGGGATGTCCTCGGGTGGCGTCTGCGCCACCGGCGTCTCGGCCTGGGCCGTCGTCGGGGCAAAGTCCTTCTGCCAGGCCTGGTACATGAAGAACAGCACCACGCCCAGCAGGGCAATCAGGATGAAACGACGATTTTCCATTCGCTCAAGGGTCCGTATGACAGTCCGTGCACCGGTGGCCGGTGCCGGGATGATCGAGTTCGACGTCGGGGTCGGTTCCGGGGACGGGATCGTAACCGCCCGGCGCCAGCGGATGACAGCGCAGGATGCGACGAACCGCCAGCACACTGCCGCGAAACGCCCCATGCACCTGCAGGGCCTGCACCGCGTAGTGGGAACAGGAGGGATAGTACCGGCAACGGGGGGGCAGCAGGGGGCTGATCAGCCGCTGATAGCACCGAATGCAGAAGATGAAGACGGCGCGGATCATGTCGGGCGCGCCAGTCGCTGCCACAGGGCATCGAGATAGCCGCGCACGGTCTCGGCGTCGGCCTGGGTGATCTCGGCGCGCGCCATGAACACCAGATCCACCGCCACCAGTTGATCCTGATGGCGGCGGAACTGTTCACGGATGATGCGCTTGACGCGGTTGCGGCCGGTGGCCAGCCGCACCGACTTGCGGGCGATGGCAAGGCCGAGACGGGGATGACCGACGTCGTTGTCGGCCACCACGGCCGTCAGGCCGCGCAGCGGGATGCGACGGCCCTTCTTGAACACGGCCTGGAAGGCCTCGGGGTTCAACAAACGGGCGCGCCGGGGGAAGCGCGCCATTACAGGCTCGGTCGCTTCTGGGCGCGAGATCCCTCGAGAAGCGTCGCGAGCGATGGAAGGCCGATCGGCGCCGGCGCGCAGGAAGCGCAGTGTATACGTCGATACATGAGCATTCCGAGCACCGCCGACGATCGGGATGCCGAGCGCAAAGCTTTGCGAGGGGTCTCAGAGCGCCAGGCGCTTGCGGCCCTTGGCCCGCCGACGGTTGATGACAGCACGACCACCGGGGGTGCGCATGCGGGCGCGGAACCCGTGGGTGCGGGCGCGGCGGAGTTTCTTCGGCTGGTACGTACGTTTCATGACTGCACCTGTACGGCAAGGGACGCAAAAAGGGCGCGGAGGGTATCACCGAGCCCCACATGGCGGCAAGCCTTTAACTGCCCCGCAGCACCGCTGCCGGCGGGGTCGCCAGCACCCGCCGCAGGCTGGCCCAGCCCAGGGCCGTCACCAGCACGGCGCCGGCCAGCGCCCCACCCAGCCAGATCACCGGCCGCGGGCCATAGGGGATCTCGAACACCTGCACCGCCAGCCCCCAGGCCACCGCCTGGGCGGTGAAGGCGGCGGTAAAGCCGGCCAGCAACCCCATCACCGCGTATTCGGTGAGCAGGCCGGCGCGCACCACCTGGCGCGCCGCGCCCAGGGTCCGTAGCAGGGCGGCCTCGCGGGCCCGCTCGGGGCGGGTGCCCTCGATGGCGGCGAGCAGCACCAGCAGGCCGGCCGCCAGGGTGAACAGGAAGATGAACTCCACTGCCCGCACCACCCGGTCCATGATGCTGCGCACCTGGTTCATCAGGGCCTCGATGTCCAGCGCTGTCACATTGGGGAACTGCGCCACCAGATCGCGCAACAGCCCACGCTCGGACGGCGGCAGGTAAATCGCCGTGAGGTACTGGGTGGGCACCGTGCCATCCAGCACGCCGGGGGGCGCCAGCAGGAAGAAGTTGGGCTGGAAGCTGTCCCATTGAACGGTACGGAAATTGGTTACCGTCAAGGTCAGTTCGGTGCCGGCAAAGTCCAGCGTGAGCGTGTCCCCCAGTTGCAGCCCCAGCCGCTCCACCGCGTATTCGTCGGCCGACAGCCAGGGCTGACCCGCGCCGTCCGGGCCCCACCATTCGCCATCGGTGATGCGGTTGTCGGGATTGAGCTGGTCGCCCCAGGAAAGGTTGAAGTCGCGGTTGATCCAGCGCTGGGTTTCCGGATCGTCGAAACTGTCGGCGGTCACCGCCTCGCCATTGAGCCCCACCAGCCGCCCGCGCGCCATTGGCCACATCAGCGGCGGCGTGACGTCCCGCTCGGCGAAGAAGTTCGTGAGCGGTGCCACCTGTTCCGGCTGGATATTGATGAAGAAGTAGTTGGGGGTGTCGTCCGGCAGCCGGTCCTGCCACTGCACCAGCAGGTCCTGGCGCACCACGGTGACCAGCAGCAGCGCCACCAGCGACACCCCGAGCGCCACCAGTTGTGCCACGGTGGCGCCGCGCCGCCGCACCAGGTTGCCCAGACCGAAGCGCCAGGCGGTGCCGCCCGCCCGCCGCAACGGCGCCAGCAGGCGCAGCAGCAGCGCGCCCAGGGCGGCCAGCAACAGGGCCAAGGCCAGCGCGCCGAACAACACCGCCAGCGCCGTGCGCAGGTCGCCGGTCTGCCACACCAGCAGCGCCACCACCGCCAGCACCGCCAGGCCATGCGCGGCCCAGCCGCTACGGGGCGCATCGAGGGCACGCTGGAACACCCGGGCCGGGGGCACCGCCCGCGCTTGCAGCAGCGGCGGCAGGGCAAAGCCCAGCACCAGCAGCAGGGCGAGGCCCAAGGCGCCGAACAGACCGCCGAGACGCGCCGGAGGCAACTGCACCTGCATCAACTCGCCCAGCAGGCCGACGATCACGGCCTGCCCAGCCCAGCCAATGGCCATGCCCACAGCGCCGCCGACCAGGCCCAGCATCAGCAACATCAGCACCAGCACCCGCAGCACGAAGCCACCCGGCGCCCCCAGACATTTCATCAAGGCCACCTCGTCGCGCAGGCGCAGCCCGAATTGCCAGGCACACAGCGCGATGGCGGCGGCCGCCAGCAGGCTGGCGGCGCTGCTGGCCACGGCCAGGAAGGCATCGGCGCGACGCAAGGCGGTGCGCAGTTCGGGACGGGCATCCTCGGGATCGGTACGGCGGATGCCGTCCGGCACGGCCAATGCCTCCAGGCGCGTCTGCACGGCGTCGTCGCCGGCCGCCAGCCAGGCGTAGCGGACCCGCGCACCCTCGCCCATCAGGCCACTGCCTTCGAGGTCGGCGCTGCGCACCAGCAGGCGCGGCGCCAGATCATTGAAGCCGGCGCCGCGGCCCGGCTCTTCCACCACCACACGGGTGAGCCGCAGCACGCGGTCGCCCAGTTGGACTTCAGTACCCGGCGCCTGTACACCCAACTCCTGCCACAGGCGGGCGTCGGCCCAGGCCTCGCCTTCGGCCGGCAGACCGCCTTCACGATCCACTTCAGCGAACGGCAACGGCGCCGAGGTGAGCCGGCCACGCAGCGGAAAGCCTTGGTCCACCGCCTTGACCGATACCAGTGCGGTGTTGTCCCCGGCGAACACCACGGTGGGAAACTGCACCACCGGCGTCAGTGCCGCGCCGGTATCGCGCAGCGCGTCCACCCAGGCCGCCGGTATCGGCTCGCGGTCGCTAAAGATGACATCGGCGCCCAGGGTGTCCCCGGTCTGCTGGGCAATGGCGCGGGCCACCCGGTCGCTGAACAGCGACACCGCGGCATGACTGGCGACGGCAATCGCCACCGCCAGCGCCAGAATCGCCAGCTCGCCCGATCGCCGCCCGCGCCGCAGACGGCGCCAGGCCAGTGGCATTGCCCTAGCCTTCATGCAGTTGCCCACCACGCAGGGTCAGCACGCGATCGCAGCGGCGCGCCAGGGCTTCATCGTGGGTCACCAGCACCAGCGTGGCGCCGTGCTCACGGTTCAGCGCAAACAATTGATCGACGATGTGTTCGCCGGTCTCGGTGTCGAGGTTACCGGTAGGCTCATCGGCAAACAGGATGCGCGGCCGCACCGCAAAGGCGCGTGCCAACGCCACCCGCTGCTGCTCGCCGCCGGAGAGCTGACTCGGGTAGTGATCGAAGCGATGGCCCAGCCCCACCTCGCCCAGGGCGGCTTCTGCGCGGGCACCGGCATCGGCCTGCCCCGCCAGCTCCAGCGGCAGCATCACGTTCTCTCGTGCGGTGAACCCGGCCAGCAACTGAAAGGACTGGAACACGAACCCGATGCGGCCGGCGCGCACCGCGGCACGGCCATCCTCGTCGAGGGCGTCGATGCGGGTGCCGTCGATATGGATCTCGCCGCGGCTGGGCAGGTCCAACCCGGCCAGCAGCGACAGCAAGGTGGTCTTGCCGCTGCCGGAGCGGCCGATAATGGCCACCCGCGTACCGGCCGAAACTTCCAGGCTGAGGTCGGTCAAAATGGGCAGCGGCTGTCCGCCGCTGATCACATCCTTACCCAGGTGGCGCGCAATGATGGCGGTTGTCATTCGATGGTGTCTGTTGGCAATTCTGATGGCGGCGTCGCCGACTCTGCGCGCCGAGGGTCCGGTGGTGCTGGTACTGGGCGACAGCCTGTCGGCGGCCTACGGCATCCCCACCTCGAAGGGCTGGGTCGCCCTGTTGCAGGATCGCCTGGCCGCGCGAGGCTATCCGCATCAGGTGGTCAATGCCAGCGTCAGCGGCGAAACCTCCGCCGGTGGGCTGGCACGACTGCCGCGCCTGCTCAGACAGCACCAACCGGAAATGGTGCTGATCGAACTGGGCGGTAATGATGGCCTGCGCGGCCAGCCACCGGCACGACTGCAGCAGAACCTGCAGAAAATGGTGGACATGTCGCGAGAGGCCGGCGCGCTGCCGATCCTCATGGCCATGCGCATCCCCCCCAACTACGGCCGCGCCTACACGGAAGCCTTCGAGGGTCGCTTTGCCGCGGTCGCCGAGGCCAGCAAGGTCCCGTTGGTGCCTTTCTTTCTGGCCGACATCGCCGGTGACGACACCCAGTTCCAGGCGGATGGCATCCACCCGGATGTGGCGGCGCAACCGGTGATGCTGGAAGCGGTCTGGCCCCACCTGGTGCCGCTGTTGCCAGCACCGGCATCCACCACCGCCGCTGTTCCGTAATTACGGTCCACCCCCCAATTCCTTTTCGACGATCTCCATGAAAATCGCCGTCATCGGCTCCGGCATTGCCGGGCTTTCCAGTGCCTGGTGTCTGGCCCGCCACCATGACGTGGTGTTGTTTGAGCAGGACGCCCGGGTCGGTGGTCACACCAACACCGTCGAGGTGCCGCTGCCCAATGGCGGCGTGCAACCGGTGGACACGGGTTGGATCGTCTACAACGGCAAGAACTACCCCAACCTGACCGCACTGTTCGAACAGCTCGGTGTGACCACCCGGCCCACCGGCATGAGCTTTGCCGTGTCGATCGGCGACGGCCGCTACGAATGGAAAGGTTCGGACCGCATCGTCACGGTCTTCGCGCAGCTCTCCAACCTGTTTCGGATCAGCCATCTGCGCATGCTGATCGACTTGTTGCGGATGAACCGTCGCGCCAAGAAGATCCTGGCGAGCGGCCAGCTGCCCACCGGCAGCCTGGGCGACTGGCTGGCCGCGGAGGGCTATTCCGAAGCGCTGAAGAGTCGCTACCTGCTGCCGATGGCCGGGCTGATCTGGAGCTGCTCGCCGGCCAAGGCCGCCGAATATCCGGTCGACGATTTCATGCGCTTCTTTGACAGTCACAGCCTGTTCAACACCATCGACCAGCCGCAATGGCGGGTGGTGGTGGGCGGCAGTCACACCTATGTCAAAGCGCTGCTGCGCGACTTTGGCGGCGAGATCCGCCTGCAGACCCCCGTGCTCGGCCTGCGTCGGGTCGACGGCGGCGTGGCGGTGCGCACGGCCGCCGGCACTGAGCACTACGACCAGGTGATCTGCGCCGCCCACGCCGACCAGGCGCTGCGGCTGCTCGAAGACGCGGGCGCCGACGAACGCGAGATTCTTGGCGGCATCCCCTACAACGCCAGCCGCTGCGTCCTGCACACCGACGACAGCTTCTTGCCCAAACGTCCACTGGCGCGCGGCGCCTGGAACTATCACCATCCGGTGGACGCCATACACGACGAGCCCATTTCCGGCAGCTACTGGATGAACGCCCTGCAGCACATTCCCGGCCCGGTGAACTATGTGGTAACGCTCAATCCGCAGCGCGAGATTGCGGCCGACAAGGTGCTCTATGACATCGTCTATCACCACCCGCACTACGGTGCCGAGAGCGTGATGACCCATCGCCGTCTGCCGGAGATCCAGGGGCGCGGCGGGTTGTGGTGGGCCGGTGCCTGGACCGCCTACGGTTTCCACGAGGATGGGCTGAAGTCCGGCCTGCGTGTGGTGCGCGGTGTCGACCCCGCCAGCCTGCCCGGCTGGGCCACTGGACTGGACGGATGAACCGCGACGACGACGGTGCGCTGTACCCGGCGCGGGTCATGCACCGCCGCCGGGTCGCCCCGTTCTATCGTTTCATCTACCGCATCTTTTACCTGCTGGTGGACATCGATCGCCTCGACGCGCTGGACCGGCGCCTGTGGGGGTTCTCGGTCGATCGCTTCAACTGGGTGTCGCTGCGGCGCCGCGACTTTGGCGACCGCAGCGGCAACCTGCGCGGCTGGGCCGAGGGCGTGTTGGCCGGTGCCGGGATCGACCTCGCCGGCGGCCGTATCCGGCTGCTGGCCCTACCACGACTGCTGGGCTACGGCTTCAACCCGATCAGCCTGTGGTATTGCGACCATGCCGACGGCACGCCGAAGGCGGTGATTGCCGAAGTCCACAACACCTTTGGAGAGCGCCACAGCTACCTGCTTGCATCCGACGGCGGCCCCTTCCCGTATGACCAGGTGCAGGACAAGGACAAGTGCTTTCACGTGTCACCGTTCTTCGATCTGGTGGGCCGCTACCACTTCCGGCTGTCGGAGCCCGGGGCGCGCCTCCGGGTGGCGATCAGCGAAACCCGCGAAGGGACGCCGATCATCGACACCACCCTGGCCGCAGAGCGGGTGCAGCTGACAACGGGCAAGCTCTTGTTACACGTTTTGCGGATGCCCTGGATGACGGTGAAAGTCGTCGTAGGCATTCATTGGGAGGCCCTCAAGCTCTGGCTGAGGGGGGCCCGTTTCCACCGCAAGCCGGCACCCCCGCCGCACGAGATCAGCTGATGAGCGACAAAGACTCAGACCGCGACGCCCCCCGTAACCCCCTGCTGCAGCGGGACGGCTTTTCGCCCGACCTGCCGCAGGCGCTTCACCCGCAACCCGGGCTCAGTCTGGGGCTTCGTCTGCTGCGCTACATGTTGCGCGGCGTCCGCGTGGGCACCCTGGATGTGCAGTGGCCCAACGGGCGGGAAGATCGCTTTGGCGGCCAGGAGCGCCCACAACTGCATGGCGTGTTGCGCATCCGCAATGATGGTCTGATCCGGCACGTCCTGAAGAACGGCGAGGTCGGCTTCGGCGAGGCCTATCTGGCCGGCGATTGGGACTCGCCCGATCTGGCCCGCCTGTTGCAGGTGATGTATCTCAATGAGCCCTATTACAAGGGACCGTTCGAGCGCAACCCGATCGGCCGCTTTATTGCCTGGCTGGGCCACAAGCGTCGCGCCAATACCAAGCAGGGCGCGCGCGCCAACATCGAGTACCACTACGACCTCGGCAACGAGTTCTACAAGATGTGGCTCGATGACACCATGGCCTACTCGTCGGGCATGTTCATCACACCCAACGAGACCCTCAAGGACGCCCAGCTCAACAAGTTCCGTCTGATGTTCGAGCGCCTCGACCTGCGCCCCGAACACACCCTGCTGGAAATCGGCTCCGGGTGGGGTGGTTTCGCCATCTACGCCGCCCAGCACAGCGGTTGCAAGGTGCACTCCATCACCCTGTCCAAGGAGCAGCTGGCGGAAGCCCAGCAGCGCGCGGCGGCGGCCGGGCTATCGGACCGCATCCAGTTCGAGTTACGCGACTACCGCGACGTCCAGGGCCAGTACGACCGCGTGGTGTCCATCGAGATGTACGAAGCCGTTGGCGAGGAATACTGGCCCGGCTATTTCAAGGCCATCCACCAGGCCCTGAAGCCGGGCGGACGGGCGGCGATCCAGGGCATCACCATCAGTCCCGCCATCTTCGACGAGTACCGGCGCAAGCGGGACTTCATCCAGAAGTACATCTTCCCGGGCGGCATGCTGTGCCCGCCGGGGCACTTCCAGGACCTCGCAGGGCATGCCGGCCTGACCCCGGTGGACGCACGCTTCTATGGGACGGACTACGCCGATACCCTGGCGCACTGGGACCGCAACGTGCTGGCGGTGCGGGACAAGATTCTGCAGCAGTTCGACGAGCGCTTTCTGCGCATGTGGCGCTACTACCTGGCCTATTGCGAATGCGGGTTCCGGGTGGGCAGTATCGACCTCATGCAGATCACCCTCAAACGCAACGCCTGATCCCATGAAGATTCGTCTGTTGGTGCTGTCGCTGGCCGCCCTGTTCGGACTGATTGGCGTGTCCACCTGGGCCACGATGCACGTCTCCATCGTGCCGGCCATCGCTACACTGGTAAACGAGCCCGGCGCCGGGTTCAACCCTTGGACCATTGCCACCCTGTTCGACGCCTACTTCGGCTTCCTCTGGTTCTACGCCTGGATCGCCTACAAAGAGACCACCTGGACCGCCCGCCTGGGCTGGCTGGTGGCGGTGCTGCTGACCGGCAATATGGCGATGGCGGTGTACATGATGCTGCAGCTACGGCGACTGCCCGCCGATGCGCGCGCCGAGGACCTGCTGCTGCGCCGACCATGAGCGGAACACCCCGCTGGCGCCGCTGGCTGGTCGACCCACTCCTGGCACAGTTGCGACAGGGGGTCACCCCACAGGCCTTGGCGCTGACGCTGGCCATCGGTGGCACCCTCGGCATCATGCCCATCCTGGGCATCAGTACCCTGCTGTGTGGCGCGCTGGCGGTCTGGCTAAAGCTCAACCAGCCGGCCATCCAACTGGTGAACTACCTGGCCTATCCGCTGCAGCTGGCGCTGATGTTCCCCTATTACCGTGCCGGCGAGTGGCTGTTTGCCGCGGAGCCGGTACCGCTGGTGTCGATCACCGAGCTGGTCGCCCGCTTCCAGGCGGACGTCGGCCAGTTCTTCCTCGATTACGGCGCGGTGGGACTGTATGGCCTGACCGTATGGGCGCTGACCGCCCCTCTGATCGGGCTGGCGCTGTACGGTATCGCCCTGCCGCTGCTACGGGGACTGGCAGCTCGCTACACTGGCACATCACCTGATGCCCGGAGCACCGCCCCATGAGCACCACAGTTCACGCCCACGCCGCCTTTGAGGCGCGCGGCGCGCTGCAAGCCTTCGAATACGAACTGCCCGAGATCAGCGGCGATCAGGTCGATATCGCGGTGGAACACTGCGGCATCTGCCACTCGGATCTGTCGATGCTGGATAACGAATGGGGCGGTAGCCGCTACCCACTGGTGCCCGGCCACGAAGTGACCGGCCGCATCATTGCGGTGGGACCGGCGGTCACGCACCTGAAGCCGGGCGATGCCGTGGGGCTGGGCTGGCACGCCGGCAGCTGCCTGCACTGCGGCCAGTGCATGAGCGGTGATCACAACCTCTGCCGCCAGGCCGAGGCCACCATCGTGCGCCGCCATGGCGGCTTTGCCGATCGCGTGCGCGCCCGTGCGGCGTTTGTCTGCGCACTGCCCGCGGGCCTTGACGCCGCCAGCGCCGGACCGCTGTTCTGTGGCGGCATCACCGTGTTCAACCCCATCGTCGAATTTGGGGTGAAGCCGACCGACCGGGTCGGGGTGGTTGGCATCGGCGGGCTCGGACACCTGGCGCTGCAGTTCTTGCGGCACTGGGGCTGCGAGGTGACCGCCTTCACCTCCAGCGAGTCGAAGCACGCCGAGGCGCAGGCCCTCGGCGCGCATCATGCGGTGAACTCACGCGACCCGGATGCGCTCAAGGCCCTCGCCGGGCAGTTCGACTTTCTGCTGGTGACGGTGAATGTGAGCCTCGACTGGCCGCGCTACCTGAGCCTGCTCGGGCCCCGCGGCCGTTTGCATGTGGTGGGCGCCGTTCTGGAGCCGATGTCGGTACCGGTGTTCTCACTGATGGGCGGCCAGAAGTCGGTGTCCAGCTCGCCGGTGGGCAGCCCGCAGCGCATCCGCACCATGCTGGACTTCTGCGCCCGTCACGGCATTCGCCCTCAGGTGGAGATCTACCCGATGGCGGAGGTCAACACGGCGCTGCAACGCCTGCGTGACGGCCAGGCGCGGTATCGCATCGTGTTGTCGAACCCGGCGTAAGCTCAGTCTTCGAGGTCGGCCGAACCCGGCATTCGATTGCCCTGGAAGCGCAGCAGGCGCTTGAACAGGCGATCCGGGTCGACTTCCAGATCGTCGAAGGAATTGGCGATGGGGGTGAGCATCTCCACCATGCCGGTGCGAGTGAGATCGTAGCAATCGTGGAAGCAGTCGGCATCGAAGCCCAGCCCAACCGCATGATCACGCGACTTTTTCACATGCGTGGCCTCATCGCGACGAATCTGCTTGATCAGTCGTGCGAAACCCTGGATGTTGTTGACCTTGCGCGAGCCCAGCAGCGCGCTGAGCGAAATGCAGACGCCCGAGTCCAGTCCGGTAATGCGGGCGAAGTGGGTGGCGATGTCACGGCTGGCCACCCGCATGAACAGGCGCCGGGTGCGCCGCCGGATGGAGCCGATGTCCTCCGGCTCTGGCAGATAGGTCCGTGCCGTATGAATCAACCAGGCGTGGACGCGCTCTTCGGTCTCGATCTCGCGCAGCGCCTGCTGATCGGCCACCACCTGCTCGGCGCTGACCCGATTGCACTCGTGGTGAAACAGGTTGACCGCCGATTCCTCGGCGCAGACCAGCACCGCCAGAATGCGCGCCACGGCCAGCTGGGCGTCATCATCAACGCCGGACAGGAAGCTGGCGCGGGTGGCCTCGGTATTGGCGTAGTCGACCAGAATGGCGCGTGCACGCTCGCGCGAGGCGGGATCCCAGATCGCCTCGGCCAGCAGGGCAGCCGGCGCCTGTGCCCGCGACGCGGTGTCGGGCGCCGGATAACCGAAGCAGAACGGCGCGAAATCGGGCGTGACATCCAGTAACGGAGGCAGCACATTGACTGCAAGCGCAGGCGCCGCCTCGGCCTGAATCGCTTGCAGCTGTTCGTCGAAGCTGGCTTCAAAATCATCGCGCATGGGGCGAAGTGTAAGCAATTCGGTGCCCCCGGGATTGGCAGCTTAGACATCGGGGACCGGTAAATCTGCCCCCGGCGCCCGCTACTCAGGCCTCAACAGCGCGGTCGACGGTCTCCACCAGGGTCATCAGCGCATGCTCCACCTGTTGCCGGAACGCCTCGAGCGCAGCCTCGTCGGCATCGCGCGGCACCCGGATCGGCTCGCCATAGGCATACACCAGGCGGTTGAACGGCCAGGGCACGATCATCCGGTCCCAGGACTTCAACAACACCTTGCGTCGCGCTTGATAGGCCATGGGAATGATCGGCAGCCCGGTCATCCGCGCCGAGGCCACCACGCCGGGCTGCACCTTGTACAGCGGGCCGCGCGGTCCGTCCGGTGTGATCCCCAGGTCGTTGCCGGCCTTTGCCGCCTTCAGCATCTGCCGCAGCGCCTTGCTGCCACCCCGGCTCGACGACCCGCGGATGCAGGTGACGCCCAGCGACTGCATCGCTGCCGCGGCCAAGCTGCCATCTCGACTGGCGCTGGCCAGTGGCATGAAGCGCCGCTGACCGCGGCGATGCGCGAGGTAGCCGAACGGCGCCAGGATATTGCGGTTGTGCCAGGACACCAGAATGAAGGGCTCGCCCGAGGCGAACTGGCGTTCGATGACGGCGAGATTGTGGAACTGACGGCGGCTGCTGAAGTAGATCAGCCGCATCAGCGCAGCCAACAGAAATCCGCCGAGGCGGGCCTTCAGCGGCATCGGGGCTGGCATATCAGAGACGTCGGCCATGCGGAGTCGCGGGTCAAGGGGGCTCTAGGATAGCCTCCACCCCATCGTCGCCGGCCATTCCGCGCCGGTAAGCGCCGGGACCGTAGCCCAACACTCGGGCAAAACTGCGGCGAAAGGCGGCTTCGGTGCCGTAGCCCAGCATGCCGGCCACTTGCGCCACCGACAGCCGGGGGTCGCGCAGCAGCTTGGTGGCCTGGATCATCCGCCAATGGGTGAGGTACTGAATGGGCGACTCCCCCATCACCTCGGCGAAGCGCTCGGCGAACACGGTGCGGGAACAGCAGGCCACCTCGGCCAGCCGAGCCACCGTCCAATCATCGCCAGGCCTGGCATGCAGGGCATCCAGCGCCCGCCGCAGGCGAGGATCCGCCAGGGCCGCAAACAAGCCGCGCTGCGCCGGGTGCTGTGCCAGATGGTGACGCAGACTCATCACGAACAATGCATCGGCCAAGCGGTCCATGACGGCCTGACTGCCGAAGCCCGGCATGCCCGCTTCGGCGGCCAGCAAGTCGATGAGGCGACGGAAGGTATCGCCGGCATCTGCGGAGCGCACCAGGATCAGCTCCGGCAGCCCCTCCAGCAGCCGCTGGCCCGCGGCGTTCTCGAAGCGCAGCTCGCCACAGAGCATGGTCGTCGTGTCCTCACCACGTGACCAGTCGGGAGCATGATCCAGCCGGTGCGCGCTGCCGCGGGTGAATACCGCGAAATCGCCATCCTGCATGCGTACCGGCGCCTCGCTACCGGGGTAGCGCAACTCGCAGGCGCCACGATCCAGCAGATGAAACCAGGCGGTACCTGCGGGCGCCTGTGGGTCACGGTCATGCCAAGGCCCGCAGTAGCGCATCCGATCGGTGATGCGGGCCCGCAGCTGGTAAGCCGAGAGAATGCCGTCGAACAGCATGTCTTCCGAACGATCGGACATGGCAAGCGGATGAACAGACACAAAGGCCGAGTAAATTCAAGGCTAGCATGCAAACCCTGTACTACCGGTATCTGTCCCATGAATCCTGTTGCCTTCGCCACCCGCTTCATCCACCAGGCCCTGGAGCGCAGTCGCGGCTTGGACTTCCTGGCGCCGCTGCTGATCCGACTCTACCTGGCACCGGTGTTCTGGATGGCCGGCATGAACAAATTCAACAGCTTCGACAGCACGGTCGAGTGGTTTGGCAATCCAGACTGGGGACTGGGCCTGCCCTTCCCCGTTTTGATGGCCGCCCTGGCCACGGCCGCCGAGCTGGGCGGCGCTGTGCTGCTACTGCTGGGGCTTGGGGTGCGACTGATCGCCGTGCCCTTGATGGTCACCATGCTGGTGGCCGCCTTCGCGGTGCATTGGCCTAACGGCTGGCTGGCCATCGCCGAAGCCCAGGGCCTGTTCGCCACCGAACGCACCATGGCCGCGGCCGAACGCCTGACCGTGGCGAAAGAGATTCTCCGTGAGCACGGCAACTATGGCTGGCTCACCGAGCACGGCAGCCTGGTGATGCTGAACAACGGCATCGAATTCGCTGCAACCTATTTCATCCTGCTGCTGTCCCTGTTTTTCACCGGGGGTGGTCGTTGGTTGAGCCTGGACCACTGGATCGCACCCCGTCTTCCGGCGTGGCTGCGTCCGGATCCGGGCGCGCCCCGTAGTACCGTTTGATTCACACCGGCCCATCCGGGCCCCAATCTGGAGATGCAACCATGAGCAAGACCCCGTCCCGTAAGCCGATCGCCCTCGCCCTCGGTGCCGCTTTCGCCCTTGGCGCCGTTGGCGCCCAAGCCTCTGTGTTCCAGACCACCGACCTGGGCAGTGGCTACATGGTCGCCGCCATGGGCGATCACAAGGCCGGCGAGCACAAGTGCGGTGAAGGCAAGTGTGGCGAAGCCAAGTGCGGCGAAGACAAGGCCGGCGAAGCCAAGTGTGGTGAAGGCAAGTGCGGCGAAGCCAAGTGCGGTGAAGACAAGGCCGGCGAAGCCAAGTGTGGTGAAGGCAAGTGCGGTGCCGATCACTGATTCACCTTGCATGAGCACTGCGAACGCGGTGCGTGACCTGCGGCACGTCACGCCCCATGTTCGGGGTGCCGGCCTCGGTCTGCGGCGGGCCCTGTTGGGCCCGCTCGCGGACCAGGGTCCGGGCCAGCAGGCCGGTGATATCGGCTTTCTCGAAGTGGCCCCGGAAAACTGGATGAACATCGGGGGGCGGCTTGGCCGTCAATTTCGCGCCTTCACCGAGCGCTTTCCGTTTGTCACACACGGTCTGTCGCTGTCGATCGGCAGCCCGGCCCCGCTGGACGAAGATTTCGTCCACGCACTGAAACGCTTCCTCGACACCCACGGTATCGCCGACTACACCGAGCACCTCACCTGGTGCTCCGACGATGCGCATCTCTACGACCTGATGCCGATTCCCTTCACCGAAGCCGCAGTCGAGTACGTGGCCGAGCGGGTACAGCGGGTCCAGGACATCCTCGAGCGGCGCATCGCCCTGGAGAACGCCAGCTACTACGCACCACTGGCCACCGAGCTGAGCGAACTTGAGTTCATCCGGGCGGTGATCGACCGCGCCGATTGCGACCTACTGCTGGACGTCAACAATGTGGTCGTCAACAGCATCAACCACCGCTACGACCCGGTGCGCTTCATTGACGGACTGCCGCTGGAACGCGTGCGCTACCTGCACGTCGCTGGGCACTATCACGAAGCCGAAGACCTGCGCGTGGACACCCACGGCAGCGATGTCAGCGATCCGGTGTGGGACCTGCTGAGCCTGACCTACGAACGCCTGGGACCGGTACCGACGCTACTGGAGCGGGACTTCAACATCCCGCCGCTGGCGGCACTGCGCCAGGAGCTTGGGGAGATCCATCGGCGCCAGCAGATGGCGCAACCGGCCGACGTGCTGCGCGCATGAGCACGGCCGCCTTCCAGACCCTGCAGGCCGATTTCGCCGCACACCTGCGTGACCCGGCGCGAGCACCCGCCCCTGCGGGCATCGAAGACCGTCGTCTGCAGATCTATCGCGATCTGTTCTACAACAACATTGAAGGCTTTCTCGGAAATGCCTTCCCAGTGTTGCGCCAGTTGCTCGATGACGCGCGCTGGCACCACCATGTGCGGCGCTTCTATGCCGACCACCCCTGCCATGACCCACAGTTGCACGGTGTGGCGCGTGATTTTGTCGACTATCTCGGCGCCCTCCAGTCCGATCTGCCGGCCTGGACCGCGGAACTGGCCCACTACGAGTGGGTGGAGCTGGCGCTGGCCGTCGACCCAGCCGAGCTGACCCCGGCTCTGGCCGACCCCAACGGCGACCTGATGGCCGGTATTCCGATGATTTCGCCGCTGGCCTGGCCGCTGGCCTACCAGTGGCCGGTGCACCGCATTGGTCCGAGCTTCCAGCCGGAAGCGCCCCCAGAAGTGCCTACCTGCCTGGTGGTGTATCGCACCCGCAGCGATGAGGTGCGCTTCATGGAGGTCAATCCGGTCACCCTCAGCCTATTGGAGCGGTTCGAACAGGATCCCGCCCCCACCGGACGCGAGGCCCTGCTGCAGATCGCGGAGGCACTGCAGCACCCCGATCCCGAGGCGCTGGTGGCCGGCGGCGCAGACACCCTGGCCGGCTTGCGCGCCCGCGACATCCTACTGGGCACCCGCCGCAGCTGAGCGATGCGCTAGCCTTGGCGGCCGACCCGCAAGGATGCCAATGTGACGTCACTCAATCTCTGGGCCCTGTGCGGCACCCTGCTGGTACTCGCCGTCGTGCCCGGCCCCAGCGACATGATGATCGTCGCACGCGCGGCCACCTCCGGATTCCTGCACGGCGCGCTGATGACCGCCGGCATCATCGCCGCCGACCTGGTGTTCATTCTCATCGCCGTGCTCAGCCTGGCCGCAGCCGCCGAGGTGATCGGGCCGGTCTTCACGCTGGTGCGCTACCTCAGCGCGGCCTATCTGCTGTGGCTGGGCATCGGGCTGCTCCGCGCACCGGTCACCGTCGATGCCCCGACAGCCCGGGCGGCCGCCTCTGGCCACGGCAGCATCATCGCGGGCTTCACGGTGACCTTTGGGGATCCCAAGGCCATCCTGTTCTATCTGGGGCTGTTCCCCGCCTTCGTTGACCTACCCAACATCACGGTGTCCGATACCGTGCTGATCATGCTGATCGCCACCGCGGTGGTGGGCGGCGTCAAACTGAGCTATGCCTGGCTGGCCGACCGGGCGCGGGTGCTGTTGACGGCACCGGTGGCACGTCGACGGTTGAATCGTGGCGCCGGCCTGGTGCTGATCGGCATCGCGCTGTGGGTGGTGTGGCTGGGCTGACGATCACAACCCGGTACAATTCGCGCCCTGTTTCCAGGCCCGACCCATGTCCGAAGTAGCTCGCCAGGCGGCGTTGCGGCGCACGTTTGCCATCATCTCGCACCCCGACGCCGGCAAGACCACCCTCACCGAAAAGCTGCTGCTGTTCGGCGGCGCCATCCGGCTTGCCGGGTCGGTGAAGGGCCGCAAGGCGGATCGCCACGCCACCTCCGACTGGATGGCGCTGGAGCAGCAGCGCGGGATCTCCATCACCACCTCGGTGATGCAGTTCCCCTACAACGGCAAGATCGTCAACCTGCTCGATACCCCCGGGCACGAGGACTTCTCCGAAGACACCTACCGTACCCTGACCGCCGTGGACTCGGCGTTGATGGTGATCGACGCCGCCAAGGGCGTGGAAGCGCGCACCATCAAGTTGATGGAGGTGTGCCGCTTGCGCACCACACCCATCATCACCTTCGTCAACAAACTGGACCGCGAAGGACGACCACCGCTGGAACTGCTCGACGAGATCGAGAAGGTGCTCAACATCCGCTGCACCCCGGTGACCTGGCCGGTGGGGATGGGGCGCGACTTCAAGGGCGTTTACCACCTGCTCGAAGACCGCTTCTACCTCTACTCCGGCGACAAGCATCGGGTCTCCGATATCGAGACCGTCGATGGCCTGCACGCGCCGGGCAACCGCGAGCGTTTCGGCGCCCTGTTCGACACCCTGCTGGAAGAAATCGAACTGGTGCAGATGGCCGGCGACGGCTTCGAGCTGGAACCTTACCGTCGTGGCGAGCTGACCCCGGTGTTCTTCGGCTCAGGCATCAACAATTTCGGGGTGCGCGAGCTGCTCGATGGCTTCACCGAGTGGGCACCGCCGCCACAACCGCGCGAGACCGACAACCGCATCGTCAGCGCCGATGATCCCAGCTTTTCCGGCTTCGTCTTCAAGATCCAGGCCAACATGGACCCGCGCCACCGGGACCGCGTCGCCTTTTTGCGCGTGTGCTCCGGGGTCTATCGCGAGGGCATGAACCTGCACTCGGTACGACTCAAGGGGCCGGTGCGGATCTCACAGGCGCTGACCTTCATGGCGTCCGATCGTGAGGCAGTGAAGGAGGGCTGGCCGGGCGACATCATCGGCCTGCACAACCACGGCACCATCGCCATCGGCGACTCCTTCTCGGAAGGCGAGATGATGCGTTTCACCGGCATTCCCAACTTTGCGCCGGACCTGTTCCGCCGCGTGGTGCTGAAGGACCCGCTGAAGGCCAAGGCGCTCAACAAGGGCCTGGACCAGCTCTGCGAGGAAGGCGCCACCCAGGTGTACCGGCCGTTGATCAACAACGACATCATTCTCGGCGCGGTCGGCGTACTGCAGTTCGAAGTGGTGCAGTACCGGCTCAAGGACGAATACAACGTGGATTGTGTGTTCGAGCCGGTGCAGGTGCACTGTGCGCGCTGGGTGGACTGCCAAGACAGCCGCAAGTGGTCGGACTTCAAGGACAAGAACGAGGCACGCCTGGCGCTGGACCACCACGGCGCCTATGTCTATCTGGCCTCCTCCTCGGTCAACCTCAGCATGACGCGCGAGCGCTTTCCCGACGTGCACTTCTCCGACACCCGCGAGCAAGCCTTTACGGCGTGAGCACGGCGCCCGCCCACGACAGTTTCGCGGCCCTGCGCTATCCCGAGTTCCGGGCGCTGTGCGGGCTGTCGTTCCTGCTCACCGCGGCGATCCAGATCCTCAACGTCGCCATCGGCTGGTCGCTGTACCAGGTGACCCGCGATCCCCTGGTGCTGGGGCTGGTGGGGCTGGCCGAGGCCATCCCCTTCATCGTGCTGGCGCTGGCCGGCGGCTACCTCGCGGACCAGCGTGACAAGCGCGACATGATGCGGCGCATGCTGGCGCTGATGACCCTGATTGCGATGGCACTGGTGGCGTGGATGCGCCCGGAAACGCGGACTGCCGTAGGCGAGAGTCGATGGCTGTTGGGCATCTACGGCGCGCTGATGTTGCTGGGCTTCGCCCGTGGCCTGTTCACGCCGTCGGCCACCGCCCTGAGGGCCTTTGTGGTGCCGCGGGCGATCTACCCCAACGCCTCGGCATGGTCCGGCACCGCCTGGCAAAGTGGGGCGGTGCTGGGGCCAGCGCTGGGCGGGCTGCTCTATGCGGCCTTCGGACTCACCGCCACCCTGTCCGGCATCACCGTCCTCATCATCGGCGCCTGGGCGATGACCCTGCCCCTGCAGGCGCGCCCACCCACGCAGCGCCGCGCTGACGGCGAATCAGTGTTGCAGAACGTGGCCGAGGGGCTGCGCTTCGTGCGGCGCACCCCGGTGATCTTCTACGCCCTGGGTCTGGATCTGTTGTGCGTGTTGTTTGGTGGCGTGGTCGCCATCCTGCCGATGTTTGCTGACGACATTCTCGACACCGGACCCGAGGGCCTGGGGCTGCTGCGCGCTGCCCCGGCGGTGGGCGCCATCCTCACCATCCTGATCTGCACCCGCTTCACCCCGACCCACCAGGCCTGGCGCAATCTGCTGATTGCCTGCTTCGGCTTCGGGGCGGCGACCCTGCTGTTCGCAGTGTCCACGCATTTCTGGCTATCGGTGGCGGCGCTGTTTGCCACGGGCGCCTTCGACTCCGTGAGCGTGGTGATTCGCAATACGCTGCTGCAGGTCTACACCCCGGATGCGCTGCGCGGCCGGGTGCAGGCGGTCAACAGTGTGTTCATCAGCGCCTCGAACGAGATCGGCGCTTTTGAATCGGGGCTGGCGGCGAAGCTGATGGGCGCCGTGCCTTCGGTGATCTTCGGCGGTGTGGCGACACTGGCCATCACCGCCGAGATCGCCCGTCGCACCCGCAGCCTGTTGCGGCTGCGGGTGGACGAGGACAGCCGCTGACCTAGCGCAGCTGCAGGTTTTCGCCGACCACCCGTACCGGCGTGCCGACACTGATGCCGTCCACCGCCGCCAGGTTCACCGTGCGGCTGCCGCCGGCTTCCATGCTGACCGTGACGCGGTAGTACTGGCTGCCCTTGAAGCGCTTCTCGGCCTCATGGCCGGCAAAGGCGCCGCCAATGGCCCCGGCCGCGGTGGCGGCGTCCTTGCCACTGCCGCCGCCGAACTGATGGCCGATGACACCGCCCATGACGGCTCCGGCCAGCGCGCCCATGCCGCTGCCTTCGCCCTTGGCCTTTACCAGCTCGATGTTGGAGACCGTGCCGCAATCCCCACAGACCGGCGGCGGGGTCGGCTGCGGCCTGGCCGCCACCGGCTTCGGCGTCGGCGCCGGGGTCGGCTCCGGCGTGGCCTCAACGGTCTCGTCATCGGTCATGTCGCCATCAGGGCCGCCAGTGGGGCCACAGGCCACCAGGGCCAGGCTCAGCGGCAGAATGCACAGCCAGTAAGCGGGCTTGAGATGCATGGTGAACTCCTCGGATCAGAAAACTGGGGATTTCAGCGGGGCTCGTACCAGACCCGCCACAGGGGCAAAAACACCGGTCGGTCAAAAGCGTCGCGCGGCAGAAACATGTCCACCGAGCCGCAGCCATGAAGGGCTGGTTCGGAGCTGAAGCCGTTACATGCTTCTCGCGCGGTGTAGGTCCGCTGGCTGTCCGGCACCTGCGGCAGCACGTTGTCCACCTCAGCGGGCTGGCCCGGGATCTGCAGGAAGGCCCATGACAGGGCGATCCCGTTGTACGCCACCTCCTGAAGGTGGGCGAAGCCGTAGAAGGCGCCGCGCGGCGTGATGTCATTGGCGGCGGTCCAGAACGCCGGCTCGGTCCCGGACAACATGACCACCCGGAACACGGGCGTCTGCTGTGCGATGTAGGCGGCATGCCCGGCGCCCTGAGAGTGGCCCGACAGGGTCATTTTTGACCAGTCCGGCTGCCCGTCCTGCGTCAGAAGGCTGCCCCAGTCGACCAACGGCTCCTCGGCCTGCAGATGCGCAAGCAGGGCAGCCAGACGCCCGGCGATCGACTCCGCCGGGCTGACTTCCACCAAGTCAGAGCTGTCGGTGCCGAAGCTCAACTCCTGGCGCAGGTCGCCATGGCAGGTACTGCGGAAGTCGGTGCACAGGCTATTGACTGGGCGGTCGTTGACATAGGCCAGCCCGATCGCCACTTGCCCCTGTTGGGCGGCCGCCTCAACGATGGTGAGGTAGTCGCCCGGGGTCAGCCCGGACCCCGGCATGAACACCACCGCGCCATTCGGTCGGGTGAGCAAGAGCGGCCGGTACACCTGATGGAAGCCGAAGTCATTGCTCAGTCCTTCGCCCGTCTGCGAGGGCGCCACCACCAGGCTGCGCATCAGCAGGCCACTGTCGCCGGGCGTCGGCGTGGGGGTCGGCACCGGTGTCGGGGTGGCGGTCGGGGCGGGCGTCGGGCTTGGTGTTGGCACCGCGGTCGGCGTCGGGGTGGGTGTCGCGGTCGGCGCGGGCGTCGGGCTCGGCGAAGGTGATGGGGATGCGGTCGGCGTCGGCGCGGGTGTGCTGCTCGGCGCCGGCGTCGGGCTGGGGGCCGGGGGCGTCACTGCTCCGCCACCGCCACCACAGGCGGACAGCGACAACAGGGCGAGACTTGTCAGCCAGTTTCGGGGTCCCTTGTTCATGCCCCAAGGATACCCCCTTGGTCGGTGACTGGAAGCTGAACCACTTGCACCGTCGGCACTAGATCCGCAGCTGTACCCACCCTCGCCGCTGCCAGGCCCAGACAAAAACCCCGGCCTGTCCCAGTCGGTACACGCCCATCGCCAGCCAGATGGCCGTCAGTCCCAGCCCAGAGACCGGCCCCAGCCACCACACCGCCGGCAGGAACAGACCCCACTGGAACAGCGTCGACACCACCATGACCAGCTGACTGGCGCCCACCCCAAGCAAGGCCTGCATGAGAATGATGCCGAGGCCATCCAGCGCCATCATCAGGCCGATCATCTGCAGCGGCAGGCGCCCCAGGGCAATTGCCGCCGGGTCGTCGAGAAACACCCCCAACAGCCACTCGGGCGCCAGCACCATCGGCGCGCCGGTCAGCAGGAACAACCACAGCGCCACCCGGAAGGTGTCCCAGCCAGCACGATGGGCATCGACCGGGTCGCCGCGCCCCAGCGCCTGGCCGGCCAAGGTGGCGGCCGCAATGCCAAACGCCACGCTCGGCAGCACGATGGTGAGCGTGATGGTGATCAGCACATGCGCCACCGCCAGCTCGCGCGTGCCGACCAGGCCGATCATCCAGAACAGCGCGGTAAATCCACCGCTGAACAGGAGCTGCTGGATGGCGCTGGGCACACCCAGCCGCAACAGGCTGACAAACCCGGCGCGCGGAGGACGGCTGGCGAGAAACCCCTGCGCACGGGCGTTCCGCCAGGTGTGCCAGAAGTAGTAGGCGGTCCCGCAGTACAGCGACAGCGTGGTGCCCAGACCGGCGCCGGCAGCGCCCATTGCGGGCAAGCCGTAGAGGCCATGGATCAGCCCGTAACTGAGCACCACATTGAGGCTGTGCATGCCCACCAGCGTGGTCATGTAGACACGGGTTTCCTTGACCGCACTCCAATAGCCACGGAACGCGAAGTTCATCCCCACGGCCATCACCCCCAGCAACCGCCACTGCAGGTAGGGCGCACCCTCGGCGGCCACCGCAGGATCGGGGTTGAGGGCCGCAAACACCCCCGGCGCCAGCGCGATGCCGAGCGCCGCCAAGGGCACGCCCAGCAGCAAGGACAACAGCAGGCCGCCGTTGAGCGGCTCGGCCAGGGTCGACACCTGCCCGGCGCCGGCACGGCGCGCTGACAGCGCCTGCACCGCCGACGAGAACCCGGCGAGCGCCGCGACCGCCATGAAATTGAGAAACCCGGCCAGCCCGACCGCCGCCAACGCGGTGGCGCCGAGCCCACCCACCATCCAGGCATCCACCAGGTTGAGCAGGTTCTGCGAGGTCATGCCGCCGAGGATCGGCAGGCTGATGCGCAGGATATCGCGGCGACGCTCCGGGCTCATCGGGCCCGCATCATCGACGTTCCAAGGTCTGGATCAGGGCCGCGCTGATGGCAAAGGGCGCATCGGCCAGTCGCGCCCGCAGCCGCTGCGCCAACTGCTCGCGGTCAAAGCGCAACAGCGTGACCTGCAGCAGGCCGTCCGGCCGCTCGGCCATCCAGCTCTGCACCGGCGGCGCCGATGGCGACAGGTCCGGCTGGATGCCCACCGCGGCAAGGCGTTCGGGCGCCGGCATCAGCGCCCGGCTGCCTTGGGCCAACGAGGCCGTAGAGGCCTGGATATCGAGCAGGGTGTTGAGGTCGTACTGCAACAACGGCGCCGCCAACCGCTGCACCAACGGCGCATTCAGTGCCCGCTGCGCCAGTGCGCGCACCGGGCGCCCCGCTTCTGCTTGGGGCGAAGGCAGCGCTTCCCGCCGAGCGGCACCCGCGGGCGCCAGTAGGGGTTTCAATTGGCTGAAGCGCGTCTGCAAACGCAGCCGCAGGTGCATGCGCTCGCCGTCCGCTTCCGGGCGGAAGTCCTGTTCCAGTTCCAGCCGCAGCAGGGGAGTTTCGCCGATACCCGGCAGCTCGGCGACCCAACTCCGCTGCCCCTCGGCGCTCGACACCGGAGCAGCCGATGGCCGACGACGGCGCAGCCATCCCATCAGCGACGACTCAGGAAGGCGGCGGTAGAACGCCGCACCATGGCGAAGAACCATTCCGGTGCCAGCCGCTTGAGGTGGTACTGGCGCCGCGCGTCGGGGTGGGTGATGACCAGGAAGCGATTCGCCATGACGGCCGCGTAGATGTCCTCGGCCACGTCTTCGGCGCTGACCTGCGCCTTGTCCATCAGCTTGCCGACGATCTTGCCCATCTGCGGCGCTGCGGTTTCGGCCGCGTCGCCACCGCTGCTTTCGCGCGCCTGGGCGGCGGAGGTCTCGATCAGCCGGGTCTTGAAGAAGGCCGGGCAGGCCACACTGACCCCGACATCGAAGGGCGCCATTTCGGCCCGCAGGGTTTCCGACAGCGAAATCACGCCGGCCTTGGCGACGTTGTAGCTGGCCATCGCCGGCGGGTTGGCAATGCCGGCAAACGAGGCGATGTTGACGATGTGGCCATCGCGCTGCGCCGCCAGCAGCGGTGCCAGCACGTGACTGCCACGCACACAGCCCAACAGGTTGATGTCGATCACCCACTGCCACTGGCTGAGCGGGCTGTCGATGACGGTGCCCGCGGTGGCCACGCCGGCGTTGTTGATCAACACATCCACCCCGCCCCACTCCGCCTGAAGGCGTTGCGCCAGTTGGGCGAAGTCAGTCTCGCGGGTGACATCGAGCGCCTGAACGAAGCCGCTGCCCCCCGCCGATACCACCTGCTGCAGGGTGTCCTCAGCGCCCGCCAGATCGCGGTCGCTCACCGCGATGCGCCACCCGCGGCGTGCAAAGGCCAGCGCCAACGCCCGCCCAAGGCCGCTGCCGGCACCGGTGATGGCGATCCGTTGCTGGGTCAGGCGGGCCGCTGCCATCAGAGCGTCACCTCACGACCGTCGAGCAGGTCGAACTTGAATTGGCGCGGTGATTCCTTGCGCTCGGCGTATTCGGCCATGCGCCGCAAACGGGCCGGAACCGCCATCAGCTTCTCCTGGGTTTGCCGACCTTCGGCCGACAGCCCCACCATCCCGCCCAGGTTCCAGAAGTCCCAGAGTTCCTCGACGATGTCGCAGTACTCACGGGTCCCGAAGATGCCGGCCCGACGCACCAGATCACTCATGTCATCAAAGCCCGGCATCGCATGGCCCGGCATGGCAAAGCCCAGCGTCACCTTCTGCAGCGAGGTCAGCGCCCGGTTGGGGTCCCGTGCCAAGATTTCACCGAAGCAGGCGCGGTAGAACAGGTAGTGACGGCCTTCGTCGCCGGCCAGGTGCGCCAGCACACGCTGCGCCATCGGCTCAATGCCGGCGCACAGGCGGCCGGTGTTGGCATGACTGATCTGGGTGGCCTTTTCCTGCAGCGAGGTGTAGGCCAGCAGGCGGTAGGGATCGCGCTGCCAGTCCGGGTCGAAGCCGGCCGCGATGTAGGCGAACTGCAGCTTCTCCAGCGCCCCCATGTTGAACAGCCGCGAATCTCGCACGTAATCGCGCAGCAAGCAGCCGTGCCGGTCCTCCTCAGCGGTCCAGACATTGTTCCACTCGCGCCACACCGACTCATTGCCCAGGTGCGTGGCGATCAAGCGGTGAAAATGCGGCAGCCCTTCCTCGGTGAGCAAGTTGAGTCCCAGCGCCACCCGGACGGCATCAGGCACGCCTCGCGCAGCATCGCGCAGCCGGGCGCGGTCGGTTTCCGCCTCGGCCGGCATCAGCGCATCAGCCGGCAGGATGTCATTGGGGAACCACAGCTTGCGGCGCGCCACGTGCTGCTGCATCTGGTCGCGGACAAACGGCTCCATGGCGACCAGAACATCGATCTGGTCGGGGGTACCGAAACGGGCGGCAGTGGGTGCGAGGCCAGTCATCATGCTCCTTCAATTGCAATACCAATGCCCCATTTACGGTGCGTCCGTCGAGGCAGATGCCATCCCTAGCCCATCACGCCTTTCGGCGCGTGAATCAGCTGCAGGAACTCCTGCCGCGTACGCGGATCCTCGCGGAAGGCTCCCAGCATCATCGAGGTGATCATGCTGGCCTGCTGCTTCTCAACCCCACGCATCATCGCGCACATATGACGGGCCTCAATGACCACCGCCACGCCACGGGCGCCGGTGGCGCCAAGGATACAGTCGGCGATCTGCTGGGTCAGATTCTCCTGAATCTGCAGACGCCGCGCGAATACATCGACGATACGCGGAATTTTCGACAGTCCGATGACCTTGCCCTGCGGCAGGTAGGCCACATGGGCGCGGCCGAAAAAGGGCAGCAAATGGTGTTCGCACAGCGAGTACAACTCGATGTCACGGACGATCACCATCTCCTCATTAGCCGACTCGAAGATGGCGCCATTGATCAGCGCCGTGACATCCTGCTGATACCCCTGCGTGAGAAAGGCCATCGCCTTCGCGGCACGGTGCGGGGTGCGCTGCAGGCCCTCGCGATCGGGGTTTTCGCCTACCGCTTCAAGGATGGCTCTAAACTGATCTTCCATCACGCACTCGTCTACCGGTATTCCGGCCTATTGTCCCATAGTTGCTCCATGCCCCAGCCTTCCCTGCCCGCCGCTGCACAACGCACGGTACCCGTCGACCTGATCCGTCCGGGCCCGCAACAGGCGCGTCGGCATTTTGATGCTCAGGCCCTGCGCGAGCTCACCGAGAGCGTGCGCGCCAGTGGCGTGGTGCAGCCGGTGGTGCTGCGCCAGACCGAGGGCGCCTACGAGTTGCTGGCAGGCGAGCGCCGCTGGCGCGCCGCCCAGGCTGCCGGCCTCCACGAGATACCCGCCGTCATCCGCAACGATCTCAGCGACGACGAAGCCTTCGTGCTGGGCCTGGTGGAAAACCTGCAGCGGGAATCGCTGTCGCCGATGGAGACCGCGCACGGCCTGCGCAAGCTGGCCACCCTGCACGGCCTGACGCACGAGGACGTGGGCCACCGGATCGGCAAGTCGCGCGAGTACGTCAGCAACTATCTGCGGCTGCTGGCGCTGGCGCCAGCGGTGCAACAGGCAGTGGACCGCGGCGAGCTGTCCACCGGCCACGCCAAGGCGCTGGCCGGGCTGGCGCTCGACGAGCAGGGTGGCTGGCTGCGCGAGTGTCGTGCGCAGGGCTGGTCGGTGCGCCAACTGGAGCGCCAGATCACCCAGCATCGCCGCGGTGCCACAGTGCCGGCACCTGCCGCCAAGTCCGCCGACTGGCTGCGCATGGAGCGCCAGCTGGCAGATCATCTGGGGACCGCCACTGAAGTCGAGATGCAAACCGACGGCCGCGGCGAGATCCGCATTCGCTTTCATTCCCTGGATGCGCTGGACGGCGTGCTGGAAAAGATGGGGGTGCGTTTCGAGTGAACGTCCAAGTTATCCCCGCACAGGTGGCACAAGCTGTGGATAACCCAGGGGATGGCAGGGGACGGCGCCCGTGCGCATCGACCTTTCTGCACCCGTGACGATTTTGTGACCATGTCTGACCCGGTACAGCAGTTCGATCTGTTCAGCGAAGGCCAGGCCGTCGAGGAGGTCATCAGCACCCGTGCGCGAAGGCTGCGCATCGAGGTGCACAGTGCCGAGCGCGTACGCCTGATCATTCCCCATCGTGTCTCCCGCCGCGACGCGCTGGCTTTCCTCCACAGCCGTGCTGATTGGGTGGCGGAAAAGCAGGCGGAAATGAAGCGCGCCGAAGCGCGCATGCCGATTGACAGCAGCCCGATGCGCTGGGATGGCCGCGACCGCCTGCCCTTGCGCGGCCGCGACCGAATGATCCGTCTCGAGCCCGCCTGGGTGCGCCCGGCGCAGGTGCGGGTGGACGATGACGCCATCACCGTGTTCGCGCCCTCGGCGCTGCTGGCGCAGCCTCCGTCCATGCGCAACCTGCTGGTCCGCACCTTCAAACGCGAGGCCGAACGCGATGCCACTGTGCTGCTCGACACCGAAGCCACGCGTCTCGGGGTGCGCTACACCGGCCTGCGTCTGGCAGACCAGCGCTCCTTATGGGGGAGCTGCACACCGGGCGGCGGCATCAACCTGTCGTGGCGGCTGGTGATGGCGCCTCCCGACGTGCTGCGCTATGTGGTCATCCACGAACTGTGTCATCTGCGGCAGCCCGACCACTCCGACCGTTTCTGGGCGCTGGTGTCGCAGCAGATGCCGGACTACACCCAGGCCTATGTCTGGCTGCGGGATCATGGCGCCCGGCTGCACCAGTTGCTCAGCCTGTGACGTGACAGTTTCATGAAGGCGTCACCGCCGATGGGCATACTCCCGATCATCCTGCGACATATTCTGGAACGCGTATGAACCCCTTGCTCCGCCATGCCGAAGCGCTCGGCTATTCACGCCGCGACTTTCTGCGCCACCTGCTGTTCAGCGCCGGCAGCGTCAGCACCGCCAGTTGGCTGACGGCCTGCGGCAACAGCCATCCGCTGAATGGACTGGTGAGTCCGAAGCGCAGCCCCTTCGCCGACATCGGCCCGCTACTGCCCCCGGACGAAAACGGCGTGCAACTTCCGGCCGGATTCAGTTCGCGGGTGGTGGCGGTATTCAACGAACCGCCGATTCCCGGCAGCGATTTCCGCTGGCATTCCGATCCAGATGGCGGTGGCATGTTCCGCACCGAGGACGGCGGCTGGATCTATGTCTCCAACAGCGAAGCCCGCGACGCCACCACCCTGTTCGGCCAGATTCCGCCGCTGGTACCGCCGGCGCTGCTCGATACGCTCGCCAGCCGCGAATCGCTCGAAACACTCAACGCCGTGCTGGGGCCAGTGACCGGCCTGCTGCCGATCAACCCACCGCTGCTGTTCCCCTTCAGTGGCGGCGCCAGCGCCCTGCGCTTTGATCGCGACGGCAATCTGGTCGATGCCTACCCGGTGCAGCGCAACACCACCACCAACTGCTCGGGTGGCGCCACACCCTGGGGCACCTGGATCAACGGTGAAGAGATCGCCGACGGCTACATGTTCGAGTGCAGCCCGCTGCGTGACGGCGGCACCCCGATCCGGCTTGATCGTTTCGGCCGCAAGGCGCACGAAATGGCGGCCATCGATGTCGACGGCCGGGCGATCTACCACACCGAAGACATCACCGGCGAAGACCGCTTCTACCGCACCGTGTTTCCGACCGACGCCTGGCCGGCCGGCGGCAAGCCCGACTACAGCCGCGGCGTGCTGCAAGTGCTGGCGGTGGACGCCGGCCTCGACGCGGCCCGTCAGGGACCGGTGCCGGTACGCTGGATCAACGCCATTGACGATGGCAGGCCGCAGAACCGCGTCTACCTGCCCGAGTCGACCGTTTTCGCCGGTAACGAGGGCGTTTGGTTCCTGCAGGGCTTCATCTTCTTCAGCACCAAGAGCGACGACAACATCTGGGCGCTCGATACGCTCGGCAACACCGTTGAGAGCATCTACAACCCGGCAGATGGCCCGGTGGGCTCGCCGGTGGATGCCAACGAACCGCCGATGGCTGGTGTCGATAACATCTGCATGACGCTGGATGGCGAGATGGTGGTGGTCGAAGACGGCGGCGACATGCGTGCCATGGTGTTGTTGCCAGACCGCAGCACCATCCCGCTGCTGCGGCTGCCCGGTTCGGCCAGCGGCGCCACCGCCACCGAGGTGACCGGCCCGGCCTTTTCGCCAGACGGCCGGCGCCTGTACGTGGCCAATCAGCGCGCCCTGCGCAACGGAGCCCCGGCGGTGTTCGGCACCGGCGGTGTGATCTACGAGATCACCATGCCGTTCGCCGTGCGCGTCGACCCGCCGCTGGCGCGCGCGCTGTAGCGCGCTGCACTCAACGGAAGATGTCGACCAGCACGTCGGCGATCACCTGCGAGGCAATCGACACCAGCACCAGGTCGTTGCCGGCCATACGCCACTCGTAGCCCTCGTAGCGGGGCAAGTCGCCGATGAATGCCGGCGCCCCCACCTTTTTGGCGATCCCCGGCGGTAGCGGCTTGCCGCGTGCGAGATTCTTGCGGATACCCGGCGGCAACTCGCCATACCCGGTCAGGCCGTGCTGAACGGCCAGTGCTCGGGCATCGCCTACGCCGATGCCGGCACGGATGAGCACGTCGAGCCCCACTGAGGCGCGCTCATCCTGATACTGATCATGCTGCTTGTGCGGCTTGCCCTTGCCCTCCGGCGGCGCCGCCTGCGCGGCGGGGTGCAGGGTCATGCCCAGCGCAAGGGTGGCGACGAGTGCCAACGGCAGCGAACGAAACGGACGCGACATGAGCAAACTCCCAGTCACAAAACGGACGCCCAGTCTGCAAGCTGTGCCTGAGCCCCACCTGAACCGCTAATCGGTTTCGGGTTCTTGCAGCTCCACCAGCCAGCGCTCCACCTGATCCAGCAGGGCGAGTGGATCATCCAGTGCCAACAAGGCCTGCTTGCGCTCGGGCGTCACCGGCATCAGCTCTGCCAGGCGAAAGCCGACCCAGGCGGCATCGTGCAGCCGCACCGGAGTGGGGAAGTACTGCGCCCCGACTTCCTCCATCAGCTTGTCCAGCAGCTTGGGCAGGGCCGAGTGTCGCTCTGGAACTGGCGTGCTCGTTGGCGGTGTCAGGCATTCCACCTCGGCGCGAATCAGGCCATCGGCCTGCGTCCATCGGCGCAGAATCCGAAACCGCCCCTCACCCACCGTATGCAGGTTGAACAGTCCCGGCGACGGCACCTCCCATTCGCGGATGCGCGCCAGACAACCGAGGTCATGCGGAATGGCCGGTTGTCCCACCTCAAAACCGGCGCGGATGAGCGCCACACCAAATGGCTGCTCATCACGGATGCAGGCCTTGGTCATATCGACATAGCGCTGCTCGAAAATCCGCAAAGCCAGCTTGCCCGCCGGAAACAGCGGGTTGCCCAAGGGAAAGATCGGGATTTCCATCACATGCGCCATGCCACGCCCCAAACCGCTACCTGGGCATTAGCCTAGCGGAAAGCCTGGCCGGTAAGTGCCACGCCTCAGCCCCTCCTGAGCGAGGCACCTCTCACCATTCCCTTTCCCCCTGGGAGCGTCATCTCTCAGTACTCCCCTCTCCCCCCGGGAGAGGGCCGGGGCGAGGGCCGCTGTTGTTGTTGCTGTTACTCAGCACTCACCACTCAAAACTCAGAACTGAAGCTTCACCCCGACACTCTTCGCTTCGAACTCAGTGCCGGACTTATCGAGATAAACCACATAGTCCGCGGTCAGCCGCAGACGGCCGTCCAGCACACCACTGAACACATCGAACTCGATACCGCCGCCATAGCTGCTGCCGCTTTCGGATTCGGTGAAGCTGTCGCGATTGAGGGGCGTGCTGCCGGCGGTGAAGTTGGCGTCGCCTTCGAACTCGGCCTTCACTCGGGTGTAGCCGGCCAAGCCGTAGACGCTGACCATGTCATTCAACGGATAGCTGGCGCGGATGTAGGCGCCAAACAGTTGTTTCAAGCCCAGGTCACCGTTCACCGCCACCGGCGTTGGGTCGGTGGTCATGAGGGTGACGTTGTCATCGCCACCCATGCCGCCGTGCAGTTCAATGCTGAGGTAGTCGCTGAGCTGTTGGCCGAGGACCAGGCGAATGCCGCTGCCTTCAGCAAAGTCGCCTTCCAGTTGCCAGTTGAGGCTGCTGAGACTGGCGTAGCGGGCCGGGGCTTCATCCTGTGCCAGGGCCGGCGCCGCCATCAGGCTGAACGCCAATGCCGCCGGGATCATCATCTTGTTCATCGTTGCTGCTCCTCGTTATTCGTTCGTCATGCCCGACCGTCGCAACTGGACCCCGCATCAGGTGCGGGGTGACGGCGGTGTAACCCCCCTCGTCATGCCCGACTTGATCGGGCATCCAGGCAATCGAGTGATAAGTGCCGTCAAAACAGTTCTGAGTGCAGAGTGATGAGTGCCGAAAAGCATCCAGGCTTTCGCCCATACTCAGCACTCATCACGCACCACTCAGCACTGTCTTCCGCTCACCACTGGTAACGGAACCCGGCGGTCATGCCGAAGCTGTCGTAGTCGTCACCGAAAGTGCCATCGACCTGCAGATGTCCACTGACGGTGCCGCCGGCATTGCCCAGTCCAACGCCCAGGGCGATCTCGCTCAGGGCGCTGTCGAAGGTGTCGTCGACCACCAGGTCCGGCCCGGCACTGCGGATGCGGACGGGGGTTTCACCGCGCAGTTCGTTCCAAAGGCGCCCGGTCAGCATCATGGACAAGCGCAGCGTGCCCAGGGGCTGGTCCAATCCGACCCGCGCGCCCAGAGCGGTGCGCAGGCTGGTGGGCGTGTGGTCGCCGAAGATTTCGTTGGTGGGTCGTGCGCTATCCCCGGACACCAGAATGGTCAGACGGTCGAACTCGGTGCGCTCCCAGCTGGCGGACGCCAGGGGTTGCAGATAGAGGGTCTCGCCCAGATCGAAGCGCCAACCGGCTTCCAGCCGGGCCCCGAGCCCTTGCGTTTCGGTTTCCAGCGCATCGTATGGGTCGTCGGCGTTGCTGAAAGCACCGTCCTCGTAGTCCGCTTGCAACCAGCTGCCGAGCAGTTGGTTGTCGAGGTGGAAGGCGCCCTGCTGATACCGGGCATGGAGTCCCAGGGTGATGCCGTCGAAGTCGGCATCGGCACCGGTGCTGGCGAAGTTGAGCTGGGACCGGGCGTAGCCGATGCTGCCGCCAACCACCCAGCCGCTGTCGCCGGCGATCAGATCCCGCCCCAGGGTGATCAGGGTGTCGTCCTGGTCAAAATCGTTACGGGTGCTCAGGGTCTGCCCGTAGGCACTGATGTCCTGCTGCACGTCGCGACTGCCACGCGTGGTGGTGACACGCGCCCAGGCGCCGCCGGCATCGCCGGCCACGGACTGACGCAGATCCTGATTGCGCTGGAACCAGACCTCTCCCGCCCGCCGCGACAGGCCAAGGGCGCCTTGCACCAGCAAGGGCATCTGCAGGGCGCGTGCGCCGGGTAGCCCCACCAGCTTGTGCTGCTGGTGCTGCTCGTCGTACATCAACGGGAAGACGAACAATCCCTTGTCGATGGCACCCATCTTGGCGTCATAGCCATCAGAGTCCGGCGACAGCACGAAATGTCCTGCGGCAGTGTCACCCCCACTGACGTCGACGATGACGATCCCTTCGGGGTTGTAAGCGCCCAGGTCATTGGCTTCGCGGTCTCTCAGTACCACCTGGGTCTGGCCTTCGGTGCTGCCATCGCGCAGGTCCAGGCAATCGGCACCGGGGAGACGGAAGAAGGTGTTGGCGCCCGACCGTTGCACGCAATCGCGTTGCGGCTGTCCGCGACCGAGCATCACATCCATCAACAAGGTACTGCCTGCACCGCCGGTGAAATGGGTGCCGGGCATCGACAGCACGGTGCTGGGCTCTGCGTCGGTATCGCGCACGCCCAGGGCTTCGCGACAACTGAGTGTCCGGGTACTGAGTTGCTGGCAGATGGGGTCTGAAACCCCGAGGTTGATGACCGGGTCGGCCTGTAGCCATGCACCAAAGATGATCAGCCCCTGATTGTCGAAATGCTCCAACGCATCGAATGTCGTATGAAAGGCCCGGGCCTCCGAATCGACAAGCGGAGGCCCCTGCAAGCCGACCAGTTGCTGGAAATGACCATTCCCGATGACCACGACCCCTTCGTTCAGAATCTCATCGTCGCCACCGTGAAAGCGCAGCTCTGAGCTCACCACTTCGGACGGAAACCCATCGAAATAAATCTTGTAGACCGTCGGGAAACTGCTGATCAGCGTGGCCCCTGCCCGGTTATGGATCCGGTCATCGCCGGCGCTGAAATTGACGGTATCCGAGAAAATCCATGCGGTCCCCTCGGCATTGGCATCGCTTCCTTGGTTGTCGAAAACGACACCGCCGGTACTGGCCGAGAAATCAAAGCCGCTGTTCATCAACGACCGGTTGTTGAGCACATAGGCACCGGCGCCTTCCCCACGGATGAAGGGCCTCACAGAACCGACATAGGGCTGCAGATTTGTCTTGGCGACCAATGGACTGAACACATTGAAGGTCGTGACGGTCCCCTCTGCAGCGCTCAAGAAGGCAAAGGTCGGACCGGACTGTGGCCGCAAGGCTTTTCCTGCCCAATGATTGATGACGGCGTCACCCCCGGCATCGACGTCGAGGCGGATAACGTTTCCGCCCTCCTGCAGGTTCAAGGTCAGCAGCCCGGTTCCGGAGGTCAATGACAATGCGTTGACGCTCGCCCGTACATCTGCCTGCAAGGTCCCATCACCCCCTTGGGTGTTGGCCGTCACCGGACCACTGATGATGCCGTTCAACTCCAACAGGATGTTGCCGCTGCCGGTGACTGCCTCGATCGCGGTGCCCAGAGAGGAGAGCTGCCCGTCGGCACGTACCCGGATGTCACCCGCCTGGCTTATGGCGCGAATGCCGTGCGTGGCGCCCGCGCTACCGGTGATGCGGTTGGTGTGAATATCGATGTCGCCCATTTCACTCTGATAGTCGATCACGACGCCGCCATTGCCGCGAGTCACCCCGGTGAAGGCGCTGGCATCCCAGGTCAGCGCGTCGTCTCCAGTGGCGGTGACACGCGCGCCACCGGCGTTGAGGTTGAGGTCGCTGGCACCCGCCGGTACCACCAACTGCAGATCACCGTCGGCGGTGTAGTGGATGCCATTGGTGTAGTCGCCCGGCGCACATTCCAGGGTTTCGGCCACAACCGGCTGCTGCAGGCCGCACTCGTTGTCGGCGGTGGCCAGACCGGGGGGCAGCAGCAGTAGCGCTGCCACCGGCATCGGCAGAATGAGTTGCCGCATCGGAGGTCTCCTCGTGATGTCATTGTTCATGGCGTGCCCTCAGAACCGTTTGGTGATGGAGACACCCACCAGCCGGGGGTCCAGGGTGAAGACGTTCGTCGTCAGGCCGGTGTCGTCGGAATTGAGGAAGGTGCCGGTGATCGGCGTTTCGTCGAACAGATTCTTGATGTAGGCCTCAACCGTGATCCCCCAATGCTCATTGACGGCCCACATGGAGAGGTTGGTGTTGTTCCACGACCGCAGACGGTCGTACTCGGTGTTGTAGACCCGCGCGAAGGACTTGCCCTGAATGTAGTGATCAAGGCGCACCGTCGAGCGCCACTGCGGTCCTACGTCAAAGCCGTACTGCGCACCCAGCGCCAGGGTGAACCGCGGCGAGTTCGGCAGTTCGTTGCCGCCAACATCGGCGAAGAACCCGGCCCCGCCGTTCGGTGCATCCTTCGCCGGGTCGTAGAAGCTGCCGTCCGGCAAGTCGAAATCCGCCAGGCTGTTTTCCCCCACCGGCTCCGCATAGCTACCACCGACAATATGACCTACGGGGCAGAAGCCGTTCAGCGCGAAACTCATCGGATAGGGAAACCCGAACGGTGCTCCATCGACCAGCGGCTCCTGCTCCAGCACCAGCGCCACCAGTTCCGCTGGCGCCACGCAGTTGGAGGTCAGCGTGGCATTGGGCTTGAGCACCACCCACTCGTCGAAGACCAGGAACTCGTTGTCGAGCTGATCCGAACCAATACCGCTGGCATCCTCAGGATCGAGTCCAAAGTTGGGATTGGGCATGGCGGTCTGGTGGGCCAGATTGCCGCCCTGGGTACGGTTCATCAGGTCGATGGACCGTTCACCGCTGGCAACGCGTGTTCGCATATACCCCAGCGCCACATTGAACTGCCAGTCGTAGCTGGGCGCGAAGATGGTTTCGATCTCCAGGCCCCAGACCTTGGCATCGAAGTTTTCGTTGCTGGCGGAGCGGTCGACGATCTTCGAGACCTGATAGTCCCGGTAGTCGTAATAGAACGCCGCGCCGTTGAGCATCACCGCGCCGCCGAACAGGGCATTCTTGGTACCAATCTCGAAGGCATCCACGTATTCGGGCTCGAACGTCGGCGAACTCACCGCCGACTGCGCGTCAGCAATGAACAGCCCCGCCGGTGCCGCCACGCTGGGCGGGTTGGCGCCCCCGGCCTTGTAGCCGCGCGACACCGAGGCATAGAGCAGTGTCTCGTCCGTGAACGGAAGCGTTGGTTGCCAGTCGAGTACCAGTCGCCCGGTGGGTTCACGCCAGGTTTGCACAATGTCCGGCAACGCCGGATAGCCGCGCCCATCGGGGGCATTGCCCAGGATCCCGCAGAGATAGACCAGCAGCGTGCAGCGCTCAGGCCCGTCGCCATCCCGGATATGGTTCCGGTTTGAGGGCTCTCCCTGACGATAGTCGGCCAGTAGCGTCTGACTGGGGATGGGCGTGAACACCTTGCGGTCCCAGGTCATGCGCGCACCCGCCGTGAGCTTGAGGGTGTCGGTGATGCGCCAGTACAGCTCGCCGAAAATGCCGCTGGAATCGAGCTCGTAGGGGTTGGCGCTGCGGAAGTAGTTATGACCCTCGCCATTGATCTGCGACAGCTCATTGGGGTCGACGTAGACGCAGCCCCGCTCACCCCCGCTGGTGGTGCAGTTATGGATGGGACCATCGAACGGCGGCGTCATCGCCAGCGCGGTCAGCAGGTTGGAAAAGATGAAATAGTCATTGAGCGTTTCGAAACGCGTGTAGTTGGCGCCCAGGCTGAAATTGAGCGCACCATCAAGGTCCGATACCAGCCGGAACTCCTGGTTGAACTGCCGGCTTTCCGCACGGGATACGTCCTGGATGCGCAGGGTGTCGGAACAGCCGAGCTGCGGATCGCAGAAGCGGCCACCCGGCGCGAAATCAGAGTACTGGGGCGCCACCATCGGACCGCTGATATCGTTGAAGACGCCGGGGGAGGTCTTGAAGCGCCCGAAGTCCTGCGTCGAGTAGAGGCTGTCATCGACATAGACGGTCTGCGAGGAGAACAGCAGCGCATCGGTCCACTGGAAGTCCACCGACAGCTCGAAAATATCCGATGCTGCCCGATAGGCGGGCGCGATGGCGGAATAGATGGAACGCAGATCGGTGGACTGGTACCGCTCAGCAAACACATCAACGCACTGGTTGACCAGCGACAACCCGATGTCACGGGCCGCCTCGGCACACGGCGGATCTGACGCCAGACCGAAGTAGTAGGGGTTGATGCCGATCGGATCGGAATACGCGAACAGGAAGAAGAAGCCGTTGTCCCGCCCGCCGCTGACGAACGGCAAGGCATCGCCATTTGGCGTTTGATAGGCATCCCGGCTGTAGAGCGATCCCGGCAAGCAGCCCTGATTCACCACGCTGAGAATGCCGCGCTGGCGATCGTCCTCGCGGATGTCATAGCCCGCAATCAGATCAACGCCGGTATCGCGGTGACACAGCTGCTTGGTACTGCGAACCCGCTCGTCGTCCTCCTCGAATCGCTCCCACATCAGGTTGACCCGCACGCGGTCGGTGGGCTCCCAACCGAGACTGAGACGTCCTGTCCACAGATCGCGGTTATCGACGTCACTACCATCGAACTCGTTGTAGCCATAGCCGTCCCGAACCGTTGAGGCATAGGCCGCTCTCAGAGCCAGCGTGTCCCCTAAGGGCAGGTTGATGTGCCCCCGAAGACGCTGTGAGCTGTAGTTGCCACCCTCCAGCTTGATCTCGCCGAACTCGTCACCCAACACGGGTTTGGCCGAGATCACGTTAATGACACCAGCCGTAGCGTTGCGCCCGTAGAGCGTGCCCTGCGGACCGCGCAAGACTTCCACCCGTTCGACGTCGAGATACTCCTGTTCGAACAGACGGTTCACGATGAGCGTCGTGTTGTTGAAACTCACTGCCACACCCGGATCGGTTGTGGCCGAGATCGCCTGGGTACCGATCCCGCGGATCTGGAAGTTGTAACCGGTGAAATTGGTCTTGGAGAAGGTGACGTTGGGGATTGCCTTCAGCAGATCGAAGCCCCCTTCGAGCTTCTGGGCATCCAGATCCTCCATGCTGAATGCCGAGATCGCGATCGGCACGTCCTGCAGACGCTCTGCCTTTTTCTGGCCGGTGACGATGATCTCTTCAACACCCGCTCGGCGCGCCACCTCGACACTGGTGGTGCCGCCCGGCGCGGGCGTCACATCCACCTTGGGGTCGTACAGTGAACCTACCGCAGGCGTGGCCCCTTCACTACCGGCGGCGACCACCTCCCCCGCCTGCACAGCTTCTGGAGTGGTGAGCGCGATGGTCGCGTTGCCGACGGGCACGAAGACCAGACCGGTGCCATAGAGCAATTCGGCAAGGGCATCACGAATGGCGTAGGTACCGATGACGCCTGGCGTTTGCAGAGGCTGAACATCCTCACCCGCGGTGACGACCTGGATGCCGGACTGCTCGGCGAAGGCAATCATGGCGGTGCCCAACGGTTGCGCGGGGATATCGAAGTGGGCTTCGCGCTCCAGCTCGGCTGCGCGGGGGGTCGTTTCCACGACGGCCTGGGGGGTTTGCGCCTGAACGCGGGTGGGCGTGGTGATACCGATGGTGAGCGGCGCAATCACTGCCGCGCAACACCATAGCCACAGGTGCGGTCCTTTGCTGTTCATCGATGACTCCTCAGTCGTCGCACGTCTTGTTTTGATGCAACGGCCATGAACGGTGCCGTTGTATCCCTTGTTGCCTATACGCGCGAATCCGGAGAAGGCGAAGCGTCTGCAGTGCAGACGCTGAAAACAGACCGTCATGCCCGATCGGAACGGGCGGTGCCAGCCGTGTGGGATGGACCCCGCATCAAGTGTGGCGTGACGGCAGAGAGAGGTGCTGGGTGACGCCGCCGCGCCTAGCGGCTGCCAGCGACGCTGCTGTCTTTCGGGACGAGGCGGACGGCGTGGTCGTGCTGCGGGACGACGCGCAAGGGATAGGCCTGTTCCAGGGCCAGCAGCCAGTCGTCGCTGCGGTCGTGGTGGACGGTGCCGGTGAAGGTACGGCGACCGAGGGTGCGGTCGCTGAGTTCGACGCGGCGCGTGCTATACCGGTTGAGGTACTCCACCACATCGGCCAGCGGTTCGTTGACGAACTTGAAGGTGAGGTTGCCGCCACGCCAAGCGGTCACCACAGCGGGGTCCACCTGATGCAGCACCAGGGCATTGAGGACCTCGTCGTAGGCAACTTGCTCGCCGGGGCCGGCCAGCGCACGGCGGTTATTCGGGGCCAAGCCAAACCAGCGCTCGGTGGTAACTTCCACTAGGCCATCGGTGACGGTGACCACGGTACGGCTGGGGCCGGTGCGCACATTGAAGGCGGTGCCCACGGCGCGCGCGCGCAACGGTCCCGCCTTTACCACGAAGGGGCGCATCGGGTCCTTGGCGACATCGAAGTAGGCTTCGCCGCGCACCACTTCCACTTCGCGGATATCGGGCTCGAAGCGGTGGCTGACGCGGCTGTCGGCGCCGAGCTCGATGCGGCTACCATCCACCAGCTGTTCCACCTGATGTTGCGCCAGCGCGGTGTCGTGAGTGATGCGCGGCGCCGCATTCCATTGTTCCCATCCGACGACAGCGCCGATGCCGGCCACTAGAGCCGCTGCCATGGCGGCTGCCCAGACCCCTCGGCGTCGGCGCCTACGCGACTCGGACGCCCGCGCGGCCGCTGTCGGCGCTGCCATCTGTGGCAGGCTTAGCAGGGCTTTCAGCGCGGGATCGTCGAAGGCATTCCACAGGTCGCAGGCGTGACGAAATTCTATGAGGTTGCCGACATCTTCCGCACACCACTTCAGCCACTGATCCAGCAGGCTGTGGTCATTGGGGGCTTCGCGCAGCCGCAGCAGCCAGTCGGTGGCGACCTCGGCACGCTGCTGGCACTGAGCATCGAACGGGGTGTGGGCGCTCATCGCGGCAACCTCGCACGGGCATCGTCGCGGTTCAGACCTTCCAGGCGCAGACGACAGTAAAGCATGGCGTGACGAATATAGGTGCTCACCATGCGATCACTCACCCCCAACTGGCGAGCGATCTCATCCTGACGGATCCCCTCCATGCGGTACATAAGAAAGGCCTTTCGGCATTTTTCGGGGAGCTCCTTCATGCAGGTGACGATCAGCAGCAGTTCTTCCTGGGCAACGTTGTGGCGCTCGGGGTCACAGAGGTCCTCGGCAGCGTCCACCAAGTCGGGCTCGCTGACGGTGGTCTCCTGGCGCACGGCGCGACGGCGAAGCCGGTCGATGGCAAGATTCTGCGCCACCCGAAACAGATAGGCCCGCAGCAGGTTGGCGGCGCCCGGCTTGTCCAGCTGCAGCACTCGCACATACGCCTCCTGCGCCACCTCGGCCGCCTCCGCCACCGAATTGAGCCGGGTAGTCAGGAACCGCACCAGGGTCTTGTTGTGCTCGCGAAACAGCTCCGCCACCACGGCAGCATGCGCGCGCTCAGGCGCCTGCGGCGTTTCGGCTGCAGCGCTATCTACCGACGGCAGGTTGGCCCGCGGCGGCTCAGCCATCGCGTCTCCTCTAAGACGATGTGCGTCTTCAGCCTATACGCGCCAGCCGCCAAAAGGCGAAGCACTCACCCCAGCAGGCGCAGCACCGCCTCCGGCGGCCGGCCGATCGCGGCCCGCGCGCCGACCACCACGATGGGGCGCTCGATCAGGGTCGGGTGGTCGGCCAGCAGTTGCAGCCACTCCGCACGCGGGCGGTCATCGGCAGGGGACAGCCCCAGGGCCTTGGCCGCATCTTCTTTAAAACGGACCAGGCCCTGCGGCGCAATACCCAGCGCGCGACAGAGGCCATCCAGCTCGCTCGCGCTGGGCGGCGTCTCCAGGTAGCGCACGATGTCGGGCGCCAAGCCGCGATCCTGCAGCAACTGCAGGGTCTGGCGGGATTTGGAGCAGCGCGGGTTGTGGTAGATCTTCATGACGCCGGATCAGAACTGGATACGGCCACCGCCACCCGCCCCTGGCGGCATGCCGCCGGGCCCCGGCCCGCCACGACCCGGCACCAGGATGGAGCTGGCCTGCTCGCGGCGCATGCGCTCCATCTCTTCCATCATTTCAACGATGGCGGCTTTGGCCGCTTCGGGGAATTTTTCCAGCGCTTCGGCGACCGTCGCAGCATCGATGCCGAAATTGAGCGGCAGCGCACCCGCCTGCGTCATCAGGGTAGCCTGGCCTTCGAATTGCACCGGGCGAGCACTGTCGTCGACCCCGTCGGCGGTGACCGGGGTGAGGCGTCGCAGCGTGCCCACGCGGCGGTCGGTGAAGGTGTCCTCGCGGTACAACTGGGCGCTGTCAAGGCGGATGTCGGGCAAGCCGGTGGGTTCTGACATAAGAGGTCTCGGTGATCGTGAATGTCAGGCCTTGCGGTACAGATCGGCGCCGGCCTGTTTGAACTCGGCGGCCTTCTCGGCCATGCCGCTGGTCAGCGCCGCCTGTTCATCGGCGCCAATTCTAGCGGCGTAGTCGCGCACGTCCTGGGTGATCTTCATGCTGCAGAAGTGCGGACCACACATGCTGCAGAAATGCGCCAGCTTGGCGCCTTCCTGGGGCAGGGTCTGGTCGTGGAATTCGCGCGCCTTCTCGGGGTCCAGCCCGAGGTTGAACTGGTCCTCCCAGCGGAACTCAAAGCGCGCCTTGGACAGGGCGTTGTCGCGCACCTGCGCGCCCGGCAGGCCTTTGGCAAGGTCGGCGGCATGCGCGGCCAGTTTGTAGGTGATGATGCCCTCGCGCACATCATGCTTGTCGGGCAGCCCGAGGTGCTCTTTGGGCGTGACGTAGCAGAGCATGGCGGTGCCGTACCAGCCGATGTTGGCGGCGCCGATGCCGCTGGTGATGTGGTCGTAGCCCGGCGCGATGTCGGTGGTCAGTGGCCCCAGCGTGTAGAAAGGCGCCTCGGCGCAATGCTTGAGCTGCTCGTCCATGTTCTGCTGGATGAGCTGCATCGGCACATGGCCGGGCCCTTCGATCATCACCTGTACATCGTGCTTCCAGGCGATCTGGGTGAGCTCACCGAGTGTACGCAGCTCACCGAACTGAGCGTCGTCGTTGGCATCGGCGATGCAGCCGGGGCGCAGACCGTCGCCCAACGAGAAGCTGACATCGTAGGCCTTCATGATGTCGCAGATCTCCTCGAAATGCGTGTACAGGAAGTTCTCTTTGTGATGCGCCAAGCACCACTTGGCCATGATGGAGCCGCCGCGCGAGACGATGCCGGTGACGCGGTCGGCCGTCCACGGGATGTAGCGCAGCAGTACGCCAGCGTGAATGGTGAAGTAATCCACCCCCTGCTCGGCCTGCTCAACCAGGGTGTCGCGGAACAGTTCCCAGGTGAGTTCCTCAGCTTTGCCGTCCACCTTTTCCAGGGCCTGGTAGATGGGCACGGTACCGATCGGCACGGGGGCGTTGCGCAGGATCCATTCGCGGGTCTCGTGAATGTGCTTGCCGGTGGACAGGTCCATTACCGTGTCGCCGCCCCAGCGGGTGGACCAGACCATCTTTTCCACTTCCTCGGCGATGCTGCTGGTGACTGCAGAGTTGCCGATGTTGGCGTTGATCTTCACCCGGAAATTGCGGCCGATGATCATCGGCTCCAGCTCGGGATGGTTGATGTTGGCCGGGATGATGGCGCGGCCGCGGGCCACCTCGTCGCGGACAAATTCTGGCGTCACCACCTCCGGCAGCTGCGCGCCAAAGGCCTGGCCGCGATGCCGGCGACGCAAATACCCAGCCGCCCCATAGCTGTCGCGCAGCTCCTGCAGACGGGCGTTCTCGCGGATGGCAACGAAGTGCATTTCCGGGGTGATGATGCCCTGGCGCGCGTAATACATCTGGGTGACATTGGCGCCGGTCTTGGCGCGGCGTGGCGCACGCACATGATCGAAGCGGAGATGATCGGCCTTGTCGTCCGCCGCACGAATCCGGCCGTAGATGGAGGTGGGCCCATTGAGCTGTTGGGTATCGGCGCGCGCCTCGATCCAGGGGGCGCGCAGCGCGGGCAGTCCTTTCAACAGATCAATACGCGCGTCCGGATCGGTGTAAGGCCCAGAGGTGTCGTAGACGGTGACCGGCGGGTTGGGCACCAGTCCGCTTTCGCTGCGGGTGGCGCTGAGGCTGATCTCACGCATCGGCACCCGGATGCCGGCAGGGCCTTCCACGTGGATCTTTCGGCTGGCCGGAAACGGCCGTCGCACCTCGGCAGACAGCTCGGCGGCGCGGTTGAAGATGGCATCGGGTACGGCGCTCATGGGAATCCTCGCTTGCCGCGAGAGAGGAGGCCCAGGCGTACACGCCCGTCCAGCCTTCCCTCGCCGGCATCAATGGTGACGGCCAGGTTCCAAGGGTGTGATCTCAGCCCACGCGGTCGCGGGCACCCCCGGCTTGGGCGCTCACGATAGGGCAAGGGGGGAGCGGGAACAAGGCGTGCGCAGATCCCCCACACCCCGACCGACGATGCTCGGTGCCTGGATGCCCGATCGAGTCGGGCATGACGACAGACGAGCAGCAATGTCATCCCGCACTTGATGCGGGATCCAGCGCCAACCGTGAGGCCTGGATGCCCGACCACGTCGGGCATGACGCTGAGGAAAAAGAGTGGCCTTCTTCTTGCATAGACCGGACCACCCCCTCCAGGAGCTCACGATGGTTCCGCGTCCTGCACCGCTTGCGCTCGTCCTGTCCAGCCTGTTACTGCCCGGTAACGCCCACGCCGAGGGGCCGCTGTCCGCACCCGGCGACATCGCCTGGGTGGGCATCAGCGCCGCCCTGGTGTTTTTCATGCAGGCGGGCTTCGCACTGCTGGAAGGGGGCGGCTCACGCGCCAAGAACAGCGTCAACGTCATCATGAAGAACTATGCCGACCTCTGCGTCGGTGCGCTGGCCTTCTGGGCGGTGGGCTTCGCCCTGATGTTCGGCGCCAACCCCAGCGGCTGGATCGGCACCACCGGCTTTCTCTACGACCCTGCCAGCGGCGCGGACGCGATGTTCTTCGTATTCCAGGCCATGTTCGCCGCCACCGCCGCCACCATCGTTTCGGGCGCTGTGGCGGAACGCATGCGCTTTTTCCCGTACACGCTGGCCTCGGTGATGGTGACCGCGGTGATCTATGCCGTGTTCGGCAGCTGGGTGTGGGGTTCCTGGACCGATGGCAAGGGCTGGCTGGCCACCATGGGCTTCACCGACTTTGCTGGCTCCACCGTCGTGCACTCGGTGGGCGCCTGGTGCGCACTGGCGGGCGTACTGGTCCTGGGGCCGCGTCTGGGTCGCTATGGTCGGGCGGGTGACGTACGCCCCATTCCCGGGCACAACCTGCCAATGGTGGCGCTGGGGGGCTTCATCCTTTGGCTAGGATGGTTCGGCTTCAACGGCGGCTCCACCCTGGCCGCCAACGAGGATGTCGGCCACGTCCTGATCAATACGCATCTGGCCGGCGCCGCCGGCTGGGTCGGCGCCACCCTGATGCAACGCCTGCTCGGCGCCCCGGTGCTGATGGCGCACTCGGTCAACGGCGCCATTGCCGGGCTGGTGGCCATCACGGCCGGCTGCGCCACCATGACCACCGGCTTTGCCGTCCTCACCGGCCTGGTGGGCGGCATGATCATGGTGCTGGGGAGCCGCTTACTGGAGGCCTGGCAGGTCGACGATGTCGTGGGTGCAGTGCCCGTCCATGGCTTCGCCGGGGTCTGGGGCACGCTCGCTACCGGCCTGTTCTACGCCGATGACCTGTTCAACGCCGAGCGTGTGTTCATCCAAGCCGTGGGCGCCTTCAGTGCCTTCCTGTGGGCCTTCCCGACAGCACTGCTGGTGTTCTGGTTACTCAAGAAATTGGTGGGCCTGCGCGCCGATACGCTTCACGAACAGCGGGGGCTGGACTTCACCGAGCACGCCGAGATTGGCTATCCCGAGTTCCAGAAGGATCTCACCCACGGCGGTGGTCAACGGTGAACGCAGCGACGAGCAACGTCAGCCCGATGAACGTGGCCCGGCGCCGGCGTGCACTGGAGATTGGCCTGAGCGGCGTGCTCAGCGGCAGCCAGTTGCGCGACGCGCTGGCCCTGTGGGACGGCGCCTATGCGCAGGACCGCGCCAACGCCATGACCGACTTCGCACAGACGCTGTCAGCGCAGCTCGCACTCAAGCCACCGCAGGCCGTCGCACTCAGGTCGGCGCTGTTCCAGGCCCTGCTGAAATACGACGTGCAGCGCGCCCCAGCACCGACCACGGACGACCGCGGGACAGAGGTGGGCAGTCCGGCCTTCCTCGTGTTCCGCGCAATGGCCGGCCGCCTTCACGCCGCCGCCGAACAAGCCGGCGCCGAGGCGCTGCGGGACTTCGTGGAAGCCGCCACCTCCCCCGACACCGCGTCACTGGCCGGCGGCCTGTCGCGCGGCGACTTCGGCGCCGTCAGCCAGGCTGAGGACGCCACCCTGGCCAAGGTCCTGCACAGCCTCTACGTTGGACTGGTGCATGCCATAGGGCCGGTGGCCGCCGACCGTGCCCTGTCCCGTGCCGTGGCGGCGGCCGAAGTACTGCCGGCCGCCAGCCAGTTCGCACCGCAGCGGTTGCTGTAGCACCGGGACGCCCTCAGGTGCAGCCCCGCTGCCACGGGCTCAGTTGCCGGCGCGACGCACCCCGTCGATGCTGAACTCACCCGGCCGCGGTTCGCGACGGTTGAAGCGCGCCGACGTAGGCTCCTCGCTGGTGATGTTCTCGGCACTGTAGGCACCCGCCAGCAGGTCTTGATAGAAGCTGGCATTGAGGTAATAGAACTGCCCGTCGTAGGCGTAGGCGGCGGCGTTGTTGGTCACCCGCCACAGCTCGCCCCGTCGGTCGTAGAGATCGGCCAGCGAAAGCTGCCAGGAATCTTCCTCAACATAGAACACGCGCTTGCCGTAGACATGGCGATGCTCCGGCTTGAGCGTCCCTTCCACCACCCACACGCGACGCAGCTCCCAGCGCAGGGTGTCCGGGTTGGGGTGCCCGCGGGTGGAGGTGATATCGGCATAAGCGGTGGCAGGATCTTCTAGACGGTTGGTGTGGAAGGGCACATACAGCTCACGTCGCCCTAGCAGTTTCCAGTCGAATCGTTCGGGAGAGCCATTGAAGCCGTTCTGTTCGTCCACCACGCGCGGCCCGACCGGCATCGGATAGTCAAAGCCAACATCGGGGGACTTGCGCAACCGGCGCGAGCCTGGATCGTATTGCCAGGCCTGGCGCGGCGCATTAAGAAAATCGAAGGTGTTGACGGTGAACGACACCTTGCCGGCCTCGCGCGGCGGCGCCTTCTGGGCGCTAATACTCTGGGAGTAGACGTCGCCGTCGTTCCACCCCTCGCGGTCGTTTCCTCGCAGGTAGCGATTGAACACGGTCAGCTCGTTGCGGGCCCACGCGATGGCGCCGTTAGGTTGCACATAGGCGCCGACGTTAGGCGCTTCCAGCATCCATCCACCGACCGTGGTCATGATGTTGTAGACCACCTCGATCCCGGTCGTGGGGATGGGGAATGCCGGCCCACCGTAAGCGCCGGTCAGCGTCAGACCGTCATTGATCAGTTCCGCCTGGGTCGCGTTGAGACGCACGTTCTCGTTGACCTCGTCGCTGTAACGGAAATCGCGTCGCGTCGGATACACGACCATGCGGTAAGTCTCGGGATAGCGCGCAAACAACGCCTTCTGGCCGTCACTGAGCTGGTCGACATGCGCTGCGAGATTGGCCGCGGTAATCGTGTAGAGCGGCTCATCGTCCGGGTAGGGGTCCGCGTTGCGCTTACCGTCGTATTGGATGTGATCAGGAACACCGAGCCATTTCCCACTCCACTCGGGAATACGCCCATCTTCATTGCCGACGCGCTCGGCACCGGTGGGGGTCAGGGTATCGCCCAGTGCGGCCGCCGCCTCGGCGGATACCGCCGCATGCAGCGGCTGACTGGCAAAAAGGCTGATCAAGGCAACCGCCAGCAGGCGGATGAACGTGATTCTCATGTCGTGTCTCCGTCCGGGTTCAGAAGCTGTACTTGGCGCTAAAGGCGATGTGGCTTCGATCCGCCAGGGTCTTGTTGAGCAGATCCGGTGTGCCGCGATAGCCGTTCCAGGCCACTTGCAGCTCCAGATTGGCGAGGTACTTTCCGGTCACGCCAACGCTGTACCGCTCGTCGCCTTCGCCGGTGAAGCTGCCCAAGGCACCGGCGATGGCTGGCTTGCCATGGAACAGGTGGCCGTGCACCAGCGACAGCGTGAGATCCCAGCCGGGCGCCACCTGCAGGTAACCGAACTGGGCCAACAGCTGATAGGCCGTCGCGGTATGCCCGTTTGACGGCGTGTCGTAATCGATGCCGCCCGCGCGGATCGCTTCGACATCCTGCAACTGCAGCCAGGCGGTCTCTGCCAGCAGCGTCAGCGTGTCCCAAAGCGCCGTCGGGAGCAGTAGCCGGGTGAATCCAAGGTTGGCCTGTACAGCATCCGCGCGTCCGGGTGTGGGCGAGCCGGAAGGACCGACATTGATATTGACCCCCGCGCCTTCGCGATAGGTCACCTCACCAGCGACCGCCGTCCCCATCACTTCCGAGGCAAAGCTCAGACCGGTCAGCTTGATATCGTCGATATAGGCGGCGTTGTATTCAATCGGTACCGTGACAAAGTTGCCTGGCGCCACTTCAATCGAGGTCACCTGGGTGAATACGCCGGTTGGGTTCTTGTCGTGGTAGCGGACGTGATGGGCGCTGACCTCCGTGGCATCCCCGAGGCGCAGGCGCGTCGAAACGCCCCACTGCCCATCATCGTCCGGGGTAATGTCCGGCCCTCGCGGCACTTCGTCGAGGCCCAATGGCGCCAGCGAAGGAACTCGAAGGAAGCGCGCACCGGGTCCGATGACATCCGTTGTGCTGAAGAAGGCACCGACCGGGTTGAGCTCGGTCGATTCCCACTCCCACTGCCAATACGACGCTACGCTGAAGCGCGGAGTCAGCCCCCACTGCAAGTAGATCTGCCCGGTTGGCAGCAAAATCTCCTTCACCTCCGTACCCGGCACGTTGGATTTGGTGGCATCGGCGGGCGCCTGGGCGCCGCTGGTATTGGGAAAGAACAAACTCTCGCCCCAGGACACCACCTGGTTGCCGACACGCACATCCAAGGCGGTCTGCCCGAGATACCAGGTTCCGTAGGCATAGGCATCGAGCAGGCGCGCGCGCCCGCCAAGATACCGCTCGGCGTCATCCGTGAAGGAACGATGGTCGCCATCCTTGTTGACCGTCGCCGGACTGTCGTTGTCATTTTCACGACGATACGCCTCGTCGTAGAACGCACTGCCGCGGAGAAACACGCCATACAACTGGTGCCTCAGGTGCAGCTCGCCCAGCACCGCCAGCCGATTGTTGATCATTGCGCCTTCGGCAAAATTCCGGTTGCCATCGTCGCCATTGATGTTGCCGTTGAGCGTGTCGTCCGGCCGGTCGAGTCGCCAGGCCGCGCTGTAGGTGAGGTTGGCTAAATAGTCGAGCGAGGTGTCCGCCCCCAAACTGAGGGTCCCCGCTTGCGCAGGCGTGAGGCTGAAGGTCAACCACACACCCAGGCCTATCATTGTGGTCTGCCACAACCGCCGACCCTGTCCCGCGGTCCCTGTCCCGCACTGTGACGCGTTCATGCATGCTCCTCCGCTGTTTTCGCGAATGGTGTTTTTTGTACCGTCGTCTGACGACGGCGCATGCACCATTTCAGCGGAGAAGGATGCTGTCCTACCTTATTCGGGCGAAACAGACACTGACGCGAACGTCATGTGGAAGGTCCGAGCACTCGCGAAAAGATCGCGCCCCGCTCGCGCAGCAACCAGTACAGTGCCGCCCACACCTTGGGTTCCACCTGGCGACCAGCTCGTTGCTGTACTTCGAGCCAATCATGGATGCCGGCTAGCGGGACCACATGAACCTGGATGTTCTCGCCGTGGACGCCACCGCCCTCGTGCACACGGCGCAGGCCCGTGGCGCGCAACACGTGACTGGTTTCAGCGGTAAGTCCGGGCGCGGAGGGGCCGTCGAAGGCCGGACGCAAGGTCTCGCAGTCGAAGCCGGTTTCCTCAAGCAGCTCACGACGTGCGGCCACCAAGGCACTCTCCCCGGCAAACTCCGCGCTGTCGCCGATGACCCCGGCCGGCAGTTCGATGCAGGCGGCTTGCACCGGGATGCGGTACTGCTCCACCAGCACCAGCGCATCATCATCGGTGACGGCGATGATCGCCGCCGCGCCACCGGTAGCACGGCGGCGCACATACTCCCAATGGCCGTGCCGCAGCAGTTGGAGAAACCGGCCCTCATGGAGGGTGTGAGGCGGGCGATCCGGCAGTCGGGTCATGAGGCGATGGGCTCGAGGGCATAGCCGGCGCCCGGCCCTTGCGCGAGGCGATCGGCGAGCACGGCGAGGTGGGCAGGCAAGGCCTGCTGGAAGGCATAGGGTGGGTTGATGACAGCCAGGCCGCATCCCCGCATGCGGGCGTCCTGCGGGTGGCTGACAAAGATGCGGGCATCGACGGCATCGCGCTTCACGGTGCGCCCCAGCCGCCGCACGAAGCTGTCGGCGGCGTGACGCTGCTTCACCGGATACCACAGGGCCAACACGGCATGGGCCATGCGGGCCACCGTGGCCGCCGCAAATTCGGTGAGACGGTCGAATTCGTCACGCGCCTCGAAGGGCGGATCGACCAGCACCAGGGCGCGCTTCTCAGGTGGCGGCAGCAATGAAAACGCCTGGTAGCCGTCACGTTCGTGAAGGGCGTGCCCGCTGCCCCGCATCTCGGACTTCAGCTGGGCGAAGATGGCCGGCTGCTTCTCGCAGAGCATGAGCCGGTCTTGGGGCCGACGCATCGCCGCGGCGATGGCCGGGGAGCCGGGGTAGCGACCGGGCTGAAGGCGCACCAAGCTGCGGTACTGCATGAGCCAGGGCGGCAGCGGATCGTCATCATCGAGCAGGCGCTGAACCCCAGGGGCCGCCTCGCCGGTGCGCAGTGCGGCCTCGGCTGAGAGCGCATAGCGACCCACGCCAGCATGGGTATCGAGATATGCCCAGGCGCTGTCCTTCTGGTTGAACGATTCCAGCAAGCCCAGCAACAGGACGTGCTTGAAGACATCGGCAAAGTTGCCGGCGTGGAATTGATGTTGGTAGTGCATGGCGGTTCAGACCGTGGTCAACGCCTCGCATAGATGATGCAGCACCGTCAGCCGGGCGTGGGCCTTGTCCTCGGCGGCAACCAGGTGCCAGCGGGCGTCGGCGCGGTCGGTATAGGCGAACATGTCATCGGCCGCCTCGACATAGTCGTCCCAACGTTCCCGGTTGCGCCAGTCTTCGTCGGTGAGCTTGTGCCGCTTGTGAGGTTGCCGCGCGCGCGCATTGAAGCGGCGCAGCTGTTCGTCGGGGCTGATGTGCAGCCAGCACTTCACCAGCACGGTGCCGCGGCTGACCATCTGCTGCTCGAAATCGTTGATTTCGTCGTAGGCACGCCGGCACTGAGCCGCACTGATCGTGCCTTCCACGCGTTCGACCAGCACGCGGCCGTACCAGGAACGGTCGAATACGGTCATCTGGCCGTCGGTCGGCAGCTGCCGCCAGAACCGCCACAGGTACGGGTACTGGCGGGCCTGTGGCGAGGGCGCAGATACCGGCACCACTTGAAACAGCCGAGCATCAAGCGGATCCGTGACCCGGCGGATCACCCCACCCTTACCCGCCGCATCCCAGCCCTCCAGCACCAGCACCACGGCGCGTCGCGCGTTGTGGGCGGCCCAGACACGCCGTGACAGTTCGTGCTGCAGCGCACGCTGACGGCTCGCCGCGTTGTTGGGTGCGGTCACTGTGAGATCCACCTGCGCCAGCCCTTGCGCAGCGCGACGCCGACGCAGCCGCTGGGCCGGCAGCGGGGGTGGTGCTTGGGCGGCGGCGCGCGTCAGCGCCTGCACCACGTGGCTCAGTGCGGCACGGACGGCGGCGGGGCCATGGCCGTGGTCGATCACCTGCCAGGGACTGCAGGTTTGGCACAGCCGGTTCAAGCGTTGCGGTGCCCCGGCATCGGCGGCGAGCAAGGCCACTTCGCTGTCCGTCGGCAGGCGAGCCTCGGCCGCCAGGTTGCCACGCAGCCGTTTGCGTGCGCCGTCAAGGTCTGCCGATATCCATAGCTTGATCAGGCTGGCGCCAGCGTCCTGCAACTGGTTCTCCAGCAGACGCTGAGAGGTCAGATCAACGCGCTGCCCTCGCAGTGCCGCAAGGATGGGGTCGGCATACCAGCCATTGAGGAACAGGCCGATTTCACCGGCGCGCGGCAGATGCTGCCAATAGCGCCATAGGGCTGGCCGGTCCTGGCCCGCTGCGCCCTCCTGTAACCAGGCGTTGATCCGCAGCCCGCGGGTATCGAAGTGGTGCGTGAGGGCGTTGAGAATCGCATGCCGGCCACTGCCCTCGACCCCGGCAATCACCAGCACCACAGCCCGCTGGGCCGACTGCAGGGCCTGCTGGGCTTTGAGCGCAGAAAGCCGCGATGGCTTGCGCGTTTTGGCTTGGGTCACGGCGCCCCCATTGGGCTAGGATTGGGGACATCTTCGCGCAACCGGGCAATCACGGTCAGCAGCTGCTCCAGGGTGCGCTCTGCCGTCAAGGTGTCGATGGCGTCGGACACCGTCAACTCGCGTCGCGCGGTGCGGTGGAGCACCTCAGATCGCAACGGCAGCGGCGCCTGGTCGAGCGCAGGCAATGCCGTCCCGGTCGCCAGCGACCGCGCCAGCTGCGCCCGCGCGGGCGCCAGACCTCGGCATGCCAGCAGGGGTGCCAGTTCGCAATCTTCCAGCAGTGCCGCCAGCTGCTCGGCCAGCGCAAGACGCTGGATCATCGCGGCAAACACCGGAAGCCGTTGCGGCTCGATGGCCGGTACCCGCTGCAGAAAGCTCGCGATGACCGGCAGTACCGCACGTGCATCCTGCGGATAGATCACGGGCTTCCCGCGCAGTGCCTCCTCCAAATAGGCCTGCAACAGGCCCACCGCTTCATCGACGGCGCGTCTTGCTGCATCCAGAGCCAGGGCGGGCACAGTGGCCAGACTGGCATCCAGGTGGCGGGACAGTGGCGCGTGTGGTTCGGGCACCCAGCGCAACGCGAAGGCCGCCAGCGGGCCGATCAGCGGAATGAATAGGGCCGCTCCCAGCAGATTGAACGCGGTGTGGAAGGCCGCCAGCGACAGCGCCTGGTCATCGTGAAGATAGGTCTCGGTCCAAGCATCGACAGCATGCGTGAACAGTGGCAGCAGCAGAAAAGCGACCGTGCCGGTGCCGACGTTGAACAGGATGTGCACCAGCGCCGTGCGTTTAGCGGGGGCCTGCGCACCGATGGCAGCAATAACGGCGGTCACTGTGGTGCCGACGTTCTGACCGATCACCAGTGCCGCCGCCTGCTCGAAGTTGATGGCACCGCCCGACAAGGCGGTGAGAGTGGTGGCAACCGCCGCACTGGAGGATTGCATCACCACGGTCATCGCCACGCCGAGCCCCACCAGACCCAGACGTGCGCCGATGCCCTCGGCGGAATAGCGGCTGAAATCCCAGTGAGAAGAGAGCGCCGCCATGCCCTCCTGCAACACATCGATGCCGACGAAGATCACGCCGAACCCGGCCAAGGCCGTGCCGGCCTGCGCCAGGCGCTTGCGACCCAACAGGCGCGCCAGGGCACCGACGCCGATCAGTGGCAACGCCAGGCTGCCCACCGACAGCTTGAGCCCCAATAGTGAGACGATCCAGCCGGTGCTGGTGGTGCCAATGTTGGCGCCGATGATGACGCCGATGGCGTTGTTGAAGCCAAGCAGACCCGCCGACACGAAGCCGATGGTGGCCAGGGTGGTAGCGCTGGAGCTCTGCACCAGTGCGGTGACACCGGCGCCCGTGGCGACGGCGGTCCAGCGGCTACCGGTGAAGCGCGCCAGCCAACTCCGCAACGCATCACCGGCCAATGCCTTGAGACCGTCGGTCATCAGCACCATGCCCAGCAGGAACAGTCCGATACCGCCCAGAACCGTGCCGAGAGTACTCAACACGGTGACATCGCCCTAGCCGCGGTCGCGGGCACTCGCGGCATGCGCCGCCAGGCCTTCGGCATCGGCGATACGACCGGCCACCGAGGAGAGAACCCGCGCTCCATCAACACTGCAGGCGATGAGACTGGTCCGCTTCTGGAACTCGTAGACGCCCAGCGGATTGGAAAACCGGGCCGCACGTGAGGTCGGCAGCACGTGGTTGGGGCCCGCGCAGTAGTCGCCCAGCGCCTCCGGGGTGTGGCGCCCCATGAAGATGGCGCCAGCGTGGCGGATCTTGGGCAGCAGCGCCTCGGGATCGTCGACCGCCAGTTCCAGATGTTCGGCTGCGATGTGGTTGGCAATGGCCGCGGCATCGTCCAGGTCTCGCACGTGGATCAGCGCCCCACGATGGCCCATCGAGGCGCGCACGATGTCCTGACGCGGTAGCTCGGCAAGGCGCGCGTTGAGCGCGGCTTCGACAGCGTCGAGGTGGGCGGCATCGGGGCTGATGAGAATGGACTGCGCCAGTTCGTCATGCTCGGCCTGGCTGAACAGGTCCATCGCCATCCAGCGCGGGTCGGAGCCCGGTTCGCTGATCACCACGATTTCGGAAGGGCCGGCAATGGAATCGATCCCGACCCGACCGAACACGCGGCGCTTGGCGGCAGCCACATAGGCATTGCCGGGGCCGACGATCTTGTCGACCGAGGGCACCGTCTCGGTGCCCCAGGCCAGCGCCGCCACTGCCTGCGCGCCGCCGACGGTGATGACGCGGTCGATCCCGGCCAGATAGGCCGCGCCCAGCACCACCGGGTTGAGCTGGTCATCCGGCGCCGGTACCACCATCACCACTTCGGGGACGCCCGCCACCTTGGCGGGGATGGCATTCATCAGCACCGACGAGGGGTAGGCCGCCTTGCCGCCCGGCACGTAGAGGCCAACCCGGTCCATGGGCGTGACCCGCTGACCCAGCTGGTTGCCGAGTGCATCGGTGAAGCTGAACGGCGCGATGCGCTGATGTTCGGCGTAGGCGCGGATGCGCTCCGCGGCGGTCTGCAGCGCCTCGCGCAGGTCCGGCGGCAGGCTGTTCCAGGCAGCCTCCAGCCGCGCATGCGGCAGCACCAGTTGCGCTGCATCCGTCACGGCACGGCGGTCGAAACGGTTGGTGTAGCGCAGCAGCGCGGCGTCTCCCTCCGCGCGCACCGCCAAGATGATGTCGTCCACCACGGCGGTGATATCGGCGCTGATCTCAGGCGCGCGGTCCAACAAGGCGTCGAGGGACGCGGCGAAGGCGGGGTCTCGGCTGTCCAGCCGCTGGATGCCCAGCGCGCTCATCCGGCGCTCCCGGTGGCCTCGGAAAAACGATCCAGCCAGCCGCGGATGGCGACGTGCTTCATCTTCATGGCCGCCTTGTTGACCACCAGCCGCGCGGTGATCGGCGCGATCACTTCGGTTTCCACCAGGCCATTGGCCTTGAGGGTGTTGCCGGTGTCGACCAGGTCGACGATGACATCGGCCAGCCCCACCAGGGGCGCCAGCTCCATGGACCCGTAGAGCTTGATGATCTCGACCTGGGCATCCCGCCGCGCGAAGTGCGCGCGGGTGAGCGCAGGGTACTTGGTGGCCACGCGCAGACGGCGCTGTGGCGGCGGCGGCGGTGCATCCTTCTGCTGCGCGACCGACAGCCGGCAGCCGGCAATGCCGAGGTCCAGCGGCTCGTACAGGTCCTGGCCGCCGTGCTCCATCAGCACATCCTTGCCGGTGATACCCATGTCGGCCGCACCGTAGGCCACGTAGGTGGGCACGTCGGCCGGCCGGATGATGAGCAGCTGCAGGTCCGGCACCGTGGTGGGAACGCGCAGCAGACGGCCGATGTCTCCGGCCGGTTCAACGCCCATCCGCTGCAGCAGCGGCAGGCTATCGTCGAGGATGCGGCCCTTGGAAAGCGCGAGGGTGATCATGAAGGCGGACGCGAAAAACGGGCGGCTAGTATACCGGCGGGGGCGGCCCCGCCCCGATCACAGCAGCTTGTCCACCCGTCGGATCTGCGCCCCCAGCGCCTGCAGCTTCTGCTCGATGCGCTCGTAGCCACGGTCCATGTGGTAGATGCGGTCAATGATGGTCTCGCCATCGGCCGCGAGTGCGGCAATCACCAGCGAGGCCGACGCCCGCAGGTCGGTGGCCATGATCGGTGCTGCAGTCAGCCGTTCCTTGCCGGTAATGATGGCGGTATTACCTTCCACCCGGATGTCCGCCCCCAGCCGCAGCAGCTCGTTGGCGTGCATGAAACGGTTCTCGAAGATGGTTTCGCGGATGGTGCCGGTGCCCTCGGCCAGGCAGTTCATCGCCATGATCTGCGCCTGCATGTCGGTGGGAAACCCAGGATGCGGCATGGTATGCAGGTTGACCGCCTTGGGACGCTGGCCCTGCATGTCCAGCTCGATGAAGTCCACACCGGTGCGGATGTGCGCACCCGCCTGCTGCAGCTTGACCAGCACCGCGTCCAGCAGCGAGGGATCGGTGTCGGTGACGCGGCAGCGGCCGCGGGTGGTGGCAGCGGCGGCCAGATAGGTGCCGGTCTCGATCCGGTCCGGCAGCACCCGGTGCTCGGCGGCGTGCAACCGGTCCACGCCCTGAATGTGGATGGTGGTGGTGCCGTCGCCCGCAATCTTGGCGCCCATGGCCCGTAGACAATTGGCGAGATCCACCACTTCCGGTTCTCGCGCGGCATTTTCCAGCACGGTCTCGCCGCGCGCCAGCACCGCCGCCATCATCAGGTTCTCGGTGCCGGTAACGGTGACGGTGTCGAAGACGATGCGGGCGCCCTTGAGTTTGCTGGCACGGGCATGGACGAAGCCGCCTTCCAACTTGATCTCGGCGCCCATGGCCTCCAGCCCCATCAGGTGCAGGTTGACCGGCCGCGCGCCGATGGCGCAGCCACCCGGCAGCGAGACGTGCCCTTCGCCGCGCGCCGCCACCAGCGGCCCCAACACCAGGATGCTGGCCCGCATGGTGCGCACCAGCTCGTAGGGCGCCACGCAGGTGGTGATGCCGCGGGCATCGAGCACGCGTGTATGGCTGTCCGGGCGTTCAACCTTCACCCCCATCTGGCTCAGCAGCTTGCCGGTGGTGCCGACATCCCAGAGATCGGGGACGTTGGTGACGGTCAGCGGCGCATCCGACAGCAGCGCTGCACAGAGAATCGGCAACGCGGCGTTCTTGGCACCACTGGCGGCGATTTCGCCGTCGAGCGGGCCGTTGCCCTCAATGACGAACTTATCCATCAGGCACAGGGCGCCTTGGGCGCACGGGTGCGCAGGGCCAGCGCGTGGATCTCGCGGCCCATGCGCTCGCCCAGCGCGGCATAGACCATGCGGTGCTGCTCGACCATGGTCTTGCCGGCGAAGCCGGGATACAGCACCTCGGCCTCGAAATGCTGGCCATCGTCGCCCCGAACCTGGGCCACACAGCCGGGTAGGCCGGCCTCGATGAGTTGTTCGATCTGCTTGCGGTCCATCATGACGCGCTCCTTATTTGCGCAGCTTATAGCCGCTCATCAGCATCCACAGGGCGATGCCGGACATCACGGCGGTGAAGGCCGCACTCCACAACAGGCTCTGCCACACCGGCACGTCGGCAATGCCGAAGAAGCCGTAGCGGAAACCATCGATCATGTAGAAGAACGGGTTGAAGTGCGACACCCGGTCCCACAGTTCGGGCAGGGCGTGCACCGAATAGAACACGCCGGACAGGAACGACAGCGGCGTGATGAAGAAATTGGTGAAAGCGGCGATATGGTCAAATTTCTGGCTGATCAGCCCGACGATCACGCCGAACGCCGCCAGCCCGGTTGCAGCCAGCAGAAACACCGCCAGCAACACCAGCGGATGCGCGAACGGCAGCGGCACGAAAGGCAGGGTCACCGCCAGCATCGCCAGGCTGACCAACAGCGCGCGAATGATGGCCGCGCCGACATAGGCACAAAACCATTCCCAAGCCCCGATCGGCGCCAGCATCACAAACACCAGGTTGCCCATCACCTTGGACTGGATGAGGCTGGAGCTGGAGTTGGCAAAGGCGTTCTGGATCACCGTCATCATGATCAGGCCGGGGACCAGGAACTCGGTGTAACTGACGCCTTCGTACACCGGCGCGCGGCCCTGCATGGCCTGGGCAAACACCAGCAGGTAGAGCAGCGAGGTGATGATCGGCGCCCCCACGGTCTGACCCAGCACGCTGGTGAAACGCTTGACCTCCTTGAGAAACAGGGTGCGGAACCCGATCGGATTGCGGGTCATCTCACTCATGCGCCGGTCAGCTCCACGAAGATGTCTTCCAGATCCGGCTCACGGGTGTGCACGTCCTCGATGACGCAGCCCGCCTTGCGCAAAGTTTCCAGCACCGCGCCCACCGGGTGGGTCTGGCTGGGCAGGCGCAATTCGACATGGCCATTGGGCTCGCCGCTGATCAGCGGCTGCAGGCTGTCCGGCAGCGGTGCGCCCGACAGCTTCAGCTTGAGGAAACGGAAGGGATGCTGACCCAGCAGTGCCGCCGTGGTCTCCAGCGCCCGGATCTCGCCATGGTCGAGGATGGCGATGCGTTCACACATCTCCTGCGCCTCTTCCAGGTAGTGGGTGGTGAGCACCACCGTGGTGCCGTTGCGGTGCAAATCGCGCATGAAGGCCCACAGGGTACGGCGCAGCTCGACGTCCACCCCGGCGGTGGGTTCGTCGAGAATCACCACCGGCGGCCGGTGCACCAGCGCCTGCGCAATCAGCACTCGGCGCTTCATGCCACCCGACAGCCCGCGCATCGGCGAGCGGCGCTTATCGGCCAGGTCCAGGCGCTCCAGCATCTCGTCAATCCACGGCCAGCTGTCGCGGCCACAGCCGAAGTACCCGGCCTGCAGGCGCAGCATGTCAACGACATTGAAGAAAGGATCGAACACCAGCTCCTGCGGCACCACGCCCAGCGAGCGCCGCGCCATGCGCCAGTCGCGAACCGTATCGTGTCCCATCACGCTGATCCGGCCGCTGCTGGCCTGCGACAGCCCGGCGATGATGCTGATCAGGGTGGACTTGCCGGCACCGTTGGGGCCGAGCAGACCGAAGAACTCGCCGGGCCGGATGTCGAAGGACACGCCATTGAGCGCCTGGAGTGCGCCATAGCGTTTGTGGACATCTTCGATACGAATGGCCGCGTGCATAAGCGCTCATTATATTCGTTGGACCTTTTCGCCACAGGCCGACCATGTCCCGCACCGCCCTCGTCTGGTTCCGCCGCGACCTGCGCCTGACTGACAACCCGGCGCTGCAGGCGGCGCTCGACAGCGGCGCGCGTATTGTGCCGGTCTACATCCACGCCCCCGAGGAGGAGGCGCCCTGGGCCCCGGGCGCCGCCAGCCGCTGGTGGCTGCACCAAAGCCTGGCGGCGCTGGAGCTCAGTCTGCAGCGCCATGGCAGCCGGCTGGTGATCCGGCGAGGGCCGACATTGCCCGCCTTGCAGGCGCTGGTGGCGGCGACCGGCGCAGAGGCGGTGTACTGGAATCGCCTCTACGAACCGGCCCTGCGCGAGCGCGACGCCCAGGTGAAAGCCGCACTCCGCGCCGATGGCCTCGGGGCCGAGAGTTTCAACAGCGCCCTGCTATTCGAACCCTGGGCGCTACAAACCCAGGGTGGCCAGCCCTACCGGGTGTTTTCGCCTTTCTGGCGCAACGGCGAACCCCGACTGCGGGATGCCCGCACCCCGGCGCCCGCGCCCCGAACCCTGCCGACGCCGGATACCCTGCCCGCGAGCGAGCCCCTGTCGGCGCTCGAGCTGCTGCCGCGTATTGCCTGGGATGCCGGCTTCGGGCCGGTGTGGACGCCCGGCGAGGACGGCGCCCACAGCCGTCTCGCGCAGTTCCTCGACGGCCCGGTGGACGACTACCGTCAGCGCCGCGACCTGCCGGCGGCCACCGACGGCACCTCCGGATTGTCACCGCACCTGCACTTCGGCGAGATCGGTCCAGTGCAGATCCTCGCGGCACTGCGGGCCCGCGGCCCGCTCGGACATCAGGCCCAACACTTTGTACGCGAGCTGGGCTGGCGTGAGTTTGCCCATCATTTGCTCTACCACTACCCGCAGACGCCGGACACACCGCTTTATCTGGACAAGTTCGGAGCGTTTCCATGGCGGCAAGCCGCCGACTACGCCGATGATCTGTCGGCCTGGCAGCGCGGCCAGACCGGCATCCCCATCGTCGATGCCGGCATGCGCCAGCTGTGGACTACCGGCTGGATGCACAACCGGGTGCGGATGATCGTCGCCAGCTTCCTCACCAAGAACCTGCTCACCCCCTGGCAAGAAGGCGCCCGATGGTTCTGGGACACCCTGGTCGACGCCAGCCTCGCCAACAACACCCTCGGCTGGCAGTGGGCCGCTGGCTGCGGCGCCGACGCCGCGCCCTACTTCCGCATCTTCAATCCGATCCTGCAAAGTGAAAAGTTCGATGCGGAAGGACGCTATCTCGAACATTGGGTACCGGAACTGCGCAGCGTCGACCTCAAGCGTCGGCACGCACCCTGGACCGCCGCCGTGGCGCCGAAGGGCTATCCTGCGCCCCTCGTTGACCTTGCCGCCTCCCGTGCGCGCGCCCTCGCCGCTTACGACCAGATCCGTTGAAGCCTCCGCATCCCACCCAGGTCCGTCGTGCCATCGCCGTCCTCGCTGAGGTGCTGCGCCGGGAACGCCCGGCAGACGCCATCCTCGCCGACATCTTTCGCGCCCATCGTGAAATGGGCGGGCGCGACCGCGCGCATCTCAGTGACCTCGTCTATGGCGTGCTGCGGGATCTGCGACGCCTGCAGCGCTGGGTGGGCAATGCGCCCACCGAGCTGATTGCGGCACGCCTGTCCGAACATCCGGGGGTCGGCGCCGACGGGCTGGCACGGTATGCGCTGGCGCCGCCGGGCCCACCCCCCACCGAACTCGACTGGGCAGAACGGGCCAATCTGCCGCCCTGGCTGATCCCGGAATGGCAGGCCCTGCTGCCCGAAGCCGAGTGGAACGCGGCAGCCGCGGCCCTGAACCAGCCCGGCACGGCTGATTTTCGGGTCAACCGCCTGCGGGCTGACCGTGATGCGGTGTTGCAGGCCCTGCGCAACCGCGGCATCGAAGCCCAACCGACCCCCTGGGCCCCGGCGGGCATCCGCCTGCCACGGCGCCTGCCGCACACCGACCCGCTGCTCGCCGATGGCCAGCTCGAACCCCAGGACGAAGGCAGCCAGTGGCTGGTGGCCTGCCTGCCGCTGGGTCCCGGCGAACGGGTGCTGGACTATTGCGCGGGCGCTGGCGGCAAGAGCCTGGCGCTGGCGGCGTCGGGCGCGCAGGTCAGTGCCACCGATGCCGACCCGCATCGCCTGCGGCGACTGCCGGCGCGCGCCCAGCGCGCGGGCGCCGACATCACCCTGCTCGACTTCCCCCCTGCTGCCGACCCCTACGATGGCGTCCTGGTCGACGCCCCCTGCTCGGGGACCGGCACCTTGCGGCGATCACCCGAGTTGCGCCTCGACGCCCCGGATATCGCCACCCTGGCTACCCTGCAGCGGCAGATCCTGGCCGACGCCGCGCAGCGGGTGGCCGCCGGGGGCTGGTTGGTCTACGCCACCTGCAGCCTGATGCAGCAGGAGAACGAGGCCGTGGTCGCAGACTTTGCCGCCGGGCATCCGCAGTTTGTCCCCATGCCACTGCGTCGCCCGGGCGAGGACCCCGCGGCGCAACTGCGGCTATGGCCCCACCGGCACGGCACGGACGGCTTCTTCGCCGCCGGCTTCCGCCGGGCCGGATGATGGCCTCCGGTACAATCCGGACATCATCTTTTACCCGGGATCTTCATGCTGCTCTCCTGGCTTGCCGTGGCCGCCGGCCTCGGGCTGCTCGTATTCGCCGCCGACCGCTTCATCTATGGCAGTGCAGGACTGGCCCGCACCCTGGGGGTGTCGCCGCTGGTGATCGGCATGGTGATCGTCGGCTTCGGCACCTCCGCCCCGGAGATGGCGGTGTCGGCGCTGGCGGCGGCGCAGGGTAATCCCGGTATCTCCATCGGTAACGCGGTGGGCTCCAACCTCGCCAACGTCGCGCTGATCATGGGGCTGTGCGCACTGATTCAGCCCATCGTGGTGCAGCGCGCCGTGCTGCGAGTCGAGCTGCCAATGGTGGTGGCGGTGAGTGTGGCGGTGCTGCTGATGTGCCTGGACGGCGCCCTCACCTATCGCGACGGAGCCCTGCTGGCGCTCGGACTGGCTGGCTTTCTGGGCTGGATGTTCATCAGCGCCCGACGCGGCGAGGCGCCGATCGAACACAGTGACGACATGCCGCCGCCGGTGCCTACGCTCAAGGCCGCAGTGTGGATCGTGGTGGGGCTGGTGCTGCTGATCGGCAGCTCACAACTACTGATCTGGGGGGCCGTCAATATCGCGCGCGCCTTCGGCATCTCCGATCTGGTGGTGGGACTGACGGTGGTGGCCATCGGCACCAGTCTGCCGGAGCTGGCCGCCAGCCTGGCCGGCCTGATCAAGGGCGAGGACGACATTGCGCTGGGCAATATCCTCGGGTCCAACTTATTCAACCTGCTGGCCATCCTGCAGGCACCGGCCTGGATTGCCCCGGGCCCGGTGCCGGATGGCCTGGTCGGCCGCGACCTGCCGATGATGCTGGGGGTGATCGTGATGCTGTTCCTGTTCGCGTTCAGCTGGCGGCGCGACCGCCACCCGCGCATCAACCGGGTGGAAGGTGGCATTCTGCTGACCAGTTACATCGCGTACACCGCGTATCTGATCCAGACCAGCCCAACGGCATGAGACACGGATGACCGACGATTCCCTGCAGGCGCTGGGGCGCCGAGCGCTCGAGATCGAGCGCGACGCGCTCAGTGCCCTGATCGACCGGATCGACGCCGACTTCGCGGCGGCCTGCCGCGTGCTGCTGTCATGCCGCGGCCGCGTGGTGGTCACCGGCATGGGCAAGAGCGGGCACGTCGGCAGCAAGATCGCCGCCACCCTGGCGTCCACCGGCACCCCGGCGTTCTTTGTGCATCCGGGCGAGGCCAGCCACGGCGACCTCGGCATGATCACCCGAGACGATGTGGTCCTGGCGATGAGCAATTCCGGTGAGACCACCGAGATTCTCACCCTGCTACCCCTGCTCAAGCGCATGCGGGTGCCCTTGGTGGCGATGACCGGCAAGCCAAGCTCCACCCTGGCGCGCAGCGCCGAAGTGCACCTGGATGTCTCGGTGGCGCTGGAGGCCTGCCCCCTCAACCTGGCACCCACGGCCTCCACCACGGCCACCCTGGCCATGGGCGATGCGCTGGCGGTTGCGCTGCTCGACGCCCGCGGGTTCAAGCCGGAGGACTTCGCGCTGTCGCATCCCGGCGGCGCGCTGGGCCGCCGCCTGTTGCTGAAGGTGGCGGACGTGATGCACCGCGGTGAGCGACTGCCGCGTGCCGACGCCGAGACGCCCTTGCGCGAAGCGCTGCTGGAAATGACCCGCAAGGGTCTGGGGCTGGTGGTGGTGGTGGATGGCGAAGATCGGGTCCAGGGACTGTTCACCGACGGCGACCTGCGTCGCGTCCTCGACCAGGGTCACGACGTGCGTACGGTACCTTTGGGTACGGTGATGACCGCCGGCGGCAAGCGCATCGACGCCGACGCCTTGGCCGCCGAGGCGGTGGCGCGCATGGAAACCCACAAGATCACCGCCCTGCTGGTGGTGGGGCCGCAGGATCAACTGCAGGGGATCGTGCACATGCACGAGCTGCTGCGTGCGGGGGTGGTGTGATGCGCCTGGATCCGGCAGCGCTGCGGCAGCGGGCCGCGCGGGTTCAGTGCCTGTTTCTCGACATTGACGGCGTACTAACCGACGGCAAGCTTTACATCGGTCCGCAATTTGAGGAAACCAAGACCAACTACGTCCGTGATGGCTGGGGCATTCGCCATTGGATCAAGCGAGGCCTGCAGGTGGCGGTGATCTCCGGACGCCCCTCCGAGTCCATGCGCATGCGACTGCAATTCCTCGGCGTACAGCACATCGTGCTGGATACCGAAGACAAGCTGCCTGCCTATGAGGCGTTGCTCGACCAACTGGGGCTCGAGGACGCGGACTGCGCGCATGTCGGCGACGACGTCCCCGACCTGCCGCTGTTTGCCCGCGTCGGCCTCGCCTGCGCCCCGGCGGACGCCCACGACCGGGCGTTGGCGGCCGCGCACTGGGTCAGTCGCTATCCCGGTGGACATGGCGCAGTGCGTGAAGTGATCGACCTGCTGCTCGACGCCCGGGAGGCCCACTGATGCCGGCGTGGCTGGGCATAGGCCTGCTGGCGGCCTTGCTGGCGCTGGTGCTGTGGTGGCGTCCCGGTGATGACCTGCAGCTGCAGGAAGATCCCGGTGCCAGCCAGCCTCGCTACGCCATCGAAGGCGCCCGCTGGCGCCAGTTCGACGACCAGGGTCAGCCGCTGATCGAAGCCGAGGCGCATGTGATGCGGTTGTATCGGGACGAACGTCTGGAGCTCGGGGCAGTTACCGTCCGCCAGCTGGGCGACACGGATACCTGGCAGCTGCGGGCCCCCGGGGGTCTGTTGCCAGCCGGCGGACGACAGCTCCGGCTCGATGCCCCGGTGAGCGCCGATGCCCAACTCGGTGACGAGCTGCTGGGGCTGGTGTCCGGCCCCGTGTGGATCGACCGCGCCCGGCAGGAGCTCAACTCTGATGCCCCGGTCACCATTACCGCCCCGAACCGCCGCGCGCAGGCGCTCGGCTGGTCCGCCGACTGGGCGGCCCGTCGACTGGTGCTGCGCGATCATGTGGAGGTGACCCATGCGCGTCCCTGAACGCTTCTGGACGCTGATGCTGCTGCTGTTCAGCGGAGCCCTGTCGGCGCAGCTGGCCGACGGCGGTCCGATCACCGTCACCGCCGATGAAGCGGAGTGGTCTGACAACCAGCAAATGGCCTATCGCGGCGATGTTCGTCTGGCCTCCGATACCCTGGAACTGACCGGCGACCGGCTGGTGCTGACCCAGCCGGAGGGCGGCGCCCTGAAGGCGCTGATCGAAGGCGCCCCCGCCGCCCTGCGACACCGTTCGCTAGGCGACAACGGGGCAGCCCAGCCACCGGTGGCAGCCCGCGCCGAACGACTGGACTACGACGCCGCGACCGGCTGGGTGATTCTGGAGGGCAACGCCCGCCTCACCCGCGGCGAGGACAGCATCGACGGCGCCACCATTCGCTACAACCTGCGGGAACGGCGGGTGCAGGCCACCAGCGGGAATGGCGGGGCCCAGGTGCGTATCGTCATTCAGCCACCGGCATCCACGTCAGCGCCGGCTTCGGAGGCCGGTCAGGAAACCGAAGCGTCGACGCCAGGCGACGAGGCAGGCGCGCCGTGACCGCGGTGCTGCGGGCTGAGGGTCTGGTCAAGCGCTACAAGCAGCGCACCGTCGTGCGCGACGTCTCGCTCTCCGTGAAGGCGGGCGAGATTGTCGGCTTGCTGGGCCCCAATGGTGCCGGCAAGACCACCTCGTTCTACATGGTGGTGGGCCTGGTGCCGGCCGACGGCGGACGCATCGAACTCGACGGTGAAGATGTCACCCGCCTGCCAATGCATGCGCGGGCGCGCCGGGGTATCGGCTATCTGCCGCAGGAAGCCAGCGTATTCCGCAAGCTGTCCGTGCGCGACAACATCCTCGCCATCCTTGAAACCCGACGTGACCTGGACCGCAGCGGGCGCCGCAACGAGCTGACGCGACTGCTCGGCGAACTGCACATTGACCACATCGAAGCTGCCGAGGGTCAGGCGCTTTCCGGTGGCGAGCGCCGTCGCGTGGAAATCGCGCGCGCGCTGGCGGCCAACCCGCGCTTCATTCTGCTCGACGAGCCCTTTGCAGGCGTCGACCCGATTGCCGTGGGCGACATCCAGCAGATCGTCCACCACCTGCGCGACCGCGGTATCGGCGTGCTGATCACCGACCACAACGTGCGGGAGACGCTGTCGCTGTGTGAGCGTGCCTACATCCTGGCGGAGGGCGCGGTGATCGCCGAAGGCGCCCCCGATGCACTGCTCGCCAACGAGACGGTGCGCAAGGTGTATCTCGGAGAGCAGTTCCGGCTGTGACCAGCGCAGCGACACCCAACGAAACAGGGCGCCCGAAGGCGCCCTGTCATTCGCATCCTGCGAGTATCGCGCCTACTTGCGCACTTTCACCGCCAGCCCCTTGAGCGCCACCGGCAGGTTACCGATGGCGGTGGCGGCGCCGGTCTGCAGGTTGATCCGGTAGAGCACGGTCTGCCCACCCACCGTAAGCGTGGCAAAGCTCACTGTGTTGCCGATGTTGACTCCGGCATCGGTGACCCCAGCGCCGCCAATGATGTCGAAGCCACTGTTGCCATCCTGAATGGTCACCCCCAGTGATCCGACCACGGTCTGCGTCCCTGCATTCGGCGGATTCTGGAACTTCAGCTCACCGGAGCCCGTATCGATCACGTAAAGCCGCGTGCTGGAGGTCCCGGCGAAGTTGTTGGTGTATCCCGCGGTGGTGGTGCTGCCCACCGGGTTCACCGCGCCATCAACATTCACTGCGAAGCCGCTCATGTCCGCCGGGAATGCCAGCCGGTAGTTCTGCCCGGTGTCGTTCATCACGCGAATGGCGCCGGGTACCGGGTTGAAGTCGATCCCAAAGCCGTTGGCGCCTGCGTCGATGCCGAACATGAGGGTGCCTGCCACGGCCGGAACAGCGGTCGCCACGCCTGACACCGGATTCACCGTGTAGACCCCACCCTGGTTACCCACGGTGCGGGTGACGATGGTGAGGCCGCCAGTGAGCGGACGAACGTCCATCCCCACCACAGTCTCGCCCATCTGCAGGCCCGTGATGGCCACCGGGCCACTGACATTGGCGACGCCCAGCGCAGTCGGCGTAAACGACACCAACTGATCATTCAGGGTGAGACCGAATGCCATGGCTGGATCCGGCGTAGGGATCGCGAAGCCGGTCACTGGATCACCTGCCGGCGCTGGCACGGTACCGACGCAGCTGGCGGTGCCGCTGCCCAGGTTGATGCTGTAGAGCCCGGTGGACTGCGGATTGCTGCCGACATTAAGGGTGGCCAGCGCGATGCCGGTGACCCCATCGATGTCGAAGCCAGCATCATCGTTGAAATCGACACCCAGTCCGCCAATGGTCACCAACACGCCGCTGTTCGGATTGGTAGCGCTGTCGATACCGCCCTGCGTGACCAGACTGTTGCTGCTGGAGTCGAGGGTATACAGCGTGGTCAGCGGCGTCCCGGAGAACGGGTTGGTGTACGCGGCGGCAACGACGTTACCAGCCGGCGCCAGGGTGCCATCGACCACCACGTTGTAATTGTCGAGGTTGGGGAACGCCAGGCGATAGTTCTCTTCATTGTCACCGACCACGCGCAGTGCGGCCGGAACATTGGCCGCGGGCAGCGGCAGTGTCGGGTTGAAGTCGACCCCATACTGGTTGCCGGCAAGCACAAACGCCGAACCACCGATTCGCGGCAGTAAGGTCGCCTCGCCGGTGAGGGGATCGATCCGGTAGACCTGGCCCTGGGTGCTGTTCTTTGCGACCCCGATCAGGGTCTGGTCAGCGGAACTAAAATCGATCCCGACCAGGGATTCGCCCGGTGCCAAACCGAGAATCGCAACCGGTGCGTTGCCGACACCGGTACGGGGGTTGAAGCGGACCAGCTTGCCGCTGGCGGTCAACGCCACGGCGCTACCGGGGAGACCGGCGGGTAAGGGGCTTACAGGGACGCAAGCGGCCATGGGCGACGGGTTGGCATCGGCACCCGGCTGACCTGCGGGGCCCTGTGCCCCAGGGGCACCATTGACGCCCGGCGTACCCGGCGCGCCGCGGGGGCCGGTATCGCCTTCGCAGCCGGCAACGCCCGCCAGCCCGACGACAGCCGCCACCACCAAGGCGGGACGCAGCGTGCGCGACAAGGCGCCGCTGGAAATGGACCGCTTGTGCATGTTGTTACTCCTCAGACGGAAATGGGATGCCGCGAACTGCATGAAGCAGTACGCGGTCCCCATCCGCTTGGATGCAGGCACAAAAAAGCCCCCGGCATCACCGGGGGCTGGCAGTTCAGCAACCACCATCAGAACGGGATGTCATCATCCTCGAAGGGGGCGTCCATGGCGGCGGGGGGTGCATTGTCCCGTGCCGGCGCCGGGCGGGCAGCCGGGCGGGCCGGCGCGCTGTAGCCACCACCGTCCTCCCCCATCGGCGCACTGCCACCACCACCGCCAATCATCTGCATCTCATTGGCCACGATCTCGGTGCTGTAGCGCTCCTGGCCGCTCTTGTCCTGCCACTTGCGGGTGCGCAGGGAGCCTTCGATGTACACCGAACGGCCTTTCTTGAGGTACTGGCCGGCGATCTCGGCAAGCTTGTTGAACATCACCACCGTATGCCACTCGGTGCGCTCCACCTGGTTGCCCTCGCGGTCCTTGTAGGACTCGTTGGTGGCGATACGCAGATTGACCACTGCGCCGCCGGACGGCATGTACTTCATCTCCGGATCCTGGCCGAGATTGCCCAGCAGGATCACCTTGTTGACTCCACGTGCCATGGCTTGCCGCTCCTGTCGTTATTGATCGTGGGTTGTAGTTTCCGTGGTCGCGGCCACGGGCCGGGCCTGCCCGGCGAAGACCAGCCAGAGTAGCGGCAGGACCGCTGCCGCGGCAAACACCGCAGTGACGCCGCCCCATCCCAGCGCGATGCCGCCCAGCAGCCCGCCCGAGAAACCGCCGAGAAACTGCCCGCTGGCGTACACCCCAAGGGCAGCGCCCTTGTAGGCCGGGGGCGCTGCCCGCGAGATCAGCGAGGGCAGCGCCCCTTCGAGAAAGTTGAAGGCGACGAAGAACAGCAGCAGGGCGCCCACCAGCAGTGCCCCAGTCTCTGCCCCTGCCGCCATCAAGCTCAGGGCCGATGCCAACAGGGCGATGGCGCCGACAAACACCAGCGGCATACGTCCCCGTTTTTCACTGGCCCGGATGATCGGGAACACCGGCAGGATCGACAGCAGCAGCACCGGCAGGTAGACCTTCCAGTGCGCCGCCATCGGCAGGCCGAGAGTGTCGACCAGGGCCAGCGGCGCCGCCACGAACAAGGCCGCCATGGTGGCGTGCAGCAACAGAATGCCGCCGTTGAGTCGCATCAGGGTGGCCGAAGCCAGCGTCTTGCCCAGCCCGCCGCGAACCGGCGGCAAGCGTGGCGCCACCGGTACCGCCCACAGAACGACCGGCAGGCTCAGCAGCGCGGCGACACCGGTCAAGGCGAACAGTCCTGGCACGCCGACCCATCCGGCCAGCACCGGGCCCAGCACCAGGGCGAGAATGAAGGCGACCCCCATGCCCACGCCGAGGATGGCCATCGCCGTGGTGCGCACTTCGTTGCGGGTGACGTCGGCCAGCCAGGCGGAGACGGCGGCCGAGACGGCGCCCATCCCCTGCACTGCGCGCCCCAGCAGCACGCCCTCAATGCTGTCGGCACGAGCGGCGATGAAGCTGCCAATCGCGAACACCAGCATGCCGGCGACCACCACGGCGCGCCGGCCGATACGGTCCGACAGCCAGCCGAGGGGGATCTGCAGCGCAGCCTGGGTCAGGCCATAGAGGCCGATGGCGAGCCCGATCTGCATCTCGGTGGCCGGCACCGGCAGGTCCCGGGCATACAACGCCAGCACCGGCAGCACCATGAACATGCCGATCATGCGCAGGGCATACACCAGCGAAAGGCCGCCGACGGCGCGCCATTCCAGGGCGTTCATGAACGATGAGCCTGCAACATGGAATCCAGAAAGGGCCGGCCCAAAAACCAGAACAGGGCGGCCGACAAGGGGTATGCGTATATTAGCCGGTTTGATCCTCTGTCCCGAAGCCTTCCCATGGATTCCATCCGTATCCGCGGCGCGCGCACGCACAATCTCAAGAATGTGTCGCTGGACCTGCCGCGCGACAAGCTGATCGTCATCACCGGTCTGTCGGGCTCGGGCAAGTCCAGTCTCGCCTTCGACACGCTGTACGCCGAGGGGCAACGCCGTTACGTCGAGTCACTCTCGGCCTATGCGCGGCAGTTCCTGAGCATGATGCAGAAGCCCGATGTGGACACCATCGAAGGGCTGTCGCCGGCCATTTCAATCGAACAGAAGTCGACCAGCCACAACCCGCGCTCGACGGTCGGGACGGTCACCGAAATCCACGACTACCTGCGCCTGCTGTTCGCCCGTGTCGGCACCGCGCGCTGCCCCGACCATGGGGTCACCCTGGAAGCGCAATCGGTGGCCCAGATGGTGGATACCGTGATGGCGCTGCCAGAGGGCTCCGCCTGGATGCTGCTGGCGCCGGTGGTGCGCGGCCGCAAGGGCGAGCACGCCGAGTGGTTCGAACAGGCCCGCGGCCAAGGCTTCGTGCGGGTGCGGGTGGATGGCACCGTCTACGAGCTGGACGAGGTGCCGGTGCTGGACCGCAAGAAGAAGCACGACATCGACGTGGTGGTCGACCGCTTCAAGGTGCGCGAGGATCTCAAGCAGCGTCTCAGCGAGAGCTTCGAGACTGCGCTACGCCTGTCCGACGGCTTGGCCACGGTGGTGCCCCACGGCGACAGCGGTGAGGCGCCGCTGGGTTTCTCGGCACGCATGAGCTGCCCGCACTGCGGCTACGCGCTGGAAGAACTGGAGCCGCGGCTGTTCTCGTTCAACGCTCCCCACGGGGCCTGCGCCACCTGTGATGGTCTGGGTCAGCTACAGGTGTTCGACTCGGAACGGGTGGTGGCCCACCCGGAACTGTCGCTGGCGCAGGGGGCGATTCGCAGCTGGGACAAGCGCAACCCCTACTACTGGCACTTCATTCAGTCGCTGGCCAACCACTACGGCTTCGACCCGGAAAAGCGCTTCGACCGGCTTGCCGAGAAGCACCGACAGGTGATCCTCTACGGCAGCGGCGACGAGAAGATCGCCTTCGAATATCCGGACGAACGCGGGCGTAAGCGCATCTCCACCCACAAGTTCGAGGGGATCATCCCCAACCTGGAGCGCCGCTACCGCGAGACCGACTCCGATGCCGTGCGCGAGGAGCTGGCCCGTTTCCTGTCACAGAAGCCCTGCCCCGACTGCCATGGTGACCGCCTCAACCGCGCAGCCCGCAATGTGTTCGTCGCCGACCAGTCGCTACCGGCGCTGACTCGGCTGTCGGTCAGGGATGCGGAAGCGTTCTTCCGCCAGCTCAGCCTGCCCGGGCACCGCGGCGAGATTGCCGACAAGATCCTCAAGGAGATCTCTGCCCGGCTGGGCTTCCTCAACAATGTCGGACTGGACTACCTGACCCTGTCACGCAGCGCCGAGACCCTGTCCGGCGGCGAAGCCCAGCGCATCCGCCTGGCCAGCCAGATTGGCGCCGGCCTGGTGGGTGTGATGTACGTGCTCGACGAGCCCAGCATCGGGCTGCATCAGCGCGACAACGAGCGGCTGTTGCAGACCCTGTTCCGCCTGCGTGATCTCGGCAACACGGTGATCGTGGTGGAGCATGACGAGGACGCCATCCGCCATGCCGACTACGTGATCGACATCGGCCCGGGCGCCGGCGTCCATGGCGGCGCCATCGTCGCCCAGGGCAGCCCAGACCAGGTAGCCAACACCGAGGGCTCCATTACCGGCGCCTACCTGTCCGGCCGAGAGGCGATTCCGGTGCCGGCCAAGCGCGGCAAGTGGGACCCCGACCGCCAGATCCGGATCCGCAAGGCGCGCGGCAACAACCTGAAGAATGTTGATGCCGATATCCCGGTGGGGCTCATCACCTGTGTTACCGGCGTCTCGGGCTCCGGCAAATCAACGCTGATCAACGACACGCTGCAGGCCTGGGCGGCGCGACACCTGAACGGCGCCGCCACCCACCATGCCCCCTGCGATGGCATCGAGGGCCTGGACCTGCTGGACAAGGTGATCGACATCGACCAGTCCCCGATCGGTCGTACGCCACGCTCCAACCCGGCGACCTACACCGGACTGTTCTCGCCTATCCGTGACCTGTTTGCCGGAGTCCCCGAAAGCCGGGCGCGGGGCTACACCCCGGGGCGCTTCAGCTTCAACGTCAAGGGCGGTCGCTGCGAGACCTGCCAGGGCGATGGAGTGATCAAGGTGGAGATGCACTTCCTGCCGGACGTCTACGTCACCTGCGACACCTGCCAGGGGCGGCGCTACAACCGCGAGACCCTGGAGATCCGCTACAAGGGCAAGACCGTCGACGAAGTGCTCAACATGACGGTCGAAACCGCCTGCGAGTTCTTCAAGCCGGTGCCGGCCCTGCATCGCAAGCTCAGCACCCTGATGGATGTCGGCCTGTCGTACATCACCCTGGGGCAGAACGCGACCACCCTGTCGGGTGGCGAGGCGCAGCGCATCAAGCTGGCGAAGGAGCTGTCGCGCCGCGACACCGGCAACACCCTGTACATCCTCGACGAGCCCACCACCGGCCTCCATTTCCATGATGTCGCCCAGCTGATCAAGGTGCTGGAGCGGCTCCGCGATCATGGCAATACGGTGGTGATCATCGAGCACAACCTCGACATCATCAAACGCGCTGACTGGCTGTTGGATCTCGGGCCCGAAGGTGGCAGCGGCGGCGGCGAACTGGTGGCCAGCGGCACGCCGGAACAGGTCGCCACCGTGGCGCGTTCGCATACCGGTCGCTTTCTCAAGCCGCTGCTCAAGAAGAAGCGCTGAAGCCGTCGTTATCGAAGGTGGCAGGCTACCGGCCGATGGTCACCGCGCGGCTGAGGCCGTTCGGTATGGCAAAGGTCGATCACCTCTGCACAGCGCGGCGCGAACGGGCACCCCGGCAGGATGTCGCCCGGCGCCGGCGGCTGGCCCGGCAAGGTGGTCAGCGGCTGGCTACGGTCGCTATCAAGGCGGGGACGCGCCTGTAACAAGCCTTGGGTATAGGGGTGCCGTGGCGCCGACAGCAGATCTCCGGTCGCCCCCTGTTCCATGCAACGACCGCCGTACATCACCAAGGTACGCCGGCAAACCTCTGCGACCACCCCGATATCGTGGGTGATGAGGATGATGGCCAGTCCAAACTCGCGCTGCAGTTCGCGCAATAGCTGCAACAGGCCTGCCTGCACGGTGACATCGAGCGCCGTGGTGGGCTCGTCGGCCAGCAACAGGGCCGGCCGCGGCAACAGGGTCATCGCCATCATCACCCGCTGACGTTGCCCCCCGGACAGCTCATGCGGATAGGCCTGCAGGCGACGTCGCGCCTCGGGTAACTGCACCGCTTCCAGCATGCGCGCCGACTCACTCAGCGCGGCGTCACGACTGAGCCCGCGGTGTAGCTGCAGCACCTCCGCCATCTGCACGCCGATCCGCAGATAAGGGTTGAGCGAAGTCATCGGATCCTGGAACACCATGCCGATGCGGGCCCCGCGAACGGCGCGGCGCGCCGCCTCGGGCGCGGTCAGCAGGTCGCGCCCTTCGAACACCACCGCGCCGCTGACGCGCGCGTTATCGGCCAGCAGGCCGAGAATCGCCAAGGCGGTCTGCGACTTGCCGGATCCGGACTCGCCGACGATGCCGAGGGTTTCGCTCGCGTGCATCGCGAAGTCGAGGCGATCAACCGCCACCACCGGCCCGTCGGGGGTTTCGAAGCGGACCTGAAGATCCCGGACCTGCAGCAGCGGCGCATCGATCATCGGCTCAACGCTCCTTGGGATCAAGCGCATCGCGAAGGCCGTCCCCGATGAAATTGAAGCAGAACAGGGTGAGGGCGAGGAAGGCGGCGGGGAAGATCAGCGACCAGGGCGCTCGCGCCATTTCGCGGGCCCCTTCGTCCACCAGGGCGCCCCAACTGGTGGCGGGTGCCTGCACGCCGAGGCCGAGAAAACTGAGGAAGGACTCCACCAGGATCACCTGCGGAATGGTCAGCGTCACATAGACCGCCACCACCCCCAGCAGATTGGGGATGATGTGGCGGCGAATGATGGTCCCGGGTGTGACGCCTGCGACCACCGCCGCCTCGATGAACTCGCGGCGCCGCAGGCTCAGGGTTTGGCCGCGGACAATGCGTGCCATGTCCAGCCAGTTGATGGCGCCGATCGCCACGAAGATCAGCACCAGGTGACGCCCGAACAGCACCATCAGCAGGATGACCAGGAACATGAACGGCAGGGCATAAAGAATATCGACAATGCGCATCATCACCGCATCGACCCGGCCGCCGAAGTAGCCGGCAACCGCACCCCAGGTCACGCCGATCAACAGCGACACCAGGGTGGCGACCACCCCCACCATCAGGGAGATGCGCCCCCCATGCAGGGTGCGCGTGAACAGGTCGCGCCCCAGGGTATCGGTGCCGAACCAGTGTGCCGCCGTGAAAGGCGCCGCCGCCCACTCGCCATCGAAGTCGATCTGGTCGTAGGCATACGGCGTCAGCCAGGGGCCGACGATCACCAGCAGCATGATCGTGGTCAGCACCACCAGCGCCGTCATCGCAGCACGATTGCGGCGGAGCCGACGGCCAGCGTCCTGCCACAGGCTGCGGCCGGCATCGGCAGGGGGCAGCACCGGCAGGCTCATGTGCGCACCCGCGGGTCGAGCACACCGTAGAGCAGGTCCACCAGAAAGTTGAAGGCGATGATCAGCACCCCGTAGAACACCACCACGCCCATCACCAGCCCGTAGTCACGGTTGAGCGCGCCCTGCACGAAATAGCGCCCCAGTCCGGGAATGCCGAAGATCTGCTCGATCACCACCGAGCCGGTGATGATGCCGGCGGCGGCGGGCCCCAGATAGGACAGCACCGGCAGCATGGCCGGCCGCAAGGCATGCCGCAGCATCACCTGACGCATCGGCAGGCCCTTGGCCCGCGCGGTGCGAATGTAGGGCTGATGCAGCACCTCAATCATGGAGCCACGCATCAGCCGCGCGATGTAGGCCACCTGCGGCAAGGCCAGCGCCACGACCGGCAGCACCCGGCTGGCCACACCGCCATCCCAGCCGCCGGCCGGGAGCCAGCCCAGGGTGACCGCGAACAGCAGGATCAGCAGGGGCGCCACCACGAAATTGGGCACCGAGATGCCGGTCATCGCCAGGGTCATCACCCCATGGTCCAAGGCCCGGTTCTGGCGCAGGGCCGCCAGCATGCCGGCACCGCCGCCCACCACCAGGGCCAGCACCAGCGCACTGAGGCCCAGCTGCAGCGACACCGGAAAGCTCTGCCCGATCAGTTCGTTGACGCTGAACTCGGCATACTGAAATGACGGCCCAAGATCACCGCGGACGACATCCGCGAGGTAGTGTCCCAGTTGCTGCCAGAGCGGCAGATCCAACCGGTACTGCGCCTCCAGTTGCGCCTTCACTTCCGCCGGCAGCGCGCGCTCGGTGTCGAAGGGCCCGCCCGGCGCAGCCCGCATCATGGCGAATGCCAGCACCACCAGCACCAGTAGGGTGGGCAGCGCGGAGGCCAGTCTGCGCAGCGCGAATCCGATCATTGTGGCCGCCCCTCGATCCACAGGCGCCGCGTTGGGTGGTGATCCATGATGTTGCCTTCCCAGCCCTTCACCCAGGGCTTCACCAGATGCTTGGTGACATAGAAGTACAGGGGCAGCACCGGCAGGTCTTCAACGATCATTGCCTCGGCATCGTGCATCAGCGCCGCCCGGCGTGTCGGGTCCGGCTCGCGGCTGGCGGCGTCGAGCACCGCATCGAAGGCGGGGTTGTCGTAGCCGACGTCATTGAGACCGTGCCCGGAGTGAAGGATCTCCATGAAGGTGTTGGGGTCGTTGTAGTCACCAATCCAGCCGGCACGGAACACCTGGGTGTCGACGCCTAGCCGTCGGGTTTGCAGGTAGACCTTCCACTCCTGATTGCGCAAGGTCGCTTTGACGCCCAGCCATTGTTTCCACATGGCGGCAATGACGGTGGCGATTTTGCGATGGTCTTCCTGCGTGTTGTAGAGGATTTCCACTTCCGCTGGGCGGTCGGGCCCGTAGCCGGCCTCGGCGTATAGCGCGCGCGCGCGCGCCAGCCGCTGTTCACGGGTCCAGCCCGCCCATTCCGGTGTGGCCGGGCGATGGCCATCGACACCGGGGGGCACCCAGGTGTAGGCCGGCACCTCGCCGTTGCCGAGCACCTTGCCGGTAATGATGTCGCGATCCACCGCCAGCGCCAGCGCCAGACGCAGCTTCGGGTTGTCCCGCAGCGGCGGCTGCGCCAGGTTGAGGCCGTAGTAGTAGGTGCCGAGATAGGGGTGCACCCGCCATTCCTCCGGCAGGTGCTGTCGCACCCAGGCGCTCTGCGAGGAGGGCACGGTGTAGGTGATGTCGAGCTCACCGGCACGGTAGCGCTTGAACTCGGAGTCGATGTCCTCGGTGGACAGGTAGCGAACCCGATCGATCCGCGTGGCGGCGTCGTCCCAGTAATGCGGATTGCGAACCAGCTCAATGTGCGACTGCAGCGCCCACTCGCGCAGTTGGTAGGCGCCATTGCTCACCATGCGTCCGGGCCGTGCAAAATCCTTGCCCCATTGCGCCAGGCTGGGCCGGTGGATCGGACTGGCGGAGGAATGGCTGAGCAGGCCCAGCAGGTAGGGCGTGGGCGCGCGCAGTTGGATGTCCAGCGTGTGCGTGTCGACGGCAACGACCCCGAGGTCGGCCGCCGGCCGTTCACCGGCAATGATGGCATCGGCATGCTGCAAGGGCGACAGCATCTGCGAGTAGTTGGAGCCGGTGGCCGGGTCGACGCTGCGCTGCAGGCCCGCGACGAAATCGGCGGCCGTCACCGGATCCCCGTTGCTCCAGCGCGCCTCAGGACGCAGGTGGAAGCGATAGCGCAAGCCATCATCCAGCCGTTCCCAGTGGGTCGCCGCACCCGGTTCCGGACGTCCGTCCGGACCGCTGCGGGTCAGGCCCTCGTAAAGATCTCGCACCACGTCGGATGCGCTGACGCTCTCAATACGATGTGGGTCCAGTCCTTCGACATCGCCGCCGTTGCCCCGACGCAGCAGCTGCTCCGCCGCCGCGGGCAGGGCAAGCATCAGAGCAAGAACCACGAGCAACAGGCGCATAACAGGGATTCCAGGGGGCGCCGCTGGGGCGTCCCGCAGCATCAATCAAAGGAGGACCCCCGAGAAACTAACTGTTGCACTGCCCCGTCATCAAGCGGCAGTTGCGGCTCAGCCCGCAGCCTCCATGCGCCGACGCTCGCGGAGGTGGTCGCGCCAGGCCCGGGCATCGGCGCGGCGCCGGGGATCATCCATGGCAGCGGTGAAGGCCTGCTCTGCCATGTCCAGCCGATCCAAGGACATCGCCGCTACGCCCCGCAGAAACTGGACTTCTCCAGAACTGTCGACGCCCTTGCGCAGGGCCAGGTCGAGCGCCTCCAGCGCCGCGGCCCACTGGCGCGACTCGATCCGTACCTGCGCCAGCCGCAGCGCCAGCGTACCGCGAGACGCCGCCTGGGCGGCCTGCGCCAACACGCTATCGGCACGACCATGCTCGCGTGCAGCAATCCAGGCCTCGGCCAGGGCGACACGGGTGCTTTCGTCGCCCGGCAGCCGCCCCGAGGCGATCCCCGCTGCCAGCACTTCGGCAGCCTTGTACGGAATATCCAGCAGCCGATAAAGCTGGGCCAAGTTGCGGACCGCTGTGGCCGACGTCAGTAAGCCCTGACGATCCGCAAGCGCCAGCACCGCCAGCGCCTCGCGATCGCGCTTGATCTCGATCAAAACGCTGGCGAGCTGCTGCCAGGGCATGGCAGTGTCCGGTGCCAGCGCGATGATGTTGAGCAATGTTTCCGCGCAGGCGGCGTACTGCTCGAGCGCATGATGCAACCCCAGCTTGAACTGATACCAGGACAGCCGCGGCGCATCGCTGGCGGCGATTGCAGCGGAGACATGGGGCAAGGCCTCGCGGTAGCGTTGACGGTCAGCATAGGCGCTGGCCAGCATCAAGTGCGCATCGACGCTGCCCGCTGCGCCGACCTCCTCGAAATAGGCCTCCAGCCTCGCGATGGCCTCGTCCAGCCGCCCTTCCGAAAACAATAGCTGCCCCAGCGCCATCAGCATCTGCTCGTGGGGCTGCTGGGGTAGCGCATTCAGCGCCAGCGCCTGCTCGAAATAGGGGATCGCGCGAGCAAACTGATTGCGGTCCGCGTGAAGAAATCCCAGGGTCTGCAGCACCAGTGCCTGCTCATAGTCATTGGCAGTCCGCTGCTGCAACGCCTGCAGCAGCTTCAGCGCTTCCTCATGACGGTCCTCGGCCATCAGCGCCTGCGCCTTTTCCAGCGGCCGAAAGTTGGCTTCCGACAGGCTGCCGCTGGCCTTGCGCTCGGCCTGAACCGCGAGGCTGGTGAGCAGCAGCAGGGTCAGCACGGATTGCCGTAGCAGGCTCATGAGCCCTCCAGGCTGAACACGATGTCATACGTACCCGTCTGCTCGACGGCCTGACCATCGACGATGCGCGGCCGGAACTTGCTGCGACGAGCGGACTGCAGCGCGGCCTGCTCGAAGTAGCCGCGCGGCGAAGCCTTGATGACACGCGCGGTGCGCACCAGTCCATCCGGCCCCACCACCACCTCCACCGTGACCACGCCCGAGACGCCGTCCCGGGCTGCCTGCCGCGGATACTGAGGGGCGATCCGCAACAGCGGGATCAACTCGCCATCTCCGCTGAGATCACCCGCTTGGAACTGGCCAAGGAAAGGACCCCCGGCCATGTGCGGCGCCAGATCGAGCTGTGGCATCTGAAACGGCATCGGCGCCGGCTGCGCCTGGGTCGGCGGCGCCTGCACCTGCAGCTGAGGTGGCGGCGGGTTTCTCGGGGGCGGCGGCCGTTCCGGCTTGGTCCGGTCGCGCACCTCCAGTCGCGTCTCGCGTGGCACCCGGACGAAATCGACCCCGGCGTAGGCGTCGACCGCTGCATGCTGCCGACCGCCGCCCACCACCATGGCGTGCATCAGCCAGAACAGCCCCGTCGTCACCAGCACCGCCAATCCCAGCGCCGTCAGCAGTCGGTGCCGCTTCATTCGCCGCCCTGGGGGTCCGTGGCAGCAATCGAGATGTTGTCGACACCGGCCAGACGGACCTGGTCCATCACCTGCACCAGCACGCCGGTTTCGGAGCCCCGGTCGGCGATGATCACCACGGCGCCTTCAGGATTCTCGGCATGGAGCCGCTCGATGTTGGCGCGCACTGCACGCAGGTCCACGGCGCGCTTGTCGATCCACACTTCGCCGCTGTCGCGTATGCCCACCAGAATGTTGCCCTGCTCCTTGCGCTCCGCAGTCTTGGCGCTGGGCCGGCTGACGTCGATGCCGGTTTCCTTGACGAAGGAGGTGGTGACGATGAAGAAGATGAGCATGATGAACACCACGTCCAGCATCGGGGTCAGGTCGATGCCAGCGTCGTCTTCAGCGCGTCGATGCTTGCGGGCCATGATCAGCTCAGTGGGTCAGGAGGTGGTCGTTGAGACGGTGTGAGGCACGTTCCACGACCTGTTCAAAGCGGGACACGAAAAACAAACCGGAAATCGCCACCACCATGCCGGCCATGGTCGGCAGGGTGGCGGAGGAGACGCCCCCCGCCATCGCGCGGGCATTGCCGGTGCCCAGCGCCGACATGACGTCGAACACCTGAATCATGCCGGTGACAGTACCCAGCAGCCCCAGCATCGGGCAGAGCGCCACCAATACCTTGATCATCGGCAGGGGCCCCCGCAGCCGCCGCTGCGCTGCAGAGACCCAGGCTCGCTTGATCTTGTGGGCAAACCAGGAGGTGCGATCGCTGCGTGCCTGCCAGGCCGCTTCAATCCCGGCCAGCTCGCTCGGCATGGCGCCGCGGTAATACAACAACCGTTCGAGAATCAGGGTCCACAGCACCAGTGCGACCAGGAGCAGCAGCTGCACCACCGGCCCGCCGAGGGCGAGGAAGTCGCGGATATCCGCCAGCGGCTGCAGCCACTCAGCCACGCCGACGCTCCGCGTGTTCCGCGATCAGCCCGGCGCTCTCCTCTTCCAGCACCTGCACCATGTCGCGACTGCGGCCGGACAGCCAGCTGTGCAGCAGGACCATCGGAATCGCCACCACCAAGCCCAGCACGGTGGTCACCAGGGCCTGGGAGATGCCACCCGCCATCTGCTTGGGATCGCCGGTACCGAACAGCGTGATTTGCTGGAAGGTGAGGATCATCCCGGTGACCGTACCCAACAAGCCCAGCAGGGGTGCAACGGCCGCCAGGATCTTGAGCCAGGGGATACGGGCTTCGAGCGCCGGCATCTCACGGATCACCGCCTCGTCGAGACGGAGTTCCAGGGTCTCGTGGTCGACATCCGGTGCATCGTGGTAGACCCGCAGCACACGGCCTAGCGGGTTGTCAGCGCGCGGTTGCGCCAGCTGTTGCCGCTGGCGCCGCAAGGCCTGCTCCACTCGGGTCAGCACCCACAGTCGCTCGGCGGCCAGCAGCAGACCTAGGGCGCCCAGCAGCAGAATCACATAACCGACCAACCCCCCCGACTGCAGGTGATCCCACAGGCTCGGCGCCTGGACCAGCACCGACAGCAGGGCCCCGCGGGTGGGATCGATAACGGAGGACACCACACCATCGCGCGCCTCGAACAAATTTTCGGCCAAGCCCCGGTAGTGGGCGGCTGGCTGCGCCGGTAACACCGTCAGCGTCTGCTCGCCGGTGAGATACCCCAGGAACTGGTTGCCGGCGACCACGCTGAAGCTACCGGCTCGAACCACCTCGCGCGCGGATCGTGTGCCATCGGCGGCAACCACCGGTGCGTCAAAGCGCGCCACCTTGCCACTCTCATTCATCTCCCGGAGCATCTCGAACCAAAGCGTTTCCAGGGCGTCGATGGACGGCAGACGGCGGCTGTTCGCCAACTCGGCTAACGGCGCCTGACGTTCGGGGAACTGCACCGTGACCAGCGAGTTCATCGCGACCGCGCTGACATCGCCCGCCACCTGCCGCACCACACCGAACATCTCACCGAGATTGCCGGCTCGGGCATCGAGCTCGGCCTGCAGTGCCGACAGCGCGGCATCATTCCGATCAAAGTCAGCGGACAGACGATCGGCGCGCTGCTGCGCCTGGCGAAGCGCCGCCTCTGCTTCGCTGCGTAATGCTTCCTGCTGGTTGGCGGCATCGAGAAAGCGCGCCACCCGCGCCGCGTTTTCACGGGCCTCGACGTCCCGTGCGGAGCGGGTCTGTGCCAGCAATTCGTCCAGGGTCCTTGCGGGTTCGCTCGCCGTTGCCGGCATGGCTGCGACAGCGAACAACAAGGCCAGCAGCGCGGCGCGGATCATGGCGTGGCTCCGGCGGCCGCCTGCAGCGGCAGCCGCAACAAGGTGGGGGCGGCCTGCTTGCGCGCCACCTTGAGACCCTCACGAACCGCGGCATGATAGTCGTCGTCGACCACGAAGCGTCCCGCCACAGGGTCCCAGTAGCCACTCTCGCGCCCATCCAGGGTCTGATACATCAGCGCCAGCCGCCCCACCCGCAGCAGGTTGACCACCCGGTCATCCTCACTGCTGAGCGGGGCCTGGTAGGCCTCAAGCGTGCGGCCGTACTCCATCTCCACCTGATACGCCTCGGCAAGCCGGCGGTATTTCTCGGCAATGCTGACGTCAGCGCGTGGCATCAGCGCCCGCAGGGTGTCGAGTCGCGCCGCGCGCTCCTCCGACAGGAAGGGCATGTCCAGCGCCACGAACTGCACCAGCGTGTCGAGCATGCGCTGCAGAAGCGGCACGATTTCACGCGCGGTCACATCAAGCTGATCGATCTGCTCCCGCAGCGCCGCCTGTTCACGCGCCTGTGAATCCAGCTGCAGCGTCAGTTGCGCGTTGTAGCGCTCGAGACTGTCGGTCGCGTCCAGCGCATCACGGTAGGCCACCACCGCGCGGCGGGTGCGGTCGTCCAGTGCATCGATCCGTTGCTGGGTGGCCTGCGCAGCCTTGTCGATTGCGAGCTGTGCCTCGATCGGCGCACGTACCGCCGCAGCATCAGCTGCGGAAAGCCGCAGCGGCAGTGCGGCGAAGCCGATCATCACCAGGAATAGACACGGGCGAACATGAGACAGCATGAAGACTCCGAGATATCACGCAAGGCAGGGACACGGCGGCATCGAGGATCCCGCCGGACGCAAATGCGAAGCATTCATATTACCACTGAGGCGCCACGCTGCATATCGGTTGGGCGGATATAAACAACAAAGGCACCCGAAGGTGCCTTTGTGCGAACCGCATGCGGACTTCAGGCGTCCGCTTTCGGCGCCTCAACTTCGGCAGCCTTGCGGTCGATCAGCTCGATATACGCCATCGGCGCATTGTCACCGGCACGGAACCCGCAGCGAAGAATGCGGGTGTAGCCGCCCGGACGGCCGTTGAAGCGGGGGGCTAGGTCGTTGAACAGCTTCTGCACGGCATCCCGGTCGCGCAGGCGGCTGAACACGATCCGGCGGTTGTGCACGCTGTCCGACTTGGCGCGGGTGATCAGCGGCTCGGCGAAGCGGCGAAGCTCTTTGGCCTTGGGCACGGTGGTCTTGATCATTTCATGCTTGATCAGGGCCACGGCGATGCTCTGCATGGTCGCCTTGCGGTGGCTGGGACTACGGCCGAACGCGCGGCCGGCAATGGTGTGACGCATGGTCTTTTCCTTACTCTAAATGCCGGCGCTAACCGTCAGGCGACGGTCTTGGGCGACGACCAGTTGTCGAGCTTCATTCCAAGCTCAAGGTCCTGGGCGCGCAGCGCTTCCTTGATTTCGTTGAGCGACTTCTTGCCGAGGTTCGGCGTCTTCATCAGTTCGATCTCGGTGCGCTGCACCAGATCGCCGATGTAGTACAGGTTCTCGGCCTTCAGACAGTTGGCCGAACGCACGGTCAGTTCCAAATCATCGATCGGACGGAACAGGATCGGCGCCAGGTCGGTCTTGGTGGTCGTCGCCGCCTGGGTGGCCGCTTCGGCTTCCAGATCAACGAACACCGACAGCTGGTCGCGCAGGATGCGCGCGGCGAGTCGCACGGCTTCACCCGGCTCGACGCTGCCATTGGTGTCGACATCCAGCACCAGCTTGTCGAGGTCGGTCCGCTGGGCGACACGGGCCCGTTCAACTCCGTAACTCACGCGACGCACCGGGCTGTAGGACGCATCCAGCTTGAGCGCGCCGATGCCACGGGATTCTTCATCACGCTCGGCGCTGGTGGCCGGCACATAGCCGCGGCCGCGGGTGATCTTCAGTGTGGCGTTGAGCTTGCCACCGGTCAGGTTCGCCAACACCAGATCGGGATTGACGATCTCGACATCGTGATCGACCTTGATGTCGCCGGCGGTGACCGGACCTTTGCCGGACTTTTCCAGACGCAGGGTCACTTCATCGCGGTTGTGCAGACGCACGGCCACGTTCTTGATGTTCAGCAGGATGTCGAGCACGTCTTCCTGCACGCCTTCCAGCGCGCTGTATTCGTGCACCACGCCCTCGATCTGCACCTCGGTCACCGCCGCGCCCGGGATGGACGACAGCAGGATGCGGCGCAGGGCGTTGCCGAGCGTGTGCCCAAAGCCCCGCTCCATCGGTTCGAGCGTGACGCGGGCCCGGTACGGGCTCACCGCCTCGACATCGACAAGACGCGGCTTCAGGAGATCAGCGACGACGTTCTGCATAGTGCATGCACCTCTTCTAGACGAATAAGCCGTGGATTACTTCGAGTACAACTCGACCACGAGGCTTTCGTTGATGTCCGGCAGGATCTGATCCCGGGTGGGAACCGACTTGAAGGTGCCCTTGAGGCCCTTCTCGTCCACGTCCACCCAGTCGGGGAAACCGACCTGTGAGGCGATGGACAGGGATTCGGCGATCCGCACCTGGTTGCGGGAACCGTCGACAATCTCGACGACATCCCCGGCCTGGACGCTGTAGGACGGAATATTGACCAGCGTACCATTGACGCGCACCGACTTATGGCCGACCAGCTGACGCGCTTCGGCGCGGGTGCGCCCGAAGCCCATGCGGTACACCACGTTGTCGAGGCGCTGCTCCAGCAGCTGCAACAGGATGACGCCGGTCGAGCCCTTCTTGGTCGACGCCTTCTTGTAGTAGTTCAGGAACTGACGTTCCAGCACGCCGTACATCTGCTTCAGCTTCTGCTTCTCGCGCAGCTGCAGGGCGTAGTCGGAAAGACGGGGCTTGCGCGCACCGTGCTGCCCCGGCGGGGTGTCGAGCTTGCACTTGCTGTCGAGCGCGCGTGCGCGGCTCTTGTGCATGAGATCGGTGCCAGCACGGCGGCTGAGCTTGCAGGTGGGGCCAATGTAACGAGCCATGACGGTTTCCTGTGCTTAGACGCGACGACGCTTGGGCGGCCGGCACCCGTTGTGCGGGATCGGCGTAACGTCAGTGATGTTGGTGACTTTGAAGCCGGCAGCGTTGAGCGAACGCACCGCGGACTCACGCCCCGGGCCTGGGCCCTTGACGCGCACTTCGATGTTCTTGACGCCGTGCTCTGCCGCAGCGGCGCCGGCGCGCTCGGCCGCCACCTGGGCGGCGAACGGCGTGCTCTTGCGCGAGCCCTTGAACCCGCAAGCACCGGCCGTGCACCAGGAGATGGTGTTCCCCTGACGGTCAGTGATCAGCACGATGGTGTTGTTGAAGGACGCATGAATATGCGCCACCGCATCGGAGATGTTCTTGCGAACTTTCTTGCGCTTCTGCGCGGAGGCCGTGTTGGCTGCCATGTACGTATGCCTTGATCAGTTCAGCGATTACTTCTTGACCGCGCGACGGGGGCCCTTGCGGGTCCGTGCGTTGGTCCGGGTGCGCTGGCCGCGAACCGGCAGGCCGCGACGGTGGCGCAGACCGCGGTAGCAGCCAAGGTCCATGAGACGCTTGATGCTCATCGACACTTCGCGGCGCAGGTCGCCTTCAACCACGAAGGCGCCGACGGCGGCACGCAGTTTCTCGACCTCTTCCTCGGTCAGTTGGCGGATCTGGATGTCCTGGGCGATGCCCGCTGCTTCGCAGATCTGCTTTGCACGGGTCGCGCCCACGCCATAGATGGCGCGAAGGGCGATGACTGCGTGCTTTTTATCCGGGATATTGACCCCCGCGATACGTGCCATGAGTAACCTCGGTTATAGAGCTTAAAACCGCGCGGAAAAGCCGCGCATTGTAGTGAAAACGTTTGCGTCATTCAACGCCGGGGATCAACCCTGGCGCTGTTTGTGCCGCAGATCGGTGCAGATCACCCGCACCACGCCATTACGACGGATCACTTTGCAGTTCCGGCAGATTTTCTTGACTGAAGCGCGGACTTTCATATCAACCTCAACGATGGAAACAGGGCGGGCAGCGGCTTAACGCAGCATGCCTGCGCCGGGGTTCTTCAGATTTGCCTTCTTCAGCAAACCCTCATACTGGTGGGACATCAGGTGCGCCTGCAGCTGCGCCATGAAGTCCATAACAACCACCACGGTGATCAGCAGGGACGTGCCGCCGAGGTAGAACGGGATGCCGGGATAGAAACTCCGCAGAATCTCCGGGAACAGACAGACCACGGTGATGTACGAAGCACCCACCACGGTCAGCCGCGTGAGGACGGTGTCGATAAATCGCGCGGTGTGCACCCCGGGACGCACCCCTGGAATGAACGCGCCGGACTTCTTGAGGTTGTCGGCGGTTTCGCGACTGTCGAACACCAGCGCGGTGTAGAAGAAGCAGAAGAAGATGATCAGCGCGGCATACAGCAGGGTGTACAGCGCATTGCCGGGTGACAGCGCGTTGACTACCTGCTGCAGCAGACCGCCCGGCGTATCGCCGCCGGCAAACTGCACGATCGATGCCGGGAACAGGATGATGGAGCTGGCAAAGATCGGCGGGATCACCCCGGACATGTTCAGCTTCAGCGGCAGATGCTGGGTCTGCGCCGCGAACACCTTGCGTCCCTGCTGCCGGCGTGCATGATGCACCGGAATACGACGCTGTGCGCGCTCGAACACGACCACGCCATAGGTGATGGCCACCACCAACGCGAACACCACGATCACGGTAAAGCCGCTGATCGAGCCTTCGCTCACCAGCTGCGCGGTTCCTGCCAAGGCACTGGGGAAGCCGGCGACGATGCCGATGAAGATGATGATGGAAATACCATTGCCGATGCCACGCTCGGTGATCTGCTCACCCAACCACATCAGGAACATGGTGCCGGTGATGAGGCTGACCGACGCCACAAAGATAAAGCCGAGCCCCGGGCTGAACGCCACGCCACTGCTCTGCAAGGCATAGGCGGCGCCGATCGACTGAAAGGTCGCCAGCGCCAGCGTGCCGTAGCGCGTGTACTTGGTGATCTGCCGACGACCGGACTCGCCTTCCTTCTTCAGCTCTTTCAATGACGGCACGGTGGCCGACAGCAGCTGCACGATGATGGAGGCGGAGATATAAGGCATAACGCCCAAGGCAAACACCGACAGCCGCGACAGCGCCCCACCCGAAAACATGTTGAACATGTCGAGGATGGTGCCGCGCTGCTGGTCGAACAGGGCCGCCATCTGCGCCGGGTCGATGCCCGGCACCGGAATGAAGCTACCAATCCGGTACACGATGATGGCGCCGAGCAGGAACAGCAGGCGGCCGCGAACCTCAGACAGCTTGCTGAAGTCGGGGACCATTCCGGCGGCGGCGGGGTTCTTAGCCATGGGCGTCCTTGCGGGGTGCCTTACTCGGCGATGCTGCCGCCAGCGGCGATGATGGCTTCACGCGCGCCCTTGGTGACGAGCACGCCCTTGAGCGTGATGGCGCGGCTGATGCTGCCTGACTTCACCACCTTGGCGGTCAGCGTGTCACGGCGCACCACGCCCTCGGCAATGAGGGTGGCGAGGTCGATCTCGCTGCCCTTCATCTTGTCGAGCTTGGACAGCGTCAATTCTGCGCGGGTCAACGCCTGCTGCGAGGTGAAGCCCCGCTTCGGCAGACGACGCTGAATCGGCATCTGGCCGCCTTCGAAGCCGACCTTGTGGTAACCGCCCTTGCGCGCGTGCTGACCTTTGTGACCACGACCGGCGGTCTTGCCCAGGCCGGAGCCGATGCCGCGACCGACGCGGGTCCGGGCTTTCTTGGCGCCTGCAGCAGGCTTGATGGAATTCAGTTTCATCTCAGACCTCTTCCACTTTGAGGAGGTAGCCGACTTTATTGACCATCCCCATGATTTCCGGGGTGGCGGTGTGCACCACCGTCTGGTGACGGTTGCGAAGGCCGAGGCCGTGCGCGCAGGCAACGTGGCGCGGCAGGCGCTTGGCCAGGCTCTTCACCAGGGTGACCTTGATCTGTTTGTTGCCGGACATCTCAGGCCCCCAGGATCTCTTCGACCGTCTTGCCACGCTTGGCGGCAATTTCGGACGGCATGTTCATGTTCTTCAGCGCGTTGATGGTCGCGCGGACGGTGTTGATCGGGTTACGCGAGCCGAACGACTTGGACAGGATGTTGTGCACCCCAGCCACTTCGAACACGGCACGCATGGCGCCCCCCGCAATGACACCGGTACCTTCAGAGGCTGGGCGCAGAAACACGCGGCTGGCGCCGTGCTCGCCCCAGATCTCGTGCTGCACCGTGCCGCCACGCAGGGCGACGGTGATCATGTTCTTCTTGGCCTGGTCCATCGCCTTGGCGATCGCGGCCGGCACTTCACGCGCCTTGCCGTAGCCAAAACCGACCCGACCGGCGCCGTCACCGACCACCGTCAAAGCGGTGAAGGCAAACTGCTTGCCGCCCTTCACGGTCTTGGAAACCCGGTTGACGGTGACCAGCTTTTCCTTCAGCTCGGAACCAGACTGTGAGTCGTCGTACTGCATGTTGTTCGCCATGTTTTAGAACTCCAGGCCAGCTTCACGCGCGGCGTCGGCCAGCGCGCGGATACGGCCGTGATACTTGAAGCCGGAACGATCGAAGGCCACCTGTGTAACACCGGCCGCCTTGGCACGTTCGGCGATCAGCTGACCGACGCGCTTGGCGGCATCCACGTTACCCGTGGCGCCTTCCAGGTCGAGCTTCTCAACGGTCGACGCGGCGGCCACCGTGTCGCCGGCGTTGGGGGCAATCACCTGCGCGTAGATATGACGCGGGGTGCGGTGGACGCACAGGCGATACACGCCCAGCTCGCGAATGTGTGCCCGAGCGCGACGTGCGCGGCGGATACGGGTGGTTTTCTTGTCTTTCATGACCGGAATCTCTAGTAGTCGGTGGCGGTGAGAACGAAGCGAGACCAAGGCTCGGCGATAGCGCCGGGCGGGTCTTACTTCTTCTTCGCCTCCTTCATCACGACCTTTTCATTGAGGTAGCGAACACCCTTGCCCTTATAGGGCTCAGGCGGACGGAACCCCCGAATGTCGGCGGCCACCTGGCCCACCATGTGCTTATCAGCACCCTTCACCACCACTTCGGTCTGCGACGGGGTTTCCACCGTCACGCCCTCAGGGATCGGATAGGCAATCGGGTGCGAAAAGCCCAATGCCAGGTTGATCACCTTGCCCTGGGTCTGCGCACGGTAGCCGACGCCCACCAGCTGCAGGCGGCGCTCGTAGCCGGTCGTCACACCCACCACCATGTTGGCGATGATGGCGCGGACGGTGCCGGACTTCGCCGGGTCCTTGGCAACCGATTCGGCGTTCATGGTCAGCACGCCGTCCTGAATTTCAATGTCCACGCCCTTGGGCAGCGGCAGGTCCAGGGACGCCTTGGCACCCTTGACGTTCACCACGCCGCCCTGCGACGTGACCTGCACGCCAGCGGGCAACTTCAGCGGATTCTTGGCAACTCGTGACATGTTCGTTCTTCCCGCTTAGGCGACGATGCAGAGCACTTCGCCACCATGCCCGGCGGCGCGCGCGGCACGATCGCTCACCACGCCGCTTGGCGTGGAGATGATGGCGACGCCCAGCCCGCCGAGAACCTTCGGCAGCTCGTCCTTGTTCTTGTAAATGCGCAGCGCGGGACGGCTGACCCGCTGCAGGCGCTCGATCACCGGCTTGCCCTCGAAGTACTTCAGGGCCACGGTGATGACCTTCTTGTTGCCTTCCACCGCAACGACGTTGAAGTCGGCGATGTAGCCCTCGTCCTTGAGAACCTTGGCGATGGCTTCCTTGACCTTGGAAGAGGGCGAGACAACCTGCTTTTTGCGGGCCATCTGACCGTTGCGGATACGGGTCAGGAAGTCGGCGATGGGATCATGCATGCTCATAGTGGTGGCCTCTTACCAGCTCGCCTTCTTCAGGCCCGGAACCTCACCACGCATGGCTGCTTCACGCAGCTTATGACGGGCAAGGCCGAACTTGGCGTACACGCCGCGGGTGCGGCCGGTGAGCTTGCAGCGGTTGCGCTGACGGGTGTAGCTGGCGTCGCGCGGCATTTTCTGCAGCTTGACGACGGCTTCCATACGATCGTCCATGGACGTCTCGGGATTGGCAATCTGCTCACGCAGCGCCTGCCGTTTCTTGCCCAGCTTGGCGACCAGCTTGGCGCGCTTCTTTTCGCGCTCGATCATGTTCGTCTTGGCCATGTGCTTTGCTCGCTCGTTACTTGCGGAACGGGAAGCCGAACGCTTCCAACAGGGCCTGGCCCTGGGCGTCGTTCTTCGCCGTCGTGGTGATGGAGATATTCATGCCGCGGGTGGCATCGACCTTGTCATAGTCGATTTCCGGGAAGATGATCTGCTCGGTCACCCCGAAATTGAAATTGCCACGGCCATCGAATCCGCTGGCCTTGATGCCGCGGAAGTCGCGAACGCGCGGCAGTGCCACGGTGATCAAACGCTCGAGGAACTCGTACATCCGCTCACGGCGCAAGGTCACCATCACACCCACCGGATAGTTCTCACGAATCTTGAAGCCGGCCACTGCGATGCGGGACTTGGTGATCACGGGTTTCTGACCGGCAATCGCGGTCATATCCGACACCGCGTGCTCGATGACCTTGCGATCCATGGTCGCTTCGCCGACACCCATGTTCAGGGTGATCTTGCTCAGACGGGGCACTTCCATCGCGCCCAGCACCAGCTCCTTGCGAAGCTTGGGCACCACGTCATTGATGTAATAGGTTTGCAGGTTTGACATCTTCGGGTTCCGTTAGGCGTCCACAGGCGTCTTGGTGGACTTGAACACGCGGACCTTGCGCTGGTCCGCACCCGAGCCCTCGATGACGATCGCCACGCGATCCGCCTTCTCGGCCTTGGGGTTCCACAGCATCACGTTCGAACGGTCGATCGGCATGGTCTTCTCGACCACCCCGCCGGCGACGCCCGCGTTGGGATTGGGACGCTGATGCTTCTTCACGACGTTGATGCCTTCCACCAGCACCTTGCCGTTAGCCAGCACCTGATCGACGCGACCGCGACGACCTTTGTCCTTGCCGGCGATGACGACGACGTCGTCGCCCTTCTTGATCTTGTTCATGTCAGCTCGACCTCACATCACTTCAGGCGCAAGGGACACGATCTTCATGAACCGTTCGCGCAGCTCGCGCGTCACCGGCCCGAAGATACGGGTGCCCAGGGGCTCGCCCTTGCTCGACAGCAGCACGGCGGCATTGCTGTCGAAACGAATGGCAGAACCATCCGGACGGCGGATCGGGTGGCGGGTGCGAACCACGACGGCGTCGTGCACTTCGCCCTTCTTCACCTTGCCGCGCGGAATGGCGTCCTTGACGGTGACCTTCACCAGGTCGCCGACTCCGGCATAACGCCGACGGGTGCTGCCCTTGACCTGGATCACCTGCACCAGCTTGGCGCCGCTGTTATCGGCTGCCTGCAGAAAGGATTCCTGTTGGATCATGACACCACCCCGGCCTTCTCGATCACTTCAACCAGCTTGAACCGCTTGGTGCGCGACATCGGACGCGTTTCGATGACGGCAACCAGATCGCCTTCACCACACTCGTTGTTCTCGTCATGCGCGTGCAGCTTGGTCGAACGGCGGATGTACTTGCCGTACAGCGGGTGACGCTCACGACGCTCAACGAGCACCGTGATGGTCTTGTTCGGCTTGGCGCTGGTGACCTTGCCGACGATGCGGCGATCACGCTCGGCCGCGGCGTTGTTGACTTGTTCGCTCATGACGCCTTCACCTGGCTCTGCATCATCGTCTTCACCCGGGCGATCTTCTTGCGAACTTCGCCGATCAGGTGTGACTTGTTCATCTGGCCGGTCGCTGCCTGCATGCGCAGGTTGAACTGCTCCTTCCGCAAGGCCAGCAACTCGTCAGTCAATTCCTGGGCGCTCTTCGTCCGCAGGTCCTTCACGTATTCGGCCGCTTTCATTACAGGATGGTCCGGTTAACGAAGGTGGTTTTCACCGACAGCTTGGCGGCGGCCAGGCGGAACGCCTCGCGCGCCTCAGCTTCGGTGACGCCTTCCATTTCATAAAGCATCTTTCCAGGCTGCACCTTGGCAACCCAATACTCGACGTTGCCCTTGCCGGAGCCCATGCGGACTTCCAGCGGCTTCTTGGTCACCGGCACATCCGGGAAAATCCGGATCCACAGCTTGCCGCCACGCTTCACGTAGCGGGTGATCACACGGCGCGCAGACTCGATCTGGCGAGCGGTGATCCGGCCGTGCTCAGTGGACTTCAGGCCAAAATCGCCGAAGCTCACTTTGTTGCCGTTGAACGTCAGGCCCCGGTTGTGGCCCTTCATCTGCTTGCGGAACTTGGTCCGCTTAGGCTGCATCATGATGACGACTCCTGGGCTTAGGCCGTGACGGCCTCGGCGGCTTCATCCTTGCGGGCGCCGCGGCTGTTATCGAACACTTCGCCGTTGAACACCCACACCTTGATCCCGATGATCCCGTAGGTGGTACGGGCTTCGGAGGTGCCGTAGTCGACGAAGGCACGCAGGGTATGCAGCGGCACGCGACCCTCGCGATACCACTCGGTCCGCGCGATCTCGGCGCCGTTGAGGCGGCCGCTGACCTGGATCTTGATGCCACCCGCACCCTGGCGCATCGCGTTCTGCACCGCGCGCTTCATGGCGCGACGGAACATGATGCGGCGCTCCAGCTGCTGCGCGATGCTGTCCGCCACAAGCTTGGCGTCGAGCTCCGGCTTGCGGATCTCTTCCACGCTGATGTGCACCACTTCGGGCTTCAGCTGCAGCCGCGCCGCGACCTCCACCTTCAGCTTTTCGATGTCCTCACCCTTCTTGCCGATCACGATCCCCGGACGTGCCGTGTGGATGATGATGCGGGCCGACTTGGCGGGACGCTCGATCTGAATCTTGGAAACATTGGCCTGCGCCAGCTTCTTAGTGAGGAAGCTACGCACCGCCATGTCGCGGTTGAGGTTCTCGCCGTAGGCCGCTTTCTCGGCGTACCAGTTGGACGTCCACTGGGTGGAAATGCCGAGGCGGAAACCGGTTGGATTGACTTTATGACCCATTTGCCTGGTCCCTTACTCGTCGCTCACGCGAATGGTGATGTGGCTGGTCGGCTTGGTGATGCGATCGGCGCGGCCCTTGGCGCGCGGCATGATGCGCTTCATCACCGGGCCCTTGTCGACGAAGATCTCGCGGACCTTCAACTCGTCGACATCGGCGCCGAAATTGTTCTCGGCATTGGCAATCGCCGATTCGAGCACCTTGCGAATGACGTCGGCAGCACGCTGATTGGAGAACTTCAGCGTGTTGATCGCGTCATCCACCTTCTTGCCCCGAACCAGGTCGGCGACCAGTCGCGCTTTCTGCGGCGACAGACGGACAAACTTGAGTACGGCCTGAGTATTCATGTCCGTGCCTTACTTCTTGGTGGCCTTGTCCGCGTGACCCTTAAACGTACGGGTCGGCGCAAACTCGCCCAGCTTGTGGCTGATCATGTTGTCGGTGATGAAGACCGGCATGTGCTGACGCCCGTTGTGCACCTGGATGGTCAAACCGACCATGTCAGGAGTCACCATCGAGCGACGCGACCAGGTCTTGATCGGCTTCTTCACACGGGCATTCGCCAACTCTTCCACCTTCTTCGCGAGGTGATGATCGACAAACGGCCCTTTCTTGATTGAACGCGGCATGGCCTAGTCCTTACTTCTTCTTGTGACGGCTACGCACGATGAACTGCTGCGTGCGCTTGTTATTGCGGGTCTTGAGGCCCTTGGTCTGCTGACCCCAAGGCGTCACAGGGTGCGGGTTACCCTGACCGGACCGCCCTTCACCACCACCGTGCGGGTGGTCAACCGGGTTCATGACGACGCCGCGGACGGTCGGGCGGATGCCCTTCCAGCGCTTGGCGCCGGCCTTGCCGTACTGGCGCAGGTTGTGGTCGGCGTTGCTGACTTCACCAATGGTCGCGCGGCATTCGGTCAACACCTTGCGCATCTCGCCGGAGCGCAGACGCACCGTGGCGTACTGACCTTCGCGAGCGACCAGCTGAACCGCAGCGCCGGCGGACCGGGCGATCTGCGCGCCCTTGCCGGGACGCATCTCGATGCAATGGATCGTCGAACCGACCGGGATGTTGCGAATCGGCAGGCAGTTGCCGGCCTTGATCGGTGCTTCGGCACCGTTCTGCAGCACGTCGCCAGCGGCCACGCCGCGCGGTGCGATGATGTACCGCCGCTCGCCGTCTGCGAACAGCAGCAGGGCGATGTGCGCCGAACGGTTGGGGTCATACTCGATGCGTTCGACCTTGGCGGGAATACCGTCCTTGGCGCGCTTGAAGTCGACCATCCGGTAGTGCTGCTTGTGACCGCCGCCCTTGTGGCGCGTGGTCATGTGGCCGTTGTTGTTGCGGCCGCCGGAATGGCTCTTCTTTTCGAGCAGGGGCGCGTACGGCGCACCCTTGTGCAGGCCCGGGGTCACCACGCGGACAACGTGACGCTGTCCGGGCGACGTGGGCTTCATCTGGATCAATGCCATGACTGTGTCGTCCTTTAGTTCGCGTTGCCGACGAAGTCGATTTCCTGGCCGGCGGCCAGAGTGACGTAGGCCTTCTTCCAGTCGGATCGACGGCCCATGCGCTGACCGAAGCGCTTGTTCTTACCCTTGACGTTAAGGGTCCGCACGGCGGTCACCTTGACGTTGAAAAGGGTTTCCACCGCGGTCCTGATCTCGACCTTGTCAGCGTCGCCGGCCACCTTGAACACGGCCTGGTTGGCCTTCTCGGCCACACGGCTCGCCTTCTCCGAGATCATCGGCGCAAGAATGATTTGATGGATGCGTTCTGCGTTCATGACAGCCATGCCTCGAGCTTTTTCACCGCGTCGCTGGTCATCAGCACCTTCTGGTGACGCAGCAGCGCCACCGGATTGATGCCCTCGACGTCGCAGACGGCCACGTGCGGCACATTGCGAGCGGACAGGTACAGGTTGCGGTCGACTTCACCGGTGACGATCAGCAGATCGTGGCTGCCGACGCGATCCAGCTGGCTGAGCAAGCCCTTGGTCTTGGGCGCATCGACCGAGAACTGATCATCGATCATCAGATTGCCGGTGCGCAGCAACTCAGAGACGATGGAGCGAAGGGCGCCGCGGTACATCTTGCGGTTGACCTTCTGCGAGAAATCACGCGGCACTGCTGCGAAGGTCTTACCACCCCCACGCCACAGGGGCGAGCGAATGGAGCCCGCGCGCGCGCGGCCGGTGCCTTTCTGCTTCCAGGGCTTCTTGCCGCCGCCGGACACCATGGCCTTTGACTTCTGCGCCTTGGTGCCGGCGCGGCCGCCGTTCATATAGGCGGTCACGACCTGGTGCACCAGTGCTTCTTTGTATTCGACCCCGAAGACCGCGTCGGAGACGCTCAGGGATCCAGCGTTGTTCATTTGAATATCCATTTGCCGTTTTTCCCCAGTGAAATCAGCCCTTCACCGTGGGGCGCACGATGACGTTTCCGTTCTCGGCACCCGGCACCGCGCCCTTTACCAGCAGCAGGTTGCGTTCGAGGTCCACCTTGACCAGGTCGAGGTTGAGCGTGGTGACACGCTTGTTCCCCATCTGACCGGCCATCTTCTTGTTCTTCCACACTTTGCCCGGGGTCTGGCGCTGGCCGATGGAACCCGGTGCACGGTGCGAAAGCGAGTTACCGTGCGTGGCGCGACCACCGCCGAAGCCGTAGCGCTTGACCACACCGGCAAAACCCTTACCGATGCTGGTACCGGTCACGTCAACGCGCTTCACTTCAGAGAAGGCGTCGACCTTGATCTCGGCACCGGCCTGCATCCCTTCGAGCTCACCCGCATCAAGGCGGATCTCCCAAAGGCCGCGGCCTGCTTCAACGCCAGCCTTTGCATAATGGCCGGCCACCGCCTTGGTCAGGCGGCTGGTTTTCTGCTCGCCGACAGCCACCTGCACGGCGTTGTAGCCGTCGCTGTCAAGCGTCTTGACCTGAGTCACGCGATTGGGCGCGCACTCGATGACCGTGACGGGCACTGCCTCACCGGCGTCGGTAAAGACCCGGGTCATGCCCACCTTGCGTCCAATGATGGAAATCGTCATGTCCGTGGCCTCCCTTAGTTGACGCGGATCTGCACTTCCACGCCCGCCGGAAGGTCGAGCTTGGAAAGGGCATCCACGGTCTTTTCGGTGGGGTCCACGATCTGCATGAGCCGCTTGTGCGTGCGGATTTCGTACTGATCACGCGCGTCCTTGTCGACGTGCGGGGACACCAGGATGGTGAAGCGTTCCTTGCGGGTCGGCAGCGGGATGGGCCCGCGCACGACGGCGCCAGTACGCTTAGCGGTCTCAACGATCTCCTTGGCTGATTTGTCAATCAGACGGTGATCGAAGGCCTTAAGCCGGATACGGATAGATTGGCTGGTCGCGGCCATGCGATTACTCAGGTCTTAAAGAGCGGAACAAAACGGGGCGCGGATTATAACCGCGCCCCGTGAACTTGTGAAGCGTTTTTTTCGTCAGTCGACGATCTTCGTCACCACGCCGGCGCCGACCGTGCGGCCACCTTCACGGAT
>CAYROO010000004.1:0-4383 GCA_964425915.1 uncultured Polycyclovorans sp.
GACCAGTCTACTTGGAGGTCCAATCCGGCTTGACGTAGATCACGGTAGATCCACCGGCAACGGTGGATGCCTGGATGCCCAACCAAGTCGGGCATGACGGGCGCGGGTGGGACTACAACAACGCGGCCGCCGCCGCCGGCAGCTTCAGTGGCTTGCGGGCATAGAGCCGGGTCAGCAGCAGGGCGATCCATTCCCGTGAGCAGGAGATCGACTCCAGGGTGATGAACCGTTCGCTGCCACGGCGTTCCAAGGTGTAACGGTCGACGCTGAGCGTAATGGCGGTGGTTTCGCCTTTCAGCAGCGCGCGGATCTCGGCGCGCGCGTTGCGGGTGTCAACCTGGCAATCCAGCAGCTCGCCGTAGGCGCTGAAGCGATCGGCGATGAAATGCTGGAGGGCTTTCGACAGCGCGCCATCCTTCATGTCCTTCAGCTTCCCAAGCATCAGAGCACGTCCGATGCGAAGGCGGCCAGGCGCGAGCGTTCACCACGTGCCAGGGTGATGTGGCCGCCGTGTGGCCACCCCTGGAAGCGATCCACCACAAAGGTGAGGCCGGAAGTGGTTTCGGACAGGTAGGGCGTGTCGATCTGCCCCAGGTTGCCGAGGCACACCATCTTGCTGCCAGGGCCGCAGCGGGTGATCAGGGTCTTCATCTGTTTGGCGGTGAGGTTCTGCGCCTCGTCGATGATGATGTAGCGGTTGAGGAAGGTGCGCCCGCGCATGAAGTTGAGCGAGCGGATCTTGATGCGCTTGGCGAGCAGGTCATTGGTGGCGGCGCGTTCCCAGTCGCCGGCGTTGCTGGTCTGGGTGAGCACTTCGAGATTGTCCATCAGCGCGCCCATCCAGGGCGTCATCTTTTCCTCTTCGGTGCCGGGCAGGAAGCCGATGTCCTCGCCCAGCGGCACGGTGACCCGGGTCATGATGATTTCGCGATAGCGGGTTTCGTCCAGCACCTGCGCCAAGCCAGCAGCCAGGGTCAGCAGGGTCTTGCCGGTGCCCGCGGTCCCGAGAATGGTGACGAAGTCGATGTCGGGGTCCAGCAGCAGGTTGAGCGCATAGTTCTGCTCTCGGTTCTTGGCATGAATGCCCCAGACACTGGTGCGGCTGGCCCGATAGTCGCGGATCACGCGGACTTCGGCGACGTCGCCTTCCACCTGTTGAACCACCAGCTCAAGGCCGCGCTCGTCGTCGTCCGGAATGTACAGAAACTGGTTGGCATGCCACTGCTTGGCCAGCGGGCCCTTCACCCGATAGCAGGCGCGACCCAGGCTGTCCTGCCAGCTCTCCATGGTGTCGCCGTGGGTCTGCCAGAAGTCGGCAGGCAATTCGGTGTAGCCGGAGTAGAGCAGGTCGGCGTCATCGAGCACCTGGTCGTTGGTGTAGTCCTCGGTGACGACGCCAACGATGGCCGCCTTGATGCGAAGGTTGATGTCCTTGCTGACCAGGATCACCGGGCGCCGCGGGTGCTCCACCTGCAGTGCCAGGGTGGTGACGAGGATGCTGTTGTCGGGTTTGTTGCCCGGCATGTTGCCCGGCAGGTCGGCGGTGCTGGGGCGGGTCTGGAAGAACAGCTTGCCGCTGACCGGCTTGATGTCTTGGTGGCCGTTGTTGCGGTGCTGCCCTTGCGGCATCGGCAGGGCCAGACCCTTTTCGATCTGCGCGTGATCCTTGTCACGCATCATCTCTTCAAGGAAGCGGCTGACCTGGCGCGCGTTGCGCGCGATCTCGGTGGTGCCCTTCTTGGCGGCGTCGAGTTCCTCCAGCACCACCATGGGCACATAGAGGTCGTTGTCTTCGAAGCGGAACAGGCAGCTGGGGTCGTGGAGCAGAACGTTGGTGTCGAGAACGAAGATTTTTTTCTTGCTCATGCGGGCCGGGTCGGAAGGGGCAGTACGCCCGAAGAGGGGACCGGCGGCGCACCGCTGCCGCCGATGACCAGAGAAGCAGGCAATGTCCGTGCCCGCGCGTCGGTGATCACCGGACGGCAGCGGGCGGGAAGGCGCATCAGAGCGCGTTCACCGCATCCAGCACGGCCTGCGCATGACCTTTCACCTTCACACCGCGCCAGGCTTCGCGCAGCTTGCCCTTGGCGTCAAACAGGAAGGTGCTGCGCTCAACGCCCATATAGGTCCGGCCGTACATCTGCTTTTCCTTGATCACGTCGAAAGCCTTGCAGACGGCTTCGTCCGGATCGGACAGCAGCTTGAACGGGAACCCGTACTTGGCGATGAAGTTGTCGTGCGACTTCACGCTGTCCTTGGAGACGCCGAGGATCTCGCAGCCGGCGGATTGGAACTGCGGGTAGAGGTCGCGGAAGTCCTGCCCTTCCTGCGTGCAGCCGGGGGTGTTGTCCTTGGGGTAGAAGTACACCACCAGCGGTTTGCCCTTGTAGGCCTTGAGGCTGACGGTCGCGCCACCGCTGGCGGCGACGGTGAGATCGGGGAGGGGGCTTCCGGGCTCAAACGACATGCGATCTCCGGGGATCAGGTTTTGATGGGGTCCATCATGCCATCCGCGTTGAGGTCGTCGCAGAGATCCATAAAAGCTTCACGTAATGCCTGCGGGTGCTGGCCGACCGGCACATGGCAGACCATCTGGACGCTGCACATGCTGGCGCCGGTGTGCGTGGAGGCATATTTCTGCGATGAGATCTCCGGAACCTGGACGCCCTGAGAGCGGAAGAACTCCAGCAGGTGTACCAAGAGATCCGGTTGCTGCGGGGCGATGACGTCGACGGCATAGGGACGGAAATCCGGGCTCGGCTCACGCGCGCCGCAGCGCTCGAAGCGAACCTGCAGGTCCATGCGCTCGGCGACACCGGGCAGCGCGGTCTCAAGCCGTCCCAAGGTGCTCCAGTTGCCGGAAACCACCATGTTGGCGGTCACCAGGTCGCCAATTGGGGCGATCCGGCAGTCCTCCACCTCGCCACCGCGTTCGCGGATGGCTTTGAACAGTTCCAGCGGGATATCGGCGCGGGCACGGCCGAGGATGGAGATCGAGAGCAGGTTCTCGGGCGGCGTCATGGCGGGTTGGCGTTCCATCTAGCAGCCAATTCTACTCAATGCGCGGCAACACCGGGGCCGCCGCAGGCCTGCGGGGCTGCCGCTATACTCCGCGATCTTTCCGGAAAATCCGTCGTTTCCCATGATCCAAGGCAGCATCGTCGCCCTCGTCACTCCCATGGCCGCCTCCGGGGCGGTGGACTGGGCGGCCCTCGATGCGCTGGTGGACTGGCACATCGCCGAGGGCACCGACGCGCTGGTCGCGGTCGGCACCACCGGCGAGTCCGCCACGCTGGATGTCGACGAACACATCGAGGTCATCCGCCGCGTGGTGCAGCGCGCCGCCGGACGGGTGCCGGTGATCGCGGGCACCGGCGCCAACAGCACCTCGGAAGCGATTGAACTGACGCGCCTGGGGCGGGGTGCCGGTGCTGATGCCGCCCTGTTGGTGACCCCGTACTACAACAAGCCACCACAGGAAGGCCTGTACCAGCATTACAAGACGGTGGCCGAGGCCGTCGATCTGCCCATCATCCTGTACAACGTGCCGGGCCGGACCGGGGTCGACATGACGCCTGAGACCGTGCAACGGCTGGCGCCGATCGCCAATATCGTGGGCCTCAAGGAGGCCAAGGGTGAGCTGGGTCGGGTGGCAGCGCTGCTGGCGCTCAAGCTGCCGGCAGATTTCGCCCTCTATTCCGGTGACGACGCCACCGCGCGCGCGTCGATTCTGCTTGGCTTTCATGGCGACATTTCGGTGACCGCCAACGTTGCGCCTGGGCTGATGCATCGCATGTGCGCGGCAGCGCTGGCCGGCGATGCTGCCACCGCCGAGGCGCTCGATGCCAAGCTGGCAGCCCTGCACCAAGATCTGTTCCTGGAACCCAATCCCATCCCGGTCAAGTGGGCGCTGCATCACATGGGCCGTATCCCGCCCGGTCTGCGCTTGCCGATGGTGCCGATGAGCGCCGACATTCAACCCCGCATCATTGCCGCCCTCAAGGCGGCTGAGGTCATTGCATGAAAACCCCCTGGACCCTCCTGGCGTTGGCGGTACTGGTTGCAGGATGCAGCAGCAACCGGCACTGCGAAGGCGAGTTCCCTTATCAACGCGCCACCTCCACCGGCGAACTGCGTCCGGTGGACGGCATCCAGCCTCCGACGTCACTGGCCGCGCTGGTGATCCCGGAGGTGAACCGTGCCGACGCGCCCGCGTATGCCACCGAGGAGCCTGACCCTGACAAGCCGGGCCGCACCAGTGTGCGCTGCCTCGATGTGCCCCCCGCGCTACCTGAACAGTACCTGGTGACCCCGGAGCCCGACGAGGCTTCTTGAGCCTCCGACCTTCCGCTATACTGCGCGCCGCCTAGAGGGCTGGGCAAC
>CAYROO010000004.1:4483-422927 GCA_964425915.1 uncultured Polycyclovorans sp.
GCACCATGGATGGGTAGGGCAGTACGCCCCGAGATTAGGAGAGGTGTCCGAGTGGGTGAGCGGGCGCTTTGCGAAATGTCCTGTGGACATTTCGGCCCGCGAACGCCCATGCAGGACGCATGGGCTGGGCAACGCACCATGGATGGGTAGGGCAGTACGCCCCGAGATTAGGAGAGGTGTCCGAGTGGTTGAAGGAGCACGCCTGGAAAGCGTGTATACGGGTCAAACCGTATCGAGGGTTCGAATCCCTCTCTCTCCGCCAATACCAAAACCCCGCGCCAGCGGGGTTTTTCATATTCAGATCCAGAGAGGGATGAGAACCCTAATCCCTGACGATTTCTTGGGCACTGCGGCCGAGATGCATCAGCGAGCCGTACACGTTGGCCCATTGCTGCCAGCAGACCGGCAAGTTCGTGCCATAAGCGGACATTGGTGAATGTCTGCCCCGGGCAATCAGTCTGCCGCGGGTCGCCGAGCCGCCTCCAATCTGATGCTCATGTCTGGCCGTCGCACCTGCGGATCGTTGGTCGCAGTCTAGATCTTCGAGCGCGCCAAGACCTGGATCTCCACCAGCGCCCCCGGTACCGCCAACTCCGAGATTCCCACGGCGGTCCATGCCGCGTGCGGCGGGGACATGAACTGGTTCTTCACCGCGAGAAACGCGTGCATGTGGGCCTGAAGGCCGACGTGGTAGCTGTTCATCTCGACCACGTTGGCAAATGTCATCCCGGCTTCCGCGAGCAAGCCGTGCAGGTTCTTGAAGGCCAGGGTGAATTGCGCGGTCGGGTCGTCAGGCACGCCCAGGTCGGGCCGTAGCCCGATCATGCCCGAGCAGCGCAGGTAGTCACCGTCGAGCACCGCCGGCGAAAATGAGTAGGCGTCGTAGATGGGTTTCATCCAGGTCGGGACGATTTCCTTCATGGGGTTCTCCGGGTTAGCGCAGCTGGGCAAAGTGGGGTGAGCGGAAGGGCTGTCCAGGCGTCATCGACCGGTCATCGAACTCGCGGATGTCGTAGGGAAAGTCCGGCTTTACGTTTGGCAGCGGGCGATAGAACAGCTTGTCACCGAAGAACCGCAGCACCATGGTGTGACGGACGGGGCAGGCCGGAGTGACCGGTGCTCCGCCGTGCAGGGTACCGGAGTGGAACACCAACGCATCACCCGGTTCCAGGTCCCACGACAGCACATCCCAGGACGCAGGATTCTGCCGTCGGTCTGCTTCGATATCCGGCAGCTGCTTGAAGCTGCCGTCACCCCACAGCGGTCGGGTGGGATTGGTGGGGTCCATGTAGGAGGTGCCGTCGTACTCGGAGCCGAGATGCGAGCCGCGCACCACTTCCAGTGCGTTTCCCCGGGGCAGGGGCTCGAAGCTGATCCAGATATTGGCCAGGTGCGGGCCATTGGCCGACAGGTACGAGGTGTCCTGGTGCCAGGGTGAGCGACCGGTCTTGCCGCCGGACTTGATGAAGAGTTCCTCGCCCAGGAACCACACGTGTTTCGAGTCCCACAGCGAGGCGACGAAGTCGCCCAGCCCGAAGTCCCGGATCGCGGACAGGTATTGCTCGATGTGCGCAGGGTTGCCGTACTCGTTGTAGTGCGCATCAACCGTGCCGGGGTACACCTGTCTGGCCATCGCGCTGGGATGGGCGACCGCGTGGTCGAAGCATTCGCGCAAGCGCCTCATCTGGTCGGGCGTGAACATCTTGCGCACCACGATGGCGCCGTCCTCTGCGAAATCCCGCTTCATCTGTTCCGTGACCTGCATGTTTCTTCTCCTTCTCCGTTTCGAGTTTCGATCCCGGCCGGGCCGGGGACTTGGTCGTCTTGCATCAACATCAACAACATAACAGTTGTTATGTTTGTACTCCGGCATAATGACCACGTCAAGCCCGGAGTCACCGCATGCCCGCCCGCAAGATCCCGTCTACATCGGCCCTGTCCGACCGGCGCAACCGCGCCGGGACAGCAGTGGCGCGGGCGCAGACCTCACCGCGCCGCGCAGAGATCGTGGACGCTGCAGTGCGTGTCATCGCGCGCGACGGCCTATCGGGTGCGTCGCTGCGCTCGATCGCTCGCGAGATCGGCTACACCACCGGCGTCGTGATGCACTACTTCAAGGACAAGGAAGAGCTGCTGGTCGCGGCTGCGGAGTCAGTGTTCGGCCCCTACGAGGATCTTCTGGCTGAAGCCTTGGCGATGGAAGACAGCTTCGAGGGCCTACGCCGCACCTGCGTGATTCCGCTTCCGGTGACGCGGGCCAAGCAGACGATTCCGCGGCTCTACGCGCAGGCGATCGCCAGTGCCGAAAGCGAGCCCGCATTCACCGGGGCCTGTCGCAAACGCTATGCCGCCTTCCGGCAAGGTCTACAGACGTTGCTCGCCAAGGGCCAGGAAAATGGTTCATTCAAAGCCGACTTCGATCCTGCGACGCAATGCGACCTGCTCTGTGCCCTGATCGATGGACTGGCCCTTCACGCGGTTAGCGAACCCGCGCGATTTCCTTCGGCGCGTATCGTCGCGTTGGTGACCCAAGAGCTGGAGAAGCTCCGGAGGTAGCAAGTGGCTGACGAATGTCCGCTTCCGGGTACGCGGCTTTGATCCCGCGCCAGCGGCGAGTGGCGCGTAGCCCGGCGATGACCCCCCATACCTGTATAGTGGGTCGCTCGCACCTTTGCGTTGACCCCTTGGATTTGCCATGGCACGCGTCACCGTAGAGGATTGCCTTCTGCACATCCCCAACCATTTCGACCTCTGCCAGGTGGCGGTCAAGCGCGCGCGGCAGTTGGGGCGCGGTGCGCCTGCGCACCTGTCGCCTGGTGACCGTAAGTGTACGGTTCAGGCACTTCGTGAAGTCGCTGCAGGACATGTCGGCTTCGAAGTGCTGGAAACGGATGATTTGCCGTTGATCAAAGATTCCGATCGGCGCATCGATCTGCCGGAGCTTGAGGCCGACATTTGAACATGCACGCGCCGCGCGCTCAGGCCGCCCTGACGACCGCGCTTCGATCCTCGCTGCGCATGATTGCGGTGATGGTGTTCGGTGTGCTCGGGGGGGTGGCGTGGGGGGCCGAGACCGACACGCGCGAACGCGAGGTCATCGAGCAGCCGCGAAGTGCATGGCGTTGTAGCAGTGGCTTCAGCGAAGTGGACGGAGAATGTGCGCGGACCATCGTGCCGGAAAATGCCTATTCCACCGGGGTTGGCTTTGGTAAGGGATGGGCGTGCCAGTACGGGTTTCGCGAACATGCCGGCGCCTGCGTTGCGGTGGTGGTTCCCGACAATGCCCATCTGACCTCCTATGCGGGCAACCGCTGGACCTGCGACCGAGGGTATCGGCTGGTCGATGACGCCTGCACGGCGGTGGTCGTCCCCGAACATGGCTACCTCATGCCGTCCAATCGTGGGTCGGACTGGCGGTGTGATCGCGGATACCATCGTCGCGGGGACAGCTGTGTCGCCGTTGCTGTGCCAGCCAACGGATATCTGGTCAACGACGGTTCTGAGCCCGGTTGGGATTGTGAGCGCGGCTTCCGAATGGCCAATGCCCAGTGCGTGCGCATTGCCCTGCCCGACAGTGCTTATCTCAGTGATACGCAGTACGGGCCGGGATGGAAGTGCGCGCGTGGGTTCCGCGCGGAAGGCGACCGTTGCGTCGCGCTGACCCCACCGCTGAATGCCCACATCGACTATTTCGGCAACGATTGGCGATGTAGCCGACCCTATCGCCGAAGCGGGGACCGCTGCGTCAAGGATTGAGGCCGCATTGCTGGCAGCTACTCGGCATTTCTGCTGTTTTCATTGCAGACTCCACAGCTTGCAGTATCGCAACATCGTCGCTGCGCTGCCGCTCAATATTTCCTGCTAACGTGCCGCGCCGTGGGCCCCCTGCGGTGCCTTCTACCCGGGCGGCCGCCAAGGCCGCCGCGCACGCTTCGTCAGGATGCTGAACATGTTCGAGATCTGGTTGCCGCTGCTGGGCGGTCTGGTGCTCTTAATCCTGGGGGGCGAGTTCCTGGTGCGCGGCGCCGTGCAGGTGGCTACGGTGCTCGGGGTGTCGCCCCTGGTCATCGGCCTGACCCTGGTCGGCTTCGGCACCTCAACCCCGGAACTGGTGACCTCGGTGCAGGCCGCCCTCGCTGGGGCTCCGGGCATTGCCTATGGCAACATCGTTGGCTCCAACATTGCCAATGTTCTGCTGATCGCTGGCATTGCAGCCTTGCTCAATCCCATTGTGGTGGCCTCTTCTGCGCTGCGTCGGGACGGGCTGGTCATGCTGGCCGCGGCGGTGGTGTTCGCGGCGGTCGCCGCGATGATGCCGATGGGTCTGTGGGTGGGGGTGCTCTTCATCGCCGGCCTGGTTGGGTACATCGTGCTGGCATTCCGCCAGGAGCGCGCCGCTGTCACCCCGGATCATGGGGCGGTTTATGACAAGAGCCTGGCGTTGCAGGGTGTCGACCCGGCGCTGACGCCCATGAAAGCGCCATCTGCATCGCTGCTTGCCTCGGCGGCCATTGCGGTGGCCGGGCTGGTGCTGGTGGTGTTCGGTGGCAAGCTGCTGGTCGAAGGCGCAGTGGCCTTGGCGCGCGGCTTCGGCATTTCGGAAACGGTGATCGGACTGACCATCGTCGCGGTGGGCACGTCCATGCCTGAATTGGTGACGTCGGTGGTGGCCGGGCTGCGCAAGCAGGGAGACGTCGCCTTCGGCAACATCGTCGGCTCCAACATCTACAACATCCTCGGCATCGGGGGGTTCACCGCCCTGATCGCCCCCGGCGAAGTCCCCCGTCAGATTGTCCAGTTCGACAACGGGGTGATGATGGCGGTGTCACTGCTTCTGGTGGCCTTTGCCTGGACCGGTCTTCGGGTGGCTCGCTGGGAAGGTGCGGTCCTGCTGGCGGGTTACGCGGCCTACGTCTACGCCATCTGGCCCTGAGGCCCCGCCTACGCCCCCACTATGGGGTAAACCAGGGGCCGCTGACGCAGTAGGTGATCCCGGCGGTCCCCGTGATGCCACCGGCGTTCGGCCCGCGCTGAGAGCTGAAGTAGAAGTGCTGGCCGTCTGGTGAGAACGCCGGGCCGGTCACCTCTGAGCCTTCCTGGCCCACCAGTTCGATCAGCGGCCGGACGTCGCCGTCACGCGTGATGGCCACCGCCTGCTGGTTGGCCTCGCTCTTGTCTTCGACGATCACCAGGTCACCGCCGGGGGTGACCACGATGTTGTCGACCGAGTCGAGGATCGGCGCCTCGAACAGGGCGTCGTCATAAATGCATTCCACCGTTTCCATCAGCGGGTCGTGCGCCCACACCCGACGATCGCCCTTGGTGGTGAAGTAGACCAGGCCATCGTGATACCAGATGCCTTCGCCGCCATCGAAGGCGGTACTTTCCGGCACTTGGTAGCGGGTGCCCTGGAACACCGGCAGGATGCCATTGAGGGCATCGGTAACCGCCGTCAGTGGCAGCGGGATCACGCTCAGGTCGATCGGCGTTGGGTTGGGCACGTCCAGCCATTCCACGCGAATGGGCCCCAGCAGGCCGGGGGCGTCGACCTCCTCCTGGCTGAGGGAGACCTTCATCACCTGCAGCCGGCCCGCGCTGAGGTCGGGGCGTCCGCCCACATTCGGTGTATCCGGAACGAATCGGTAGAAGCGGCCATCGCCTTCGTCTTCAGTCTCGTAGACGATGTTGGAGCGCGGATCCACTGCGGCGGCCTCGTGACTGAACAGGCCCAGGGACGGCAGCGGACGCGGCGTGTCACGGCCGAAAGGGTCGCATTCCCACAACAGGCCCAGCGCGTATTCCTCGCCGGACAGCCAGGTGTTCCAAGGGGTGATGCCACCACCGCAGTTGATCCGGGTCAGCAAGCCCGGGAGCGCGTTATAGCCATCGATCACGGCACCGCTGGCATCGAAGCGCAGCGCATTGACCCCACCGGGGAGGAACTCGCGGTTCGATACATAGACCCAACCGCCTTCCGGGTGCGGATAGGTGGCGCCGCCATCGGGATCGGTATGCCAGAGCAGGGTCGTGCCGGGTACCAAACGGTTGGCCTGTGCCAGCACGCGTGCAGAGAAGCCGGGCGGGATCTTGATGCCCGGCACATCCACCGACGGCGACAGGGGGCCGACCGCATTGAGGCGTCCGCCGGGCCCGCCAGCGCTCAGCGCACGGCTGCCACCGCAGCCCACCAGCGCCTGCGCCAGCGCAAGATAGGCGGCACCGCGGACGCCCGCACCCAACAATTGGCGGCGGCTGATCGGCGCGGTGTTGCGAAACGAAAGGGCGAGTGTCGGTCGAATGGGCATGGCGAACAGTCGAAGGCAAAGATGACAAAGATACTGAGGCAAGGCGACAGCGCAATGACAGTGGCGGGTAGCGACAACCCCCGGGCGGGGTAGCCTAGGGCGACGCCCGCGGCGGCTGCGTCAAGGCGGCCGGGCTTGCCATGGGTCCACTCAGGCTGTGCAGAAACTGCGTCAGCTGTTGCATCTGCGTATCGGTCAGCCGCAAGGGCATGAGGTCCGCGCTGGCCGCCGTCGGTGGCGCCCGGTTGTAGTGCATCACCACGTCGCTGAGGGTCTGAAACCGCCCGTCATGCATGTAGGGACCGGTATCGGCAATGTTGCGCAGGCTGACCGTCCGGAACGCGCCCTCCAGTTCCTCTCCTTCGGTCTTCACAAAGCGCAGCTCGGCGCAGTCCGCCGCCGTCGCCTTGCTCAGCGCACCGAGGCAGTTGAAGGGGTCGGAAAGCAGGTGCTGAACGCCGGCGCGTCGGCCTTGATCGTCGCCGGCCAGTCCGGTGTTGTGGAACTCATCGTTGGAGAATCGCGGCCCATTGTGACAATGAACGCAGTTCCCTCGGCCGATGAACAGCCGCAGGCCTGCGCGTTGATCTGGGGTCAGATGGCGGTTGGCGCGGGCGTGATCCCCGGCCAGCAGGGCTTCAGCAAACCGGTCAAACGGTGCTGGCCCGGGCTGCAGTCGCCGTTGGTAGGCCTCGAGGGCGCGACCGACATTGGCAAAGGCAGCGGATACAGCGTGCTGGTCAGCGGCGGTCATGGTTGTCCAGGCGGCGCGCTGCTGTGCATCGCCCATCGGACTGGCGGAGGGAAAGCGCGCTGGATCCGCCATGGATGGCAGCGGCCCGAACAGAGCCTCGTACGCCGCTCGATAGGCCGATTGCTGCGCCACCATGCGGACCACGTCGACGCGGGTCAGGCCGTGCTCCAGCGGGTCCTCCAGGGGCTCCAGCGCCTGCGACCAGAGGCTGTCACGGCGACCATCCCAGAACAACCAGGGGCTGTAGGCGGCGCCGACCACGCTCATGCTCTTGCGCGCGGTGAGGCCGATGCCGCGGGAGCGGGCAACGTCATCCTTGAAGTGGTGTTCGGGCCGGTGGCAGCTGGCGCAGGCAACGGCGCCGTTTGCACTGAGGCCGCGGTCGAAGAACAGCCGATGACCGAGGGCGACAGCCCGGGGATCGTCGGCCACCGGGTTGCCCGGCGAGGGCGGCAGCGGCGGCAGCGTGGCCATCGACAGCGAGGCGATGGTGGCAATCTCTGACGGCATCCAGAATGCCTCAGGCGCCACGCGCTCATCGCAGGCAGCCAGCGGGACGGCCAGCAGCACAGCAACCAGGATGCGGGTGGTGGCCGACCAGGCCATCTCAGAGGGTGAAGGCCAGAGTCAGGGTTTCTGATCCTGCAGCGGCCTCGATGGTGAATAGCAATTCCCAGTCTCCGGGCATCTGGAACTTCATCCCCTCCAGCAGGTACCGGCCCGGGCCCAGCACGGCGGTAACGCGCGGTGCAGTGGGCAGTCCGTGGCGGTGGGCCGGCATGTCGCCCGCCACGGTAATGGTGGCCTCGGTGACCGCCGCGCCCGCCCTGTCATACAGCATCAGTTCCCAGGCGTGAATGCGGTTGAGGGGGGGCGGATGCGGTCGGCTGTGGGCCTGCAGCTGGTAATGCTGTCCTTTGACGACGGGGAATTCGGCCGCCGTCGCGAACCCGGATAGCGCAAGACCGATGCCGAGCAACAGCCCGCGAAGTACCGGTCTGCGTGAGGAGGGGCGGGTCATGACAAAGCCTGGGTGTCGGAGGGCGTGACTACGTTAACGGAGATCCCGGCCTGGCATCGAGCGGCGGCCGCGCCGGCCTGAGCCAAATTTACAGTTTCGCGACAGGCCGATCCTGACTAGCATCAGGTGAACCGGTTGTCAGTCTGGCAAGCCAATCACCAGTTCACTGCGTTCAATCGCACGGGGAGATTTCGCGGATGAGGGGTTACACGTTGCGTTCAGTAGGGGGGCGGGCACGCCCGGGTCTGCAGTGGCTGGCCGCTGCCGCGGTGACGGCGGGTCTGGCAGGCTGTGGCAGTTCAGCGCCGGTGACAGCGCCGGGCGGCGGGGACGGAGATGGCGGCGGCAGTACGCCCACCGCCTTGGGACGCTATGACCTCTACAACCAGTGCTGGGTGATGCGCGCGGACGGTGATTACGTGGTGCGGGAGGGCGATGGATTTGTCGCCGGCGATGCCACCGTCGACCAGGCCGAGCGCTTTTACATGCGCGCCGCCAATCTCGCCCGCTACCTGTTCTACACCCCGGATTCCATGCTGCTGACAGCGGATGGTGCTGCGGTCACCACGGTGCCGCAATCTTCACCGGTGGATGGCGCCGATTGGACGTTCACCGAGGCGGGCGATGCGCTCAATGCGGCTGCCGGAGGCGGCATGCTGGCAGTGGGCGAGGGGGGGCAGCTGGTGGTGGGCAGTGCCCCCGCCGCACTGACCTTCGAGCGCGCCACGGGCTGCGCCGAATATCCGGAAATGCCCTTGGGCGTGATCGGCGAGACCTTCAAGGGCAAGGCCTCCGGTCCCGTGCTGGGGTTCGCCGAAGTCCATACGCACATGGCGATGGGCAGCGAGATGTCCGATGGCAGCGGCGATGTCGGTCCGTCTGCCGGGGGCGTGATGTATGGCCAGGCGGTCAATCGTTTCGGGGTCACCGAGGCGCTCAAGGACTGCTCCATGTTCCACGGCCCCAACGGCATCACCGACCCGGAGGCCCTGATTCTCGACATGACGCCGGGCACCACCCACGATACCCAGGGCTGGCCCAGCTTCGTCGACTGGCCGTTTCATGACTCGCAGCTGCACCAGCAGATGTACTGGCGCTGGGTGGAGCGGGCCTGGATGTCGGGGCTGCGCTTGATGACCATCCATGGCACCAACATCGAAGCGCTGTGCCGGGTGGCACAGTTGACCGGGCTGACGCGGTTCCAGAACCCGGCCGAGCTGGAGTGTGGTGACATGCCGGTGGGGGTCGCGCAGGTGGAATACCTGTACGACATCCAGGACTACATCGATGCCCAGTTCGGTGGGCCTGGCAAGGGCTTCTACCGGATCGTCAAGAGTCCCAGCGAGGCCCGTCAGGTGATCGCCGACGGCAAGCTGGCGGTGGTGCCGGGGCTGGAGTTCTCCAACATCTTTGGCTGCAACGTCACCTTCCTGCCGGACGGCACGGAAATTCCCATGTGCGACCGCGCGCAGATCGATGCCGAGATCGACCGCATCTGGGATCTCGGTGTGCGTCAGGTGTTCCCGTACCACGATATCGACAGCGCCCTGGGGGGTGCCGGCCTGTTCTCCAGCTCCAACGTGCTGGAGATCTTCAATGTCGTGGGCACCGGTCGTTTCTTCGAAACCTACGACTGCCCGGATGGCGGTGAAGGCGAGACCTACTTCTACGGCGCCGGTACCACTGCTTTCACCGATCCGCTGATGCTGGGGAATGACCCGGTCACCAACCTGCTGCTGGAGCTGACCGACGGTTTGACGCCGACCCTGCGCACGGGCCGCCAGTGCAATAGCCGTGATGTCACCGACCTCGGCATCTACGCCATCGACAAGATGATGAAGAAGGGCTTCGTCATCGACATCGACCACGCCGAGCTGCGCAGCAAGCAGATCATGCTGGACTATGCCGCCAACACGGAGCCGGCCTATCCCATGGTGTCCGGCCACGGTGCCCAGGGCGGGCTGACCAATGCCCAGGCGCAACAGCTGATCGCCCAGGGCGGCATCATTTATCCGATCAACCAGAACGGCAAAGGCCACGTCGACTTTCTGGCCCGGCTCGATGAACAGTGGACGCTATCCGGCACCGACCGTCCGCTGTCGGCTGGCTACGGCGCCGACGCCAACGGCCTGCGCAACCTTCCCGGCGCACGCGGCATGGGGCGCATTCTGGAGACGGGGCCGGTCAGTTATCCGTTCCAGATGTTCCAGGGTGAGGACTGGGGGCCGCAGTTCGCCGGCGTGGCGCCGATCACGGTCGAGCAGCTGGCCATTCCGGGGGCCGACGGGCGCATCTGGGATGTCAACGAAGACGGCATGTATCACTACGGGATGATCGCCGACATCGTCGAGGAGATCCGGCTCGAAGGTGGCCGTGCCGCACTCGACACGCTTTACAACTCGGCGGAAACCTATCTGCAGATGTGGGAGCAGACCCTGGAAGCGTCGGCCAGTGCGCAGGCGCTGCCGGTGCCGGACACCGTGCCGCGATAAGGTTCGGCCGATGAGGGCCCGCGCGCGGAGTGGCGGCGCCGTCGCGGGCGCATTCCTGGGGTTCGCGCTGGCGGGGCTCCCGCAGCTGGCGCTGGCGCACGGATTTTCGGCGCTGTACACCCCGCCGGTTCCGGTATGGCTCTATGGTTGGGCCGCGGCCATCAGCGTGGCGGCCTCATTCCTGGTGGCTGGCCTGTTCCTGCGCCGCCCTGCTTCGGCGCCGGCCACAACGGCGGGTCCAGCGTCTTGGGGTATTGCGGTGCCCGGGCTGCGCCATTGGCGGCTGCCGCTGCGCGGGTTGGGGGTCTTGGTGCTGCTGCTGTGCATCGCCACCGGTTACTTCGGCAGCCGCGATCCCGCCCGCAATTTCGGCATGACCTTCTTCTGGGTCATCTTTCTACTGTTGTTCCCGTACCTCACTGCGCTGCTGGGCAACTTCTACGCGCAGTTGAACCCCTGGCGGACCTTGGCGGAGACACTGGACCGTGTCTGGCACGGCTACGCCCGAGGCCGTCTGCGCTACCCCGAGGCCCTCGGGGACTGGCCGGCACTGGTGCTGTATCTCGGTTTCATTGCCTTCGAGCTGTTCGGCACCGGGCGGCCGGTGCCGCTGGGCCATTTTCTAGCCGGTTACACGGCGCTCAACCTCGTGGGCATCGGCTTGGTGGGTCATCGTGCCTGGTTTGCCCACTGTGAATTCTTCTCGGTACTGCTGCGGCTGATCGCGCTGCTGGCGCCGCTGCACTACGCACGTGATGCCCACGATGGTACGCCCCGACTGCATGGGCGCTGGCCCTGTGCCGGCCTGCTGCGGGAACGCCCCCGCGATCTGAGCGCTCTTACGTTTGCCCTCGCCATGCTGTCCACCACCGCCTTCGACGGCCTGCGGGCCACGCAGTGGTGGGTCAGCCTGTTCTGGGGCGACCCCACCGGCCTGATGACCCGCTGGCTGGCGGTGCCACCGTTCCAGGCGCTGGCTACCCTCCGGCCCTGGTACCTGGCCTGGGAATCGCTGTGGCTGTTCGCCTCACCGTTTCTCTATCTGGGCGCCTACCTCGGTGCCATCGCCCTGGCCCGTTGGCTGACGCGCAGCCGGCGTCCGCTGCGGGCTCTGGCGTTGGATTTCGGCTACTCGCTGTTACCCATCGCCATCGTCTACCACATCACGCACTACACCGGGCTGCTGCTGTCGCATGGGCTCAAGATCATCAGCCTGCTGTCCGACCCCTTTGGTCGAAAGTGGGACCTGTTCGGCACCGCGCACATGTTCCGGGCGCCGATCCTGCCGGATTACAGCGTGGTCTGGCACACCCAGGTGGGGCTGATCGTGCTGGGCCATGTGATCAGCGTGGTGGTGGCCCACCGCATCGCCCTGCGCCACTTCCCGTCGCGGCGCGGCGCCATGCTCAGCCAGCTGCCCATGCTGGCTTTGATGATCGCGTTCACGGTGTCGGGGCTGTGGATTCTGTCTCAGCCCCTGACCGCCGTGCTGCTGCGATAGCGCCACTGGCGCCTGGGAGGTCGCAGGACCTCCCAGGCCCATGAGCCAGACTCAGAAGTCCTTGGAGATGCGCAGCCCCCACAGCCGCGGGTCCAGGGTGAAGACATTGGTGGTGAGCTGGGTATCGTCACTGTTGGTGAAGGCATCGACAATGGGGGTGTCGTCGAGCACGTTCTTGACGTAGAGCTCCACCACCAGGCGGTCACGCGGACGCACCATGGTGAAGGAGACATTGAGGTTGTCCCAGGACTGCAGGCGGTCGTACTCGCTGTTGAAGACCCGGAAGTAACTGTCGTCCTGCCAGTAGTAATCGGCCCTCGGCGTCAGCTCCCATCCGCCCTGATGAAAGGTGTACTGGGTGCCCAGGTTGGCAGTCCAGCTCGGCGCATTGGGCAGTTCATGGCCGCTCAGGTCGGTTTCGATCCCACGTCCGTTGTTGGGGGCATCGGCCAGCGGGTTGTAGACGAAGCCGTAGAACTCGTTGAACCGGAGGGCTGACTGTACTTCAGGGTTGAAGGTGCCCCAGTTGCGGGAGCCCGAGCAGAGGGCCGAGAGCGCCAGCGTCGTGAGGAAGTCGCCGTAGGTGGGGCTTCCCTGGATGACGGTTTCGACGTGCTCGGTGGGCGCAATGCAGTTTGAAGGGACCTGCACCCAGGGGCGCACGACGGTCCAGTCCTCATCGCCGGCAGTGCGGTCCATGACATCGATCGATCCCTCGCCGCTGGCGATGCGGGTGTTCAAGTAGCCCAGATTGCCGTCGATCTGAAGCTGTGGGGTCGGGCGCACGACGCCTTCCAGCTCCAGACCCCATACGGTGGCATCGAAGTTCTCATTGAGCGAGGTGCGGTCGACGATCTGAGAGACTTGATAGTCCTTGTAGTCGTAGTAGAAGGCGGTCGCGTTCAGGGTGGCCCGTCCACCTGCGAAGGCGTTTTTGGCACCGATTTCGAAGGCGTTGAGGTACTCGGGGTCGAAAGTGCCCTCCAACGGCAGGTATTGAACGGTGTCCGGGTTGATCGCGGCGCGCGGCGGATTGGTGCCGCCGCCCTTGTAGCCGCGGGAGTACGAGGCGTAGAGCAGGGTGTCATCCGTGAACGAGAGCTGCGGCCGCCAATCCACCACCAGACGCCCTGTCAGCGCCTTCCAATCCTGCTTCACCTTGGGGTCGGCGAAAAACCCCCGGCGCAGGAAGCCCCCCGACGAGTTGCCGGTGGAACCATCAAGGTTGGCGCCCAGCAGCAGCTGGGTCGGGTAGGGGGTGGAGGTTTTCTGATCTTCCGTGTGGCGCAGACCCAATGTCACGCGCAGGTCGGGGCGGAGATCCCAGTAGCCCTCACCGAAGACCGCCCAGGAGCGGGTTTCGATCACGTTCTTGGAACGGAAGTAATTGTGACCGTCACCCGCCAGGTTACTGATGGGGCTACGGTCGATGTACACGCACTCGGAGAAGGTTGGGTTGCCGCCGTTGTAATCCTCGTCGCATTCATCCGGGATGGCGCTGGTGTTCTCGTAGGGCGACGGCTTGGGGCCGGCGCCGGGGAGCCACTGGTTGTAGATGTACTCCGAAGCCATGCTGAAAAGGTTGTTGAAGACGTAGTAGTCGTCCTGGGTTTCGAAATGCAGATAGTTGGCGCCCAGCAGGAAGTTGAAGTTGCCATCGCGCTGTGACTGCAGGCGGAACTCCTGATACCACTGCTTGTTATCGGACTGACTAAGATCTGCCGACTCTAGCCGGGTGGATGGCCCAAGCTGCGGATCGTGGTAAATCCCGCCCGGGGCAATCGGGCTTTGCCGTTCGAGCAGGCTGGTATCAAGGAAGATGTCGTTGGAGATGAATCGCGCGTAATCCTGGGTGGACCAGTAGTCGTCTTTTGCATACGCGGTCTGCGAGTAAAGACGCAGACGGTCACTCAGATCGAACTCGAAATTGAGTTGCGCAACATCGTTTTCTGCTCGAAAGAGCGGGTCATAGCTGGTGGCGATTTCGCGAAGGTCGAGCGACTGCACTTGGCCTTCATAGGGATTACCGCCAAAGGGCACGATCGTGGCCTGTTCAGTGTCGCCCCGCAGGCGCCCCAGGCTGATGGCGACACTGGTCGCGCGATAGGCCGGGAATGAGGCGGCGTTCGGCGTGCCAAAGGCCGCATCGCTGAAAAGAGTTTTCGGTAGGCATCCCTGGCTGAGGATGTTCTGCAAGGCAGGTCTATCGATCGTGGTATCACCAATCTGAGTCAGCCCCGGATCCGTCGTGCACAACTGCTTGCCGGTGCGTGCGCGCTGATCATCTTCGTCGAAATGCTCCCAGATCAGATTGGCGCGGAAGCGGTCGTTGGGGGTCCAGCTGGCGCTGAGGCGGCTGGACCACAGATTGCGGTCGTTGACATGACGTTCGGTAAACGTGTTGTAGTCAAAGCCGTCGCGGCGGGTGGCGGCGCCGGCCAGACGCACGGCGAAGGTGTCGGTGACGGGAATATTGACGTGACCCCGCATGCGACGGCTGGCGTAGTTGCCCACCTCAACCCCCAGCGTGCCCTCGATGTCGTCGCTGTGGGTGGCAATGTTGGGAATCATGTTGACCACGCCGCCGGTGGCGTTGCGTCCGTACAAGGTGCCCTGCGGGCCACGCAATACTTCCACCCGCTGCACGTCGAGGTACTCCTGTTCGAACAACCGATTGCGGATCAGCGGGGTGTTGTTGAAGCTGATTGCGACGCCGGGATCGCTGGCGGCGGAAATCGCCTTGGTGCCGACACCGCGAATCGAGAAGTTGTACATCGAGAAATTGTTCTTGGAGAACGTGACGTTGGGAATGGCCCGCAGCAGTTCAGAGCCGCCTTCAATCTTGCGGCTGTCGAGATCGCGTGCGCTGAAGGCCGATACCGCAATTGGCACATCCTGTATCCGCTGTTCGCGGCGCTGCGCCGTCACGGTGATATTGTCGATGCTTTGCGCCGCCCCCTGGGGCTCGGGCTCGTCGGCGGGTTCCTGATCGAGCGTGTCGTCGGTGGCCGATGTCCCGCTGTCCGCTTCGCGGATGCGGTAAGCGCCGGAGGGGCTGCGCTCGGTGGACAGACCGGTGTCGGCGAGCAGGCGCTGCAGGGCTTCCTCAGGGGCCATCTCACCGGACAGCGCGCTGGCCATGCGACCCTCCACCAAGGCCGGTGGCACCGTGATGACCCGATCTGATTGCCGTGCGTAGTCCAGCAGTGCGTCGCCTAGCGGCTGCGCCTCGATGTCGAAGCGACGCTGCGGCTCCTGGGCCAGCGCGGCGGTGGTGCCGATGATCGCCAGTACGGAGGCGGCTCCAAGGGCCGCCGTGCGCAGGACCGCGGAGACAGTGTGGATGGATGTAGACAACGGTTGGCGCGTCATGAGCGTCTTCCCCTCGATATGGTTTGTCGGTGGCTCACCTCGGCGGGCCGGCGCTGCCGGTTTCCGTTCAAGGTGTTAGGAAGACGCTTGTCCGCGCGAAACCGGACAACACGAAATATCGTCCGCTGAGATCAAGCGGGCATTCAGACCATCACGACGGTGGGGTTCAACCCGGCGGGGCGGCAGGCGGTGACAACACAACGTCTGAACCGCGGCGTTCCACCTGAACCGGTAGAACCCCCTCCAGCGATTCGAGCATCGGCAGCACCTGGTCGGCTCGGAACGAGGTGGTGACACGCAGCCCCTGCAGGGCCTCGCCACGCAGTTCGATACGGCCAGCGTGGTAACGACGGGCATCGGCGATCACGTCGAGCAGCCGCGCGTTGTTGTAGTCGAGCCGACCATCGCGCCAGGCGCCAACATGGGCCGGTGCCGCACTGCGCTGTACCGGTACCGGCGCACGCCTCGTGTCGGTGGCGATCGGGCGGGCGGTGATCAGTTGCTCGCCGGCGACCAGGTCGCTGGTGTCGATGGCCGGGTCATGGACCTCGACACGGCCTTCTTCCACCGCCACCTCGACCACATCGGGGCCCAGCCGTACGTTGAAGCGGGTGCCCAGCACGCGGACTTCGGTGGCGCCGGCGCGTACCGTGAAGGGGCGGTCAGCGTCGCGCTGCACGCTGAAGAAGGCCTCGCCCTCCAGCAGCGAGGCGTGGCGCGCATCGGCGGCGAAGTGGACCTCTACCCGCGAGTGCGCACCCAGTGTCAGGCGCGAGCCGTCCGACAGCGTGATGTCGCGAATCTCGGCGACGGCAGTCGCGTACTGTTGGCTCAGCGGCGCTGCGGATTCGCCCGCGGGTCGTAGCATCACCAGCACCGCGGCCACCATGAGGCTGGCGGCAGCCGCCGCAGCCACCGCCCAACGTCGCCGACGTTGAGGGTGTGTCGAGGCGACACGGTGGCGATGGGCGGCGGCCTGGGCGGCCGGCATGTCGCGCAGCCCGGCCAGCCCGCGCCAGTCGCGTTCGCTGCGCGCGTAGATCACCGCATGCTCGGGATGTTCCGACAGCCAGGCGTCGAAGTCGGCCTGTTGCGCCGGGCTGATCGGGCCCGTCTCGCGGATCAGGATCCAGGTCATCGCCTCTTCGATCAGGCGCTCCTGCCGCGCGGCGGGGGATTCAGTCTGCGTCGTCATGCGACGACTCCTGGGCACGCATCGCCATGATGCACTTGGTGGCGGCGCGGGCGACCCGGCGCTGTGCGGCATCTACGCTCACGCCTTCGCGCTCCGCGATGTCCTTGATGCTGAGGCCCTCCACCCGGTTGAGCAGGAAGGCGCGTCGTTGGGCTTCCGGCAGTTGTTCGATGGCGGCCAGTGCGATGGCCAGCTGTTCCTGGCTCAGCAGCACCTGTTCGGCATCGAGTGACAAACTGGGGTCATCGGACTGCAGCGCCATCATGTCGCGACCATAGGCCGTATGACGTTGGGCTTTCCGGTGGTGGTCGGCAATCGCATTGCGGGCCATGGCGTACAGGTAGGCGCGCGGATTGCCCACCGCCTCGCGCTTTTGCGAGGCCAGCTTGGCAAAGGCGGATTGCGCGATGTCCTCCGGTTCCGGCGGGCCAGCCCCAACCGCTCGGATGAGGTAGCGACACAGCTCCGCCCAGTGGGCGCGATAGAGCTGGTCGATCCAGGCACGGTCTGCATCCGCATCGTGGATGGGCGTGGCGCTGATGCCGGGTCCTAGGCTCATGGTCGAGCGTGCTCCTCCTGATTTTGTCCCGGAGAGTAGGGGCCTGGGGCGTCCCAGACAAGCGCGATCCTCGGCTCGCGGGTGTGGCGCCCGGTCATCGCGAGACCAGCCCGCGTCGCTGTATCAACAGATAGGCCGCCGGCATCACCAGCAGCGACAACAGCGGCGCACTGATCATGCCGCCCAGCATCGGCGCGGCGATGCGCTGCATGATCTCGCCCCCGGCACCGCTGCCCATGAACAGCGGTATCAGCCCGGCGATGATGGTGGCCACGGTCATCACCTTTGGTCGCAGACGCAGCACGGCGCCTTCCATCAGCGCGCGCCGCAGATCCGCCTCGCTCTGCAATCGGCCCGCCTGGCGCGCCTCCGCCAGCGCGTTGTCGAGATAGAGCAGCATCACCACCCCGAATTCCGCGGCGACGCCGGCAAGCGCGATCAGCCCCACCGCCGAAGCGATCGACAGATGGTGCCCGAGGGCGAATAACAGCCAGATGCTGCCGACCAGTGCAAACGGCAGGCTGGCCATCACCAACAGCGCCGGTGCCGGTCGACGGAAGCAGAGATACAACAGGACGAAAATGATGACGAGGGTAAAGGGCACCACCTGCCAGAGGCGGTCTCGGGCGCGTTCGAGTGCCTCGAACTGTCCGGACCAGCGTAGCGAGTAGCCGGCGGGCAGCGGCACCGCCGCGGCGACCTGCGCGCGGGCGTCCTCAACGTAGCCACCGAGGTCGCGATCGCGGATGTCGATATACACCCAGCCACTGGGTCGGCCGTCCTCTGACTTGATCATGGGCGGCCCGTCGACCACTTCAATGGTGGCGACGCTGCCCAGTGTCAGCTGTTGGCCACCCGCACTGAAGATGGGCAACGACCGCAGTGCCTGCAAGGTGTCGCGCCGCTCATGTGGATAGCGGACGGTGATGGGGAAGCGGTTGAGCCCCTCAACGGTTTCGCCGATCTGGCGACCGCCAATGGCGACGCTGACGATCCGCTGCACATCGCGCTGTGTGAGGCCGTAGCGCGCAGCAGCAACGCGGTCCGGGGTGATGTCGATATAGCGCCCACCGGTGACGCGTTCGGCGAATGCTGAAGCGGTTCCGGTGACCGGTTGCACCGCCTCCACGACCGCGTCCGCCAACCCTGCGATCACGTTCAGGTCTGGCCCGGCGATCTTGACGCCGACGGGTGATTTGATGCCGGTCGCCAGCATGTCGATGCGGTTGCGGATGGGCTGCACCCAAACATTGGCCAGCCCGGGGATTTGCAGCGCTGCGTCCATCTCCGCCACCAGCTTTTCGCGCGTCATGCCCGGCCGCCAATCTGATGGGGGCTTCAGTCGGATGGTGGTTTCGATCATCTCCAATGGCGCCGGATCGGTGGCGGTATCGGCGCGGCCGATCTTCCCGAATACCGTCTCCACTTCGGGAAAGGTCTTGAGGATTCGGTCGGTCTGCTGCAGCAGTTGTGCGGCCTTCCCAGCCGATAGGCCGGGTAGCGCGGTGGGCATGTAAAGCAGGTCGCCTTCCTCCAGTGGCGGCATGAATTCGCTGCCCAGTCGGCTCAGCGGCCAGGCGCTGGCCAGGGTGAGCACAACGGCCACCATCACGGTGGTGCGGGGATGGCGCAGTACGGCGGTCAAGGCGGGCCGATACAGTGCCATCAGGCCACGGTTGAGCGGGTTGCGCTGTTCCGGCGCAATGGGGCCGCGGATGAACACCGCCATCAGCATCGGTACCAAGGTGACCGACAACAGGGCGGCCGCCGCCATGGCCCAGGTCTTGGTATAGGCCAGGGGGGCAAACAGCCGTCCCTCCTGCGCCTCGAGCGTGAACACCGGGATGAACGACAGGGTAATGATCATTAGCGAGTAGAACAGTGCCGGTCCCACTTCAGCGGCGGCCTCAGCGATGATCCCCAGGCGCTCGGCCCCCTGTGCATCCCGGCCGCTGGCGGTTCGATGGGCCTCCAGCCGTTTGTGGGCGTTCTCGATCATCACCACGGCGGCATCCACCATCGCGCCGACGGCGATGGCTATACCACCCAGCGACATGATATTGGCGTTCAGGCCTTGCATCCGCATCATCAGAAAAGCCATCAACAGGGCAACGGGCAAGGTGATCACCGCCACCAGCGCCGACCGCAGATGCCAGAGGAACAGTGCGCACACCACGGCGACGACGGCGAATTCCTCCAGCAGCTTCTCGCCGAGATGGCGGACGGCACGCTCGATCAGGGCGGCTCGGTTGTAGGTCTCCACCACTTCCACGCCTTCCGGAAGGCTCGCCGCAAGGGTCTGCAGGCGGGCGGTCACCGCTTCGATGGTGCCGCGTGCATTGGCGCCCGAGCGCATCACGATGATGCCGCCGACCACTTCGCCTTCGCCATTGAGCTCGGCGATGCCGCGGCGTAGCGCCGGCCCGCGACGGACCTCGGCGACATCGCGCAACAGGACCGGTGTGGCACGTTCTCCGAAGGTGACCGGGATATCGCGGAAGTCTTCCAGCGACCCCAGGTAGCCACGGGCGCGCACCCGGTATTCGGCTTCGGCCAGTTCCAGGCTGGCGCCGCCGGCTTCACCGTTGGCCGACTCGACTGCCGAGATCAGTGCCTCAAGGGGGATCCCATACTGCTGAAGGCGCTCCGGGTCCGGCACGATCTGGTACTCCGGCACCATACCCCCGACGGTGGCGACCTCGGCGACGCCGGGCAGTGACTTCAACTCGTATTGCAGGAACCGCTGCTGCAAGGTGGTGAGTTGAGCCAGATCCTGCTGCCCGGTGCGGTCCACCAGGGTGTAGGCATAGATCCAGCCCACCCCAGTGGCATCCGGGCCCAGTGCGGTGCGCGCCGTTTCGGGCAGTTGCGACTGCACTTGTGACAGGTATTCCAGTACGCGAGAGCGCGCCCAGTAGAGGTCCACGTCATCGTCAAACAGGATGTGGACAAAGGATTCGCCGTACATCGAATAGCCGCGCACGGTTCGCGCGTGCGGCACCGACAGCAGCGTGCTGGCCAGCGGGTAGGTCACCTGGTCTTCCACCACCTGCGGAGCCTGCCCCGGGAAGGTGGTGCGAACGATCACCTGGGTGTCGGACAGGTCGGGCAGCGCATCCAGTGGGGTCTGCCATAGGGCGTTGAGGCCAGCTGCCGACACCAGCACCGCGGCCAGCGTGACCAGAAAGCGGTTGTAAATGGACCAACGGATGATGGCGGCGATCATGGCTGATGCCCCGCGTGTCCCATGCGGTTGAAGCTGCCGCGCAGGCTGGCCTCGGAGTCGATCAGGAATTGGCCGGAAACCACCACCTGTTGTCCGGCGTGCAGGCCCTCCAGGATGGCCGTCTCATCGCCGTACTCGTCGCCAGCGACCACCTGCAGCGGCCGAAAGTGTCCGTCGTCCTCCGCCAGAATCACGGTGGTGCGCTCGCCGGTGCGAATCAGGGCCTCGGTGGGAATCCACAGCTGATCGGCATCGGCGTCGCGCTGGAATCGCAGCTGCGCCAGCATGCCAGGTCGCATCCGACCTTCCGGATTGTCCACCACCAGTCGCACGCCGATGGTGCGACTGTCGGGGGTCAGTGTGGGCTCGAACGCCGCCACGGTGGCGCTGAACGGGCGATCAAACGCGCCAGGAACGCGTACTTCGACGCGCTGCCCGACCGCCACACTGCGGGTCAACGCCTGTGGGAGTTCGGCCTGCACCCACAGGCGGCTGAAATCGGTCAACTCCATGAGCGGGGCGCCACGACCCACCTCGGCGCCTTCGCGCGCCAACAGGGCGGTGACCACGCCATCACCCGGTGCGCGCAGGGTGGCGGCGTCGGCGCCGCCACCGAGATGACGCAGGCGCTGCTGCGCGCCGGCAATCAGCGCCGGGTCCTGTAGCCGTTTCGCCAGGGCGAGGGCCTCCTCGGCAGCGGTCAGGTCCGGCGCGTACAGGGTCGCCAGCGGCTGACCAGCACGGACCGCATCGCCAACGGCGTTGACGTGCAAGGTCTCGATCCAGCCCTCTGCCCGCGCCGTCACCGTGACGATGCGACGCTCGTCGGCCACCAGCTGGGCGCTGGTGGTGACCGTGGACGTGGCGGTCCCCTGGCGGACCGACGCTGTGCGGATGCCCAGTTGCTGGGCCATGGCCGGGGCCACTTGCACCCTGGGGACGTCATCGAGTTCGGTGGGTGTAGAGGCGCGCGGAATCAGGGCCATTCCACAGATTGGGCATTGCCCCGGCGCATCGAGGTCCACCTCGGGATGCATCGCGCAGGTGTAGCGCGTTTCCGCCTGTGCATGCGCATGATCGTCGTTGGTCGCTGCGGCAACTGGCGCGCTGCTGCGTGCCGCCCACCAGGCGCCACCGATGGCCGCCACGGCGGCGATCAGCAGAAGTGTCAATAGGGTTTTCATGGCGTGGGATTCCAGTGAGGAAGCGGGGGCATGGCGCCCAGGGCTTCGAGTTCGATGTGGCGCAGTGCGGCCTGATAACGCAGGTCGAGCGCCGCCAGCCGCAGGGCCAGCAGTTGTCTCCGTGCGTTGAGTACGTCGGACAGGTCCTCGCGGCCGCTGCGCCATCCTGCGAGGGCGGCCGACACCTGTGCCTCCGCGGTGGGTAGCAAGCCATCCTGATACTGCTGCTGCCGCGCGTGCAGGCGCTGCCACTCGTGATAGGCGGCGCGTAATTGCGCATGGAGTTGGCGCCGCGTGTCCTCGGCCCGCGCGGCGCTGGCCTCGAGGTCCGCACTGGCGGCCGTTTGGCGCTGTGACTGGCGGTTGGCGGTCAACCAGGGCAAGTCCATCCCCACCTGCAGGGTCAACATCTCGCTATAGGCGCTGCGGTAGCCAATGCCGATCTCGGTACGAAAGTCGGGCCGGTCGTCCGCTTTGGCGCGGCGCAAGGCCGTGGTCTGGCGGCGCAGTTGTGCGAGGTCGGCGGCCAGTCGAGGGTGATGCTCCAGCTGCGCCAGGGCGGCCGACATCGGGATCGGATCAGGCCATTCCGGTAGCGTCTGGCTGACCGTCTGTGGCGCTGCTGACGGCAGCCATCGCGTGAGCTGACTGCGGGCGACCGCGATGGCCTGATCCTCGGCATCGATCCGGTCCTGCTGTTCGGCAACGGCCAGCTGGGCCGCCAACAACGCAGACTGCCGCGATGCACCGGCCTGGCGGAAGGCGATGGCGGCGGCCTCGGCCTCGGCCTCGGCGTTGATCAGGTCTTCGGTCAGCAACTGATGTCGCTGCTGCCCTCGCCAAAGCGTTAGCCAGTCGCGTGATACCGCGGCCCTCAGGTCGAGCCGAAGCGCGGCCTGCTGCTGCGTCCGCAACACGGCTTCGGCTGTCGCCAGTGCATGGTCGGCATCGCGCTTTGCGCGATTGGGGAAGCGCTGCTGCAGGCTCAGCCCGACCTGCGACATGGGTTCGCGGTCGAGGCGGCCGGCCCCGTCGCCGTTCACCGGCAGTCCGGCGATGCCGGCCATGAGCTCCGGTGGGGGTAGGGCGCGGTCCGCCTCGGCGCGCGCTGCCCAGGCGATCCGCTCGGCCGCCAATGCCTGCAATAACGGATGATGGTTCAGTGCCGCTGAACGGGCAGCGCTGAAGCTCAGCGGCGGCGCATCGGTTGGCGGTTTCGACCATAACAGCGGGCTTGCCAGCAACAACGGCAAGCCGATGAGGCGCCACGATGGGCGCCAGGCAGCAAAGCACATGATGAATCTCCACGGTCGGGCAGTGCCCGCGGCGGCTCAGGTGGAGCCGGTCAATCTCAGCCGTGGAGTGAAATGGGCGGACGCAGCCGTGGGCTCCCACGCGGCGGCGGAAGCGTCAATGTGCGTGATGCGATGTGCAGCTGGACGGAGGCAAACACCGGCATGGCGGGGATTTCGGCCAGACTCAGGTGGCCGAGCATGCAGGCCGCCATGTGCGGGCAGTCCTCGTCGCAACAGTCGCTTGCCAGCGGATCCCCCGACATCGATGAAGCCGCAGTCGTGGCCGTGCCATGGCAGGCGGGACGACCGGTGTCGTCGTCGGCGGACGGCGCTGCAAGGGCCGGTGGGGCAGCCGCCACCGCCAGCGCCTGCAGCATCAGCAGCAGCGCCATCGGTGCGGACCACCAGGACCGGGAGCGTCGATTCATGGTGCATGGACAGTAATCGCCAGCCCGGGGTTCCGCAAGCCGCTCACCTGCGCTACCGTCAGCTCTCCATCCGCTGTGAGATGTCGACGAGATGTCGAGCGCCATCGGGCTCACCCCATGACGGTCGCGCCCGAACCCCGTGAACTGACCCGCCGCAGCCTGTTGACCGGCGTGGTGATCGGGGTCCTGCTGACGCCGTGTAACGTCTATTCCGGCCTCAAGATCGGCTGGTCGTTCAATATGTCCATCGTCGCCGCCCTGTTGGCCTACGGTGTCTGGAACTGGGGTGCGCAGCGGTTTGGCGCAAGGCCCTTCGGCCTGTTGGAAAACAACATCAACCAGACCACCGCATCGTCGGCGGCCTCGATCATCTCGGGGGGGCTGGTGGCCCCGATTCCGGCACTGGCGTTGTTGACCGGGCAGACCCTGCCGTGGCCGGCGTTGATGCTGTGGGTGGCGGTGGTCAGCCTGCTCGGGGTGGCGGTCGCCGTGGCATTGCGACGCAGCCTGATCGAAGTGGAAGCGCTGCGCTTCCCGGCGGGCGTGGCCACCGCCGAGACCGTTCGGGAAATCCATGGACGGGGCCGCGAGGCGCTGTTGCGGGTGCGCGTGCTGCTGGGGGCGCTGGCGGTATCGGCGGCGGCGAAGCTGGGGACCGGAGCCCTGGGATGGGTGGCGATTCCTTTGGGCCTGCGCCTGGTCGGTCAGGGCGCCATGGCCGGCCGTGTGTTGCCCGGCGGATCACTGGGATTCGCGCTGGACCCGTCACTGTTGCTGGTGGGGTTCGGGGCCATCATTGGCTTGAGAGCGGGCCTGTCGCTGTTGCTCGGCGCAGTGCTGGCCTGGGGTGTGTTGGCCCCCTGGGTGCTGGCGCGCGGCTGGCTGGATCCGGCGCGCCTGGTCGACGGCGGATTCTGGTTTCCGGTGCTGGTGGAATGGCTGTTATGGCCGGGGGTGGCGTTGATGGTGACCGCGGCGCTGACCCGCTTTGTGCGGGTGCTGTGGCGGCGGCCACGGCCTACCAAGGCAGCCTCGGTCGGCGGTGAGGTGCCGCGCCGCGCCTTTTGGCTCGGCTTTTCGGTGACCTTGACGATGGCGGTACTGGCGCAGCACTGGTTGTTCGACATCGACTTGCTGACGGCGGTGCTGGCGGTTTTGCTGGCCTACGGGCTTGCGGTGGTGGCGGCACGGGTGGTGGGGGAGACCGGCATTCCGCCCATCGGCGCCCTCGGCAAGGTGTCGCAGCTCAGCTTCGGCGTGCTGGCGCCGGCCAACCTCACCGCCAACCTGATGACAGCGAATGTTGCCGGGGGGGCCGCCGGTCAGTGCGCAGATCTCCTCAATGACCTGAAAACCGGACAGATGGTGGGCGCCACCCCGCGACTGCAGGTGTGGGCGCAGGTGGCCGGAATCCTGGCGGGCAGCGTGGCGGGGACCTTGGCCTATCTGGTGTTGATCCCGGATCCGGCGGGCATGCTGATCAGCCGCGAATGGCCAGCGCCTGCTGTGGTGACCTGGAAGGCGGTGGCGGAGGTGCTGTCCGGTGGCCTTGCAGCGGTACCCTCCGGCGCGCTGCCGGCGATGGCGGTGGCGGGGCTGGTGGGCGTGGCCATGGCGCTGGCCGAAGAGACCCGTGTCGGCCGCTGGCTGCCCAGCGCGCCAGCTGCGGGGCTGGCTTTTGTGATTCCCGCCGCCAACAGTCTCAGCCTCTGCCTTGGCGCGGTGCTGGCGGCGGCCATCGCTGCCCGCTGGCCGAGGATGGCGCAGCGCTTCACCTTGCCGGTGGCGGCCGGTTTGGTGGCCGGAGAGAGCCTCACCGGCGTCGGACAGGCGCTGTGGTCGATGCTATGGCCGAGGTGAACGCTTGGCGCGGAGCCCGCGACTCGACTAGTCTTCGGGGCATAACAACGGCGGATCATGAGGTCCGCTCCCTGGAGAGAGCAGTCTATGGGCTCTGCCCCCCGAGACGAAGGCCCCGCTGCGACGGCAGTGTGCGCCCACAAGCTGTACGCGCCGCCGGCGCCGGCGCGGGCCATTCCGCGACTGGCGCTGCTCGACCGTCTGCTGGGACCGGGACGGCCGTCGGTTGCCTTGCTGCAGGGTCCGGCTGGACACGGCAAGACCACCCTGCTGCAACAGCTGCGCTCCGCCTGCGAAGCCCAGGGCATGATCACCGGCTGGCTAACCCTCGACGAAGCCGATAACGACCCGCGTCGGTTTTTCCCGCATATGGCGCAACTGATCCGTGCGGTCACCGGTAGCACGCCGAAGTCGGCCGGTGCACCCCGCTGGCAGCGGCAATCGGACCAGATCATCGATGCGCTGATGGCGCTGGAAGGTGCCCCGGCCCTGTTCATCGACGAGTTCCAGACCCTGAGCAGCCGCGCATTGCAGCAGTTCTTCCGCGAGTTGCTGGAACGCATCCCGGCCCATGTGCACCTGTTCATCGGCAGTCGTTCGGTGCCGGAAGTCGGGTTGTCGCGCCTGGTGGTGAATGGCCGCGCCCAGGTGGTGCACGCCGATGATCTGCGCTTCTCTGCAGCCGAGGTCCGCACCTTCTTTGAGCAGGCCCATGGGCCGCGCATCAGCGAGTCGGAGCTGACCACGATCGTCAGCCGCACCGAGGGCTGGCCGGCGGCGCTGGAGTTGTTTCGGTTGTCGCTCGACAGCCCTCAGGTGCGCAGTGACCTGACCGATCTGGCGGAATACCGGCCGCGCGATCTCGCCGAGTACCTCACCGACAATGTCCTGGGGCTGCAGTCCCCCGAACTGCAGGACTTCCTGCTGCGCACCAGCGTGTTGCCGCAGTTCTCGGCGGCGCTCTGCGAGGCCGTCACCGGGCGCGACGATGCACATCAGATGCTGGAAGTGATCAGCCGCTCGGGGCTGTTCCTGCGCAGCCTCGATGGCAGCGGTCAGTGGTTCAAGTATCACGGCCTGTTCGCCTCGTTCCTGGCCGAGCAGTTTCAGCGGCGCCACTCGGCAGCGGCGGTGCGCGATATTCATCGGCGTGCGGCCTGTTGGCACCAGGATCATCACCGGGTGGACGATGCCCTGCACCATGCTCTCGCGGCCGGCGACGTCGAGCACGCCGCCGACCTGCTGGAGGCGTGGTCCGCGCAGCTGATCGCCGATGCCCAGCTGATCACCATGGAACGCTGGCTGGAACGTATCCCTTTCGCCCAGGTCTCCGCCCGACCTGCCCTGATGGTGAAGGCTGCCTATGCCTTGACCTTCCTGCACCGGCGGCATCGGCTGCCCGCCTACATCGAGGCGCTGGAGCGCTTTCATCAGGAAGGGCGCGTCGACGCGGCGGTGGTACTGTCAATGATCGCCATTTCGCAGGACGAACAGGCGGAGGCCTTCGAGCGGGTGGCGCGCATTGATCTGGAGCGCCATGCGGTGGAGGGCTTTGCTGCCTTCGAGCTGGGTGCCGCCGGCAACCTCGCCGCCTATCGCCATCTGGCGCTGGGTGCGTTCGAGACGGCCCATCATCAGCTGGCGCTGGCGCGCATGTTCTCGCAGCGCGGCTCGGCTGCCTTCAGCGGCGGCTACAACCTGGGTGTGACGGCGATGGCACACCTGGTTCAGGGCAGTCTGCGCCAGGCACTGGAGCTGCTGCAGCGGGCCCAGGCGGAGGCCTGGCTGCACGTCGACAGCTCGCAGGCGTCAGCGGCGCTGGTCGCCTGTCAGCTGGTGGTGCTCTACGAGGCCAACGAGTTACAGCAGGCTGAGGAGTTGTACGAGCAGCACCGGGAAACCATTGTCGAGTCGACCCTTCCGGATTTTGTACTGATTGCGCAGCTGGCGGCGGTGCGCTTGTATGACGCCCGCGGCCGCCACGAGCGCGCCGCGCAGGTGCTGGACGAAACTGAGGGCATGGCCCGTGACAGCGGCTGGCCGCGACTGGTGAATCTGGTGGGCTGGGAGCGGGTACGGCGGGCGCTGGTGATCGGTCAGCTCGACCATGCGCGGCTGCTCGCCGAGCGTCTCAGCGCACCGGAGGACGGAGCCGCGCGGGTGATCAGCTTGGCTGAGGATGTGGCTGATCCGACGCTCTGCACGGTTCGGTTGGCACTGGCGGAAGGGGCGCTGGCCGACGCCGAGTCGGCCTTGGAGCGGTCCTTTGCGGTGCAGCCGGATCGGCAGTACCGGCAACTGCGCCTGCAGCTGCTGTCGGCCCTGCTATACCGCCGACGCGATGCCCGGGTGGCGGCCCAACGCGCCCTTGAGACAGCGCTGCGCATCGGCATGAACGGGGGATATCTGCGCTGTTTCCTCGATGAGGGCCCCGGAGTGGTCGACCTCCTGCGTCAGTGCTGCCAGAACCTGATGGGGCGGGGCGAGCCGGACAGCCAGGCGATGCGGCACTACGTGGAGCGATTGCTGGAGGCCTCGGGAACGGATCTGGGTAGCCGGCGCCGCGCCGCCACCGAGCCCCCGCTGGAGCCGCTGACCGACCGTGAGACCGAGATGCTCGTGCGTTTGGCCAATGGGGCCTCCAATAAGGTGATGGCACGGGAAAGCTTCGTTTCCGAGAACACCATCAAGTTCCACCTGAAGAATATCTACGCCAAGTTGGGGGTGACCAGCCGACTGCAGGCCATCGCTGCGGCGCGCAATCAGGGCCTGATCGACTGACTGGCCTCCCCCAACCGGGGTAGGGGGGCAAAAACTACCCTTTGAGGTGGGGCGTCCCTCCCCACCGGCCGTGCCTAATCGGATGCACGAGGACCCGCACCCGGACCCGGGGCGGGCGAAACAAAAAGAGAGAGAGGAGAGCAGACTTGCGGCCTGTCGATAGCGTGGTCGGCGTAGCGTTGCAGCGTGAAACGCGCCAGCGTGCCGGTAGTTGGGCGGCCCCCGTGGTCGCGCGGCGGAGTGTCTCATGCACGCGTTGAGATTCCGTCTGGCGCGGTGGGTCATGCGTCACCGCAAGCTGTCCATGCTTGGCTTCGTGCTGATCACCATCGGGTTCGGCATGGGTCTCCCGGGCGTTCAGCTGAAAACGATTTTCTCGGACCTGCTGCCCAAGGACGATCCTTTTGTCCAGGTCTACAAGGACCACCCGAATTTCGGCAATCCGCTGACGATGACGGTGATGATCCAGCGCAAGGACGGCGATATCTACAACGCCGAGACCCTGCAGAAGGTCTGGCAGATGACCCGCGACATCGACCTGTCGCCCGGCGTGGACCACGACCAGATTCTGTCGATTGCCACCGAAAAGGCCCGTTATGCCGAGGCCACGCCCTACGGCATCGATATGCGGCCGCTCATGGAAGACCGGGTTCCTGCCACGCCGGAGGAGCTGGCGGAGTTTCGCGAGCGGGTCGAGAAGTCGCCCAACAGCCGTGAGTTCCTGATCTCGCGGGACAACTCCGCGACCTTGGTGCACGCCACCTTCATCGAGCGCCTGCTCGATTATGGCGTCGCCTTCGAGTACGTCCAGGGTTTGGTGGAGGCGGCTCGCGACGAGGATCATGACGTTTACTTGGCCGGCCAGCCGGCCCTGACCGGCTGGGTCTACCAGTATCAGTCCGAGATGATCGGCATCTTCGCCATCACGCTGTCGGCACTGGTACTGGCGTTGGCGCTGTACATGCGCAACATCGTCGGCATCGTCACACCGATTATCACCAGCACGGTGGCCGCCATCTGGGGCTTTGGCCTGATGGGGTGGCTGGGTTCGCCGATCGAGCCCCTGCTGATGATTGTGCCGCTGCTGCTGGTGGCGCGATCATTCTCACACTGTGTGCAGTTCACCGAGCGCTACTACGAGATTTATGCCCAGGTGAAAGATCGCGGCAAGGCGGCCGAAATCACCATGGGCGTGATGATGGCGCCGTCGGTGTTGGGGATCTTCACCGATACCGTGGGGATCTTCCTGATTGCGATCGCGCCAATTCCGGCAATGGAGCGGTTTGCGCTGTTCTGCGGCTTCTGGGCGATCTGGATGATCCCCACCGGTGTGGTGCTGATTTCGTTGTTGCTGGCCTCGCTGCCGCCGCCGAAGAACGTGGACCGTCTGGTGGGCGATGGTGAGGAACATGGCGGCTTCCAGCGTCATTTCCAAAGCGTGCTGCGCGGGGTGTCGTCGCTGACGCACGGTCCGCGGGCGCGGGTCACCACGGTGGTGGTGGCGGCGCTGGCGGTGTTCTCCGTGATCACCGCACTGCAGATCAAGATCGGCAATCCCGTCGAGGGGTCCAATCTGCTCTGGTATGACTCCGAGTACAACGAGGCGGTCCGTAACATCAACCGCAACTTTCCCGGTGTGAATACGCTCGAGATCGTGCTGGAGGCGAAGAATCCGACGGATCCCAGCCGGGTCGCCCGTCAGGCGGAAACGGTGATGACCATGTTCCGCCTGCAGAACTTGATGGAGCAGGGTGAGGATGCGCCGCGGGCGACGCTGTCCTTCGGCGACTACCTGATGGAAGGCAACCGCTTGTTTGCCGGCGGCCATCCCAAATGGCTACCCATTGATCCAGACAATGCGTCGACCAATGCCGCTGCCACCGCCGTGACCCTGGGCAGCAGCACCAAGGCGTTCTCGCATGTGATCGACTTCAACATGCAGAACTCGACGGTGTCGCTTTGGTATCAGGACAACAAGCAGGAGACGGTGGATGCGGCGCTGGCTTCGGCGCGCAAGGCACTGGAGGTGGTGGGGACCGATTTCGAGGCCTTCACCGTCCGCCTCGGCACCGGCACCATCGCGCTGCAGCAGGCAATGAACAACGTAGTGGAACGCTTCCACTGGGTCATTCTCGGCCTGCTCAACCTGGCGATCTTTGTGGCCTGCAGCTTCGCCTACCGGTCGATGATGGCGGGTCTGCTGCTGCTGTTGCCGGTGAACCTGTCGAACTTCCTGCTGACCGCGATCATGCACCTGATGGGCATCGGTCTCGACGTCAACTCGCTGATGGTGGCCGCCATCGGTGTCGGCGTGGGCATCGACTATGGCATCTATCTGCTGTCGCGCATTTGCGAGGAGTACGACGCCGAGAAGCGCAACTGGGGGCAGGCGATCCTGACCGCCCACACCACCACCGGGAAGGCGATCATGTTCACCGCCAGCATCATGCTGCTGGCGATTCTGCCCTGGTACTTCCTGTCCGGCCTGAAGTTCCTGGCCGACATGGGGCTGCTGCTGGTATTCATCATGTTGATCAACATGGTGCTGGCGCTGGTGGTATTGCCGCTGCTGGTATGGCTGTTGAAGCCGAATTTTGTCGGTCGCAAGGACCTGTTGGTGGGTGAGAGTGTCGATCTCACCGCCTTTACGGATACTTCGACCACCCCACAACAACTGGACGGCGCCCTGGCGCCCGCAAAGTAAAGAGACAGACCGTGCGTCTGGCAGGGACATTTGCACGTACAAGTCTTGAGTCTGGTATCGCACCCGCGTTCCGGGCCCCGGAAGCAACCACCGGTTCACGGGTTGTCACGAAGTCTTTGAGGAGAGCAAAAGATGCATATCCGCAAGTTTGATGTTGATTACAGCCGTCGTCTGTTCCTGGAACGCACCCTGAAGGGCGCCTCCGCAGCCGGTGTGCTCGCACCGCTGTGGCCCATGATTGCCAATGGCAGCATGGACAAGGCCTACCCCGATGAGTTGACGTCGGTGGAGATGTACACCAAGGGCAAGATCAAGACCGGTGACTTCGTCACTGCCGATAACGTCGACGCCGTCAAGGATCTGCTCGACCCCATCACCTATCAGCAGGTGAAGACGATGGGCCGGCGCATCAAGATCGTGCCGACCGTCACCGATCCCGCCAAGCTGTATCCGCATGACTTCCTGGAAGCGACCTTGCGTAACCAGGGGAAGGCCAAGATCGGCGGCGACGGCAACATCTATGAGCAGGGTGGCAAGCCCTGGATTGGCGGTCTGCCGTTCACCCAGCCATCGACGGGCGAAGAGGCCATTGCCAACCTGACGCTGTCCTGGGGTCGTCACGACTACTGCCAGTACGCCATCCGTCAGTGGGATATCGATCCCGCCGGCAAGCAGGCTTATCAGTACGACTTCGTCTGGGCCGAACTGCAGTGCAATGCACGCCTCGATGGCACGGTGTTCGACAAGGGCCAGGACCTGCTGCGTCTGCAGTCGGTATGGTTCACGGCGCCGTCCGACACCTCGGGCAGCTCCTTCCTCAGCGTCTGGCATTACGACCAGAACAAGTTCCCGGATCTGCACGGCTACCTTCCGGCCTTCCGTCGCGTGCGCCAGTTCCCGACCAACCAGCGCTTTGAGCCGCTGCTGCCGGGTATCACCTGGTTCCTGTCCGACGCCTGGGCGGCCGGCGATCCGATGCTGACCTGGGGCAACTACAAGATCATCGAGCGCAAGCCGATGCTGGGTGCCGTCAGCGACAACTGGTACGGCAGCGAGAAGAATTGGGAAACGCCGTATCACGGGGGGCCTGAGGGTCAGACCTTCCTCGACACCAACTTCTCGATGTGCCCGGAGTGCATCGTGCTGGAGGCCGAGCCGGTGGGCTATCCGCGTGCCCCGGTGGGCAAGAAGCGGGTGTGGATCGACGTCCGCAATCAGCAGTTCGTCGCCTACATCACCTACGACCGTCGCGGCGAGATCTGGAAGTCGTTCGAAGCCGGCTGGTCGCAGTACGACGATGGCAAGACTGCGTTCAAGGACGGCAAGGGTCACCCGGCGTGGTCCTGGACCTATGTGATGAGCCACGACATTCAGGCCAATCGCATGAGCCGCGCCACCCACACGGCCAACACGACCGGCGGTTATCGCAGCGTGTTTGATACCGAGGGCGTCGACGTCTACAACAAGTACATGACCGTCAACGCGATTTCCCGACTCGGCGCCGTCTGAGTCAGGGTTTTGGCCGGCGCCCCGCGCGGGGTGGGGCGCCGGCATCTTTGGAGGAGATATGCGGCTAACAGGCATTGCGCTGGCAGTGGGCTTGGGCCTCGCGGCTCCGCTGGCAAGCGCGTTGGAGGTATCGCCGCTGCGGGTCGGTACGGCGCATCAGGCGCTGTTCTCGATCGAGGCAGGTGGGCCGCAGCTGCTGGCGGTCGGGACCGGCGGGCAAGTGCTGGAGTCGGCTGACGGCGGCAAGGCGTGGACGGTGTCCCAGACTGAAGGGACCGAGCTCGCCCTGCTGGGGGTGGATCAGCGCGGCAATCAGGCGGTTGCGGTCGGGCAGCGCGGCACCATCGCCGTCCGGCAAGATAATCGCTGGCGCGCGGTACCGTCACCGACCGAAGAGCGGTTGATGGCGGTCGCGCTCAATGGCGAGGGCATTGCCATCGCGGCCGGGGCATTCGGCACGCTGATGCGCTCCGTCGACGGTGGCCAGAGCTGGTCACTGGTCAATATTGAATGGCCGAATCTGGATGAAGATCAGATGGGGGTCAGCCCGCATCTGTATGACGTGCAGTTTGTCGACACCAACACGGTGATGGTGGTCGGCGAGTACGCCGTGGTGCTGCGATCAGAGGATGGCGGCGTCAACTGGGAGGTCGTGCATCGGGGTGATGCCTCGGTGTTCGCGGTGCGCGTCAACGACGACGGCCGCGGGTACGCCGTGGGGCAGGACGGACTGATCATGCGCACCACCGACGGCGGCCTGAGCTGGGAGCGACGCCAGACCGAGAGCAAGGCCAATCTGTTCTCGGTGCAGGTGCTGCCGTCCGGGCGCGTAGTGGTAGCCGGGATGCGTGAATGGCTGACCAGTGAGGATCGTGGTGAGCACTGGACCTCCCACCGCGAGAACATGTTGGGTACCGCCTGGTTCACGGATCTGACGCTGTCGCCGACGGGACAACTGCTGGCGGTCGGGCAAGCTGGACAGGTCGTTGAAGTCCGCAGTGAGTAATTGGCAAAGATCAACGAAATAGAGAGAGAGGAGCACAGCATGAAAAACAGGGACCCCCGCAAGCGCCGCCTGCTCACGGGCGCGAGAAATGCAATTGCGCTTGGCGCTGCATTGTTTGCCGCCTCTGCCCAGGCAGACGGCTTTTTCAGCAATTTCGACCTCGCGGTAGGCGGCTTTCTGCGCGTTGAGGGGACGTACTCCACGAGCAGCTATGACAACCCCAACAATCAGCTCAGTAATATTTTCAATGGCCGCGAGATCGAGCGTCAGGCCTTTGTTCCTCCGACACTTTTGCAGGAGGTCGCTGTCGATTTGCCGATCGTCGGGCCGATCGTTGATTTGCTGCCCATTGACCGACCGGTTGTCGACAGTTGGACAACTCTTCCACTGCCCGCCTTGGTCGCCACGGACGCCAACTCTCCGGGGCTTCGGGGTGTGGACAGCGCTGCGGGTGAGGGTACGCCCTTTCCGCGAATCGACAATGACATCAACTACGCGATTCTTCGCGGCGAGGTGGAGTTCGGCCTGCGCTATGGTCAGAACTGGTCCCTGATCGGCCGTCTGCGCGGCATCTTCGATCCTGCGGTCTATGATGAATTCGACGCCCAGTCCGTGGCCGGCCTGCGGCGTGGCATTTTCGGCGGCGACCCGGCGCTGTACCGCGGTAAGCCCAACTACTTCGAGTATCGGGTGGAAGGGGACAGCAGCCCCAATCCATTGGAATGGACCGGCGACGACTATCAGGTCTACTTCCCGGCGCTGTTCCTCCAGTACAACAGTGGGCCGGTCAACCTGCGGATCGGTAACCAGCAAATCGCCTGGGGTCAGGCGCTGTTCTTCCGCGTGCTGGATGTCCCCAATGGTCTGGACCTGCGTCGTCACTCCCTGCTCGACTATGCGCAGGAGGAGTTCTCCGACAAGCGCGTGCCTTCACTGGGCATCCGCCTCGGCTACCAGATTACGGATGCTGTCTTGGCGGACGCTTTCGTCCAGAAGTTCCAGCCGACGGTCCTGGGTAACCCCAACACCCAGTACAACATCATCCCGACGCAGTTCACCGTCCAGGACCTGTACAAGGTGGGGGACTACGATGATGAGCTGAGCTATGGCCTTCGGTTGAAGGGTAATCACGGCCAGTGGGGCTGGCAGGCGATTGCGGTCGAACGGATCAACCCGGATGGCACCTTCCGCTGGACCAAGTCCAATGTCGCGACGCCATTGCCAAATGAGCTCACCACGACGGGGCAGGTCGTGAATACCACCCTGGCGCTCCAGGGCCTGGACTCCGGTGAGTTGCTCGCACAGACTGCGTTTGAAGCGGCGCCGGGCGGTGTTTACTCGGCTAACGAATGGTTCAACTACGCGGCACAGGTGCGGCTGGATGGTGTTGCCGGCCTGAATGCGTCGATCGAAGAGTTTCCGGCGACGTCCGAGCTTTATGCGTCCACAGTGGAAACTTTTGAAGAGGCGACCAATCAGCTCAACACCTTTTTTATCGCGGCGGGCGGCAGCCTGCGTGGGCACATTGCCCGCGAATACCACCGTGAGCAGGTGTACGGCTTGGGGGGTAGCTATGTGACCGAAGGTGAGCCTGGCTCCCTGTTGGATCAGCTGATCATCAATCTGGAGGTCAGCTACACGCCGGATCGCACGTTCACGAACACCTCGCTGAGCCGCAATTACATCGTCGAAGACGCCTGGATCGGCGCCCTGGTGATGGAGAAGTACCATCGCTTCACCCCGGCGTTCCCGGCGACCTACTTCGTGCTGCAGTACATGTACCGCGACACTGACGATCTGTTTGGCCGCCACCTCAGCGGCTACGGTGGATCCGAGACCAAGGTGGCCGATGGCATCAGCGAGGCCCATTACGTCGCATTGGCGTTCCAGCAGCCGTTCCCGCAGGACGTCTACCGGATCGGCTTTGCCACCCTGTATGACCCGCGCGGCAGCATCCTGGTGCAGCCGGGCATCAAGTACAAGCCGTCCCGCGAGTGGACCTTCGAGGCGTTCTACACCTACCTCGATGGCGATCTCAACGGGGCCAATCCCAACGACACCCTGCTGTCCACGGTGGACTTCGCTGACGAGGTGACGGTGCGTATCGCGTACCAGTTCTGAGCCGGCGTCGTCTGCCCCGCATGGGGTGCCTGTAACCTGAACGCCGGGCGCTGCCCGGCGTTTTTTTGTCTGGAGCTGTCATGCATATCCGTCGCTACGACGCCGGCTACAGCCGTCGGCACTTCCTGAAGCAGCTTGCGGCGGGCAGTGGCGCCGCCGGTGTGCTGATGCCCGCCTGGAAAGCACTGGCCGAAACCGGCGAGGTGACGCGGGCCTATCCCGAAGAGCTGTTGTCAATCGAGGCGTATACCAAGGGTCAGATCAAGCCGGGCGATATCATCAACGCCGACAACGTCGACTTGGTCAAGGATCTGCTGGAGCCGGTGAAATACGAACAGATCCGGGACATGGGGCGCCGCCTCAAGGTGAAGGCGTCGACCACCGACCTGATGCGGCTGAGCCCCTGGGAGTATCTGGAGGCCACCCTCCGTCATCAGGGGAAGGCCCGCTTCGACGACAAGGGCAATGTGGTGGCGCCGGATGGCGGCCCCTGGATTGGCGGCAATCCGTTTCCCGCGGCGGAAACGGCGCTGGAGCTGTTCGCCAGTCTGACCCTGAACTGGGGCCGTCACGATGGCTCGTTCTACGCCATCTATGAGGAAGACCTGGGCCCGGAGGGGCGCGTCAACTACAGCTATGAGGCGGGATGGGCGGAGCTGTCGCCGGTGGCGCGGACCACCATGGAGCCCAAGCCCTATTGGCCGGGGCATGAGGACAAGCTGCGCTATCAGTCGATCGTGTTTCTGTCGCCGCAGAGTTCGCGCGGGACGTCATTCCTCAACATCTGGCCCTACGACCACAGCACCTTTCCGGTGCTGTACGGCTATGTCCCCGAGTTCAAGCGGGTGCGTCAGTTCCCGACCGACCAGCGCTTCGAGCCGTTGATTCCGGGGTCCACCCTGTATCTGTCGGATGCCTGGGCGGCAGGCGATCCGCTCTATACCTGGGGTAACTATCGCATCGTCGGTCGAGGTCCGGCGCTGTGCGCGCTGGATGACAACTGGAATCCCGATGACAAAAACTGGCACCACGGCACTCATGGTGGGCCGGAAGGCAAGACCTTCTGGGATACCACGGTCGAATTGGTGCCGGAAGCCATCGTCTGTGAGGCCGAGCCGGTGAAGTTTCCGCGGGCGCCCGTCAGCAAGAAGCGCGTTTGGTTCGATGCGCGCACCGGCCTGCCGGTGGCGATGGTCTCCTACGATCGTCGCGGTCAGGCGTACCGCTCATTCGATGCCGCTTTCTCGACCTACCAACGAGGCGACCAGCAGTTTTTGGATGGCGCGCATCCGTACTGGTCGTGGGCGCATGTCCATGCCTTCGACCTGCAGACTCGAAGCATGACGCGTCTGGAGCAGGTACGCGAGGTGGCCGGACACGCCACGATCGCCAACGATGCGTCCATGTATGACCGCTATCTCACCCAATCGGCGCTGAGCCGCCTGGGGAGCTGATCCAGAGCGCGAACCCAGGCGTCGCTACGCCACTGGGGTGCTCGCCCAAGCGTTTTGGCGCCTAACCGGCGGGTGCAGCAGCCGCCGGCTGGAACCAGCGTTCCAGCAGGCGGGCGTCGTCGTAGTGCAGCGGCTGAATCGGATCGAGCCCCTGCCGTTGAAAGTGGTGGATGGCGCCATCGGTGGGCAGGCCGCTGGCCCAGGGCCATGCGACGCCCTGATCGTCACTCCCGCGCAGACGCCCATCCGGCAGGAACAGGCTGGTGCTGCCCTCGGCCGATTCGATGGTGTAGAGCAAGTCGAAGGGCACCAACTGGTAGTGGCGTCGGGCGTGCAGATCGCTGGCTTCCGGGCTGCTATAGACATGGCTGAGCAGGTTGCGAGGCCCTCCCAGCTGCAGCGCTGGACGCCCCTCAATCGGTGCTTGCTGCGGTTGCATCAAGGGGGCCGTGGCGCCGTCGCGGGCGTTCAAGGTTTGCGCTGCAAACCATAGCGGCACACCGTCGGCTGGATGCAGGCTGTCGTAGAGCAGGGCATCACCGTTGCGGTCGAGCGTCACCCGCCATTGCATCAATTCCGGCCCGGCGCTGCTGCGACTCCAGACAAAGTAGATGATCTGCACCAGCGGCTCGCCACCGAAACGGGTGAATCCAATCTGGTAATGCACCACCGCCGTATCGGTGTCGACATCCCAGGCCCCGTTGCGCAGGACCGGACGACCGGGCTGGCTGCTGCCGTCGGACAGCCACAGCTGCGGGGCATGGGCTTCGGTCAGTGCGCGCCAGGCGGTGGTGATCAATCCAGGAAAGCCGAGCGGATCCTCGGGCAGCCGGTTGAAGTCCTGTGGCTGCCAGCGCTGTGCCACCGTCACCGTCGGCTGCCAGATCACCGTGGCGGTCGCCTCCGTCGCCGGCGGCGCTTCGAAGCGCGCCTTTACCGCATCGGCGCGATCGTGCCAACGCTGGCGGATCAGCGGTGAGGTGAGGGGCAGCAAGGCCAAGGTTCGCGGTGCTCGGGCGTACTCCTGTGGCGGGATGACAGCCGTCTTAAGCCGCGCCAGTACCTCGGGTTGCTGCAGCTCAAGGGACACCAGGCCGTAGCCGCAACTATGCATGCGCTGATGCAGGTCGGCACGTTCCTGCCGCGGCAGGTTGAGGTTGCGAAGTTCGTAGTCGCGCGCCTCCTGATCCATTTCCCGCATGCGTCGGGTCCAGGCGCCCAGGCGATCGAGGTCGTCCACCTCATCCCGGTACGAGGCCATCAAACGGTCGCTGCGCAGGTACGGGAAGCCGGGGACCCGGTAGTACGCCGGATGCCCGACACCCGCCGCCGCCACGCGCGCATCGACCTCTGCGTAGAGGTCGCGACAGTCCGCCAGAGGGCGCATCAGACCCGTGAAGGCGACTTCCGGTACCGGCTGCGACGTGGCGCAGGCGGAGAGCAGCAGCAGCGGGGGCAGCCACCGGACGCGGCGGACGGAGGTGAGGGTCAAGGTGTGCTCCAGGGTCTTCATGGGGATCACTACGGCATGCACCATGACCTAGATTCGGCTTCGCACAAAACTACCCGACAGGGTAGCGGCAACGTCGGGGGGTCGGAGTAGCGTTCATCAAAACAAGCCAGCGCCGTGATCTCCGATAGGACAACTGCGCGAAATAACAGGTGAGGAGAGCGGTGATGGATTATCTCAAGCGTTTCCGGCTGGACGGAAAAGTCGCGCTGGTGACCGGTGGTGCGCGCGGGCTCGGTCGCGAGATTGCCTTGGCGCTGTCGTCGGTCGGCGCCCGTGTGGTGGTCACCGACGTCGCAGACGATGGCGGCCGTGAGACCGTCGACATCCTTCGCCGCGCCGGTGGTGAAGCGGAGTGTCGCGTCCACGATGTCACCGACGAGCCGGCCTGGGAGTCGGCCGTTGCCACCGCCATCAGTGCCTTTGGCGGTCTCGACGTCCTGGTCAATAACGCCGGTGTGGAATCGGGGTCGTTGGTGCGTGACTGCAGTCTGGCGGAGTTCCGTCGGATCCAGGACATCAACGTCACGGGCACGTTTCTCGGGTGCAAGCACGCAATCCGTGCGATGTCACCTGGCGGCGCCAGCGGTCGTGGCGGCGCCATCATCAACCTGTCGTCCGCGGCGGCCCTCATCGGCGTGCTGGCCCATGGGGCCTACGGTGCCTCAAAGGGTGCGGTCCGCAGCCTTACCAAGACAGCTGCCGTCGAGTGTGGCCGTATGGGCACTGGGGTGCGGGTGAACTCGCTGCACCCGGGCTTGATCCTGACCGCGATGGGCCATCAGCTGCTCGATGGCCTGATCGAGCTGGGCCTGGCGCCAGATCGTGCGGGTGCCGAGGCCGCGCTGCTCGCCCTGCATCCCTTGGGCCGGTTCGGCGAGCCAGCCGATGTCGCCAGCGCGGTGCTGTATCTGGCCAGCGATGCCGCGGGCTGGGTGACCGGTGCCGAGCTGTCGATCGATGGCGGCGTCGTCGCGGGCTGACGCCGAACGGTCAGATCTTACATTCCCGGCCCGCGTGCCAACCCGCTGCGCGAATTCGCGCAGCCGACCTGGAGAACCGATATGCACGCTCTCAACCCCGAGCACCTGTTCCGCTATCAGGCCCGACTGCACCCCCCGCAGGTGATCGGTCCGGTGGCGGAGGGGATCCGTATCAACTTCTGGATTGCCGGCGGCGAGGTCCTCGGCCCAAGAATCCGCGGCACCATGGCGGGGCAGGGTGCCGATTTCCTCACGCTGCGGCGCGATGGCGTGGCGGAGTTGAATGTGCAGGGCACCATCGAAACGGATGACGGCGCCTTGATCCACATCAGCTACCCCGGTCTCAGTGACCTCGGAGCCGATGCCTACGAGCAATTTCTAAAAGGCCATACGCCGCCCATGCTCTATCTGAAAACGGTGCCGCGACTGCGCTGCGCCCACCCGGCCTATGCCGATCTGGAGCGGTGCCTGTGCGTCGGCGTCGGCGAAGGCAACCTCGAAACGCTTGAGGTGACCTACGACGTCTACGCCATTCGCGGGGTGGCGTGAGCGCGATCAAACGATGAAGGGGAGGTGATCGCAGATGGCGGACGATCCCAAGCAAAGTTTGCAGGAAGGCGACTGGCTATGGACGCCCCGGCCGGCGTTCGCGCAGGCGTCCCAGATCAGCCGTTACATGGCGTGGTTGGCCCATGAGCGCGGTCAGCGGTTCGAGGATTACAGTGCGCTGTGGCAGTGGTCGGTGACCGACACGGAGGGCTTCTGGGCATCGCTCTGGGACTACTTCGGGGTGATCAGCGATCAACCCTATACCCGCGTGCTCAGCGGCGAGGGCATGGAAGGCGTTCGCTGGTTTGAGGGCAGTCGGGTCAATTACGCCGAGCATCTGCTGCGTCATGAGGCCAAGGCGGACCCGGACGAGGCGGTGTTTCACCATTGTGCCGAGGGTCGCCCTCTGGCAACCATGACCTGGCATGAGCTGGGGCGCCAGGTTCGGATTGTGGCAACACAGCTGCGTGAACTGGGCATCGGGCCCGGGGATCGGGTGGTGTCCTACATGCCCAATACGCCAGAGACCGCGGTGGCCATGATGGCGTCAGTGGCCATCGGTGCCGTGTGGTCATCGGCGGCACCTGAGTTCGGTGTGCAGACGGTGATTGACCGTTTCGCCCAGATCCAGCCCAAGCTGTTGTTTGCCGCCGATGGTTATCGCTTCGGCGGCAAGGACTTTCGTCGCGACGGCGAAGTGCGTCGCATCGTGGACGCACTTCCCAGCCTTGAGCGGGTGATCTGGCTCGATTTTTTACAGCCCGGCAATCCGCTGCCCGACCTGCCGAAGGTGATGTCGTGGCAGCGACTCCTGCAGCATCGCGACGTGCCGCGGGCACAGTTCCAGTTCACCCGCGTCGCCCATGATCACCCGCTCTGGGTGGTGTTCTCATCAGGCACCACCGGGCTGCCCAAGGCGATTGTGCACAGCCATGTCGGCGTGTTGCTAGAGCATCTCAAGCTGATGCACTTCCACATCAACATCGGCCCGGGTTCGCGGATGTTCTTCTACAGCACCACCGGGTGGATGATGTGGAATGTGCTGCTGGCCGCGCTGCTGGCAGGCGGCGCTTCCGTGCTCTACGACGGCAATCCCGCCTACCCGGAGCCGGACTTCCTGTGGAAACTGGCAGCCGACACCGGCGCCACCAGTTTCGGCGCCAGCCCCACCTTCGTACAGATGATGGAGAAGGCCGGCCTGCGCCCAGGTGAAACCCATGATCTGTCACGCCTGGAGTCGGTGATCGTCGCAGGGGCCCCTTCAACGCCCGAAACCTTCGACTGGTTCTATCGCTGCGTCAAAGCGGATCTGTGGGTGACCTCGCAGTCTGGCGGTACCGAACTTTGCAGCGGCTTCGTCGGGGCGGCGCCCATTCTGCCGGTGCATGCCGGCGAGATTCAGGCGCGCCTGTTGGGCATGGACGTTCAGGCCTGGCGTGATGACGGCAGCCCGTCTGACATTGATGAAGTCGGGGAGCTGGTGGTGCTGAAGCCGTTCCCATCCATGCCCATCTACTTCTGGAACGATCACGATGGCAGTCGTTACCACGACGCCTACTTCAACGTGTTCCCCGGTGTCTGGCGCCACGGTGACTTCATCAAAATCAACGCGCGCGGAGGCTGCTACATCTACGGTCGCAGCGATTCCACGCTGAACCGCTTCGGCGTCCGTATCGGGACCGCGGAAATCTACCGCGCGGTCGAGCAGCTTGCGGAGATCGCGGACAGCCTCATCGTCTGTTGCGAGCTGCCGGGTGGGCACTTCTTCATGCCGTTGTTCGTCAAGCTGAAGCCCGGACACAACTTGGATGAAGGGCTACGCAACCGCATCAACCGGCAGCTACGCGAGCATTGCAGCCCGCGCCATGTGCCCGATCGCATTTATGCGGTCGAGCAGGTGCCCTACACGCTGACCGGGAAGAAGATGGAAATCCCGGTGCGCAAGCTGCTCGTGGGCATTCCGCTGGAAAAAGCGGCCAGCCGCGACGCCATGATGAACCCCGATTCCATCGACTACTTCGTGCGCTTTGCACAGGAGTCAATCGATTACCAATGGCGTCGCCCGGCCTAGGCGCGCCTGACCAACGCAGTATTACGAGGAGAGCAGGGATGAGCAGCAAGAAGCCGGTAGTGATCTACGGCGTGACCGGGTACACCGGCCGTCTGGTCGCCGAATATTTGCGGGAATACCGCACGCCCTTCATCGCCGCAGGGCGCGATGCCAAGCGCATCAAGGAAGTGATGGACAAGGTGCCCGGTATCGAGAATGCTGAGTACGACATCGTCGAGGTGCCCCACACCAAGGCGGCGCTGACCGAGCTGTTCCGCGGCGCCAAGGTGGTCTGCAATATGGTGGGGCCGTTCATGAAGTACGGCCCGGAAGCGGTGGAGGCGGCCTACGACGCCGGTTGCCACTACACCGATACCAACGGTGAGCAGAACTGGATGATGTGGTGCGAGACGCATTGGGGCCAGAAGTACGCCGACAAGGGACTGCTGCTGACCCCCGGCATTGCCCAGATGTACACCACCGGTGAAATCGCCGCCAACATCTGCCTGGAGCAACCGGGGCTGGACACGCTGGATATCCTGGTGCTGTGGCGCGGCTTCCCCACCTATGCCTCCACGCAGACCATTTTCAGCATTCTCACCGCGGACTTCTTCTACCTGGAGCAGAACCAGTACGTGCAATGGTCTCCGACGGCCCGCACCGAAGTCATGGTGCCCGGTCAGCACGAGGTCTCGATGGCATTGCCCTGGGGCGGTACCGCGCACCCAGTGTGGTTCAAGAACGACCCCCGCGTCGCCACGGTCAAGGCCATGGGCGGCGTGTTTGATCGCAAGGTCATGGAAGGGGTGGTGCAGATCACCAATGTGGTGGAAGACCAAATCAAGAAGATGCCCAAGGCCGAGCAGGAGAAGGCCTTGTCCGATATGGCCAACAGCCTGCAGTCGGGCATGCCGCCGCGTGAGAATCCCCGCCTCAACACCTCGGTGGACTCGGTGCACGCCAGCGGTCCCATGGGTCGCGCCCACTGCGTGATTCACGGCATCTGCAATTACAAGCAGACCGGCTTGCTGCAGGCCTATGTGGCCTATCATCTGCTGCAGGCGCCACCGCTGCGCTACGGCTTCGCCTCCGGTTGCCAGGCGTTCGGGCATCGCAATCTGTTAGGCGTGCTGCAGAGCTTCGGTCTGGTGAACGAGCCGATCATTACACGCAATTGAGGAGACACCATGGCAGAACTCGCCACCAGCGCCCGCAAGGTGCTCGATATGCTGGCCGCTTCCGGCCAGCCCACGCTGGATCAACTGCCGCCCCCGATGGCGCGCCAGGGCGCAGATATGGGGCTGGTGATGCTGCAGGGGGAGGAAGAATCGGTCGCCGAGGTCCGGGACCTGAAGGCGCCGGGGCCCGGGGGCGATATTCCGATGCGACTGTATCGGCCAGCCGGCTCGACGCCGGAGCAGGCGTTGCCGGTGCTGCTGTACTTCCACGGCGGCGGCTTCGTGATTGGCAGCCTGCCGCTGTATGACCGCATGTGTCGTGCCCTCGCCAACGCAGCCGGCTGTGCGGTGGTGTCAGTGGACTACCGACTGGCCCCCGAGACGCGGTTTCCCGGGGCGGTGGAGGATTGCATTGCCGCCACCCGCTGGGTCGCCGAGCAGGCGGGCGCGCTCAAGCTGGATGCCAGCCGACTGGCCGTCGGCGGTGACTCCGCGGGCGGTAACCTCGCCACTGTGGTCGCCCTGCATGCGCGCGACAACGGTGGCCCCGCGATTCGCTACCAATTGCTGATCTACCCGGTCACCGATGCCCGCGGCGGCCGTCCCAGCCATGAGGAGAACGCTCAAGGCTACTTCCTCACCGCCGACCTGATGGGGTACTTCCTCGGCCACTACCTGGGTGACAACCCGCCGGTGAACGACTGGCGGGTGTCGCCGCTGCTGGCCTCGGATCATTCCGGGCTGCCGCCGGCCAGTGTGCTGGTATGCGGTTTCGATCCCTTGCGTGACGATGGCATTGCCTACGCCGATGCCCTGCGCAAGGCGGGTGTGCCGGTGCGGTTCACCCATCTCGAAGATCAGATCCACGGCTGTTTCAATATGGATGGGGCCATTCCCGAGGCGCGTGCCGCGCTGCGGCTGTTGGGCGGCGAGCTGCGCGAGGGTCTGGCATGAGTGGCGTCTCCGGCAAGGTCTGCCTGATCACCGGGGCGGCACGTGGCCTGGGCTTGGCCGGCGCCGAGTGCCTGCTCGAGGGCGGTGCCAAGGTGGTCATCACCGATCTTGATGTGGCCGAGGGTCAGGCGGCGGCGAAGCGGCTGGATCCCAGTGGCGAGCGGGTGATCTTTGCGCGTCACGATGTCACCTCGGAATCGGACTGGCACGGGGTACTCGATCTCACCGAGCAGCATTTCGGCGGTCTCGACGTGCTGATCAACAATGCCGGGGTGGCGCTGCTGGGCACCATCGAGAGCCTCAGCCTGGAGGCCTGGCGCAAGACCCAGGCCGTGAACCTGGATGCCGTGTTCCTCGGCACCCAGCTGGGCATCGCCCGGATGAAGCAGCGCGGCGGTTCGATCATCAATGTCGCCTCCATCGAAGGTTTGCTGGGCGAGCCGATCATCGTGGCCTACAACGCTAGCAAGGCCGGCGTGCGGTTGCTGACCAAGTCGGCCGCCATCCACTGTGCACGGGAGGGTTATCCGATCCGCATCAACGCGCTCTGTCCCGGCTTCGCCGAGACGCAGATGGTGGCGGGCGCCATGGGCACGCTGCCGGCGGAAGAAGCGCAGGCCTTCGTCGGCAAGACCTTGGCGCGGATTCCCATGGGGCGTTTCGCGCAGCCCAACGAGATGGCGCGCGCCATGCGCTTTCTCGCCAGCGACGATTCCAGCTATATGACCGGCAGCGACATGGTGGTCGACGGCGGCATGACAGCGTAGGCTGCGGCGCTCACCTGCGCAGGAACCGGTTGATGATCCCCAACGTTCTGCATCGCTACGTGCTGGCGCAACGACCGCATGGCAAGCCCAGCGCCCAGGATTTTCGATGGGAAGAGATGCCGTGCCCGCAGAATCCGGGCCCGGGTGAATTGCTGCTGGAAACCTTGTGGCTGAGCCTCGATCCCTACATGCGTGGCCGCATGAGCGAAGGCCCCTCCTATGCCCAGCCGGTGGCACTCGGGGACACCATGTGCGGCGGTACCGTCAGCCGGGTGCTCGCCAGTCGTGACCCCCGCTTCGAGCGCGGCGATCTGGTGTTGGGCATGAGCGGCTGGTGCACCCACGCTCTGGTTGATGCGGACACGGTCAACAAGCTTCCGGATGGCGATCCGCACCCGTCCTGGTGGCTGGGTGTGCTCGGCATGCCCGGGCTGACCGCCTACGTTGGCCTGCTCGATCTGGGGCGTCCGCAAGCGGGCGAGACGGTGGTGGTGGCCGCCGCCACCGGCCCGGTGGGCGCAACCGTGGGCCAGATCGCCAAGTTGAAGGGATGCCATGTGGTCGGGGTGGCAGGTGGCCCTGACAAGTGCGCGCTGGCGGTGGAGCGGCTGGGCTTCGATGCTTGCCTGGATCATCACGCCGACGATTTTGCCTCGCAGCTCAAGGCGGCCACCCCGCAGGGGATCGATGTCTATTTCGAGAACGTGGGCGGCCACGTGCTGGAGGCGGTGATTCCGCGACTCACGCTGCGGGCACGGGTGCCGGTCTGCGGGGTGGTGGCTTGGTACAACGAGGTACCGGCCGCCAGCAGCGCGCAGCCGCTGGCCATGCTGATGCGTCAGGTGCTGGTCAACCGGGTTGCGGTACAGGGCTTCATCATCTCCGACCACCTCGACCGCCAAGCCGCATTCCAGCGCGACATGTCAGCCTGGCTGGCACAGGGGCGAATTCAGTACCTCGAAGATGTGGTGGAGGGCCTGCGTGCGGCGCCCGGCGCGCTGGCCGGTCTGCTACGCGGCGACAACCTCGGCAAGGTGGTGGTCAAGGTGGCCGACTGAGCCCTTCCGGGCCCTCACCCCTCCACCTGCAGAAGCGCCTGCTCGTGCTCGATGCTGCGGTGCAGGTTGCGCGGAGTGCGGGTCAGTTCCTCTTCACTCAGGTGGTGCATGAACTCGTCGGCCCAACGCTGCAGGTCGTGATACTGGACGATCTCGAAAAGGCCGCGCAGGCGCGCCTCGGCTTCGGCGCGCCCGATGTTGAGTGCGGTGTAGCAGGCACCCGCCAGATCCACCGGGTCGTGCGGATTGGTGAGAATGGCGCCCTTGAGCTCGGCGGCTGCGCCGGCGAACTCTGACAACACCAATACGCCGCGACCGCCGGTGAGACCCTGTACCGCGACATACTCCTTGGAAACCAGATTGAGTCCGTCGCGTAGCGGCGTGATCCACATGACGTCGGCCATCGCATAGTAGGCCGCCACCTCGGCGAAGGGCAGGCTGCGGAAAAAGAACTGCAGCGGCGTCCAACCGACCTGCGCCCACTGTCCGTTGATGCGGCCGGCGGTCTGCTCGATCTGTTCCTGCAGTTCGTCGTACACCGTCATCTCCGAAGCTGCCGGTACGCAGATGCAGACCAGTGTCACCTTGCCTCGCAGCTCTGGGTAGTCTTCCAGCATGCGCTCGTAGGCTTGCAGCTTTTCGAGCGTGCCTTTGGTGTAGTCCAGGCGCTCTACCGACAGGATCATGCGCGTCTGCTTGAGATGGCCACGCAGTTGTTCCATGCGACGCTGGGTTTCCGGCGCACCCAGCGCCTCACGGACCCGGTTCATGTCCAGGCCGACCGGGTGGGCGCCCAGCCGCACGATGCGGCCACCGACTTCAATGCAGGTGGTCATGCGATCCAGACCGACGGCGCAGCCGTAGGTGAGAAAGCGGGGGGCGCAGCTTTCGCGCTCCAGGGTTTTCAAGGGCGCGGCGCCGCGGGCGACATCGACGAAGTTCTCCACCTGTCGGGGGATGTGAAAGCCGATGTAGTCGCACTGCAAGAGGCTGCCGATGATTTCACGGCGCCAGGGCACCACGTTGAAGACATCGGCGGACGGGAAGTAGGTGTGGTGGAAGAAGGCGATGCGCAGGTCCGGGCGCTGTTCGCGCAGAAATGCCGGCACCATCCACAGGTTGTAGTCGTGGATCCACACCAACGCGCCTTCGGCAGCCTCGGCGGCGGTGGCCTCGGCAAACTTGCGGTTCACCTTGAGAAAGACCTCCCAGTCCTCCTCGCGGAACCGCGCACGCTCCCAGAAGGTGTGCAGCAGCGGCCAGAAGGCTTCCTTGGAGAAGCGCTTGTAGAAGATATCCACTTCCTGACGGCTCAGCGGCACACGGCAGGCGGTGAGATTGGGGTAGCGCTCAGGGTCGACGGTGGTGTGACGCTCAAAAGCCTTGTCCGGGTCCTCATGGATGGCCCAGGCCACCCAGGTGCCTCGATGCTGGCCGGTGAAGAACGACAACAGGGTCGGCAGAATGCCATTGGGAGAGCGTGGCTGACGGCGCTTCAGCTCGCCCTTTTCGCGGTACTCCTCGTAAGGCAGCCGGTGGTAGACCATCAGCAGCTCGGACTTGCCGAAAGCTTTTTTCGCCGCCAGTGCCGAATCGATCCCCTGCTCACCAAGAAAGCCAAAGTAGGACAGCGCTTCCAGAATGCCGCCGCAGCCTGGCGACTTGGCCTGCAGCACCAGCCCCTTGTGGCGGGTCGCCTCGATCAGGCCGGACTCGGACTCACCGACGGCCACCGCCTTGAAACCAGCGTCCAACATGGACAGGTCATTCAGGGTGTCTCCCGCGGTGAGCACGCTGGATAGCGGAATATCGAGATGGCGCACCAGCTTGTGCAGGGTGCTGCCCTTATTGACGCCGCGCGGCAGCACATCGAGATAGACCCCGGCCGAGAACAGCAGGTCGCAGCCCATGTTTTCGACCTGACGCCGCAGCGCCGGTGTCACCGCCTCTTCGCGGCAGAAATAGGAGCAGCGGCGTTCTTGCGGCATTTCCTGGCGCTGGATGCCGGGGACGGCGGCCAGCGCCTGGGCGATGAGCTGTTCACCGGGCCAACTGGCATCGATCTCGGACTGCAGCGGTTGAATCGGCTGCAGAGTGTGGCCGTCGACCACAGTCGCGCCAACGTCGCAAATGATGTAGTCCGGCCGTGGGATGGTGGGGTCGGTCAGTAACGGCAGCACCGACTCCAGACCGCGACCGGTGACGAAGGCGAGCTGGATATCCGGGTGGCGGTTGATCAACTGGTACAACTTGAGACGGTCTTCGATCTCCCCTCCGAGAAGGGTGCCGTCAAGGTCGGATGCCAGAAGCATGGGGTGCGTTCTCCTGCTGGGCTGGGAACGCCGACGCGATTGCGAAAGCTATCGAACGGGTACGCCGACGATTAATCCAAACTATGGTACCCGCTCATGCTGCGGTGCGGCAAACTGATCCGGCGTTTGCGGGTCATCGGCGAGCATTTCCAGTGCCACTGGCGAGGTACGAAGCATGGCAACAAATGGCGCCGCGTCCGGCGTGGTGGCGGCTGGGCGCTCCCGCAGCAGACGCCACTGGGTGTAGCCGGCCAGCAGCCCCCAGCACATAGCAAAATGCAGAAACAGCGCGGCCGGCGCGAGAGCACTCATCAACAGGCCTGCCAGCGCCGGGCCCAGCGCAGCGCCGGCACCATGCAGCAGCAACAGCACACTGGCGCCTTCCAGTACCCGTTCGGTGGGCAGGCGATCGCTAAGGTGCGCGACCGCGATGGGGTAGGCGGCGAAGGCCAGCCCGCCGTACAGGAACATCAGAGCGGGCATTGCCGCAGGTTGCCATCGGGCCAGAGCGGCCGCCAGCAGAGCAACCGCCAACGCCATGGCGGCGACCATGCGCAGCGTCTCGCGGCGATCGTGGCCGTCCGACAGGCGACCCAGCGGCCATTGCAAGGCGGCGCCGCCGAGGATCGCGGTGCTCATGAACAGCGCTACCCCACGGGCATCGGCGCCACTGGCCTGTGCGAACGCCGGTGACATGCCCCAGAAGGCGCCCATCGCCAGTCCCGACAGCAGGGCGCCGGCGGCGGCCGACGGCGCTGTGCGGCTCATTTCACCGATATGCAGCCGTGGCGAATGCGGCGGCAGCGGTTGTTCGAGGCGGCTGGCGGCAATCGGAATGAGCGACAGATTCACCAGCATCGCGACCAGGGCGAACAGCGCAAAGCCCTGCACCGGCGCCAGCAGCATCAGAAACTGCCCCGCGGCCAGGGCCAGAAGGTTGACGATCATGTAGACCGCGAACACCCGACCCCGTTGGCGCCCGGCCTGCGCCGACAACCAGCTCTCGACCACCGCATAAAGGCCGACCAGGGCCACGCCGGTGAGGGCGCGCAGCCCCATCCACACGCCCGGGTGATCGCTCAGCGCATGGCCCAGTACGGCGCTGGACGCCAAGGCCGCGCAGCAGGCGAAGCAGCGGATGTGCCCCATGCGGCGGATGGCCCAGGGCGCGGCGAAGGTGCCGAGGATGAAGCCGACAAAGTAGGCCGACATCACCAGGCCCAGCAAGGTACTGCCCATGCCGTTCTGCACGGCACGTACTGAGAGCAGTGTGTTGAGCAGGCCGGTGCCGAGCAACAGCAGGGCAACACCCATGAGCAACGGCGCCAGGGCGCGCGTCGAGTGAGAAGTCGCAGTCATGCCTCATGCTAACAAGGGCACGTCGCCGCGCGCAGCCGTGGACGTGGATCAGCGGCTACACTTGTCGGCACGCGCCTGTAGCTCAGCTGGATAGAGCATCCGCCTTCTAAGCTGGCCGCGCTCGTCGCGCAACCTCCTGTTTTTAATGCAACTTATTGATTGCCTTAAAATTCAGAAGTGACGCTCGGTGACGGCCGATGCGCCCAGGTGACCCGAAGTGACCCCCGTGGTGCGGATATAGTGCGGATGGGAATAGCCATCAGAGCGCACCTGCCTTGCCTCGTTGGCGCGACCCTACATCGATGCGGAACTAGTAGATACTCGCATCTACCGACACGACCCGAAACACGCGAGACAGGCTCAGCGCTTTGATTGAAGACCCCGACCTCCAGACCCTGGCGCTGTTCGATGACTTGCCGGTGCCGCAGGATGCCTCTGTGGCGAGCGCAGTGGAACTGCTTGCCGCAAGCGAGATCGAGGACGGTCACGGCGCGGTCTACACCCGCCCCGAAGTAGTCGAGTTCATCCTTGACCTGGTCGGCTATACCGAGGGGGTGGCACTTCATCGCTTCCGCCTTCTGGAGCCGTCTTTCGGGGCCGGGGACTTCCTGCGGCCTGTCCTTCGCCGATTGCTGACGGCCTGGCGGCGTGACGGAGGCTCCATTGCGGATCTACAGCAAGCACTGGTTGCTTACGAGCTGCATCGGGAAACATTCGAGGCGACTCGCTCAGCAATCATTGCAGAGCTGGTTGACGAGGGATTTACCTCGGCCGAGGCCGACACTTTGACGGCCTCGTGGTTGCGGCAGGGCGATTTTTTGTTGGCCGATGTGGGTAGCCCATTCGACTTTGTGGTTGGCAATCCCCCCTACGTTCGCCAGGAGCTGATTCCCGCGCCCTTGCTCCGAGAGTATCGACGACGATTCCGCACGCTGTATGACCGTGCAGACCTCTATGTGCCGTTCATTGAGCGATCCCTATCGCTCTTAAAGCTAGGGGGAAGCCAAGGCTTCATCTGCGCCGATCGCTGGATGAAGAATCGATACGGAGGGCCGTTACGCGCCTTCATAGACGGCGGGTTCCACCTCCGAATCTTCGTGGACATGGTCGGCACCCAGCCCTTCATGAGGGAGGTCGCAACCTATCCGGCGATCACTGTCATTTCACGACAGCATGGCGGCCCCACCGCGACGGCCCACAGGCCGAATCTGACGCACGAATTCCTGACCTCCCTCTCACGCGATCTTGCCAATGGGGAAGATTCTGAGCACGTCAAAGTGCTGGCGCAGGTGACAGGTGGAGATGCGCCCTGGCTGCTCGATGCCGCCGACCAAATGGCAGTAATCCGCCGCCTTGAAGCCGAGTTGCCCACCCTGGAAGAGGCAGGCTGCAAGGTCGGCATCGGCGTCGCCACCGGAGCGGATAAGGCATTCATCGGCGAGTTTTCCGCCCTTGATGTCGAGGCGGATAGAAAGCTTCCGCTGGTCACGACAAAGGACATCGAGTCCGGCGAAGTGCAATGGAAAGGCAACGGAGTCATCAATCCGTTCGAGGACACCGGGGGATTGGTCGATCTCACCAAGTACCCCCGACTTGCAGCGTACTTGGAGCGAAATCGTGCGCTCATTCAAAAGCGCCACTGTGCGCAGAAGGCACCCGCAAACTGGTACCGGACCATCGACAGGATCACGCCTGCGTTGGCGCGAAAGCCGAAGCTTCTGATACCCGACATTAAGGGGGAAGCGCACATCGTTTTCGAGCCGGGCAATCTCTATCCGCATCACAATTTGTACTTTGTGGTGTCCGATTCGTGGGACTTGCGCGCGCTGCAGGCGGTACTTCTGTCGTCGATCGCTCGTCTGTTCATCAGCACCTATTCGACCAAGATGAGGGGGGGCTTTCTCCGATTCCAGGCACAGTACTTACGCCGGATTCGTGTGCCCAAATGGGCGGACGTTCCACCTGAAATGCGCACCAAGTTGGTCGAGGCCGGCGAATCCAGAAGCCGGCTGCGGTGCGACGAAGTCGTGTTCGATCTCTATCACTTGAATGCCGCAGAGCGCGCTGCTCTGGGCGGAAACGGGGGCTGACTTTTGCTCAATCTGGCGAACTACGAAGAACGCGCTCAAGAGGCCATCAAGACGTTCTGGGGCGCGCGGGAGGCCGCAAGGCAGAAGCAGATCGAGGCCGGAAGAGTCGATCAAGGCGAGCGTGCTGGCGTCACCAGCGGTAAGAATATGGATGGCTTTCTTGATCTGGTCATTGACCTGGTTCGCCTTAACGGGTTGCAGGGCGCAGGCATCCATAAGAACCGCGCAATGCTCACTTTACCGGGGTACTTCAGGCCAACAAAACTGTGGGACCTGCTGGTTACTTACAAGGGCGAACTGGTCGCGGCCGTCGAGTTGAAAAGCCAAGTTGGCCCGTCATTCGGGAACAACTTCAACAACCGAACCGAGGAAGCGATAGGCACGGCTCACGATCTTTGGACGGCATATCGCGAAGGCGCATTCGGGGAGCAGCCGCGCCCTTTCATCGCCTGGATAATGGCCGTCGAGGATGCCCCCGAATCACGAACACCAGTGCGCGATAGCTCACCACATTTCCCGGTTTTCGAGGTGTTCAAGGGAGCCTCATACCTGCAGCGATACGACATCCTATGTCAGCGCCTTGTGCAGGAAGGCCTGTACTCATCGGCTGCACTGCTGGCCACCAAGCGCGCTGATGCCCTGACCGGACACTTCACTCAGATGTCTGATCTGACGAGCCTGAAAGCTGTCGTTACCGGACTTGCTGGGCACATCGCGGCGGCCGCTGCGCGCCTTGATGGGTAGGCAACTACTACCCTGAATCATTGCGGAGAAGTCGCACCCTTCGCCGGTGAAGCAGGCGCCGATTCGCTCGCGTTCTGCCGCTTCTGGAGGGTTTCCAAGGTTGCCTTGCGCATCGCCTTGTAGCGTTCCATGCGCTGCTCATCGGACAGTTTCGGGTGCAGTGCCCGGTAGCACTCACGGGTCAATTGCATGTTCTCAAGCAGCGCGATCTGAAGCTGCTGGGCGATGCGATCAAGGCCCGCCGAAAGCTCGGCTACGGCGGCACTCCCTCCTGCGTTATCACGCGAGGCGTCCAGCCCGAGCCTGATCAACTGCTTGACGGTCTGAGTGTCGTTCAACCCCCATCGGTGCGCCTGGACGCGGACCTGACGAGCCGTGTTCTCATCGAGGTGGAGGTGCATTCTTAGGTACTTTGGCGGCGTATTCCTGGTGGTCATCGGGGCCTCGGCTGGCTTGTGGATCGACATATGCAAGCCATTGAGGCATAACGGATGCTGGCAGGTGGTACCAAAAAGTACACCTGCCGATAATTTCGCAGGAACAAGGGAATGGGCGCTGGCAGGGAGCCAACACACCGTTGCGTCAGGTGTGATGCTTTCATCCCTCCGCAGTAGGCGGAGGGCTCGCCTTCAATCAGCGTCGAGTGCTTGTAAACGCGAACCGGGGGCCAGTGTAAACAGCTCGATAGGGGGGAGTACGTGGACGACACCGATCTTTTGGAGCAACTCGACGGGCATCTCAGTTCGCCAAATATGTCGTGGCTCCTTGGCGCCGGAATCAGTAGGGACGCTAACGTGCCGCTGATGTATCCGCTCACAAAGCGTGTGATGGCAGAGATGGCGCGAAAGGGCAGCGCTAACCTCGGGCTTGTAGAGTCAGTCATGGGCGAGATGCCGGACCATTGCCACGTTGAGCATCTGCTGAGTCACCTCGGCGACTATGCAGCCCTCGCTGATCGTTCTAAATCTGGAGCCGTCATCGTCAACGGCGCCACTGTGTCCCGCGCAGAAATTGACGCTGCACACGCTGAACTTGTTAACACTATTGCTGAGACAGTCCGCTGGGGATACGCACCCGCTGACCCTGATGCGGGGACTGAGGAAAGAATCGGCGCGAATGGAAAATCGATCACTGACGTAACAAATCATTCCAACTTCGTTGAGGCCTGCTTCAACACCGCCCGCGCAGGACTGAACGAACGTCGAGGGGCCGTACGACTTTTCACTACGAACTACGACACGCTGCTCGAAGACGCGCTCGCGCTGAAGCGAATCCGGTGTTGGGATGGGTTCGATGGCGGCGCAGTCGCATTTCGCTCTTACAGGCTCGGCGATGGTGAGCCACCCTCCGGCTATTCAGCACACTTAATCAAGCTGCATGGATCAATCGACTGGCATCTGAACGTCGAAGAAGGCCGTGTTTACAAGGTGAGGCATGGTGATAGCTATCCCGCGTCTACGCAGCGTGTGCTGATTTACCCACAGTCTACGAAGTACCTCGCTGCCCAGAGAGATCCCTTCTCCGCGCAGTTCGAACTGTTTCGTCGCGCGCTGACTCTCAGGTCGGACAATACCGTCGCTATTTGCGGTTACAGCTTCGGCGATGACCACATTAATCAGGAAATGGAGGTTGCACTTAGCCGCACGGACAGCAAATCGACCGTGGTAGCTTTTTGCCTTGAAGGCAGCGGCCCGCTGCCAGAGTGCTTACAGCGCTGGCGGCACCAGAGCTGGGGCAGTCGTGTATACATCGCAACCGACAAGGGGCTTTACGTCGGTGGTGATGGGCCCTCGTTCGCGCCTGCAAACGGTTCATTGAAATGGTGGACGTTCGAGGGGGTTACCAAAGTTCTCCGCAATGGCGCCGGGAGCCTCCTGTGAACGATATCTTCACTCCAGTTCCTGACCTGCGAATCGGCAACATCGTCGAGGTTGCAGGGACCACCCTAAAGGTCGAACTCGCAGGCGACGTCATGGAGCTCACCAGGACATACGCCGGACGTGTGTATCCGATCGGACAGATAGGAAGCGTCGTCAAGATTCATTTCGGCCGAAGACTCGTCTTTGGTTTCGTCACCCTGCTTCGGATGCGATCGGAGGAGGCCGCGGCTGATGGCATTCCAATCCCGCCAGAAGCAGACCAACGTCTAATGGAAGTGGAACTGTTCGCTGAAGGCACCTGGGACCAAGCGGCTGCGAGCTTAGAGTACCGCCGAGGGGTCGGGACATACCCACTACCACGACAGGGTGTCTACCTCCTGACGAGGGATGAGGCCTCGGGGCTCTATCAGTCTGCGGAGAGTGCGCGGAAGGATGGTGCCGACCCGTTAGTCCCCTTCGCAACCTACGTTGGAGCTGATGCGGCGCGTTGCCGAGCCAACATCGACAAGATGTTCGGCATGCACTGCGCTGTGCTGGGATCGACCGGCTCGGGAAAGTCCGGCGCCGTAGCTGCCCTCCTGCACAGCGTCCTAGAGCACCGCCCTTATACCGACCGAGACCACAGGCCTCGCATCGTCGTCATCGATCCACACGGCGAGTACGCTGCGGCATTTCGAGAGCGTGCCGTTGTGTATCGCGCATATGATCCGATCGGCACCGAGGATACGCCCGGCGAACCGATACGGCTGCCCTATTGGCTGATGTCTGCTGACGAGTTTCGTAGCCTGGTGATTGGTAAGACTGAGCATGAAGCAACGTCGCAGCACAACATCATCTACAAAGCTCTTACTCACGCTAGGATGGTCCGGCGAGGACTAGTAGATCCGGCGCCGACCGGCTACGGCACTACAGTTCCGACAGATGGCCGCTCGTTTGATGAACCGCGGCCGGCGGCGGGAGTCTCCGAAGCATCGTTGTCGGAGTTCGATAGGGATAAGCCTGTGCCCTTCTCGCTTGACGAGGTGGCCAATCACATCCAGTTTATGCAAGCCGTTCGCCCAAAGGCTGGGGTCACTGAGTCAGTAACTGCAACCGAGTTCTCGGAGAAGTACAAATCCATACTCGACAAGCTCAGGGTTCTCCGCCTCGACCTGCGTATCAGGTTCATGATGGATGAGTTAAGCGCATCTGCACCTACTCTCAGCCAGGTGATTGCCCAGCTCGTAGGAGAGACCGAACACGGTCAGCAAGATATTCGAATCATCGACATTTCGGGACTCCCCAACGAAGTGGCAGGCCCCTTGGCTGCGATGCTTGCAAGGCTTTTGTTTCAGTACAAGCTTCACCAGACACAGGTCGAAAGGAAGCGTGATCCGGTGTTGCTGGTCTGCGAAGAGGCGCACCGATATGTGCCGGATCGGGGAGAAGCCGAATATGCTGCAGCGCAGTCGGCCGTCCGTCGAATTGCAAGAGAGGGAAGAAAGTACGGACTTGGACTCATGTTGGTTAGCCAGCGGCCGTCAGATATTGAGAGCACTGTAATTGCTCAATGTGGGACGTGGCTTGTGCTTCGACTTACCAATTCTTCCGATCAAGCACACGTTGCGAGGTTCTTGCCCGACTCTCTTGCAGGCATGACTAGAGCATTGCCAGCTTTGGCCCAGCAGGAGGCTCTTTTTGTCGGCGAAGGCGCCGCAATTCCGGCGCGCGTGAGGATCAGAGATCTGCACGTTGATCAGCTTCCCAGATCTAGCACCGTGTCGTTCGCGGAAGGATGGTCCGCCGGCGGCCTGAACACAGAAGAGATCGATGTCGTGGCGGCCAGAATGTCCGGGCCAACCACTGCCATCCAAGCCCCGCCCAACGATGACGGCGTACCTTTTTGACACTTTGAACAAAGTGTCAACGGCGCCCACCTCACAGGCGAGTATGGCTGTCCCTGATCGGGGAGTTGTGAGGGCGATGCTGCCCGCATCGTTGACAGTTCACATGCAATCCGTCGTTCAGCATCTTCGGGGCAGGCAATGTCCTGCCTGGCGCCTGTAGCGTAGTGTTGTGTAGCGCTACACAACACTACGCTCAGCATGCGGATTTATACTCGTAGAGTTATAATTCAATCCGAGACTTTTCTTCCGATTCCCCAAGGCAATGACCGGCGACAACGCGATCAGCAGCACCTACGAGGACGCCTTTGAGGCGCTGTATTCCCCGGATGTCGCGCAATTGAAGCGAACCAGGGCCTTCGCGTTGCGTGCGATCCGTAAGCAGTTAGAAGCGCTGCCCGGCACTCAGCATCAGGTTGCGGCTCAGCTCGGCATCAAGCAGCCACGGCTGAACAAGATCCTCCGCGGCGAGGCGGACGCAGTTTCCCTGGATAACCTTGTCCTCCTTGCTGCGCGAGTTGGCCTGCGCACCGAGGTTGTCTTCAAGGGCGCCGGCCGCCGCAGGAGGGCACCGTGAACATCATCGAGGCGCTGGCCCAAGCAGACCGGCATTGCGATCTCGAAGGGCTTCCCCCGACGAGCCACGAGGCGCGCAGGCTCGATACCGAGCTGTCGGCGGAACGCATGTCCGCAGATGTTGCTGTTCGGCAACTGCTGGCGCTCCATCGGCTCGCCACCGCAGAAGACTGACGTGGCCAGGCGCGACCTGCACGTTCCGTTTGAAGAGAAGGACGAGGCGAAGCTACTTGGCGCCCGATGGGACGCGCAAGCTCGCTGCTGGTATGTGCCCGCCGGCGTCTCGGACGAGTCCTTCGCTCGCTGGTTCCAACCACGCGAACAACGCCCTCCGACTCCGCCCGACTACTCAGCACTCCCGCTGAATCTGTTGATTGAACAGCCAGCGATCGTGGAAGCGACGGCGGAATGTTGGTCGTGCCGCGAAGGCACGCCCGTCTTGACGGTTGCTGGTCGCGACGAAGATGGCGATCTGGCCAGTGTGACCGGCATATAGTCCGTCGATGCCCCCTTGGGTCGCGCGCTCGCCGAGCGCCCCTACTACAGACTGGCGTTCAGCCGAACGACGCAACAGTGGGCGTTCGCGAACCTATGCACGTCATGCGGCGCTCTGCAGGGGGATTTCTTCCTGCACAACGAACCAGATGGTCCGTTCTTCGCGCTTCACAACGCTGAGCCGCATCTGCGCATCACCGAGCTGGCTGAGCCGGTCAGGGTCGCCACCGACGATCCGGCCTACGACCTGGAATAGTCCGCGTCGCGAGACGTTTCCTCGTGCGGAAATCCGCGATGCCCGTGGACAACCCCTGCACAGCGAGCGCTCCGCTGGGGCTCTATTGGGGAGCCCCCGGCCGCTTCGCTGCTGCACAGAGGTTGCCCACCGGCACCCCGAGGTCCATCGCGCCAGACTTTCTCATGAGAAAGTCGAGGTCAGCCGCAGCACCCCTCATCAGGGTGCCCGTCCTCTCCGTAGCGATCCCGGTATAGCTCGCCAGCGATCCGGCGCCGCTGCGCGGCGTAATAGAGCCCGTAGGACTCCAGCCAGCCATTCAGCTCGTCGCCGTCGATGACGCCCCAGGTATGGACTTCGGCCTGGCCGAAGTGGTCGTAGCGCAAGACATCGAGACAAGCATCAGCCAGCTCGGCATCGAGCGCGCGTAGGTCCGTCAGGTCGAATGGAAACCGAGGCCCGTTGTAGAGGCCGCCCAGAAACGCCACAAGCCGCCGCACCTGTCCAGTACCTGGACTCCCACGGATCGCTCGCACAATGCGCTGTAGGCCCTCTATCGCCGGCCCTCGCGCCGCTTCCTTTGCCCGAGTGATCGCCGCCAGCTTCGCGACGAATTCCTCCACGATCTCATCCCGGTCCTGCGCTTCAATGGTCGTCATCACGCACCCCTCAACTGGCACGGCACTTTCTCGATCAAGTCCTGCTCGAACAACGCCGGCAGCTCGCGAACCAGCCGCAACGCCGCCGCCTCGATGGCCGCCTGCCGGGTGATATACGTCCTGTCCGTCTCGAACGCGCCCGCGTTGTCCACGTCGAGCACGTAGGTCCAGCCCGTCTTGTGCCGATGCGTTCTCACCTCGATCCGGTGCGCACGCAACTCCTCCGCTCGAATTTCGCTCATACCCGCTTCTCCTGTTGCCCTGGTCGCAAGCGCGGCAGGCCTCCGCCGCGCTTGTGATCGGGGACCGATCGGCACGCCGTCGAGCACGGGTCAATCGCCGCCGAAGGGCGAGCGCAGCGAGATTCGTCGGCCGCATCGCGGCCGTCGAACGGATCGATTGACGCGCGCGGAGCAAGTGCCACCCAACCAACCCGCGGAGCGGCCGACTTTCTCATGAGAAACTTTTGCCTCGCGTCGTAGTGCGCGGCGCTACGAGGACACGGTGTCGGCGTAGCCGTCACGGTGTCCCCGGCTTGGCGGCCTGACGAAGCCGCAGGCTTGGTCTTGCCGTGCTGTTCGGACGAGGGATTGATGCCCGAAGGGGCGAGACGCCGAAGGCGGCTCGATGCACAGCACGAAAGCCCGGCGCGCACTGCGCGCGGCCTCCAGACTTTCTCATGAGAAACTTTTCCGTCCCCGTAGTGCATCGCACTACAAACCCACGCAAGGGGGGGTGATTCAGCACTGATCACCCCGGCACGCTGCAACTCCATGATTTCCCAAATGCCGCCGATCTGTAGAGGGGGGTGATTCATCATCGAGTTCTTCACTCGCCAGCCACCGATGCCCGAAGCTGGCCGCTGAGCATCGCTGTCGCCACGGCATGCGTCTGATTCGACGCACCGAGACGATCCATCGAGCGGCTCACCAGACGACCAACGGCCGTGACTGAAATCCCGAGCCTCGTTGCCACATCTTTCTGCGGCAGCCCTTGGGCCAACAGCCGCAGTGTTTCCGTTTGGCACTCGGTAAGCGGCAACGCCGGTCTCGGATCGAAGACGGCCGCCAGCTCGTCCAGGACAGCCCCGCCCACGTCACGCATGACGCGAAGCGAGTCGGCCAGCCCATCCGCACCGATCGCGGGCATGCCGCCGACAGTGACAAGGGCGAAGACCACCCCTGGGCCATGAACCGGAAGCGACATCGCGTGCCGAAGCGGACCCGACAGCGCGTCGAGCACCGCCGGGCGACTCAGGGAGGACCATACCAACGGTTTCGTCTGGCTTCGCGCCCGGTCGATCACGAATGGCAGCGCCCGATCCACATCAGCGCGCAGCGAGGTATCTCCGGCGAAGTCCACCGGACGAGCGTGCAGGCCTTCTATCAGGCTGACCATCACAACCGGATAGCCCAGCGCCAGAAGTGGCGCTGCATATTCCCCTGCGGCGGGCTTGAGGGCCTGCAAGCGTTCAGCAGCACATGACGAAGTGGCCACCATCGTCATCCCTCCGTGTCGTCTACGAAGCCGACGAGCAGCCTGGACCGCTCGGCTAGCTCGCGCGCAGTCAATCGCCGAGGGAAAGTGTCCAGCGCGGTTTCATAAGCGGTGAGCCACGTCCCGACCCCAAAGCGGGGATCGAGCGCGACACGCCCCTCACGCTGCGCCAGTTCGGTCGCCACGTCGGCGAGCCGCTGGCCCGCCACTTCGATCAGCGCAGTCAGCTCGGCCGACTCCCGCAAAAGGTCGTCAGACTTTCTCATGAGAAAGTCGTGGTGAATTCTTGGAGAGATGTCCTTCATGGCCGCTATCTCTCGAAGTCCATTCCGCGAGACGGCGATCTGGCCGGCGGCGTGCGCTCCGCAGCGCGGTTCTGCTCAAAGCGGGCAAAGGCACGGTCTGCGGCGCGCAGCAGATCAAGCGAGCTATCGCGGCGGGACTCGACGGCTGACAGCTTCTCGCCAGGGGAAGCCTCAACCGAGCGAGTCAGCTTCTCGGCCGAATCGGTATAGATCGTCAGTGAAGACTTCTGACGGCTGACCGCGACCAGGAAGGCCTTCTGCGAAAGCAACTGCTTGTCTGAGCTGGACGCATCGACCAGGACACGGTCGGCGGTCTGACCCTGCGACTTGTAGATCGTGCCGGCGTATCCATGCTCCCAATGCCGGCCGGATTCGGTAGAGCGATCAATCTCAACCTGCCGGCCGTCCTCCGTCTGCACCGTCATCCGCTTGGCATCGGTCCGCAGCACCGTGAGACGCTGGCCGTTCGTAAGCCCGAGCGCCGTGTTGTTCTTAGACCAGACGATGCGCTCTCCCGGCGCCAGCGACGTTTCACGCGGCACGAAGATCTGCGGCGGCTGCTTCGTCCCGCCACCGATCAGCGACGGCGCCCAGGCGACGCGCCGACCATTCACATCGAGCTGAACCACGCCTGCGCGGGTATCCACCGATTCAACCCGAACATAGGCGCCGCGCTCGATGCCCAGCGAAGACAGCGCACGCGGGAAATGAACCACCTGACCGGCCTTGTAGCTGCTGGCCACCGCCGTGTCGGCACGGGTCGAGTACGCGGATAGGAGCTGCTGCGCGGCATTCTCTCCCCGTAACACACCCTCACCCCTAAGAATGGAGCGAGCACGGTCATTCAGCTCCGTGCGGGTGCTGTTACGCGCAGACAGCATCAAGACATTGTCGCGTTCGCTGCCGGCCGCCTTCCAGTCATCCAGAATCGCCGATAGGCGAGCATCACGGTCCTGTATCTCGCGCGTCTCCGGTCGCAGCTTTTCGATCGCGGCACCGATGTCGCCGCCGATGACATCGCGCACCGCAGCGACGTGACGCGAATCAGTCTGCCGGCGAATCTCGTCCATTTCCGCCGAGCGCATGCCGGCTGCCAGCATCCGCGAGAACGGCTTGCCGGCTTCAATGGCTCCGAGCTGAGCCGTATCACCGACCAGCACTACGCGAGCGCCCAGCTTCTCGGCGAGCGTCGTCACCCGCCGCATCGCCGAGTTCGATACCTGCGAGGCCTCGTCGATGACCCAGACCTGTTTCGAGTATCGAGACTGAATGTCAGCGGCCTGAGCAGGGCCAGCCGACATGCGAGCGAGGTCAGCGCCGGCAACGCGCAGATGCTTGTGGATCGTGCCCGACGTGATGCCGGCGGACTCCTGGAGCTGCCGCGCAGCTTCGGCGTTGGCAGCCATGCCGACGACCTCGAAGCCACGCTCACCAAGCGCGGATCGCACCGACGACAACATGAAGGTCTTGCCGGTACCAGGGCGGCCGAGCACCCCAACGAAGCGATCCGAACTCGAAAGGATCATCTCCGCAGCAGCACGCTGGCCACCATTGAGCGGAGTAGATGCAAGCGCTACAGCGGCGTCGCGCGAGCTGTAGGCATTCGCGACGGCATCGCGTCCGTTCTCGATCGCAGACGCAATCCGCAGCTCCTGCTGAATCGCGGAAGTCGTGGTCCAGCCATGCTGAGCACCGACGGACGCGCCGAACAATCGACCAGCAGCAACCTCTCGCTGGATCGCATGCTCAGCCTGCTCGACCGAGATTCGGCCCATTCCGTTCGCCAGCGTCCAGCGAACCAGATCCGAATGTTTGAAGGCTGCCTCCTGGTCCGAAAGCCGCGAGAGGGCATTGCGGAGCGCCCGTGCGATGTCGCCGGCCGTCGCAGCCTGAGACACGTCGCCACGCTCACGCGCTTGGTCAACCAGACGCGAGGCATCGAATCCAACAGCAGAAGCCCGCTCTGACCATTCCTGTCCCAGCTCCGAGCGGTTCTCCGGGGTCTTGCTGTTCCGCGTCACCAGCGCGGCCTGGGCCGAAGCCTCTGGCCCTGACAGGCCGCGAGACATCAGGGACTCAACGATTTCTTGCCGTCGCGTCGAGAACTCGTGAATCGCCTCGGGCGACACGCCCGCAATCTCGAATGCGCCATCACGATCCGTCGATGCGATCTCATAGCCGAGCTTCTGCAGCTCGATGGCCAACGCCGATCGATAGACCGCACCGGCGCCCATCTTCGACTCGAAGAGGTGTAGCGACTCGATGGATCGCCACTTGCCATCGGCCCGCTGAGTCGCATTCAGGACGACCGCGTGCGTGTGGAGCTGCGGATCGTGATTGCGGTTCGTATCGTGCTGGAACGTAGCAACCAGCAAATTTCCCGTGTCTTCGCGAACGATTTCCCCATCAACCTTTACGCGCGTCGCAGCCGCAGTCTTCTCCAGCCATCCGACAGCGGACTGTGTCGCGCGCTGATGCGCCTCGATGATCCGCTTGTCGCCGCCGACCAGCGCCGCGAGCGTGACCGACTTCGGGGCCGAGAACGTAAGGTCATAGCCCGGCCGATGCTCGCGCTCACCGCCGGCCTCGCGCACAACACCGAGCTGCGTGCCGTCCGGCATCCGGCCGTCGAGCAAATCCTTGAAGACATCCCGATCGACGTTGCCAGCCAGACCAAGACGCTCCGCGCCTTCACCAAGCCATTGCCCTTGGGCATCAGGATCGTTTCCGCCGGCCGCGTAGTAGTCGTCCTTCTCGTAGTAGGAGACAGCGACCTCGGACGAGGAAATGGGCGACATGCTCAGCATCGAGCACCGCCCGACTTTCTCATGAGAAAGTCACAACCGATTGATGAATAGACAGATTTACTCGAAATGCGCCTATCACGCTGGTATAATTCAACGGTGCGAAAAGTTTCGCATGAGAAAGTCCGGGCATCCGTAGAACGCCCGGTCGGGAGGTCCAGATGAGCAAGGCAATCGCGGTTCGAGTTACTAAGTTCGTACTCGGCGTGCTGCTGGTCGTCCCCGCAGTAGGTGCTGCGTACATCAGCATCTTGGCCATGCCGAGTGTGTGGGGATTCGCTGGACTTGCTGCTAGCGCCCTGGTCGGTATCGGCTTCGCTGGCACCATCCTTGTCGAGGCGATCAGAGGCAAAGAGTTCGCGAGCCTCGCAGATGCCCAGCAAGATCCGGCATTCGACTGGACCAATACCAGTTGGAATTGGAGCCGCCGCGCTGACAGCCTGACGAATCCGGCAAGTCCCTACTACCAAGGGCAGCGCTAACACTTTCACTGGAACAGTCCGTCGATGTACCGATAGCCCTTGTCGGCCCAGGTACCGGCAATGTGCTTTTGGTGGAAGTCGGGTTCGCTGCCATCCTCATGCGCCTTTGCGGCTGCGACAGCAGTCCCTCGGACAAGGCCGGACTTGAAAGTTTGCAAGTCCGCCTCATTCCTCCGCGCCCACTGATCAGCGATTGCCCGCTCCGCTTCGACCCTCTGTTCAGACGACCAGGTATCGGGCGTCCCCATCTGGCTATAGACGGCACGCTGCGACTCCTGAAGATTCGGAAGAATTTCTGCGGCAAAGCCCGTCAGGATGTAGTTCTCGCCGACTTGTCGATCTTCTGTTGAGTAGTTGTTGGCCGTGGCGGCAGCGTTGACGCCGATGCTTTTCATCACGCGCCCCAGCGCGCCCGTTCCGCTGAGCCCGCCGCCAAGCTGCGTCTGTTCAGAGTTGGAGCTGCCAGCCGACCCTGTATAGCCCTCTCCAGCAACGAGGCCTGTGTAGGCCCCCGCAATCGCAACGATCTGCCTCTGATCAAGGCTGCCGGTCAGGTCACCGGCAATGCCGGCGAGCGTCGTTTGAGCGAGCCCCAAGCGCATGCTGTTCGGATCAGTGATCTGCAGCGACTCTGAGAAGATTTGCTCGTTGCCACGCCGATCGACGTCTCCGACGTGCATGCTATCGCCGTAGCGACCGACATTGCCGATCTGCGTGCTGTCTCCGAACCGCGTCGTGCGGCCGTCCGTCTCGGTCGTGACGTTGCCCTTGGAGACACTGGACACGAAGTCGGCCTGCGCCGCATCGGCGCGGCCGGTATTGGGATCGAGCGTCATCCGCAGGAAGCCACCGCCGGACTCGCGCAGCTCGGCCAACTCGCGCGGCCCCATCGCGCCGCTGCGCTCCATGAAATCCGCGATCGAACTGCGGTTCCGATCGGTCACGGCAAGTCCGACCTGGCCATTCTGGTACTCGGCCATATCGAGACGCTGGCGCACGTCGGCGGGATCGAGGCCCAACTGCCTTGCGAGCTGCGAGCTGACGTTCGCGCGAGCCAGCGAATCGGTTTCCTGGTGCGCCGCGACCGCATCCGTCGTTGCGCGGATGTTGCCGGGGTTCAAGCTCTCGATCGCGTCACCGCGCGAAAGATGCTGGCTGCGCGCCACTTCCTCAGCGGTGATGAGCGGCTGCACCCCGCCGCCGAACGCATCGACAGCCCGCAGCGTGCCTTCGGACTGCGCGCCCCGGAACAGGCCTTCGGCCTGTCCGGCTCGCGTCGCCGCGTTGTCGCCGAACTTCTCCGTCAGCGTCGTCGCCGCCTCAACGCGCGAGCGCGTATCGACGCCGGCCGTCGTGTAGAGGTCCGACTTGTCTTCGCGGCTCAAGGCCACGTCGCTGGCGTTCGTCTGAACGCCGCGCGCCGCCGCGCCCTCTGCGAAGTTCGCGCGGCCGAAGGTCTGATCCGCCTCGACTCTGCGGCTGAATGTCTCCATGCCGCCCATTGCGGCCTGAGATTCCGCGTTTGTCGCGCGGAACAGCTCAGGAGATACGCCAGCCTGCCCGGCGCCGGCCTGCGTGCCTGAGACGCTTCCCAGCGTGTCAGCCGCCGAGTAGCGACCGGCGTCACCCAACACGGTTCCGGCCATGCGGCCGCCCGTGATCGAATCGTCAATGAAGGCGCCGGCTTCCGCAGTCTGACGAATCTGCCCCGTGCCACTCGCAAGCGAGCCTTGACGGAATCCCGACCCGGCCTGACCCATCGTGCCGGCGACGCCCATCATCGACTGCTGCATTTGAGCGTTCTGCTCCGGCAGAAGCTGCTGACGGCCGGCTTGGTCGCCGGCCTGCTCGATGTTGTTTTGCCACTGCTGACCGAGGCCGGTCAGCGCGTAGCCGCCGAACTTGAACAGACCGAAGGCGAGGACGCTGGCCATAGCGAGCGCCGTGCTACGGCTCTTCCCGAAAATGCCGAGCGCCTGAACCGATCCCTCCGGCGACATCATGATCGCCTCGACACCGAGCTGCTGACGCCGAATTTCGTTGAAGGCCTCGAACGCCGCGTCATAGGCCATCTGCACCGCGATGCCGTCGCCGATTCCCCACAGCGCCAGCCAGGCGAACAAGCCGATCGTCAGCATGAAGGCCGGCTTGATGAGCGGCGTCACCATGAACAGCAACGTCAACGGCACCACACCGAGAACGACGGCGAGCATGAAGGCGCGCACCTTCGGAATCCATTGGTTCATGGCTTCAGCATTGCCGAGGCCTTCGGCCATCACCTGACGACTGACCAGCGATCGCATCGAGCGGTCCACGTCGGCCGAATTCATCGCCCGACTCACCGCGCCAGCCAACAGCACCGAGCGCAAGAACGGCAGCTCGCTGCCGGGCGTCACGTTGTACAGCTCCGTGGACTCCTGCAGCAGCGACTTGCACTTCGCGTCTTGGTTGCCGTCAGCCACGTTGAAACCGGCCTGCCGGCAGATCGACGCCGTGACATCAGCAAACGTCAATGGATCGACAATGCGGCTCGCCAAGCCGCCGGTCCCTGACCACGTATCCGTGCAGCTCCGTGCTTCGCCCCGATCATCGTTCGGCGGGTGATACACCGTAGACAGCGCCGCATTCGTCCACTGCGAGAACTCGTTCATCAAGTCCGTCGAAGCGTGCATGAGCCGCTGACGCGCGCCCGTATCGCTGTTCCCCATGTAGGGAGCGCCGCAGTTGAGGTAGTAGTTGACCAGCGACTGCTGCAGATACCAGTCCTTCACTTCCGCGCTGGTCGCCGCCTTGATCAGTGCGAAGTTGATCGCGCCGGCATTGTCCGAGTACGGGTTCGCGGATGCGGTGTCGGCAATCTCGATGATGCCGCGCTCGACCTTGTTGAGCCCGCCGGCAATCAAGACGATCAGATTGGGTACGTCGCCCACGGCTTCATAGGCGTTGCGCACCGGATCGTAGACGTGAACGGTGCCGGTCGGCATGACCGCGCCCTTGAACAGCGCAAGCCCGATTGCGACCTGAATGGCGGCCTGGAGGGGATTGATCTGTTCGCCAGTCATCCCCTTGTAGGCTTGCGCTACCGTTCCGAACGTGACACCGGCAATTGCAAAGATCGCTGCGAAGACCGTGAAGCTGCTGTCTGACAGCATCAGCGACAGACGGCGAAAGGCCGCGACCGTCTCCGAGAAGCCGTTGTAGGTGTAAAAGTCCATGTCCAGCGCGGCCGCCGGCCCCGCGATCAGCATCAACACGATCGCTGTGATCGCCTTATCTCGGATACTCATTTGCTGTCCTTCAGCGAGTCGGGGAGCCAGGCCATGTAGCGGTTCCACAGGGGCTCATTGCGAGCGAACACCTGGACGCAAACGAACGCCACGAGCAGGCAGGTGAAGTAGCCGGCGCCGAACCAGTCTTCTTGCATGAGCGATACAGCGATCAAAGGGGCCGCGAAGCAGCACGCCAGAGGCATGTTCTTCGCCACCGTCTGACGTAGTGAGTAGGGGCGGAATATCCGACGCAGAAACTTTCTCATGAGAAAGTCCTACTGCTGACCGAGCGACGTGCGGTTCATCTGCCGGCGATAGTCCTCCGCCATCGCCCGCGTCACCTCAAGCGTCGTGGACATTTCGCTAACCCGCGTCTGCCATGCCGTGCGTGCAGCGATGCTGAGCTGAGCTGCCCTCGGCTCCATCACCTTGAGGTGGTCAAGCGCCTTGTCGATCACGTCCACGGAGCAGTACCGGCCACCGGCAGTAGGCTGTCGCTGATTGGACTGGACCTGGTTCGCCTTGACGATGACGAAGCGAAGCACTTGCCAGAGGTCATTCATCATCCGATGGCTGATCTGGAATGCCAGCGGCTCGGCAAGGATGTCCACGATCGCATCCGTACTGCCTTGCGCACTCCCATTCGACAGCAGGGTCAGCAGCGGGAAGGTGCTCGCGTCAATGAAGGCGATCTCGTCGGCGGTCAGCGCGGTCGCGCCGCCTGGTGTAGAGAGCTTGTTGGCAATCGCCAGTAGCCGGTCTCGCGTTTCGCTCACGACCGGCGACATGCCCGACGCGCTACACGAGCCCGTCGTGCTCATGGCGTCCACGGTGCCGGTCACGAAGCTGTCGGGGTCGATCTGCGCATTCCCAGGGCAATAGCTGAATGTCTCGACCTGATAGAGACGCTGCGTCGCCGAGTAGGTCACGCGCGCATCGCCGATGATGCCGCGCATGACGCCAGCGAAGTCGTTCATGCCGACCTCAGCCGCCGCGTTCTGGATCACCGATCCGTTGACGAAGATGCGGCGGAACAGATCGGGGCAATCTTCCAGCGTCGCTTGCGTATCGTCTGGCGCTGCGCCGTTGCCGGCCCGAACCGTGTCCTGGAAGTCCTGCGAGTTTTTGCGCAGACCTTCTCCGAGGCTGTACGAGCTTGCTGCGACGGATGAGAGCTGTTCGACCGTTGTTTGTGCGAGGCCTTTGGCCATCGCGCAGTCGTTCATCTGAATGCCGTTGACCGCGTCTGTGATTGCCGTCAGCGTGTTCATCGCGTCCTTGCACGGCTGGCAGTACTGCGTCATGGCCAAATCGAACGCGAAGGCCGGCGCCGCCTGGATGATGCGCTGGAACTTCTCCACCAGGTACTCGGGATCGAGGTACGAGAAGCCGCCCAGGAACAGGTCGATGCCGCCGCAACCGACATTGAGGCGCGGCGGACTCGCGGTCACGAGATAGTCGTTGTTCATGCGGTAGCGGCCTTGAAAGCCGCCAGCGCTGTAGAAACCGCGCTGCTGGTTCTGGTAGCCGCCCGCCGATGTCGTGGTCGATTGATCGAACCACTCCCCGACCCAATCTGCCTTTGCAGGCGCGCTGGCCAGCACAGCGACCACCACCGCGAACATGACGAACCTTTTCATTTTGCTGGCCCCTGGCGGGTTCCCCGCCAACTGTGTTGAACGGATACCGCGGTTATTCACAGTCACCGACTGTCTTAAAGCTTTTTCTTTATCTGAAACATCTAAGGGGGCACGGGGTGGTGCCTCGTACCGCGGTTTACCCCGATCCGCGGCAGCTCCTACCGCGGTCGGCAAACGCACCCCGGTAGGAAACGCCGGGGTGGTTCGGTTATCCACAGGCTCGCTTGTGGATATCTTCATGGCCGCTGTTCTGTTTTGGGCGCAACCAGGATCACGTTGACATTCACGTTGATGTTTCCAACGTTGATCGTTGTCATCCGCTCGGAGTCTCCGCCTGGCAGCGCACTCGCTAGCTCACGCGCCGCAGCATCCACGACCTCTTTGAGCTGCTTTTTCCAGTGAAGGGAGCTGAAGTCCCACGCCGCCTCACCAACGTGCTCGCCGCGCGCGTCAGTGATGGGCAATCTTTCGATTATTTGGAAAGTCTTGTTGCGACCTGGTTTCCACCGAGTGCTCACGAGTCCCTGTTCTTCGAGGCGCTTGAGCGCCTCTCGGGCCGTTTTCTCCGACATCCCGGTCTGTGCAGCGACTGTTCCAGCGGAAACTGCCGTCTGGCCGTTGTGCAGCGAAGCACCCGACTTGAGGGAGATGTAAGCAGCAATCCCGTGCGGTCCGACGCGAGCCAGCACTCCGCTCTGGATGAGAGCCCGGAGAACCGGGAACCAACCTGTTTCCGCATGAAACAGCTCGCGCTGCGGCTGTTCAGCTGGTTCCGGCTCAAACTGCACAATCTCGGTGACTGGCTGCTCTTCCCGGCCATTCAAGTAGCGTTCGAGGGCGGTGCCTACCCGGATTGGTTCAGGCACGTTAGCGACCTCCAGATGCGCTTCGGGAGTGTCGTTGAGGCTCGAATAGCCGCTGAATCCGAGCCGCTTCGCTTCGCTCGCGTGACTCCATCCACCTCAGGACAACCTCGCGTCGCCATCGAAGTGGACGGGTCAAGAATGGAGTCGGCAGGGCGGCAGGGTTGCGAGATCGCATCTGCTTAATCGAGTCGGGACTCACGCCCATCAACGCAGCCAGTTCGTCGCGGTCGAGTACGTCTTCGTGTAGTTTTGTCATGGGTCAGGTTTAATCCACTGATACCGACACGAGTCACTGATAGCTACCCGAGTACACCATGGACGCTACACGTCAGCCTTCTGATCTGTCAAGAGATGACGCTTATCTGGTGCATGCAATGCTTGCCGAAGCCGTCATTCGCGCGGGGGGAGTGCGTGCGCTGGGTCGTCAGCTGGATTGGAGCGTCGGTGCCATGGGCCGGGTGAGGTCCGGGAAGGAGAAGATCTCTCCATTTCGAGCGGCTCGGCTATGCGAATACCTAGGCCTCGAACCACGTCTGGGCGCAGTTGCCGCGCTACGCAGCGGTGCAAAAAGCGAAGCTGAACGCCTCTATTGGGACCAGCTCTTTCAGTCTGACCTGATTCAGTTCGAGCTGCTGACCCTTTCACGGATCGTGCGGCACGCGGAGACGAAGGCGAACTCAGCAGGCGCAGACGCCGAAAAATACAAACGAGCTGCGAAAGAGGCGCGAGAGGCTATAGCTGAGGCCGTAGCAGCCGGGGCGAAGCTGCCACCGGCTATGGACGGCAACTACTAAAGGCTGTAGACGGAGAATTGGCGCGCCCGGAGGGACTCGAACCCCCGGCCGATCGCTTAGAAGGCGATTGCTCTATCCAGCTGAGCTACGGGCGCGTAGCTCTCTAGTTTAGTCCAGCAACGCCGCTACGTCCTCCGCTCGGAGATGTGTATAGTGGAGTTCCTAGGATTCTGTGGACACCCGACCACTAGGGCCTTGTTGCGGCTTCAAACTGCTCGGGGCTGACGCCCGCCAAATGCTCATGGCTTCTGGTTCGATTGTAGAAGCCCTCGATGTAGTCGGCGATTTCATCGGTCGCCTGCTGGCGCGTGTTGTAGACGCGTTTCTCGATGCGCTCTTTTTTCAGGCTCAAGAAGAAGGACTCTGCGACGGCGTTGTCCCAGCAGTTGCCCCTTCGGCTCATGCTCGGCTTCAGGCCGTTTGTTCTGCAGAATCGGAGCCAGTCATCGCTGCCGTATTGGGACCCCTGATCTGAATGTACGATGGTTTCGGAGGGTCCGCGTTCCCGGACCGCCATCATCAAGGCGTCCATCACGAGATCTCGATGAATGGTATTGCGGGTGGCCCACCCGATGACTTTGCGCGAGAACAGGTCCAGAACAACGGCCAAGTAGAGCCAACCCTCCCAAATCCGGACATAAGTGATGTCGGTGACCCAGACACGATTGGGCTGTTAGACAGTGAAATTGCGCCTGACGAGATTCGGGATCAGCTCGGCTGGCTTACCACCGGCAACATAGCGGCGGGTACGGTAGCCGCCTTTTGCACGCATGCCGTTGACGCGCATCAGCCGGGCCACGCGATGCTTGCTGGACGTTTCGCCGGCCTCTCGAAGGTCGAGAAAGACACGCGGGGCACCGTACACGCCCTGGCTCGCGTTGAACGACGCCCGAATCAGGCGGACCAGTCGCTTGTCCTCGCGGGCCCGATCAGAAACTGGCATTTTGAGCCACGCGTAGTAGCTGCTTGGCCGCAACGTCCAGCAACCGACACATCATCTGGACGCTGTGGGCTTTCTGGTTCGATTTGATGAATTCGCAATTGCGCCGAATAGCGATAGTCTTCGGCTTCCTGAGCACTTCTCTTCTCCGGCGATTGCATCACCTTCGTTAGAGTGTCCACGAAATCCTGGGGACTCCAAAGGCTGCCTCCCCCGGGGCCACGTTCGGCTCGAAGTGTTCTGACCTGCGGAAGTACGGCAGCACGTCGGCGTAAGACCAACCCTCGCAACCCAGCCGTGCCCACTCGTCGTAGTCCCAGGCATGGCCACGGATGTACACCTGCGCGTTCATGCCGCTGGACCCACCGAGCATCTTGCCTCGAGGCTGGAACAATGCACGGTCGTGCATGTGCCGCTGCGGTTCGGTATTGAACTGCCAGTTATAGAGACGGCTGAACATTAGCTGCAGAAATCCCAGCGGCATGTTCACGAAAGGATTGCGGCGACTCTCAGGACCAGCTTCGATCAGCAGCACCGAATGGCGACCGCTCTCGGAGAGGCGGTTGGCGACGGCGCATCCGGCCGAGCCGCCGCCAACAACCACATAATCGAATGGTCCGGAGGCCATACTGGTTTACACCGCGCCTCAACCTTTGGGCGTCAGCTTGACCATCAGTTTGGAGTAGCCTCGCACGAAGTTCGACTGAACCCGCTCGGGTTCGCCGACGACTTCGATCTTGTCGAAGCGCTCGAGGAGTTCTTCCCACAGAATGCGCAGCTGCAATTCGGCCAGACGGTTGCCCATGCAACGGTGGATGCCATAGCCGAACGAAAGATGGTTGCGCGCGTCCTTGCGGTCGATGATGAAGTCATCAGGGTTGTCGAATTTACGCTCATCCCGATTGCCCGAGGCGTACCACATCAGAACGCGATCTCCCTTCTTGATGGTCTGGCCACGCAGTTCTACGTCCTGTGTCGCCACCCGACGCATGTGCGCCAGCGGAGTTTGCCAGCGGATGATTTCCGAAACCATGTTGGGAATCAGCTCCGGGTTGGCCTTGAGCTTGGCGAATTCTTCGGGGAATTGATTCAGAGCCAGCACGCCGCCACTCATCGAGTTACGCGTGGTGTCATTGCCGCCAACGATAAGCAGTGCGAGATTGCCGATAAACTCCATCGGACGATTGATCATGTCCTTGGTATCGTCGCCGCTCTGCAGCAGGCTGATCAGATCAAAACTGGGCGCTTCACCGGCCGCACGTCGTGCCTTTTTGTCGCGCCACAGCTGGGAAAAAGCCCAGGCCATATCTGCGGCGGCATCGAACATGTTGTCTTCATCGTCAAACTCGCCACCGGTCGCTGCTGTGGTGCCGGCCATACGATCCGACCAGTCAACCAGCTTCTGACGCTCCTCGTACGGAAAATCCAGGAGTGTGGCTAGCATGCGGCCCGTCAGCTCCTTCGATACCGCCGAAACCCAGTTGAATGGTTGATCGAGGGGCAGGTTGTCGAGCACTTCCCCGGTGCGCTGGCGGATGAGCCCTTCCATTTCCTTAAGGTTCTGCGGCGCCACCACGCCCTGCACAGAGCGGCGCTGCACGTCATGCTTGGGCGGGTCCATGGCGATGAACATTTCTACCGGCATCCCTTCCGGAAAGTCACCCAGCACGATAATCGGTTCGGAGGAGAACAGCCCATGGTTCTTGTCCACGAACAGGATGTCCTCGTAGCGCGTCACCGACCAGAAAGGGCCGAAGGGGCTGTTCTTCTGATAATGAACCGGCGCCTCGTCACGCAGGCGCTTGAAGTAGGCCCGCCATTGGTCCTGCCGGTACAGAAACGGGTTGCTGGTGTCGATGTCCTCAAGCGCCAACGTGTTGACATCGGGAACCGGGGCTTCGACGAAGTGGACCGGCGGGCGCCGCGGGCCGATCACCTTCTTCTTGGCCCTCACCAGCATCTTAAGCGCCCGGATCTGCAGGTGCATCGGCACCACTCTGGATGTGGCGTTGACCAGTTTGGTCTGGACTACATCGATCGTCTGCAATTCTGTTGACATGGCGTCCTCCAGTTCTTACATCTGAAATTCGGGCAGGTGAACGGTCATGCCGTCCATCGCCTCGGTAGTTTGGACTTGGCAGCCCAGGCGAGAGGTTCTTGCCAGCTCCGGGGTCATCGACAGTATCTGCTGTTCGTCGTCACCCGGCGCACCGGTCTTGTCGTACCACTCGTCCGCGACGATCACGTGGCAAGTGCCACAGGCACATTCCCCGCCACAGTCCGCATCAATGCCGGGAATGATGTTCTCCACGGCGATTTGCATCAGTGAGGCGCCAGCCTTGAATTCAACGACATGTTCGGTGCCGTCGTGCTCGATAAAAGTAATTTTGCCCACTGCGCTTCTCCTGTCGGTTTTGACTGCGACTTAGAGTGACTGTGTGCCAGACCTCCGAGGAGGACATTTCTTGCCATCATGGGGGCATTTCAAGACAATAGGGAGGTCCGTGGAGGGCGTTATGGCAACGACCAGGCAGGTGGCGGGCTTGCAAAATTCCGAGGCTGACATTCCGTCGAGCTACTCACGTCTGATCGCCCGTGAACTGGGGCTTACCGCGCGACAACTGACCAAACTGTTGCGCGGCACCGGGATTGACACTCAACAGTTCCAGACTGGTGACAGCCTGCTTACGAGCGCCCAGCAGGTTCAGATTCTGCGCAACGCGCTGGCGCTGTCTGGCCAGCCGGACCTTGGATTACGGCTGGGTGAGCGCCTGACCCCGGCCACGCATGGCGCGATGGGGTTTGCCGTTTGCAGTAGCCCCGACTTGCTCACCGCTCTACAAACGTTTCACAAATTCCTGCCCACGCGTGCGAGCTTCATCCACCTGCGCTTGCAACAGGTGGAAGACCACATGGAGTGCTTGTTGGATTTCCAGGTCCAGCTGGATCAGGACGTTGCGCGTTGCTTGGCGGAAACGGCGGTCAAGGCATTTTTTGCAACCGGCGAATTTATCGCCGGCCGGCCCTTAGATGAGGCCGAGGCCTGTTTTGCCCACGCGGCGCCGGCTTACCGAGCCAACTACCCGGCGTATTTGCCCGGGCGAGTTTACTTCGGCTGCGATCAGTTGAAGCTCAGACTCCCTATGGCGTTGTGCAGGATGCCGAACGTCTCTGCCAATAGTGAAAACTATGGCCTAGCCTTGCAGCAGTGCGAGTCCATGCTCGCTCGACTTCAGAGCCGTGACCCGGACTATCGGACCCGGCTCAAGAAAATGATGCTGTCCCACCCGCCAGGCACGCTCTGTGAAGAAGAAGCGGCAGCCGCCCTGTTCATGAGCAAACGTACCCTGGCGCGTAAACTCAAACAGGAAAACAGCGGTTTTCGGGAAATTCGCGAGGAGATTCTGTCCCGCCAGGCCGCAGGCTATTTGCGTGACAGCCAAATGTCCGTAGAGGCCATTGCCGCGCTGATGAATTACCACGACACCGCGAGTTTCAGGCGTGCCTTCAAGCGCTGGTTCGCTGTTCCGCCTGAACAATACCGACAAAGCATGGGTTAGCCCTCCTCCAGAACACAGGGCGTGTCTTTAAATGCCCCCATGCTGTCAAAAAATGTCCTCGTCGGCGTCCCGCCGTCTACCTAACCTGAACTTCTTCAAATCGGCATTCGCTTCGGTCGCTCCCGCTCGGCTGCGAGTGCCCCCGCTCTGAATCGAAAGAACGCTCACATGAAGGCAGACACCCGCGAGTACTTGGCCCCCGGCGATTTTATCGACAGCGACCACCCCGACGTCCAAGCCTTCGCCCGCAACCGCGCCGGGGAAGGCGATGACCGGCAGCGCGCCATCCGGCTTTACTATGCAGTCCGCGATGAAATCCGTTACGACCCCTATGCATTTTCGCTGGAACCCGACCTGTTACGCGCCAGTGCAACGTTGGCCGCTGGCCGTGGTTATTGCGTACCCAAGGCCGTGTTGCTGGCGGCCTGCGCCCGGGCGACGGGCATCCCCGCTCGCATCGGCCTGGCGGATGTAAAAAACCACCTGGCCAGCCAACGCCTGCTGGCATTGATGCAGACGGACATTTTCTATTACCACGGCTATACCGAGTTTTGGCTGGATGGGTGCTGGGTCAAGGCCACCCCGGCATTCAACATCGAACTGTGCGAACGCTTCGGCGTCAAGGCACTGGAATTCGACGGCCGCGAGCATGCGCTCATGCACGAGTTCGACACCGCCGGGCGCCGCCACATGCAGTATCTGACCGATCACGGCCCCCGCGCCGATCTGCCCTACGCCGAACTGGCGGCGGCTTATCGCAAACATTATCCGCGTCTGTTGGCTGCGCCCGATGCACTTGGCGGCGACATGGCGGCGGAGATGGAACAGGACAGGGCTCGGCGCTGATGGCCGGGACAGGCAACCTGGCGGGCCATGATCCAGTTGCTGTGGCGCGGCAGTTCGGCGAGCAGGTGCCCCACAGCCGAGATCTCGGGATGCAGGTGTTGGCGATGGAAGCAGACCATGTCTGCATGCGACTGGTGCCGGGTCCTGAACTGCGCGCCGAGGATGCAGCTGAGGAACTCTGTACCAGCGTGCTGTATTCGCTGGTGGACTCGGCCTGCGGGCTGGCGGTGTTCGCCGCGCTTCAGGAATTGAAGCCCATAGCCACGCTGGATTTGCGCATGGATTACCTCCGGCCGGCCGCTAGCGAACGTGTCCTGGTGGCCACCGCCCGCTGTCATCACTTGACCGATGACGTTGCGTTCGTGCGCTGCGAGGTGTCTTCCGAGGAAGAGGATGGCCCGGTTGCTATAGGTAATGCCACCTTCATGCGCGGCACCCAGGGCAAGCGCGTCGAGACGAAGGCTTCGCGGGGCGATGCCGTATGAGCGAGACAGCCGGTCCAATGTCATCGAGGACACTCGACCAGGATGTGTGCGCCGATACGCGGGCTACTTGGCAGAAGTTGCTGGAACGCATTCCCTACGCGCGGCACCTTGGGCTCGCAATCCATCAGAGCGGCACCGGTATGGAAGTCCATTTGCCGTATCGCGATGCGCTGATAGGCAACATCATGTTGCCGGCCCTGCATGGCGGCGTGATCGGCGGGTTGATTGAGATTACGGCGCGCGTAGCCGCGCAAAGCCGCGATGCACAGGCTCGCCGCCCCCGCATCCTCGACTGCAACGTGGACTACCTGCGTTCCGCGCGGGCGCGGTCCACCTACGCCGCTGCCGAAATCGTCCGCCAGGGCCGGCGTACGACGCTGGTCCATGTCAGCTGCTGGCAGGACCGGGCCAGCACACCCGTCGCCCATGGGCGCGTACAACTGCTGTTCGAGACCGCCCCCGGCGGTAAAACCAGGGAAGAACAATGACGCCTGATAGCAACACGCCGGTGCTGGTCGGCGCCGGCAAGATCACCGCGCGCGAACCCGATGACCAGCGCACACCGATCGGTCTGATCGCCGAGGCCGCCCGGGCCGCGGCGGCGGACTGCGGCATCGACGGCGTCTTGCGCCACATCCAGTCGTTGACCTGTCTCAACATCCTGGCGCCGGCCTATCCCGACGCGCCGGCCAGTCTGGCCCAAACGCTGGGTATCGACCCCGGCGAACGCTTCTACACGCCCATCGGCGGCAATATGGGCCAAAGGCTGGTCGGTTACTATGCCGACCGCATCGCCGCCAGCGAACTCGATTGCGCGCTGATCGCGGGAGGCGAAGCGCTGGCCACCCAGATGCGCGACAAGGGGGCGGGCCTGTCCGGGGTGATCGACACCGAAGCCGGCGAGGGTCCCCGGCTGCTCGGCGACGACCGTGAACCGACCAACGCCGCCGAACAACGGCACGGGCTGAATATGCCCGTGCAGATCTACCCACTGTTCGAGCAGGCCTTGCGCGGCCAATACGGGCGCGACCCGGCCGCGCACCGGCAGGCGCTGGGCAAGTTGTATGCCGGTTTCAACGCCGTCGCCATGAACAACCCAAAGGCCTGGCGCCGCGAGCCCTTGTCCGCAGCTGATATTGCCGAGCGCACGCCGGAAAACCGCATGGTTGGCGCGCCTTACACCAAGCGCATGAACGCCATCATCGCGGTGGACCAGGCGGCCGCGCTGGTGATGATGTCGGCCGCCAAGGCTCGAGCTCTGGGGATCGACCCTAGGCGTTGGGTGTATCCGTTGGCCGCGGCGGATGCCAGCGATCGCTGGTTCGTTTCCGAACGGGCGGAGCTATCCCGCTCCCCGGCGATCGCCGCTTGCGCCCGCCGCCTGTTCGAGGCTACTGGGCTGGCCGTAGATGACATCGATTATCTCGATCTGTATAGCTGCTTTCCCAGCGCGGTGCAGATAGCGCGCAACGCCCTGGCCATCGCCGAAGATGATCCACGGCCGCTCACCGTCACGGGCGGTCTCGCGTACCACGGTGGGCCCGGCAGCAACTATTGCACCCACGCCATCGCAGAAACCATGGCCCGTATCCGCGCCGAGCCCGACGCTCACGCACTGGTCAGCGGCGTGGGGTGGTACATGAGCAAGCATTCGCTGGGGCTGTACGGGTCGCGGCCACCGGCCGGCGGCTGGCGGCGGGTCGACGCGGCGGCCGTGCAGGCGGAAATCGACGCCGGCCCCGGTGTAGAGGTTGCGGCGCAGCCGGAAGGTGCCGGGCGGATCGAAACCTATACCGTCATGCACGATCGTGACGACCGGCCCGCCCAGGGCATTGTCCTGGGCCGCCTGGACGACGGCCGCCGATTCATCGCCAACACCCCTACCGACCCGGACCTGCTCAATGCCATGACCGACGAGGAGTTTCTCAACCGCGCCGGCCACGTGCGCAGCAACGGTCAACGCAATCTGTTCACCCCGAGAGGGTGAGACGAGGAGGATAGACAATGAGTGCAGTGCCCGAAATTGAGTTCGACCAGGCCAGCGTGGCCCAGCGCATGCGTGACATCCGCGAGGCCGCCCGCGGCGTGAGCGAAGGCTTTAGCAGGGAGTACATGCGCGAGTGCATCGATAATCACCGCTTTCCACAGGAGGCCTGGGAAGCCCTGGGCGAGTACGGGTTGCTCGGCATCACCATACCGGAGGAATTGGGCGGTTCAGGCGGTGGGCAAGTGGAACTGGTCGCGCTGATGGAGACCTTGGCCGAGGCCGGCATGGTGCTGCCCATGCTCCTACTCACAGGCTTCGCGCGGGTACCCATTATCCGCAACGGCACCCCCTGTCAGATCGAACGTTTCGTCAAACCGACGATCAGTGGCGCCGAGAAGTTGTGCTTTGCCATCACCGAACCGGACGCCGGCACCAACAGCTTTGCCATGAGTTCGCTGGCGACGCAGGATGGCGATCGCTATCGGCTGACCGGGCGCAAGGTTTTTATCTCCGGCGCTGCGGACGCCGACCGCATGCTGGTCGTGGCGCGCACCCAGAAGGCCGGCGAGGTCGAGCGCCGCACCGAGGGCATGTCGTTGTTCGTCGTTGATACCAATGCGCCCGGGGTGAAACTGCAACCCCTGAATATCGACGTCGGCTGGCCGGAGCGTCAGTACCTGGTTTTCTTCGACGACGTCGAACTCGAGACGGACCGCTTGATCGGCCATCCGGGACAGGGGTTGGCCGGCATGTTCGAGGCACTAAACTCTGAACGCTTGCTCGTGACCGCCATGTCCGTGGGACTGGGCAACTACGCGCTTAAAAAAGCCGTGGCCTACGCCAACGAGCGCAAACCTTTCGGCGTACCCATCGGCAGCTACCAGGCCCTGCAGCATCGGCTGGCCGAGGCCAAGGCCGAACTGGAGGCCGCGCGGCTGATGATGATCCAGGCCGCCGCGACTTTCGATGCGGGCGGCAATGCCGGCGCCCACGCCAACATGGCCAAGTTGCTAGGCTCGCGCGCCGCGGTCAAAGCCGTTGAGGCCGCGCTGCAAACCCACGGCGGCTACGGTTTCGACCGGGACTACGACATCATCACGCTGTGGCCCTCCGCTAGGCTGATGGAGATCGCGCCCATCAACAACGAAATGCTGCTCAACTACATCGGCGAACATGTCCTCGGCCTGCCCAAATCCTACTGAGACGCCCCGCGTGATCGAGCGCGGCGGATTCACGGCCCCTGACGGCCGGGACATCGCCCTGTGGCGCTGGCCGCATTCGCCCGGGCGTCCCACACTCCACTGGGCGCATGCGACGGGCTTCCATGGCCGCCTGTACAAACCGCTGCTCGACGAGTTGGCGCGCGATTGCAATGTGCTGGCCTGGGACATGCGCGGCCACGGCGCTAGCGCCGGGGCGGCGGACATGGCGACATTCCGCGGCTGGGAAACCTACTACCAAGACCTCACCGCCTGGCTGCAAAGCCTGGATGAGCCGGTCTGGCTGGCCGGCCATTCCATCGGCGCCACCACCAGCCTCATGGCCGCCGCCCGCCGGCCGGAGATGGTGCGGGGCCTGATTCTGGCGGAACCCGTAATCATGGATCGCTGGCAGGGCTGGCAGTTATGGTTGGCGAAGTTGCTTCGCCAGTCGTACCGCTTCTCTCTCGCCGCCGGCGCGGCACGTCGGCGCCGGGAGTTCGACTCGTATGCCGCAGCCCTTGACAACTTTCGTGGCCGCGGAGGTTTCAAAACCTGGCCCGAGGCCTGGCTTGAAGCCTACGTCCAGCATGGCCTTGTGCAAAGTGGTGATCGCGTTCGCCTGGCCTGCGCGCCAGAATGGGAGAGCACTACCTTCGCCCATACCGAACACAACCCCTGGCCCGGCATCCGTCGGCTGCTGTGTCCTGTGATTGTGCTTGCTGGGGATCGCGCATCAACCTTCTCGCCCAAGGCGCGCCAACGCTTGAGCACCATGCTACCTATGGCTCAGGTGGACGCCCTCGCCGAAACCACTCATTTCCTGCCCATGGAGCAACCGGGCGCGGTTCGCGATGCCGTCCTGCAGGCGATGTCGCCCAAATACAACCGAATGTGATGTTGCTACGCGTTGTGCGCCTCGTCAGCCCTGAGCAGTTTGAGTCCGCAACAAGGCCCTAATGGCCGGGTGTTCACAGAATCGTGGGAACTCCAGTTTTCTCATCCGCACTAAGAGGATCACTTCGGCTCACTTGGCCGCATCGGCCGTCACCGAGCGTCACTTCTGAATTTTATGGCAATCAATAAGTTGCATTAAGATCATGGAGTGGTAAAGGGAACTCGGTCAGCTTAGAGGGCGATTGCTCTATCCAGCTGAGCTACGGGAGCGTAGCCCTACAGTTTAGTCCAGCAGTGTCGCTACGTCCTCCGCACGGAGGTGGGTATAACGCTGCAGCATTGAAAGGGTCTTGTGCCCCGTTACCTTGGCGAGCGCCATGGTGTTGCCGTTGAGCTTCTTCGCGATCCTGGAGGTGCCTTCATGGCGAAGGTCATGCAGCCGCAGGTCGTGAAGGCCGAGCCGATCAATCACGCGGTTGAACGCTTGCGTGTAGCTGCCGGGCTTCATTCCAAAGATCAGCTCTTCGTGGTCCCCGTCACGCCTTGGGAGTGATTGCAACACAGCGGTGGCTCTGGCCGAGAGGGGGGCGTCGCGAGGATCACCGTTTTTCGTATCGCGACACCGGGCAATCCTCCGCTCGAAGTTGATGTCCTTCCACCTCAGATTGCAGACTTCGGCGCGGCGCATCGTCGTTTCGACGGAAAACTCGATTGCGGCGGCCAGCTTCGGCGACTTCGAGCTGCGGGCGCCCGCCAGGATGCGTTCGAACTCGTCACCCTCGGTCCTTCGCTCCCGCCCCTTACTTTGCGGAGGTAGACGGACATGCTGGACCGGGTCACCGCCTGGGAGCACGAGCCCCCATTCGCGAAGAGCGTGTCGGATCGCCGCTCGAATCAGCGCAAGGTCGTGCCGGACCGTCTGACCGGAGATCTGTCGCGTGGTCTTGCCCTTTGGACCGCCCAGCCGCACCGTACTTTTCAGCCGCAAGTCGCGGAACTGCGCGAGATGTTCGGGAGACAGCGAAATCAAAGGTAGCTTGGCAATGTCGTACTTGAGGACCCGCCGTGCTCGATTCTGGAGGTCGCGGGCCGACTTCTTCGTCGGAGCCACTTCAGTTGAGTACCTTTCAAGGAGTTGGCCGAGGGTTGTGTTCTCGGCCATCGCCGTGCCTCGCCAAGCACCTCGCTCGATGTCTCGCTCCGTCTCGCGAGCCCAGTTCTTTGCGTGGTTCTTCACGTCGAACGACTGGTACAGTCGTGGTGCGCCTCGCTTGGTTACGGTCACGTCGTAACGGACCTTTCCGGAGGGAAGCACGCGCTTGCGGATGGAGGCCATAGGTCGATACTCGCTGCGTATGGAGTGCGTATAGGAAGTTTCGCACTTCAAGAAAACACAACGTTATCATATAGAAGCGCCTGAAAGGCCAGCAGCCTTCTAAGCGGACGGTCGCAGGTTCGACTCCTGCCAGGCGCGCCACCAACAAGCCATTCGCGGCCCACGCAGACATACGAGGGCGTGGGCGTACAGATGGTGACGCGACCTGGTCGCGGGCCAGGCGCTGATCAGGCGGACTTCCGGGTCAGCTTCACCATCATCTTGGAGTAGCCCCGAACGAAATTCGACTGCACGATCTCGGGTTCGCCGATGACTTCGATGTTGTCGAATCGCGCCAGCAGCTCCTCCCACAGGATCTTCAGCTGCAGTTCGGCGAGGCGGTTGCCCATGCAGCGATGGACGCCGAAGCCGAAGGCCATGTGTTGTCGCGCATTGGCGCGGTCGATGATGAAATCGTCAGGGCGCTCGAACTTGCGTTCGTCGCGGTTGCCACTGGCGTACCACATCACCAGTTTGTCGCCCTTGCGGATGAACTGTCCGCCCAGGGTTGTGTCCTGCTTGGCCACGCGGCGCATGTAGGCCAGCGGCGTCTGCCAGCGAATGATTTCCGACACCATATTCGGGATCAGGCCGGGGTCGGCCTTGAGCTTGGCGAACTCGTCCGGGAATTGGTTGAGGGCATAGACACCGCCACTCATGGAATTTCGAGTGGTGTCATTACCGCCCACGATTAGCAGCGCGAGGTTGCCCAGGAATTCCATCGGGCGATGGATGAGGTCGCGGGTGTCCTCGTTGGACTGCATCAAGGTGATGAGATCGAAGCCCGGCGGCTCGCCGGCTGCCAGACGCGCGGCTTTGTCGTGCCACAGACGCGTGAATTGTCGCGTCATTTCCGGCAGGCCCTGATAGATCTCGTCTGCGGTCGACGTCCCCCCCGTGGCTTCCGTGCTGCCTGAGGCCAAGTCTGACCAGTACACCAACTTGTGGCGCTGTTCGTAGGGAAAGTCGAGCAGGGTGGCGAGCATGCGGGCGGTGAGCTCGATGGATACCGTCGGTACCCAATCAAAGGGCTCGTTCACTGGCAGGGCATCGAGCACCTCTTGCACCCGCGAGCGGATCAGCGCCTCCATCTGCTGCAGGTTCTTCGGCGCCACCACGCCTTGCACGGCCATGCGCTGGCGGTCGTGGCGTGGCGGATCCATGGCAATGAACATTTCCAGCTCAAGGCCTTCCGGCGGTTGCCCCATCACAATGAAGGGCTCCGCGGAAAAGCGCTCGTGATCCTTGTCGACGGTGAGGATGTCGTCATAGCGCGTGATCGACCAGATGCCGCCGAACGGGGTATTGCCCTGCCAGTGCACGGGCGCCTCGTCGCGCAGGCGCTGGAAGTACGATTTCCAAACACCCTGTCGATACAGGAACGGACTGGTGGGGTCGATACGCTCCAACGGCAGGCTGTCGACGGGTGGCAGCGGTGTTTCGGCGACCGGTTGGCGCATGGGCCGGTTGAGGATGCGGCGCTTGGCCTTTTGGAACAGATGCATGCCGCGAATCTGCAGATCCATCGGCACGGTGGCCTGGACCTTGTCGAGCGTGCGGTGAAGGGCTTTGTCGGCCCACTGCGGGGTGGGGGTCTTCATGGCAGGCACTCCAGTTGGGCGGGCATCAGAATTGGTGTTCAGGGACCTGCACGCGCAGGCCATCGAGCGCGGCGGTGGCCTGGATCTGACACGCAAGACGAGAGTGTGGCGCGCGGTCGACGGTCATGCTCAGCATCTGGGCCTCCTCGCTGCCCACCGGGCCCACTTTTTCTGCCCAGGTGTCATCCACCACGATGTGACATGTGCCACAGGCACAACTGCCGCCGCAATCGCCGTCGATACCCGGCACGTTATGAGCCTTGGCGAGTTCCATCAGGTTGCTGCCGCCGGTGACCGGCACCTGCATGGTGTTACCGTCGTGCAGCGCGAAATGAATCGTGGCCATATCCTGCGGTCTCCTTGCGTTGTTGCCCTAACGGGCATTTCTGATCGTGATCTTGTGGTTCGCCAGGGCTACGGTCTATGTTCCAGCAGTCCAAAAAATTGTGAGAACGGCTCAATTGCGCATGGCTCGCCCTGATCAGGCCCCTTATGTGACCGCACATATCCTGGCGCAGTTGCTGGATTCGCGGGCGCTGGAGGCGGAGGCATTGACGGCTTTCCAGAGCGTCATGCGCGCGGACGGATGCGACCTGCCGGTGCTGTTGCGTGAGGGCCGGCAGGTGCCACTGCAGTGGCTGCGGGCGGTCTATCCCGCGCTTGATGCCGATGGGGCGGCGCGCCTGGGTTATGCCGCAGGCGAGCAGGCCAGGCTGACCTCCTATGCGCCGCTCAGCCTGCCGCTGATCAGTGCGCCGACCATCCGCGAGGCTTTGCGGCTGGTGACGTTCCTGCCTTTGATCACCAATAGCGTGTCGGCCCACTGCCTGGAGCAGCGTGAGGGCATGGCAATCGTGCTGACGGTGGATACCGGTGATCCCATTTTGGATCGATTTCCCGTTTTCTATGGCGCTGCAGCCTTGGTGCGACTGGTGCAGCTGTTGTCGCCCGAAGCCGCTGATCTGGTTGTCCACATTGCGTGGCCGCAGCCCAAGGGTTTCTCCGACCACCCGGAATGCATCGCCGGACGACTGCAGTTCAATGCGCTGTTCCACCACATCACGGTACCGAATGTCACTTTAGGCGCGCCCTGCCAACTTGCCGATCCTGTGGCTTATCGGGCTGGGCTGGAGAGCCTGGAGGTCCGTCTGGCGGGCCTTGGCGTCGGCGATTCCATTCGTGATCGGGTGCGTCGACTGCTGGGCAGCAACACCGGTCTGCTGACGATCGACGAGGCTGCGCGTCTGCTCAACCTGTCCGTGAGCACCCTGAAGCGCCGGCTGGCCGCCGATGGCACCCGTTATCGCGCGCTGCGGGAAACGGTCAGCAAGGAGCGCGCCGTATTGATGCTGGCAGACCCCTCGCGCTCGTTGGAGTCGGTGGCCGCGGCCCTGGGCTACAGCGACCTTGCAAATTTCTCCCACGCCTTCAAGCGGTGGACGGGCCGGGCGCCCGGCGCCTTTCGCCGTGAGAGCGTGGACTCGCCCTGACGCCGCGGTACTCGACTGGTTTCCCCCCGGCGTGGTCTCCGAATACCTCAGGCGGGGCCCCGTGGCGGGGCGGGGTGCAGGGCCAGCGACGCTGCAGTAGGCTGAGACGCTACCCCTGACACCCGCCCGCACTGGCGGTGTCGCACTGGCGAGGAGCCGCCCATGCCGCATATTGAAACCCGCGTTGATGGCCACGTGCTGGAGATACACGTCAATCGCCCGGAAAAGCTCAACGCGCTATCGCCTGAGATGTACGGTGACCTGGCGCAGGCGTTGGGGCGCCTTGATCGCGAACCCGCCCTGCGAGTAGGCCTGCTGTACGCCGCCGGCAAGCACTTCTCGGCGGGCGTGGAGCTCGACAAGTGGGCGCCGATCTTCGCCAAGGCGGAGGGCTTTCCGGTGCCGGACGGCGGGATCGATCCGTTTGCCTTGAAGGGGCCGCGTTGCAGCAAGCCGGTGGTGATGGCGGTACAGGGCTACTGCTACACCTGGGGGGTGGAGGTGATGCTCACCACGGATGTACGGGTGGCGGCTGAGGACACGCGGTTTGCCATGCTGGAAGTGAAGCGGGGCATTTACCCCTGCGGTGGCGCCACCCTGCGGTTGCCGGAGCAGATGGGCTGGGCCAACGCGCAGCGCTATCTGCTGACCGGCGAAGCCTGGAGTGCGGCGGATGCGTTGCGCACCGGCCTGGTTCAGGCCGTGGTACCGGCCGGCGAGCAGTACGCCGCGGCCCGCAAGATCGCGGACAGCATCGCTGCCGCCGCGCCGCTCGGTGTGCAGGCCATTCTGCGTTCTGCACGACTGACCCGCAGCCATGGCGAGCAGCACGCTGCTGACCACGTGTTCGATGATATGACGGTGGTGATGCAGAGCGAGGATGCGCGCGAGGGCGTGCAGTCCTTCGTTGAGCGACGCGAGGCCAGGTTCATCGGGCGCTAGTCACCCGATGCCCGGTCATCGCCGTCGAGGCCAACGGCGATGACCGGTCGCAGGCCTCAGGGCTGTTGCTGACCAAACAGGCAGATATCGTGAATGCGCCCGCCTTGCGACAGGTCCAGGGTCAGCAGGTTGGCGCTGACCGTCACCTGCAGTTCGTCATACGGCAGGCTGTTGACGAAGCCCACCAGACCGCGGTCTTCGTTCCCCAGGATGTTGCGCCCCAGCAGGTCGAGGGCCAGCAAGGAACCGGTGCCACGTTCCTCCTGCTTCTCCCCATTTCGCCAGGTGGACACGGTCACGGTCCGGCCCAGTGCGAGATCGAGTACGCCGGCGCCGAGATCCAGATCGACCGCCGCCAGGCGACCGGCCGGGACTGGGCCGGGCAGGGTGGCGCGAATGCCCACCGCGCCGCCCAGCAGCTGGTCGAGCAGGCCCAGGCGATAGCTGACGGTTGTTGACGTGTCGGGGTCGCCATCCACCGCCAGCGATGCATCGCCGACATTGCAGACCAAGCCGCTCAGCAGCGTGCACAGCAGTCCTTCACGGACCGGGGCGGCCGTAGTGCCTACGGGTGCATTTTGCGAGCAGGCGAGGGCGCGAGGCTCGGTGTCAGGGGGAAGGACGGCGCCGTCGCCGCTGCCGCCACAGGCGGTCAGCCCGAGTCCGAGCAAGGCAATGGCAATGCTGTGGGTGGCGCGGCTAGAACGCAGTGTCTTGTTGTTCATGGTGATTCCTATCGTCATGGGCCCGGATGGGTGGCGGCGATTGTTCGCAGACAGGGCGGCGCTGACGACGGCGGATGGCTGACCGCGGCGTAGGAAAACCGGAAGCTGAGAATGAACGGCATCGGGCGAGCGGACCAGCGGTCGCAAGCTGAGGCATGAGTCGGGCTTCAACCTGCCCTCCGTGGTCGTGTCGCTGATCGACGAGCCAGGCGTCGGCGCGGTTATCATCGGGCCATGAACGCCTTGGCTGACGACATCGTGCGCTCCGTGCGTGCCCGCGACCCGGGCGAGCCGGAGTTCCATCAGGCGGTGCAAGAATTCATCGAGAGCACCTGCACCTTCATTTCAGAGCGCCCGGGCTACGCCGATCCTGGGCTGCTGGCACGCCTGCTGGAGCCGGAACGAGTCTTGATGTTTCGCGTGCCCTGGGTGGATGACCGCGGTCGGGTACAGGTGAATCGCGGCTATCGCGTGCAGATGAACAGTGCCATCGGTCCCTACAAGGGTGGCCTACGCTTTCATCCCTCGGTGAGTCTCGGCACCCTCAAGTTTCTGGCTTTCGAGCAGACCTTCAAGAACGCCCTCACCGGTTTGCCGCTGGGCGGCGGCAAGGGGGGCGCTGACTTTGATCCCAAAGGCCGCAGCGACGCTGAGGTGATGCGCTTCTGCCAGGCCTTCATGTTGGAGCTGCAGCGCTACATCGGGCCCGACACCGATGTGCCGGCGGGTGACATCGGTGTTGGCGCCCGCGAGATCGGCTACCTCTATGGGATGTACCGCAAGCTGCAGAACCGGGTGGACGGCGCGCTCACCGGCAAAGGGCTGAGCTACGGCGGTAGCCTGATCCGCCCCGAGGCCACGGGCTACGGGCTGATCTACTTTGTGGAGCAGATGCTGGCCACGCGTGGTCGCAAATTGGAGGGGTTACGGGTGGCCATCTCGGGGGCTGGCAATGTGGCGCTGCATGCCGCCGAGAAGGCATTGGAGTGCGGTGCCCGGGTGATCAGCGTTTCGGACTCACGCGGCACGCTGCACTGTGCGGCTGGCTTCACCCTCAAGCAGATCGCGTCCATCGAGGCCCTCAAGCAGTCGCGGGACAGTCGTCTCGAAGCGCTGTCGGGAGAGGCCGGCTACACCTATCTGGCGGGCGCGCGACCTTGGCGTCTGCCCTGCGATGTTGCCTTGCCCTGCGCCACCCAGAACGAACTCGATGGCGACGATGCTCGGGCACTGCTGGAACAAGGCTGCCTGTGCGTGGCCGAAGGCGCCAATATGCCGTCCACGCTGGACGCAGTGCATTGCTTCCAGCAGGCCCGTCTGCTGTATGCGCCAGGCAAGGCCTCCAACGCGGGGGGCGTGGCGGTCAGCGGCCTGGAGATGACACAGAACGCCACGCGTGACAGCTGGTCCCGGGGCGACGTCGATGCCCGGCTGCGCGTGATCATGGTGAATATCCACAGTACCTGCGTGCAGCACGGACGACGGGGCGAGCAGGTCGATTATGTAGCGGGGGCCAATATCGGCGGTTTCATCAAGGTGGCCGACGCCCTGCTGGCGCAGGGTGTGGTGTAGCCGGTGTCGGTGCCGCCGACAGAGCCGCCGGCAATGCTCGACCTGGTCGCCTATCTTGGGCGCTGGGTGGCGTTGCCCGGCGAGGCGGCTGCACATATGGCCCCCTATGTGACGCCGTGTTGCTACCGCCGCGGCCAGTACCTGTTTCGGATCGGTGACCGCGCCGACGACATCATCTTCCTTACGCAGGGACTGGTCCGCGTCTACCAGTCTCGGGGCGGACGCGAGGTCAACCTGCGGCTGCTGGCGGCACCTGCAGCAGCGCTGCCGTATCACAGTCACCTGCTTGAGCAGCCCGCCGACGAAGCCTTGCAGGCGGTCACCGACGTGCTCGGGTTTCGGGTCCGTTACCGCGCGCTCTGTGTTGATCATCCAGGGCCGGTGGTGGCGGAATTGCGGCGGGTACTGGCCGAGCGTCACTTTCTGGCCATGCAGCGGCGAGTACGGATGCTGCAGGCCGGGCGGGCCGAGCATCGGTACCGCGTGTTCCTTGAGGAGATGGAATCCGAGGTGGTTCGCCTGACGCCGGCGCTGCACGTTGCCTCCTATCTCGGTATCACCCCTGAATCCCTCAGCCGGATCCGACTGCGTCAACGTGCTGCCGCGGGCGAATCTTGATTTTCGTCAATGCGGCTGGGCGCTTTCTGGTGCACGATGCCCCCAGAAAAATGATGGGACGACAACACCATGACAGCGGGTGACAAGACGCAAAGAGTGGCGGCAGTACAGCTGGAGGCGGTCGTCGGCGACGTTGCCGAGAACCTGCGCCGGCTCGATCAGTTGGTGGCCGAGGCCGCTTCGCAGGGCGCGCGGATCATCGCCGTTCCGGAGTTCTTCACCTCCCGGATTCCCTTTGACCCCGGCGTCCATGCGGCGGTGTTGCCGCTCAACAACATGGCGGTAAGCGCCCTCAAGCAATGGGCCGCGCGGCACCATTGCTGGATCGGCGGCTCGATGCTGGTCGCGGATGGCGATGCGGTATTCAACCGCTATCACCTGGTGGCACCCGATGGCCAGACCTATTGCCACGACAAGGATCTGCCCACCATGTGGGAAAACGCTTTCTATGGGCCGGGCGCTGACGACGGCGTGTTCGAAACCGCCCTCGGTCCAGTGGGCGTCGCGGTCTGCTGGGAGCTGATCCGCACCGGTACCGTCCGTCGCATGCGCCGTGCAAACGTCGGCCTGGCCATCACGGGCACCCATTGGTGGACCATGCCATCGAACTGGGGCGGGTTGGTTGACCGGGGGCTTGCCGCGCTCTCCAAGCGCAACGCAGCCATGTCGGAAGGGGCGCCGGTCGCGTTTGCCCGGCGTCTCGGCGCGCCGGTGCTGCAGGCCTCGCACTGCGGACGTTTTCGCACCGGTTTCATGGTGGTTCCAGGCCTCAGCTCCGGGCTGCCCTATGAGACAGAATTCGTCGGCGCCACCCAGGTGGTCGACGCCCACGGCGAAGTGCTGGCGGTGCGCCGCGCCCAGCAAGGCCCCGGAGTGGTGGTGGCCGACATCACCCTCGGGGCGGTCGCTCCGGAACAACCCCTGGAGTCGCGGTTCTGGATTCCCGACCTGCCGCCGCTGATTCGGGCCTACTGGCACCATCAGAACGCTTGCGGTCGTGCCTACTACCATCGTCACGGCCGCGCGGCCGGCCTTCGCAATGCCCAGGAATTGTCATGACTGCTGAAACCCTCTGTCTGCTGGCGGCTGGTATTTTCTTTCTCTCAGCCTTGCTGACCGGCGTCTGGAAGTACCGCTGCATGATCACCTCGACCGAGGCCCAGGCGCCGTACTACGTTGACATTGCGCACCGCACCAGCCTGATGTACGCCTTCTCGGCGCTGCTGCTACGCGAGTTCGTGCCGTATTCACCACTGGGGCCAACCGGAACCCTGTGGGCGGTCGGCATTCCCCTGCTGTTCTTTGCGTCGGCAATCGTCACCTACATCACGCATGGCGTGCTGCGCGATACCGACAATCAGCTGCGCTCGCCGCACAAACTTGGAAATCGCACCCTGCCGCGGATGGTCATCAGCGTCTATATGGTCGCGCTGATGGTCGGCGAGATCGGCGGCTTCCTGATCCTGTTGGGCGGGTTCCTTCACGCCGTGTTCTGAGGCGCCCCACCCGGGTCTCAATCGAGTGCGGTGGCACCCTCATCGGCGATCCGGCGCAGCGCCTCGGCGTCGTGGACGGTGAGGCGACCGTACTCGAGGCCAATCCACCCCCGCGCTTCCCAGCCCTTCAACTCGCGGCTGATGCCCTGACGCGCGGCGCCCAGGCTGCGCGCGAGGTCTTCCTGAGGCAGGTGGATGTCGATCACGATGGCGTTGTCGGTCGGCTTGCCGTAGAGCGCCACCAGGTCCAGCACCCGACGTGCCAGCCGCACCGCAAGCGGCTCGAACTGGGCATCCTCGATGTAGGCAAAGGTGAGCCGCAGTTTGCGGCAGAGCATGCGCAGGAAGTGGGGATACAACGACGGCTCCCGCTCCAGCAGATCCAGGAAGCGGTCGCGTGGCAGCATCAACACTTCGGTCTCGCCCATGGCCACACCATCATGGGTTCGGCCCAGACCATCGAACATGGAAATCTCGCCGAACCAGCTGCCGGGGGCGAACTGCATCAGCAGCAGCTCCTTGCCGTCGCTTGACGCGGCCGAGGCGCGGATGCCGCCCTTGACCACGCCATAAAGGCCATCGGGTGGGTCCCCCTTGGCAAACAGCAGTGCGCCGTCGGCAAGGCGTCGGCGAACGGTCATCGCCGCCAGCTGGGAAACGATGGCCTCAGGCAGAGGGCGGAACCACTCGCTGTTGAGCAGGATTTCCCGCTCTTGCGTCCATTTCATCCCGTGGCTCCTGTCGACGTCCGATCGAAGCGTACCCCAGACAGGAGTGCAGGCAAGTGGCCGGTGTGGCCACTGCGGTCAGTACCCGGCCGCTGTGCTAAAATGTCCTCGTCATCAGGGAGTAGCCTGCCTTCGCAACGAAGGTGCGCCCGTCAACAAACTTGGTCGGTTTCGGCCATGGCGCGCGCGGCAATGCTTGGCGAGACTTTTGACTTCGTGACCCCGGGCCGGGCCGGCAGGGGAACGGAGTCATGTTCAGTCGCTGGCCCCTTGGAGTTCACATGGAAGGGTTTTGGGCCTCACTGGGCCTCGTGGCAGTCGCCGAGATCGGTGACAAGACACAACTGTTGTCGTTCGTATTGGCCACGCGTTTTCGGGGTCACGCTGTGGCCATTGTGATGGGGATCCTCCTGGCCACCGTGGCCAACCATCTGTTGGCCGCCAGTGTCGGGAGCTGGGTCGCCTCGGTATTGCCCCCCGAGCTGCTGCGGTGGGCGCTCGGCCTGGGATTTCTGGCCTTCGCGGTCTGGGCGCTGGTGCCCGATCGGCTGGATGGCGACGCCATTCGTATCTCTGCGCGGGGTGCGTTCCTGACGGCGGCCGGCCTGTTCTTCCTGGCGGAAATGGGCGACAAGACGCAACTCGTCACGGTGGCGCTGGGGGCGCAGTACGGCAGTCTGCTGGCCGTTTCGGCCGGGACGACGCTGGGGATGATGGTGGCCAACGTGCCGGCCGTTCTCCTCGGCGAGCGGCTGGCGCAGCGGTATCCGCTGCAGCGTATGCGCTTCGTCGCGGCGGCACTCTTTGCGCTGTTTGCGGTCTTGATACTGGTCGGCGCCGACAGCCAGTTGATTGATGCGTTGCGATAATGGCGGCCCCGACGCCACCCACCCTACTGGAGTTCAAGATGAAACGCTTGCAAACAATCCTGGTCGGTCTGGCCTTCCTGCCTGCGGCCGCGATGGCGGACGCCGACTGTACGGCCCACCCGAAAGACCAATGGAAGACCGAGGCGGAAGCCCGCACGCACTTCGAGGCTCAGGGCTATCAGATCCGCAAACTGAAAGTTTCGGGCGACTGCTACGAGTTCTATGGGTTCACCGCGGACGGTCGCAAGGCTGAGGTCTATTTCGATACCAAGACCTTGGCCGTGGTGAAGTCGGAAATCGAAGACTGATCGATGCCGACACGGTCGTCGGGCTCGGAGGCGCAGCATGTCTGGCCGTTGCCCTTGCGTCTGGCGCATTGGACGTTGGCGACATTGGTCATCATCAATCTGTTCAACGATCACGGCGGCGAGATCCATCGCTGGATCGGCTATGCCGCCGCCGTCGTGGTCGGTTTTCGGCTGATTTATGGAATGTTCACGGGTCATCGGCCCGCGCGCTTGCACTGGCCTGGAGCCTCCAGCCTGTGGACGCATGCACGCGCCATGATGCGCGGGTCGGTATCGCGGGTCGCTGGCCACAATCCGCTGGGTGCGGCAATGACGCTGTGGCTCTGGTGTCTGGTGCTATTGCTGGGGCTGTCCGGCTGGGTCGGCCGGTGGGATCGTTTCTGGGGCGAGGATTGGCCTCAGGATCTTCATGCGGCGTTCGCGCTGATGCTCGAGGTCAGCGTCATCGTTCATCTCGCGGGGGTGGTCATCAGCAGTCTGCTGGAACGGCAGAATTTGGTGGCGGCGATGATCAGTGGTATCAAACGGGTCGACCCGCCCACGCCTGGTGAGGACGCCTCCGGAGCCTGACCAAACCCCGCCGTCGGGCGGTCGGCAATGACCGTTAACGGGTCCTGATGGACCTTCGGCCCGCATCTTGCTTGGGTGGTTGTTGTAACTCTGCAATGGAGCGCCGCCCGTGGAAACCCCTGACTTCGCACGTCTTGGCCATCCGCCCCTGGCATCGGCGGATCTGAATTTTCTGTTCTCGCATTTCCCGGGCCAATTGGATGTGCCGCGGGCCATGGCTGAAATCAGTGAGTTCTTCAACACCCTCGATTCGCTGCTCGATGCCCGGTTCGTCTACGACGCCCTGTGTGACGCCGAGACACTGGATTTGCCGGTGACGCCACAGCTGTGGTTTGAGGTGATGCTGCGACAGGCGCTGCCAGGGCGGCGCAGTCGTCAGGAGCACCAGGCCCTGCACTACCTGGCGCATTTGCTCGGGCTGTTCGTGCGCGCTGAACGTCTGCGGCGCATTCAGGATGGCGAGGCGGCCGACTTCGACTATCTGGTCGACTTAGTGGCGGAGGAGCAGGCCGCGGGGCCTGACCGACGTTTTCTGGTGCAGGCCCATATCGCCAATTACGCCCTGTTCGTCGGCGGCGTCTGGGCCGACTGGGTTGAGCACCGGCACCGTTACGCCCGGCGCCCGGTTACGGTCGGCTACTTCTGCGACATGGGGGCGTCGCGCTATCTCAGTGTCAGCCGTCATCCGCGCGCTCAGGAATTCGGCCTGCATACGGTGTTTCGTGAGCTGGCCGAGCGCTTCGATTACTACCGCGGTGGTCTGGAAGCGCTGGCGGCCCGACATCTGTTTTCGCAGCCGGCGCGCCTGCAGTTCGCCTAGCCTCGTCCAAACCGGGGATTCCCGGTCCGGTCGCCCGGCATAGCGTGCACGTCGGGAGGATCAACAATGAATAGATGGCGCAAAGCCTGGGTGTGGATGGTGGCGGCCGGTCTGTCGGCGTGTGGCGGTTCGGAGCCCTTATCGGCCGGGGCCGGCGCCCGCCTGATCGGGGACTGTGGCGATCCCCAGCAACGTCCCTGGTGCGATACCACGCTGAGCCCGTCCGAACGCGCTGACCGCTTGCTCGCGGCCATGACCTTGATGCAGAAGATTTCGCTGCTGGCCGGGGACGACCCGGTCTCAGTGGCATCGGGCGATCCCTATGTGGGGATTTCCGAAGGCATTCCGGCACTGGGCATTCCCGATTTGCGGATGACCGATGGTCCCGTGGGCGTGCGCGGCAGTCCCACCACCGCCATGCCGATTCCATTGGCACTGGCGGCCACATTTGATCCGACACTGGCTTACGCCACCGGCGCGGCGATTGCCAATGAAGTGCGCCACAAGGGCAATGATGTCTTGCATGGCCCTGTCGGCGACCTGGTGCGTAATCCCCTTGCCGGGCGCACCTTCGAGACTTTTGGCGAAGATCCCTGGCTGGCAACACGGATGACCGTCGAATGGGTGCGGGGGGCGCAATCCGAGGGTGTGCTGGCCAATCCCAAGCACTTCCTGATGAACACGCAGGAAGGCATTGTTGGCGTGCCACCCCTGCTGTCTCTGGTGGGCGGTCGACAGACCGTCAATGCGGTGGTGGATGACCGCACGCTGCACGAGGTGTATTTGCCGCCGTTCGAAGCCGCCGTGCGTGAAGCAGATGCCGCGACGCTGATGTGCGCCTATAACTATGTCAACGGCGAGCCTGCCTGCGGTAGTGTCCAGCTGCAGCAGACCATCCTTCGGGATCTGTGGGACTTCGACGGATTCCTGATCTCCGATTACGTGCTGGCGGTGAAGGACACCGCGCGTTCGATTCAGGCCGGCGCCATCATCGAGATGCCGTTCGCCCTGTTCTACCAGCCCTTGCTGGTGCAGGCAGCGGTGCTGAGCGGGCAGTTGGGCATCGACACGCTGGATGCGCGGGTGGGCGACATTTTGCGCACCCTGTTCCGCTTTGGCTTCTTTGACCGACCGCGCTATGTACGCAATGACGCCCTGATCGATCAGGCTGCCCACGCGGCGGTGGCGCAATCGGTGATCGAGCAGGGCACCGTGCTGCTCCGCAATAGCGGTGTGCTGCCGATTACTCCGGACGTACAGCGTATCGCGGTGATTGGCGAGTCGGCGGTGATGCGGCCCAGTGGCGGCGGCTCGTCCAATGTCACGCCGTTTCGTTTCGTGTCGCCGCTGGAGGCCATTACCGCGCGTGCGGGGCCGTCGGTGGTGGTGGAGCACGCGCCCGGCGATGACCGCGATGCGGCATTGGCATTGGCGGCGGCCGCTGATCTGGTGTTGCTGTTTGCTGCCGATGTCGCCACCGAAGGCGTCGACAAGCTCTGCCTGTCGCTCGACTGCACGGTTGCGGATGTACCCGACAGCCTGTTGCTGAATAACCTCCAGGGCGGTGCCCCCGATCTGCTGGATCTGCTGCTGGACCCGATTGTGACCCGCTCGCCGGTGGCACCGGTTCTCGATCAGGTGTTCGGTCCCATCGTGCTGGGGGCGCCGGTGCTTCCGGTCTCGCAACGTGACCAGGAAGGCTTGATTCGCGCTGTCGCAGCCGCCAACCCAGCGACGGTGGTGGTGCTGCAGACCTCGGGTGCAGTACTGACACCCTGGCGCGAGGACGTCGCCGCCCTGCTGGCAGCTTGGTATCCGGGTCAGGAAGCTGGAAGCGGGCTGGCGCGGGTCCTGTTCGGGGATACCGATCCCGGCGGTCGATTGCCGGTGAGCTTTCCCGATGCCGAAGCCGATACGCCGGTTGCTGGCAACTTCAGCCGCTATCCCGGCCTCGCCAATCAGGCGATCCACGACGAGGGCGTGTTCATCGGCTACCGCTGGTTCGAGGCCAATGCGGTTGCACCGGCTTTTCCGTTTGGATTCGGGCTGTCTTACACGCAGAGCCAGTTTGAGGCCGCCTCGGTTGAGGATGAGGGCGATCACGCGGCGGTGGCGGTGACGCTGCGGAATCTCGGCGATCGTGCGGGATGGGTGGTGCCGCAGGTCTATCTCGGCGTGCCAACGCCCGCATCACCGGTTGAGCAACCGCCGGCCAAGCTGATCGCGGCCGGAAAATTCTGGCTCGAGCCTGGCGAGAGCCTTCGGGTCACCTTGCCGGTGCATCAACGGGATTTCGCCTACTGGGACGTCGAATCCGGGGCTTGGGTGGTTGCGCCGGGCTGTTACCCGCTGTTACTCGGTCGCCATGTGTTGGATCGGCAGCGGGTGGGGCAAGTGTCGCGTGCCGGCGGTCGATGCGAGGGCGGATAACGAACGTCGAAGATCCGACAGGCGCCATTGGTCGGCATCTCGACGCCTCCCGGCGCCAGGGCCCGGCGAGAGGTATCCGGTCTCCGATATAAGGAGTCACATCGACAGTCCCGCGGCCCAGCGCTTGCAGCTGTCGGAATGACAACGATCGGGAGTGTCGCCATGGAATCGAGATTGACCGCGTTCTCCACCGGACCGCTGCCGTTGCCCATGCGACTACCGGCCGCCTGGCGAACCCCCAGTCGACTGTTGTTCCTGGCCGGGGTCTGGGTATTTACCGTGACCGCGCTGATTGTCGCGGGCGCACCCACAGACGGGTTTCTGATTCGCGTGACAGCAGCGGCCGCCTTGGTATCGCTGGCCGGCCTGCTGTTTTCGCCGCCGTCTGAACGCAACCGGGTGTATCTGTGGTCACTGCTGTGTCTTGCGGCGGTCGGGACGCTCACCCATGCCATGCCCGTGCAGGGGGGAAGATCAATCGCGACCGAACTCATCGCGATTTTCGTGGTGGTGGGTGTGGTACTCGGTGATTTTCGTGCAGTCGGGCCAGGTCTGCGGGCGATGGCCGCCGTCGGCGTGGCGCTGGTGACGCTGGCATTGTGGGCGGCCGAGTCGAGAAGTGCTGCCTTACAGGCGGGCCTGTGGGCCATGACCCTGCTGCTGGCGGTGGCATTCGTGCTGCGGCTGCAGCGGCAAGCCGCAGACAGCGCGGATTCCCTGCTCGATGCCACCCGTCATGCAGCCCTCACCGATCCGCTGAGCGGCCTCAACAATCGTCGCGGCTGGGCGGCCCAGGCTGAGCGGGTCTACGCCCAGGCCCAACGGGAACGCCGCCCATTGACGGTGGCGATGATCGACGCTGACCACTTCAAACAGCTGAATGACCGCTACGGCCACGCCGCCGGCGACGCGGCCATTCAGGCGCTGGCGGATCAGGTGCGGGTGTTCACGCGCCGGCCGCTGGATGTGGCGTGCCGATTCGGTGGTGAGGAGTTTGCGGTGATCTGGTACGACTGCGGTGCCGAAGAGGGGCAGGCGCTGGCATCGCAACTGCGCGAGACCATCGCCCGTTCACCTGTCGTGCATGAGGGCCAAGCGATCGCCATGACCGTGAGTATCGGCCTGGCACAGCTGGTGCCCGACGAGGGCCAGTCGCTTGCGCTCGCCCTGGCCTCGGCCGATGCGGCGCTGTATGCGGCCAAGGCTTCCGGGCGCAACCGAGTGGCCAGCAAGGCCTATCTGCCACGCCAGGCGGCCTGAGACGCCGCCGTTCCGGAGTACACTCGGGGCACTGTCGACCCGGGGGGAACAATGGCAGCGGAGTCGGTTGGAGGGGATCTGCTGAAGGTGGTGTCGCTGCTGGGGGCGGGGGTGGTGGCGGTCCCCCTGTTTCGCCGGCTCGGCCTGGGATCGGTGTTGGGCTATCTGGCCGCCGGCTTGCTGGTGGGACCGTTTGGGCTTGGCATCATCGAAGAGCCCGAAGCGGTCCTCCACTTCGCCGAGATTGGCGTGGTGATGTTCCTGTTCATCATCGGGCTTGAAATGCAGCCCTCGCGCCTGTGGAACCTACGGCGCCAGATCTTCGGCCTGGGCTTGTTACAGGTGACGCTGTGCGGCGCCCTGCTGACCAGTATTGGCATCTCGCTGGGGCTACCGCCTGCCACCGCGTTTGTTGCAGCGTCGGGCCTGACCCTGTCCTCGACCGCGATGGTCATGCAACTGCTGGATGAGCGCGGCGAAAGTGCCACCCCCGGCGGCCAGTCCATCGTGTCGGTGCTGCTGCTCGAAGACCTTGCCATCGTGCCCTTGCTCGCCATTGTCGCCCTGTTGGCGCCCGACGCCGCCAGTGACGGCGGTGGCGGCGGGCGTTGGGCGGATGTCGCCTGGGGGATGGCGGCGATCGCTGGGCTGGTGGTGGCGGGGCGCTGGCTGCTCAGCCCGTTGTTTGCGGTACTGGCCGCGGCGCGTGCGCGTGAGGTGATGACGGCTGCGGCGCTGCTGGTGGTGTTGGGCGCTGCACTGTTGATGCAGTGGGGTGGGTTGTCGATGGCGATGGGTGCGTTCCTGGCCGGCGTGATGTTGTCCGAGTCCAGTTTTCGGCATCAGCTGGAAGCCGATATTGAGCCCTTCCGCGGCATTCTGCTCGGCCTGTTCTTTCTCGGCGTGGGCATGTCGCTGGACCTGGGCGTCTTCGCGCGCGACTGGCCGCTACTGGTGGGCGGGGTGATCGCCTTCAAGGTGCTCAAGGGCGGCACGGTCTATGCCGTTGCGCGGCTCACCCGCAGTGGTCACGCCATGGCCTTGCACCGGTCGCTGGCGATGTCGCAGGGCGGCGAGTTTGCCTTTGTTCTGTTTGGCGCGGCTGCGGCGGTGGCCTTGTTCGACCCGGTTTTGCAGGCACGGCTGACCGCCGTGGTGATTCTGTCCATGGCGCTGACGCCGCTCGGGATGCTGCTGCTGCGTTGGCTTCAACCCCGCCCGCAGCATTCCATGGAGGGTGTCGATGTGGCCGAGGGGCTGGAGGGATCGGTGCTGGTGATTGGCTTCGGCCGATTCGGTCAGGTGGCCAGCCAGGCGCTGTTGGCGCGGGGGATCGACGTCACCATTATCGACATCGACACCGATCGTATTCGCAACGCGGCACGCTTCGGCTTCAAGGTCTACTTTGGCGACGGCACCCGCCTGGACGTGTTGAACGCCTGTGGCGCCGAGCGCGCTGACGCCATTGCGGTGTGTGTAAACGATCGGGCTGCTGCCACACAGATCGCCCATCTGGTCCGTCACAGCTTTCCGCAGGCCAAGGTGCTGGTGCGGGCCTACGACCGTGCCCATGCGCTGTCCCTGATTCACGAGGGTGTGGACTATCAGATGCGGGAAACCCTGGGTTCGGCACTGGCTTTTGGCGAGGCCACGCTGCGGGCGCTGGGCGTTCCGCCGGAAGAAGCCGCCGAAATCAGTGACGACGTTCGGCGGCGCGATGCCGAACGCCTGTCGCTCGAAGTGACCGGTGGTATCGGCGCGGGTCGCGATCTGCTGCTGGGCAACGCGCCAGTCCCGGTCCCCCTGACCACACCGAAGCGCGCCGGGCAGGCCCTCAATGAAGCTGCCGCACAGGCCACATCGCGCGAGGCCGGTGGCTGAGAGGGGTCAGTAATCCCAGCGACTGACGTCGTTAGATTTCGATCAGCAGTTTGCGCCCGGGCCTGAGGACGGCACTGGGCTCGATGCGGTTCCACGCGCACAGCGCGGACACGCTCACCTTGTGGCGCCGCGCGATATGCCAGAGCGAGTCACCCGGCGCCACCACCACCACCTTGCGATTGGCGGGCGGCTGCGGCGGAAAGTGGCCGGACGCCAGCGCCGCGGCGAGCGCGTCGGCATCCTGCTCTGCCACCAGGACGAAGTCTTTGCCATGGGTGTCGCGAAGGTGACGCAGGCCGGGGTTGTATTGGCGCAGGCGCTCGACCGAAATACCCGCCGATTCTGCGGCTGACCTGAGGTCCACCGGCTGCGCCAGGGGCAGGGTGCGGCCCGCCTGGCGATTGGGAATGGCAGGGAGGGTCACCCCGAAACGGGCAGGGTCCTGGATCAACAGCGCCAGGCCGAGCAGCCGCGGTACATGCTCGCGCGTCTCCCGGGGCAGTTGCAGGTCCCAGAAGCTGCGGCTGCCCGCTTCCCGCAGGGCCTGACGCAACTTACCGCGGCCGACGTTGTAGGCCGCCAGGGCCAACAACCAGTTGTCGAAGCTGTCGTGCAGGTTGTACAGATAGGTCAGCGCGGCGCGGGTGCTGGCAACGGCATCGCTACGGGCGTCGTAGTTGGCGCCGTGCGTCAGGCCAAGGGCGCGGCTGGTGGTCGGTACGAACTGCCAAAGTCCCCCGGCTTCGCGCTGACTGGTGGCGCGCGCATCAAAGCCGGACTCCACCGCCGGCAGCAGGGCGATCTCCAGTGGCATGTCGCGCAGTTCCACGGCTTCGACGATGTACCACAGGAAGGGCTCGGAGCGTTCCAGCATGCGGGACAGTTGCAGCGGATGGGTGGCGTAGTGCCGCGCCCACTGCACCACCTCGGGATGCTCGGGATCGACCATGCGCATGCCACTGCTGATCCGTGTCCAGATCGTGTCGTCGGCTGAGTGCTCGGCAGCGCCGGCCGCACTGCCGAAAACCAGTAGGCCCGCCAGCAGGGCCGTGGCCCATCCCCGTAATCGTGTCATCCGACGAACGGTAGCGAAGCCGTCATCGAAGGGCAACTTCATGCTGGGCGGAAGCGATCCTTCCAGGCTCGAAGGGCGGCAAAAGCCGAGACGTGGTTGTCGACAGCATGTCCCGCGGCACGTTCCGCGGCGGCGCGAACCGCAGGCACCTGACACCGAAGATAGGGATTGAAGCGGCGCTCGTCCGCGAGGGTGCTGGGCAGGCTGGGCTGGCCGCGTGCGCGCAGTGCCTGCACGGCCTCGATCCGGGCCGCGATGTCCGGGTTGTCCGGCTCAACAGCGGCGGCGAAGGCAAGGTTGGCGAGTGTGTACTCATGTGTGCAGGCGACGCGGGTCGCGCCGGGCAGCGCATTGAGCCGCGACAGGCTGTCGTACATCTGGGCGGGGGTGCCCTCGAACAGTCGCCCGCAGCCTGCCGAGAACAGCGTGTCGCCGCAAAACAGCCAGTCTTCGATCAAATAGCCGATGTGGCCCAGGGTATGCCCAGGCAGTGCCATCACCTGTGCCTCACCGAACGGCAGCGATAGCCGTTCGTTACCCTGCAGCGGATGCGTCAAGGTCGGGATGCGTGCCGCTTCCGCGGCCGGACCATAGACCGGTATCGGGCCGGCGGCGGCACACAGCTCGGCGATTCCGCCGATGTGGTCCGGATGCCAGTGGGTGATCAGGATGCCTGTGAGGCGGCACCCACTGCGTTCCAAATGGGCGGCCACCGGCGCGGCCACCCCGGGGTCGATCACCCAGGCTTGCCTGGGCAGGCGATCATCGTCAAGGCACCAAACGTAGTTGTCTTCGAGGATGGGGATCGGGTGGGCGTTCATGGAGGTATCATGACGCTCCCCGATGACTGCGGAAACCCCAGCGCCGTCCATGCTGAGATCAGCGTCCCGAAGCCGTCAGCCCAACCGCGCCGCCTTGACCCGCTGGTGGGCCACCCCCCGTGCCCAGCGTGTGGTCCATCTTGCGCGTCTGGCGTTGGCAGAGCGGCTGCCGGACGTATTCGGCCGGGAGCTCCTGCAGATCGGGTGCTTCGGCGGAAATGTGCTGCTGGAGGGTGCAGCCACGCTGCACCGTGCGGTCATTGGCAGCCCGTTGTCGGCTGGCGCCCAGGCCTGGGCCCTGCCGGAATCGCTGCCGCTGCCCTCGGCCAGCATTGACGGTGTACTGCTGCCGCATACGCTGGAGTTCTGTCAGTCACCGCACCAGGTATTGCGTGAAGTGGACCGCGTGCTCAACGATCGCGGCCGGCTGTTCGTGCTGGGATTCAACCCCTGGGGCGCCAGTGCCTGGCGCAGCCGCCTGCGGTGGCCCACGCAGCGACTGCCGGACGGGATTCGCTTCACCAGTGTCGGCCGCCTGGAGGACTGGCTGGCCCTGCTCGATTTCGAAGTGACCGAGGTGCACCGGTTCAGTGCCGGCTTTCCATGGTTGCGGCGGACCAGCGATGGTGAGGCGTGGTGGCGCTGGCTGGCGCAGCCGTTCCAGGAGGTTTACCTGTTGAGTGCGCGCAAGCGTCGGGTGCCGATGAATCTGTTGCCGCGGGCGCCCCGTGTGCCGCTGCGGCCACGGTTGGGGGCGACGCCGGTGGCGCATCGCGATGCGCGTTTCACCCCGGGCGACGAACCCTCGGCATGAGTAAGCGCGTGGTGATCCATACCGACGGCGCCTGCAGTGGCAACCCGGGCCCGGGCGGCTGGGGTGTGCGTTTGGCCTGGGGCGAGCATGTGCGGACCCTGCACGGGGGCGAGCCCGCCACCACCAACAACCGAATGGAATTGATGGCCGCTATCCAGGCCCTGGAGGCGCTCACGCAACCCTGTGCGGTGGAGCTGCACACCGATTCCCAGTACGTGATGAAGGGCATCACCGAATGGTTGCCCGGCTGGAAGGCCCGGGGGTGGCGAACGGCCAGCAAGCAGCCGGTCAAGAATCAGGACCTGTGGGAGCGCCTCGATGCTGCTCAGGCGCGTCACCAGGTGGACTGGCGCTGGGTGAAGGGGCACAACGGTGATCCCGGCAATGAAGCCGCTGATCAACTGGCCAATCTCGGCCTGCGCGCGGCGCGCAGCTGACCACAAGCGGAGACCTGCGCATGTCTGTTCCGATGCATCGCCAGATCGTGCTCGACACTGAAACCACCGGGCTGGAGGTGGATCAGGGGCACCGCGTGATCGAGATCGGGTGTGTCGAGCTGCAGCGACGGCGGTTCACCCGCAACGATTTTCATCACTATGTAAACCCGGACCGCGAGATCGAGGCCGGCGCGGTCGACGTGCACGGCATTACCAACGTCTTTTTGAGCGACAAGCCGCGCTTCCAGGAGCTGGCGCAGGAACTCTGGCGCTATCTCGAAGGCGCTGAGCTGATCATCCACAACGCACCGTTCGACGTTGGCTTTCTCAACATCGAATTCGCCCGTGCCGGCTTCGAGCAGAAGCTGGAGGATATCTGCACCATCACCGATACGGTGGCGATGGCGCGCAAGCTGCTGCCGGGCCAGCGCGTCAGTCTGGACGCGCTGTGCAAGCGCTACGGCGTCGATAACTCCACCCGTGATTTTCACGGTGCCTTGCTGGACGCCCGCCTGCTTGCCGACGTCTATCTGGCGATGACCGGAGGGCAGTCGCGGCTGGCACTGGATGAACGGGAAGGCGGCGGCCGCGGTCGATCCCGCTTCGTCGAGCTGTTGGATCCGCCGGACGTTCCGTTGCTGGTGCAGGCGCCGACCGCAGCCGAGTGGGACGCGCATCAGGCGCGCTTGCGGGCCATCGACCAGAAGGGGGCATGCCTGTGGGCCGAGGACCTCGGCGAGCGCTGAGGACTCAGCGCTTTCCCGGTTTCACTGCCTGGGCGGTGATGACTTCGAAGTAGGGCGGACGGACCTCGCGGGAGGTCACGCGGCACTGCTCTACCTTCAGCCCTTGCGTCTCCAGCAAGCGCTTCAGGGCGTCGACGCTGGTACCTAGATTGACGTGATCGTAGGCAGCCATGGCGGCTTCATGACGGTGCGCCTTGAGCGCAGCCGCTACCAGATGCCCTCCCGGTTTGAGCAAGCGGGCGGACTCGGCGATCAGTCGCTCCGGGGTGGTGGTGTAGCTCAGGGCGTGCAGGGCGAATACGGTATCGAAGCTGCTGTCGGCGAACGGTAGGTCGTGCATGTCACCCTGATGGAAGGCGACGTGTCGGAAGCGCGACAGGCGCCGCTCGGCAGCGGCGATCACGGTGGCGCTGATGTCGACACAGGTGACGCTGGTGGCCTGCTCGGCGAGCAGCTCGGCAAGCACCCCGTCGCCCGAGGCGAGGTCAAGTACGCGGCCCGGTCGCGTCAGACCGATCAGCGCGCGCGCCGTGGCCTCCCAGGTCCGGCCGGGGGAGTAGTGCAGTTCCATGCGGCCCGCGACCGACTCGGCCCAGGTGCGGCCATGTTTGCGCGCCCGAATGCATTCTTCTGCGCGCTCTCGATCAAGCCGGGTCTGACCATCGTCGAGGTCGCTGCGCAGTAACTCCCACAGGGGCAGCGCGTCGCCTTCACGACTGGCGAAATAGAGCGCGGCGCCTTGCGTGCGCTTGTCCTGCACCAGCCCAGCTCGGCGTAGACGGGAAAGATGGGTGGATACCCGACTCTGCGCCAGACCAGTCACTTCGGTGAGCTCGGCCATGGTCAGCTCAAAGGCCTCCAACAACAGCAGCAGCCGCAGACGACTGGCGTCGCCCAGCAGCTGGCAGAGATCGGTGCTTTGTTGGAGAGAGAGCGCCATGGCGGCCGGGATTGTCCCCGGCCCCCGGTGCCGACGCAAATGGTTCGGCGCCGTTGCGAACGACGCCGAACCGCGTCGCTCAGCCGGCGTTGTTGTCGCTGGGCGGTGGTGGTGGCGGCGCCTCAGCGGCCCGCTTGCGCTTACCACGGCTGGTGGCAAGGAAGGCGCGAGACTCCAGGTTTGGGCGCAGCGACTGCACGGCCGTGACGGTTTCCTGCGCGCGTGCCTTCACCTTGCCGGCCATCTGACGCGCCTGGGCCTGAGCTTCCGCAGCCTCCTTGCGAACCGCGGCCTGGGCATCGACTACCCGCTTCTCAACCGAGCTTCTGGCCTTTTCGGCGGTGGCGCGCGCCTTGGTGGCGGTGGCCTTGACCTGACTGCGGGCGTTGGCCACAGCGCCTTCGGCCTGCTTGCGCGCCGTTTCGGCGCGCGTTCGCAGGTCGTTCACCACCTTGCTCGCCGCCGCATTCGCCTTCGCGGGGGCCGGCTTCTTGTTGGCTGCCGGCTTGGCGGAAGGTTTATTGGCAACGACCTTGGCAGCTGCGGTAGCTTTCTTCGCTGCCGCTTTGGGTTTGGCAGCGGTCTGCTTGCCGGCAGGCTTGACCGGCCCCTTGGCGACCTTGGCCTTCTTGCTGGCGGTGGGCTTGGTCGCAGCCAACTTGCGCGCCGTGGCCGCCGGTTTGGTCTTCGCTTTTGCCTTTACCTTGCTGGATGCTGGCTTGGAGGCCGGCTTGGATGCCGCCTTGCCCTTGCTAGCCGGTTTGGCTTTGGTCTTGGGTGCCGCTTTAGCAGTGGGCTTGGCAGCCGGCTTCGACGCCACCTTGGCGGAGGCCTTTGCAGCCGGTTTGGCGGCCGACTTTGGCGGGCTCATCCCGCGCGCCCGCTTGGCAACCGATTCGGCGGCCTTCTTGATTACAGCGAGCGGACTGCGGCTCTTGGAAGCATTCTTTGCAGCGGCCATCGGCTTTTCTCCCTATTTGTACGGCGCCAACGCGAGTAACAGATCGGAACACAGCGACTGCGGCAGCCCCCCTCGTCCCCGGGGCTCTTGACAAGCTCTCGTTATGTGCTTACGCGAGCATAGGAAGGCGCCATGCGCCTGTCAAAGGTTAAGGCGTCCCATTGGCCTCCTGCGGTTTTGGCCGCATCTGCCATCAGCCGGTATCATCCCGAGGCTACCTACCATTTGGTGGCACCCCCAGGCACCAGGGCCGTGGCCCGAAGGCGGGGGTGCTGGAAACCCTTTCTATTTGGCCGAGGTCATTTCATGTACGAAGGAAAGTCCATTCGCCTGACGCAGCGGGACGACGGCATTGCGGTGCTGTGTTTCGACCGTCAGGGTGAATCCGTCAACAAGTTCGACCGTCAGACGCTGGAAGAGCTGCGCACGGTCGCCGACCAGCTCAAGGCATCGAACGGCCTCAAGGGCCTGGTGGTGACGTCCGGCAAGGACGTCTTCATCGTCGGCGCTGACATCACCGAATTCGGCGCCAGCTTTCAAAAGCCCGAAGAGGAAATCGCCGGCTGGGCGCTGGAAGCCAATCAGATCTTCAACACGCTGGAAGATCTGCCCGTCCCCAGCGTCACTGCGATCAACGGGATCGCGCTCGGCGGCGGCCTGGAAATGGCGCTGGCCACCGACTATCGGGTGATGAGTGAAACTGCCGTGGTGGGTCTGCCTGAGACCAAGCTCGGCATCATCCCGGGGTTCGGGGGCACCGTGCGCCTCGCGCGCTTGACCGGTGCCGACAACGCGATCGAGTGGATTGCCGGTGGTGGCCACAACAAGGCGCCGGCGGCACTCGCGGTCCGCGCAGTGGACGCGGTGGTGAAGCCCGAGAAGCTGTTCGATGCCGCCGTGGCCCTGATCCAGCAGGCCAACGACGGCAAGTATGACTGGCAGGCCCGGCGCGCTCAGAAGACCGGCCCGCTCAAGCTCGACATGATCGAGCAGATGATGACGTTCTCCACCGCCGAGGCGTTCATCGCCGGCAAGGCCGGCAAGAACTACCCGGCGCCGGTGGCCGCCGTGAAGGCCATCCAGAAGGCGGCCGGCAAGGGGCGTGACGAAGCGCTCAAGATCGAGGCTGCGGCGTTTGCCAAGCTGGCCAAGACCACGGTGGCGGACGCCCTGATCGGCCTGTTCCTCAACGATCAGTTCTTGAAGAAGACCGCCAAGGCCCAGATGAAGGGTGCCGCCGAGATCCAGCAGGCAGCGGTGCTCGGCGCCGGGATCATGGGCGGTGGCATCGCCTATCAGAGCGCGGTGAAGGGCACACCCATCATCATGAAGGACATCGCCGACAAGGCGCTGGACCTGGGGATGAGCGAAGCCAACAAGCTGCTCTCCAAGCAGGTTCAGCGCAAGAAGCTGACCCCGGAGAAGGCGGGCGCCATCCTGTCCACCATCCGGCCGACCTTGAACTACGGCGATTTCGGCAACGTCAACATCGTCATCGAGGCGGTGGTCGAGAACCCGAAGATCAAGAAGGCGGTGCTGGCGGAGACCGAGGGCCTGGTCAAGCCGGGCACCATCATTGCGTCCAACACCTCCTCGATCTCCATCGACGAGCTGGCAAGCGCGGTGAAGCATCCCGAGAACTTCCTCGGCATGCACTTCTTCAACCCGGTCCACAAGATGCCGCTGGTGGAAGTGATCTACGGCGAGAAGACCTCCAAGGAAGCCATCGCCACCACTGTCTCGCTGGCCACCAAGATGGGCAAGACCCCCATCGTGGTGAAGAACTGCCCGGGCTTCCTGGTCAACCGCATCCTGTTCCCGTACTTCGGCGGCTGGTTGGCGCTGATGCGTGACGGCGGCGACTTCGTCGCGGTCGACAAGATCATGGAGAAGTTCGGCTGGCCGATGGGGCCGGCTTATCTGCAGGACGTGGTGGGCATCGATACCTCCCACCATGTGGGCGACGTGCTGGCCGAGGGCTACCCCGACCGCATGTCCAAGACCTTCGAAACTGCGCTGGATGTGATGTACGAAGCCAAGCGCTATGGCCAGAAGAATGGCATCGGCTTCTACAAGTACAGCACCGATCCGAAGGGTAAGCCAAAGAAGGAAGTGGCAAGCGACAGCTACGAGCTGATCGCCAAGGTGCAGCCGGAAGGCCGCAAGGAGTTCGACGAGGAAGAGGTGATCGACCGGCTGATGCTGCCGATGATCATCGAAACCGTGCGCTGCCTCGATGAGGGCATCGTCGGCTCGCCGCAGGAAGCCGATATGGGCCTGATTCTGGGCATCGGCTTCCCGCCGTTCCGCGGTGGTGCCCTCAAGTACGCCGATACCCTGGGCATGAAGAACGTGCTCGAAAAGGCCGCCAAGTATGCGCATCTCGGCAAGCTCTATGAGCCCACCGAGTCGATGAAGAAAATGGCTGCCGACGGCGCGACTTACTACAAGAAGTAAGTTGCCCTCACTGAATTCTGGAGATTACACATGACGACCGAAGTCGTAATCGTTGATGCGATCCGTACCCCGATGGGCCGTTCCAAGGGCGGCGTGTTTCGCAATGTGCGTGCCGAAGACCTCTCGGCCAACCTGATCCGCGGCATTCTTGCCCGCAACGAAGCGCTCAAGCCCGCCGATGTCGAGGATGTGGTGTGGGGCTGCGTGCAGCAGACCCTGGAGCAGGGCTTCAACATCGCCCGCAATGCCGCCCTGCTGGCCGGTTTGCCGCAGACGGTGCCGGGGCAGACGGTGAACCGCCTGTGCGGCTCATCGATGAGCGCCCTGCACATCGCGTTTGCCAGCATCCAGGCCGGTGTCGGCGACACATACATCTGCGGCGGCGTCGAGCATATGGGCCATGTGGCCATGACCCACGGCTTTGACGGCAACCCGGCGATGAGCCTGGTCAGCGCCAAGGCGGCCGCGATGATGGGCCTGACCGCCGAGATGCTGACGCAGACCCATGGCATCAATCGCCAAGCGCAGGATGAGTTTGCGCTGGCCAGCCACCAGAAGGCGGTGCAGGCCTATAAGGATGGCAAGACCCAGAAGGAGATCCTGCCGATTGCCGGACACGACGCCGATGGCGCGCCGGTGATGGTGGACTGGGACGAAGTGGCCCGCGCCGATGCCAGCCTCGAAGGCCTGGGCGGCCTGCGCCCGGCGTTCAACCCCAAGGGGTCCGTGACGGCTGGCAACAGCTCCGCCATCTCCGATGGCGCGTCCTGCGTGCTGGTGATGAGTGCCGACAAGGCCAAGGCGCTGGGCCTGAAGCCAATGGCGCGCATCGTGTCGGTGGCCGCCGCCGGCTGCAACCCGTCGATCATGGGCATCGGACCGGTGCCGGCGACGCAGAAGGCGCTCAAGCGCGCGGGACTGTCGATCGACAACATCGACTACTTCGAGCTCAACGAAGCCTTTGCGGCCCAGTCGCTGGCGGTGATCAAGGACCTCAAGCTCACCGAGCGCATGGACCGTATCAACCTGAAGGGTGGCGCCATCGCCCTCGGCCATCCGCTGGGCTGCTCCGGTGCGCGCATCACCGGCGCGCTGGCCCATGTGCTCAATGAGCAGGGCGGCCAGTTCGGCGTGGCGACCATGTGCATCGGCATGGGCCAGGGCGTCGCAACCGTACTTGAGCGCGTCCACTGAGGTTGGCTGTTGCAGGATCGAAAAGGCGGCCCGAGAGGGCCGCCTTTTTCATGTCTGACACCGCTTCATCCACAGTCTGCCGCACCCACCTGCACCTGGGTGGCGCTGTCGGTTGATCGCGTCCCGGTGCGGACGGTAAGCGTGTGGGTGTCGGCATCGTAGTCCCAGCCGGGCGTGCCGCCCGCGGCCAGCGGTTGCGCATCGAGCTGGACCGCCTCCGGCAATGGCAGGCCGATGAACTGCAGTGTCCAGCGGCGCTGCTCCAGCGCGCCAGGAAACTGCGGACCCTCCGCGGGCGCCACGGTGATCCGATGGCAGTTGACCGCTTCGTCGCTGTCGAGCGAAAGGGCCGTCCATTGATAGGCGCCGTCTCGATACGCAAAGCCGCGGCCTTCATCCTCGTACAGCCGGAACGCGCCGTCGGCACCCGGCCAGATCTTGAGGATAAGGTCATCCTGCGGGCCATGGGCGCTGGTCGGCAGTTCCGGTTGCAAGGGCAGGATGGCGCCCTTGCGGAGGAACACCGCGTAATGCGCCAGGGGCACCTCGCGGCGAATCTCGGCGGGTCCGGTCAGCACCTCGCCGGTGAAGAAGTCCACCCAATTCCCCGGGGGAATCCACAGATTGAGGATGGCGGGGTCGCCGGGCGCCGCTACCGACGCCACCAGCAGGTCCGGACCGACGGTGTACTGACTGCGGTATTGATAGGCTGCCTCGTGTTCGGGCCACTGCAGGTAGAGTGCACGCGCCATCGGCAGCCCGCTCTCGTGCGCCACCCGGCTCAGGGTGTATAGCAGCGGCACCAACTGTCCGCGTAGGCGCAAGAACCGGCTGGCGATCACCTCGGTGTCGCCACCATAGTCCCAAGGCAGGCGATCGCCATGGTGAGAATGCAGGCGCATGATGGGTTCGAAGGTGCCGAACTGTATCCAGCGCAGATACATGTCGTCAGGCGGGTTCGGGTTGGTGTTGAGGACGTTGTTGCAGGGCAGGCCGGGCAGCGGTTCGCCGAGAAAGCTGCCGATGTCGTGCGACACGTAGGGCAGCCCGATATTGCCCTCGGTGGCGGTCATCTCCGCCTGAAACTTCATCAGCGCCCAGGTCGAGCAGGTGTCACCTGTGAAGTGGATGGTGGACCGATGCTCAGCAAAGGCGCCCAGGCCGTTATTGTCGGCGCCGGCCTTGCCGCTCTGAAAGGAGCTGCCGATCCGAGAGAACGCTGGCCAGCGCGAGCCCATGGCTTCGTGCTGCCGGGCATAGGCGGCATTGATGAAGGTATCGGCGCTGAGTCCCGGCGCTTGTGCACGCGCCCCCTCGCAGCACCAGTCGAGCCACCAGAAATCGATGCCGGTGGCCTCGATGCTGCGGTGTAGATCGAAATAAGCATCCAGCTGCGCAGGCTGAGTCCAGTCAAACACGTAGCAGGGCGTGGTGGGGTCGGCCTGCAGCAGGTTGCAGGGCAGGTCGGCGTCGTCACGCATGAGCGGCCCGGTGCGTGCTATGACGGCGGGGTAGGCCGGGTCCGACTCTGCGATGGACGGGTGAACATTGAGGCCGACATCCAGTCCCTGTTCATGAAGCCAGGCGACGAAGCCGTCCGGGTCCGGGAAGATGTCCCGGTTCCAGTCCCAGCCGTTCCATGAGCAGGCGTCGTCCAACGGCGCACGGATCACCGCGTTCCAGGGGATGCAGCCGAGCGCGTTGTGTACCCGTTTCCAGTCGGTGTCGATGGAAACGGTGTCCAACGGCACACCGCGCCGCTGGAACTCGCGCACCTGCTCGCGCCACTCGGGGTCGGTGTAGCTCCACCAGCGCGAGAACCAGACGCCCAACGCCTTCTTGGGCAGCAGCGGTGCCGCGCCGGTGAGCGTGCGCAAGTCGGCCAGGCCTTGCGGGTAGTCGAGGCCGTAGGCAAACAGGTAGCCGTCTTGATAGGCCCCGCCGGCGTCAGGGCGTGGCTTGAAGCCGGGCGCTTCATCGCTGAGCAGCACGGTTTGGCTGTCGTTGAGCAGGTACCACCCGGAGCGGCTCAGGACGCCGTCAAACAAGGGTTGCGGGTCACGTTCATTGTCGAGCCCGCGGCGCCAGCCGCCGAGGTTGCCGGGCTGCGGGGCATGCGACCAGTCGGGCCTCGCTTCCACCAGGGCATCGCCACGGCGCAGACGGATGACCAGGTTGTCGGCGTCGAACGGGCCAGCGTTCTGGCGGTAGCGCAGTACGAGGGCGTCGGTCTCGATGATCCGGTGACCCTGCTCGACGCGCGTTCGATAGTCGCGGGTCCCCACCGGACGTTGGGCCACGGTCTGGGTCGGGCGATCTTCGAAGCGGCCATTGGCGGCGTACTCCAGACGAATCAAGGTGGGTGTGATCACCGTGAAACGGGCCTGGCCGTCCTCAATTACGGATGCCGGAGTGCGCATGCCCGGCGGTGAAATCGGTGCACCGTCGCTACAGGCGCACAGCGCAAAAATCATCGATAGCGCCAGTAGGCGTTGGCTTAGGCGCAGCGAATGGCGGCGTATCTGCATGATCGAGATGCCCGGCGTGGCGAGGACCACGGAACCCACTGTATATCGACGCCGCGGATCTGTTGCGTCCCCGGTTTGGCGTAGATGGCCGCCGGCGTTGGCGGACATGGGCGCCAATGTGACAGCACAGTCTAGGTCGGATTTACCGATGTCACATGGCTGCAATCACTCTATGGTGCGCGCTGCCGTGCAGACGGCACTCACCCGACAGAAGGATGCCTTGCCGATGTTGCGTCGCCGCCAGAGCCTGATCATTGTCAGTTCCATCATGCTGCTCGCGGCCTGCGGCGGATCGGACTCCCTCTCCGGTCCACTGGGGAGCGCACCGAAATCCATCCATAGTCTGGCGGGCAACTGCTACACCTTGCACGCCGATGGTGGCGCCGTCGGGCTCACTGCATCGGGCGACGGCTACACCCTGGTGGATCGTCATCAGGATGCGGTGCCGTTCTATTTCAAGGCGACCCGGCTCGGGTCCTACGTCCTGATGTCGGATTATGAGCGGGCCCCCGGCGAGTATGGCCGTAAGGCCGTGCTGGGCATCACCGACCCGGCCGGTGAGTTCCTCGACAGCCTTGGCAACTTCGTCGGCGAGGTGGGTTTTTTGATCGCGGGTGTCGGTGATATCAGCAATCTGGTGCTGGACCTGGTGGATCCCGGCACCGGACCGATCCGTGATATTGGCGAGACCGTCGGCGATGCCGGCGAGGTGGTCGGTGGCATCAATGTCAATCCGCGGCTGGGTCTGGTGGAGGACGCCAACGATCTCGCCGAGTGGAATCTGCTGCTGGCCAGTCCCGGTCGCTTTACCTTGACCTCGGCCGTCACCGGTCAGCGCCTGGCAACGGCCGAAGGCCAGCTGGGCCTGACGGCGGCCAGCACTGCGGGCGTTGAAACCGAGTTCGTGATTCAGCCGGCCCAGGGTTGCGATCCCTACCCGGAAGCCCCCCTCAACGCCGAGATCATTGACCCGCGCGGGCCAGCCACACGGATGGCCGAAGTGCCGCTGTTCCAGCAGGCGCCCGGCAGCTACGACAGCGATGATGTGTTCGGCTACATCGACGCCCACTCCCATGTGACCGCCTATGAATTCATTGGGGGTCGGGTGAACTACGGAGATCCCTTCCACAAGTTTGGCGTTGACCATGCGCTGCATGACTGTGCGATCAACCATGGCCCGATGGGGAGCCTGGGGTTGGTGGAAACGGTCACCACCGGCGGTGCCCCGGTGCACGAGACCGAGGGTTGGCCCAACTTCCCGTACTGGCCGCGCCACAACTCCCTGCAGCACCACCAGAGCTACTACCGCTGGATCGAGCGTGCCTACATGGGAGGCTTGCGCCTGCTGGTCAATCATTACACCGGCAACGAGATTCTCTGCCAGCTCAACCCGCAGAAGCAGAATGCCTGCGACTTTGAAGAGAATTGGCGGCTGCAGGCACAGCGTCTCCATGAAATGCAGGACTACATCGACGCCCAGAACGGCGGGCCCGGCGAAGGGTGGTTCCGGATTGTCGACAATCCGGCCGATGCCCGTCGTGTGATTGCCGACGGCAAAATGGCGATCGTGCAGGGCATCGAGATTTCCAAGCTGTTCAACTGCGGTGAGTTCCTGGGCATTCCGGAGTGCACGCCAGAGGATGTGGTGGAGCGACTCGACGCCGCCTATGCTCTGGGGATTCGCCACATCTTCCCGATTCACAAGTTCGATAACGCCTTCGGTGGTGTGGTGCCGGATGAGGGTTTGGGAATCGGCACGGTCCTCTACGTCGGCAACATTGCCGAGACCGGCACGCCGCTGCTCTATGAACAATGCCCGGAAAGCTTCGCCGACGATTCGGCGGGTACACCGGAGGCGCCAAACCGTCTCGGCATCTTTGACCAGCTGCTGCGTCAGCTGGAGTACATCAATGGGCAGTTGAGTCAGGCGCTGCCGGTGCCGCCCCTGGTGCGGGCCAGCGAGTTCGGCCTGTGCAACCAGCAAGGGATTACCGAGTTGGGGCAGTTCCTGGTGCAGGAGCTGATGCGGCGTAACATGATTATCGAGGTGGATCACAGTGCCCGCTCAGTGATCGACCGTATCCTGGAAACGGCGGCCAGCAACGGCTATCCGGGCATCACCAGCAGCCATGACTGGCTCTATTCCGAGGAGCTGCTCGACCGTGTGGTCTCGCAGGGCGGGACCATCAGCCGGTTCGCCAGTTTCCGCGCCAACTGGGTGGACAAGCTGCTGCGGGCAGAGACGCGTCCGGCGATGAACCGGACCGGGGACTTGGTGACCACCGGGATGGCTTCGGATGTCAACGGTATCGCTTCGCTGCCGGGCAATGGCGGCGATCCGGAGACGCCGCTCTATCCATTCACGTCGGTAGACGGACGGGTACGTTTCGATCAACAGGTGACCGGGGATCACGCCTTCAACCTTTACGACGGTCGCGGTGTGGCCCACTACGGTCTATATCCGGATCAGATTGCCGACATGCAGCGGTTCACGGATGACCGAACCCGGGACGAAATCGATACTGCCCTGCGATCGCTGTTTTCCTCGGTTGAGAGCTACCTGCGCATGTGGGAGGCCGCTGAAGCCTGGGGACCGTAGTCAGCCGGCGGTCAGTCGCGCCATCGCCAGGGCGGCGATGGCGGCGACCATCAGTGCCATCGCGATCCCGGAGACCAGGCTCAGCACGGTAAGTGAACTCCGCATGGCGCGCAGTTCGTCATGGGCTTCGGACAGCGCGGCCTGCAGTGTGGCCTGGCCCTCAGCTTGACGCTGGACCTGACGCGACAAGGCTTGAAGGGCGTCATGCAGCGACGGATCCACCGCGACCGTCGGCGCCGCTGCCGGGGCGCCGCCCGCCAGTGCAGAAGCAGGGCGCGCGCGTCGGGGGGTCGCGGGGCCGTCCGATGCAGGGGTCGCCGGCACAATGCGCGCGCCCAAGCCGCGGGCATCGGCTGCCGCTTGCAGCCGTACCTGGGCGCCCTGGCTCATTCGCGTCCAGGCTTGGTTCACCAGGTGCCAGGCATTGACGGATTCGATGGCCGGCATCAGCGACTCCGCCACCCGCAGCGGCGCCAAGCCAATCAGCGAGATCATGTCGATTCGGGTATCAGGGTCCATGCGCTGAATCAGGTCGATCAGCTCCGGCCAACACTGGTGATCAGCCGCGGCTTCCGCGACATGCAGCAGCTGCTCGCCATCCAGCAGCGCCGCGACCTCGGCGCAACGGTTCCGTCCGGGCTCATCCATCAATCGAATCAACGGCAGCAGGCTGCCCCAGACATCGTCGCGGCCTGCCGCGCGCAGGATATCGCCGAGCATCGCCGGGGTCTGAACCGCCGGCAGGTTGGCGAAGCGGGCGCGGGCATCGTCCTGCATATCCGCCAGCAGCGGGAGGACCTCGCCCCAGAGGTCGTGGGCCTGCACCGAGGACACCATGCTGGTGAGGATGTCGTCACCCTGCCGGGCGGCCAGATCCGCCAGCCGGCCACGGACGGCAGCGCTGAGATGCTGCATCAGCCCAAGGGTTTCCGGCCACAGGTCCTCGCCCGAAGCGGCGGTCTCGATCAGCGAGACGATACGCGTTTCGGGCAGCTGTTCGACGCTGCTGTCCAGGCGTGCCTTGTTTTCCGAAAGGAAGGCGGTGTGCAGCAGGTCGGCATCGTCCTCCAAGGCCGCGATGACGGCGACGATGGCATCGTCCGTGATGATGTCGACGAAGCGTCCCATGGTGACGTGCTCGTCCTGCTCTGCGAGGTGAAGGGCGACTTCGACCACCAGGTCCACGTCCATCGCGCGGATCAGGTCGCGGCTACGATGGGGGTCTAGATGCAGACACACCTCGGCGAGGAAATCTGCGGGCAGTCGCTGCGCAATGCCGACACCGCGCTTGACGTCCATCTGGCCGGCCACCCGCGCCGCCAGCAGCGGCCCCAGTGCATGCTGCGCCACCAGGGCCAGTACCGGTACCGGTAACAGCCGCGATGCCGCCACCACCCGCTTGAAGAACGCCTCGTCACTGGCAAAGGCGGCGTGCGTCGCCTGTTCCCGCAGGCTGCGGACCGCATCGGCCGGCACCCTCGACAACATCGGCAATTCGGCAGGTGACAGGTCCAGCAGTCGGGCCAGCTTCAGCACTTCCGCCTGGTGCGCCAGGCGGCTCATGACAGGCCCTCCGGGAACAGCACCCGCCTTACGGTGCCGCGCGCCAGCGCGGGTACGTGCCGAAGTGCCCGTTCCAGAGACTGTTTCAGTTGAGCCTGTTGTTGCTGGCGGGCGTCCATAATCAATTCGGCCAGCTGTGTCAGCTGGTCGCTATCCAGCCCCTCCAATCCTTGCGGCGGGTTGTCGCCGAGTACATCGGTCAGTTGTTGCCAGCCGCCGGTCACACTGTGCTCACTCATGGCGTGGTTCGCCCCTGCTCGGCGAGGTCGATAATCGCGACCCCCACCTCCAGCAGCATGCGCACGATCATCAGGCCGGCGATGAGCACCACCGGAGCCACGATGAAGACAAGCGCAACGCCCGCCAGGAACCACCAGCCACCGACCATCATCATCAGCCACATGCCGCCGATGGCGCAGCCCATGGCGGCCGCCAACAGCGCCAGCCATGCGAGCAGGAAGAGCGCAGCGGCCAGCTGGCGGCCGGAAAAGGCATCAAAGCTGAAGTTGGTCAGCCCGAGTCCGATGGATCGATGCGACGAAGTGGTCATGAGGCAGGCCCCCGATGGTCTGGTTGTGGTGAACCCAGCATAGACCAGCCTCCGCCCCCTGCGCCTGGATGAGGTGCCGGCGCGACCGGATGTCACAATGGCGGCCTCCCTGTCCCGGACCCTTCCATGTTTGATGTCTCCGATTCCGAACTGGCCGATTGGCGCGCCACCGTGCGGCGTTTCCTTGAAGATGAGGTGGCGCCGCACTATGAGGCCTGGGAACGCGATGCCCTGGTGCCGCGTGACCTCTACCGCAAGATGGGGGCTGCGGGTCTGCTCTGCGCTGATGCGCCGGCCGCCTTCGGCGGAGCAGAGGCGCCCATTGCCTTTTCCTTCTCGGTGGCAGAAGAAGCCGCCCGCATGGGCTACATGGCGCTGGTCACCAACGTGATGATGCACTCGGACATTGTCGCGCCTTACATCGCCCACCTCGGGACCAAGGCTCAGCAGCAGCGCTATCTGCCGCGCATGATCAGCGGCGACTGCTTCGGCGCCCTGGCGATGACCGAGCCGGGAACCGGCTCCGACCTGCAGGCCATCCGTACCAGTGCGCTGCCGGACCGTGATGGCGGCTATCGCCTCAATGGCTCCAAGACCTTCATCACCAATGGCCAGCACGCCGACGTGGTGATCGTGGCTGCCAAGACCGACCCCAAGGCCGGCGGCAAGGGCATGACCCTGTTCCTGGTGGACACGGACCTTCCCGGGTTCCGTCGTGGCCGCAAGCTGGACAAGATCGGCATGCACGCCGCCGATACCTCCGAGCTGTTTTTCGATGACGTCCCGCTCAAGGCTGATGCTGTGCTGGGCCGTATCGGCGGCGGTTTCGGCCACCTCATTGACGAGTTGCCACGCGAGCGTCTGATGCTGGCGGTGGCGGCAGTGGCGCACGCCGAAGGCGCCCTGCAGCGCACCATCGAGTACGTCACACAGCGCAAGGCTTTCGGCCAGCCGATCGCCCGCTTCCAGAACACCCGCTTCGAGCTGGCGAAGGTGAAGACCGATATCGAAGTCACACGCGCCTACTACGAGAAGTGCTGCCGGCTTTACGCTGAAGGCCAACTCAACGTGGAAGCGGCCGCCATGATCAAGCTGGCCACCAGTGAGATGGAAAATCGGGTGATGGACGCCTGCCTGCAGCTGTTCGGCGGCTACGGGTACATGCGGGAATATCCCATCGCCCGTGACTGGGTGGATGCCCGGGTGCAGCGCATTTATGGCGGCACCAACGAGATCATGAAGGAAGTGATCGCGCGCGGGATGCTGGGGCGTTAGTGGCCGCCGCGAGGGCTAGAGCGGCGCCAGCCACGACAGAAAATGATGCGCGGGGAGATACAGGACCAAGGGAAAGCCCACCAGGGTGAGGCCGAGCCAGAGGTGAGGCGGCATCCAGCTTTGCGCCGCGTCGTCCGACAGCCCATAGACATAGTTGATGTTCACTGGGCGTCCGTCTTCGCGGGGGGGTGGTGGCGGTAGCCAGCGGTAGCAGACCAGCAGCAGCACTGTGGCGACAGCGGTCCAGAGGGGGAGCGCGCGTGGGTCGTAGCCCAGGCGCATCACCAGCACGATCAGCAGGATGGGCAGCCAGCCATGAAACAGTGACAGGGCGCGCAGGTAGGCTGGTTTGCGCCGGTCGAACATGTAGGCGGTCATGCCACTCAGGCGTCGACCCGTCAGCTGTACGGCGAAGTCGAGTAGCCAGAACGCCTGCGCGACCAGGATGCCCACCGCCGCCATGGAGATGGGTATGGGATGCTCGCTCCAAACGCCGACCCAGGTCAGCAGCAGCGCGACGTCGCAGAAGTAGAGAAAGTTGGTCCAGCCATAGGCGCGCCAGTAGACCGGAATCAGCACCGCCATGAAGCCGGTGTAGGCCAATTTCAGCCATAGGGGCAGCAGCGGGTCGACGGGCAGCATCGCCCGATGGTACGACTTCCCGGCTCGGGAAGGGGCGCCCACAAAAAAACGGAGCCCGCGGCGGCGGACCCCGTTTTTGGGCGGCGATCATTACAGACTGTTCTTGTCGATCAGCTTGTCGTCAAAGAACGTGACCTCGCCGGTCTGGACATCGTGCATGGCGCCGATCACCACCAGTTTGCCCTGCGCCACCAGGTCGCGGAGGATTGGACTGCGCTCGACAATATTGCGCGCCGTCATGTCGACATTGGCGTGGGTCACGTCGCTGACGAACGCCTTGTTCTTTGAGCTCCGCTCTTCGTGGCGATGTGCAACTGAGTAGACCGCCGGGGCGATATTGGACAAGGTGCTCGTCAGGTTGCCCATCTCCACGTTGTCGCAGGCGCCCTTCACGGCCCCGCACTCAGTGTGGCCGAGCACGACGATCACCTTGGAGCCCGCCACTGCGGAGGCAAACTCCATGCTGCCCAGGATGTCGGAGTTAATGAAGTTGCCCGCGATGCGCACCGAGAAGATATCGCCCACACCCTTGTCGAAGACGATCTCATGGGGTACGCGTGAGTCGATACAGCCCAGTACGGTGGCCATCGGATACTGGCCGGTGGAGGTCTGCTTGATCTGGCTCAGGAAATCGCGCTCAACCGGTTTGTTGGCGAGGAAGCGCTGATTGCCGTCCTTCATCAATTGGACCACCTCAGTCGGTGTGAGCTTGGCCTGCGCCTCGGCGTCCAAGGGTTTGGTCAGATCACGGGCCGTCAGCTGGGACGAGAAGGCCAAGAGAGCCGCCAGAAGAATGGGTTTCATGATGCGCACCGATGTGTGTGTGGCATTGAAACTAGGGATGGCGGAGCGTCGGGTCAATCGAGTTAATGCCCCGTTCATCAAAGGCTCACCGGGCGCTCATGTTGGGGCTGTGGTGCCGTGAACGCTGCCCGAGTTTTGGAGGTCTGGGGCTCGACGACGGCGACACGAGGACGCCGCCGCCGTCGAACCTGAGGGCTCAGAAACGGGAAAAGTCCGGCTTGCGCTTTTCGGCGAAGGCTGTAAAGGCCTCTCGCGCTTCGGGCATTTTCAGCATGGGCATGAAGTAGCTGCCTTCCACTTCGATGGCTTCGGCCACCTGCGGATAGCGCCACTTGCGCATCAACATCTTGGTGACCTTCATCGCATTGGGGGGCAGGGCCGCCATCTGCAAGGCCTTGGCGCGGGCGTGGGCCTCGACCTCGGCATTGGGTAGCACCGCGTTGACCAGGCCCACCGCGTGGGCGTGCTGGGCGCTGAAGGCTTCGCCGGTCATCACCAGCTCGGCGGCGCGCTGGTGGCCCATCAGGCGCGGCAGCAGGTAGGTGGCGCCGTACTCGGGGCAGAAGCCGAGCGAGGCGAACGGCATGCTCAATTTGGTCTTTTCGCCACAGTAGACCAGCTCGCAGTGCAGCAGCAGGGTGACGCCGACACCGACAGCGATACCGCAGGCTGCGGCCACCACCGGCTTCTCGAAGGCAAACAGTGCCTGCATGAAGCGCGATACCGGCGTGTCGGTGCTGGTCGGCGGGTTGTTGAGAAAGTCGCCCATATCGTTGCCGGCGCAGAAGCAGTCAGGCTGGCCGGCCAGCAGCAGCACACGGACCTCGGGATCCTCGTTGGCGGTTCGAATCGCCTGGGCCAGCGTGTCGTACATCGGCCCGGTCAGGGCGTTTTTCTTGTCGGGGCGATTGAATCGCAGGGTGGTCACGCGGTCGGCGTGTTCGATCAGGATGTCGCTCATGGACGGCTCTCGTGCAAGGAAGGGCGGGGCGCCAGCGGCGCAGCCCTGAAGCGTGCCACAGCCCCGCCTGTACTGCTGGTTACCGATGGTCTCGCCTAGCCCGCCAGGAGATGGTCAAGCGGAATTCGCCACAGCGTCTCCGGCATGCGCGGTGAAAAGAAGTGCAGATGTCCGATTCGGCGCAGGCCCACTTCCGCGGGCGACAGGATGCGGCGTGTGAGCTGGGCATTGGCGTAGAGACGCAGCTGCGCGGCGATATTCTTTGGTGTCGCGATGGGGTCGTCGCTAAAGCCCAGCGCCAGCAGGGGCTGGCGGACGTCGTCGAAGCGGTCGCGGCCCTGAGCCTGCAGCAATTCGGCGAAGTAGTCGGGACGCTGGCACCAGCGGAACCAGTCGGCGGCAACCCCCCGCGGTAGGTCGTCGCCCCAACCGATTCGAGCGTTCGGGGCGTAGCCCAGCCGGCGATACAGGGCCGGGCCCAGGCCCCCGACCAGGGCCCGCACCATGCTGCCGTAGAGCGGCGACATGTTGCCCCAGTACCCGAAGCCGCTGGCCAGCATCACTGCACGGTGAACGAGTCGGTGGTTGGGCATCAGGCCGAGCATCTGACCACCGACGCTGTGGCCGATAAAGCCGATCGAGAGCGCCGGCGCCAAGTCGTGCAGGTGTCCCAGCGCGGCAGGGAGATCCAGCAGTCCCCAATCACGCATGCGCGCCGGGTCGTCGCGCAGTGGCTGCAGGCGCGACCCGCGAATGCCGCGGTAGTCGAAGGTCAGTGTGAGCAGGCCGCGGGCGGCGAGCCAGCGGGCATAGGCGCCGTAGAAATACTGGGGCACGCCGGTGGCGCCGCCGATCAGGATGGCGCCGCGCAATGACCCGACGGGGCGGAACACGCGCGCGTCGAGGACACGCCCGTCCTCGCAGTGCACCGCATGGGTCTCGACCCGGGTGGGCGGCAGCAGCCGCCGCTCGATGGCGTCATGCAGCAGGGGAAGGTCGGGTGAAGCGGGGAGGTCGAGGGTCGGGGTCATGGGGCACTCCTTGCGAAGAGATGGCCCGATGCTAGGAAGCGCCTAAGTCCGCGACAAACGATGATTTCGCCCGCCATAGGTGAAAAACAATCATCTGTTCTGCGGCAGCAGCGCCTGCAGCCACGACAGCAGGGCCCGGATCGCAGGGCGTTCGCCTTCACCCTTGCGGTGCACCAGCCAATAACCGGCAGCCGGTTGCGGCGTGCCGGGCCATGGTGTGATCAGCCGCCGATCGGCAAGCCAGGCGTCGATCAAAGGGCGCAGGCCCAACGCGACGCCAACGCCGCGATGGGCTGCCTGCAGCAGCGCCAGGTAGCTGTCCACCCAAACTTCACTGCGCGCCGGAGGCAGGCTGAGGTTCATGCGTCGCGCCCATTGATCCCAGGCATCCGGTACGGCCGTGGACTGTAGCCGGGGCAAGGCGACCAGTCGGTCGAGGTCATCACCGCCGCGATGAAGGCTAGGGCTGACCACCGGCACCGCGTAGACATCGAGCAGGTGAACGGCGCTGACGCCAGGCCAGCGCCCACGGCCGAAACGCAGGGCCACATCGACATCCTCGCGGAGCAGGTCGCGCGATTTCTGTGAGGTGTCCAGGCGCAGGTCGATCTCGGGATGGCCGCGGGTGAAAGCGGCCAAGCGGGGCAGGATCCACTCGTCCGCCACGAAACTCCCGAGCGTCAAGGCCAAGCGCTCGTGGCCCTGGGCAGTCTGCAGCTCGCGTGTGGCCTCGGCGATCAGCCCGAAAGCGTGGTCAAGTGCGTCGGCATAGGCGCGGCCCGCGGGCGTCAGCACCAACTGACGCACACGGCGCTCGAACAGCAAGGTGCCGAGATCGGCTTCCAGCGCACGGATCTGGTGACTGACGGCCGACGGCGTCAGGCTGAGGACTTCGGCCGCGGCCTTGAAGCTGCCCTCGGCCGCCGCGATGCGGAAGCTGTCCAGCGTCGAAAGCTTGGGCAGCCGCCGTTTCATCGCGGTGGCAGCACGCGGCTCAGAACAAATCGGCCTTGTCGACTTTCTCAGCCGGTGCCTGACGTTCGCGGGTGGGAATCCAGTCGCCGGTGATCATCTGGTCGTAGCTCATGCCCGGCCCCACCATGGGATAAACGCCGGCATCCGGGTCGATGATCACTTCCAGGAAGGCCGGCCCCTCAAAGGCGATGAACTCGGCTACGACACGGTCGAGATCTGCCTTGCGCTCCACGCGCACCGCGAACTTGTAGCCATCGGCTTCGGCGGCCTTGATGAAGTCTTTCTGGTGCAGGCTTTTGTCCGAAGCGGAGTAACGGCTGTCGAAGAACAGTCGCTGCCATTGCTTCACCATGCCATCGCCGAAGTTGTTCAGCACCACCACTTTCACCGGCAGGTTGTAGGTGGTGACCGTCTCAAGCTCGCCCAGGTTCATGCGGATGGAGGCATCGCCATCGATGTCGATGACCACCTTGCCGGGCTGGGCGAACTGGGCGCCGATGGCGGCCGGCAGTCCGAAGCCCATGGTGCCCATCGAGCCCGAGGTGAGCCACAGGCGCGGGTGCTTGAAATCAAAGTACTGGGCCGCCCACATCTGATGCTGGCCAACGCCGGTGGCCACCACCGCCTCACCACCGGTGATGCGGTTGATCGATTCGATGACGGCGTATGGCTGGATGCTGTCGGAGGCGCGGTCGTAGTTGAGAGCGTACTGTTGCTTGAGCGCCGCGATGTGCTGGTGCCAGGCCTGATAGTCGGGCGCGAAACCTTCATCGGTCAGGTAGGCACGCAGCTGTTCCAGCGCGCGGTCGGTCTTGCCAAGATGGTGCCAGTGCACCTGCTTGACCTTGTTGATCTCGCTGCCGTCGATGTCGAAGTGCGCGATCGCTTTGGCGCGCGGCGCGAATTTGCTTGGCACGCCAGCGACGCGGTCGTCGAAGCGGGCACCGACGGCGATGAGGAAGTCGCAGTCTTCCACCGCGTAGTTGGCATAGGCGGTGCCGTGCATGCCGAGCATGTGCAGACACTGCGGCTCGGTGGTGTCGTAGCAGCCGATGCCCATCAAGGTGGTGGTGACGGGAATCCCAAACTGTCGTGCAAAAGCACGCAGGGCTTCGGAGGCCTCCCCGTGAATGACGCCACCGCCGGCATAGATCAGCGGGCGCTGGGACTGCTTCATCAAGTCGGCAAACTCGGCGCAATCGGCTTTGGACAGTCGCCGACGATCCGTTTCGCGCAGCCGCGCCCGGTAGCCGGGCATCGGCAGGCGACCCTCACCATAGAACGTGAGGGCGGCGTTCTGCACATCCTTGGGAATGTCCACCACCACCGGGCCAGGGCGGCCGGTACGGGCGATCTCAAAGGCGGTCCGGACTGTGGCTTCCAGCTTGGCGGGGTCGGTCACCAGGAACACATGCTTGGCGCAGGAGCCCATGATCGAGCTGATCGGCGCTTCCTGGAAGCCGTCGCTGCCGATAGCCGCGGTCGGCACCTGACCGCAGATCACCACGATGGGGATGGAGTCCGCCATGCAATCGCGCACCGGGGTAACCGTGTTGGTGGCACCGGGTCCGGAGGTGACCATGCACACGCCGACCTTGCCGGAGGCTCGTGCATAGCCGGCTGCCATGAAGCCAGCGGCCTGTTCATTGGCCGGCACGATGAGCGGCATTCTGTCGCTGCCGTCGGCGCGCTTGTGCTCCCGGTTAAAGCGGAACATGGCATCGTAGGTCGGCAGAATGGCGCCACCCGAATAGCCGAAGACGACATCCGTGCCCTCGTCGGCAAGCAACTGCACAACGATCTCAGCGCCACTGAGGGTGGTGCCGGCGAGTGGATGGGTCGGTTTCTTCGAAGGCGTCATGTCGGTCAGGGCGAAAAAGCGAAGCGGAAACGCGCATTTATAACATGGGCGAGACGCTGGACCAATGGCTTGCAGGGTGAATTTCCCACTCCTGCAGGGCTGCTACGGGCTGGTTCAGATGGCGGTCATCTGAAATACTGAAGATAGAGCCGCGAAGCACGGTCTCATCCCAACATTACACGCACGTTCCCCGGGAGGAATGCGAATGTCTCGAAAGTCCCGCTGGGCCCTCGGCCTGGTTCTGTCCGCCACTTTGGCGATCCCTGCCCATGCCAAGGTTTCGGCCGAAGAAGCCGCCCGGCTGCAGAAGGATCTCACGCCAATGGGCGCCGAGCGCGGTGCCAATGCCGACGGCAGCATCCCCGCCTGGGACGGCGGCCTGAAGCTGGAGCGCCCGCCCGCCGGCAAGGAGCGCCTGCCGGCCAGTTACCCTTCGGTGACCAATGACAAGCCGCTGTTCACCATCACCAAGGACAACCTGGCGCAGTACCGCGACCAGCTCACCCCGGGGCAGGTCACCCTGATCGAAAAGTTCCCGGACAGCTACAAGATGCCGGTCTATCCGACCCGGCGTACCGGCAATGCCCCCCAGTTTGTCTACGACGCCACCGCCAAGAATGCGGTCAATGCCACGCTGGAGAACGACGGTGAGTCGCTGGTGGGCGCCGCGGTCGGCATCCCGTTCCCGATCCCGAAGTCCGGCAAGGAAGTGATCTGGAACCACAAGGTGCGGTATCGCGGTGAAGGTCTGCGGCGCTACAACATTCAGCTGGCGGTGCAAACCAATGGCGCCTTCCAGCCCTACAAGATCCGCGAAGATGTGCGGTTTCACTACAACTATCGCACCGCGACGCCGGATAACCTCGACAACATCATCATCTACTTCCTGCAGTTCACCACCGCGCCGGCGCGTCAAAGTGGCAATGTGACCCTGGTCCACGAGACCATGGACCAGGTGAAGGAAGCGCGCCGCGCATGGCTGTACAACCCCGGCCAGCGCCGCATCCGTCGTGCTCCCACCGTCGCCTACGACAACCCCGGCACGGGTGCGGACGGTCTGCGGACCAATGACCAGCTGGATTCCTTCAACGGTGCCACCGACCGCTACACCTGGAACATCGTCGGCAAGCGCGAGATGTTCATGCCGTACAACGCCTTCAAGCTGCTCGACAGTACGGTCAAGTACGACGACATCGCCCAGCGGGGTCACCTCAATCAGGACCTGACCCGCTACGAGCGTCGCCGCGTGTGGGTTCTGGACTCCACGCTCAAGCCGGGCACCACCCACCAGTACAAGCGCCGGACCTACTACATCGACGAGGACACCTGGACCATCCTTGCCGTGGATATCTATGACGGCCGCGACCAGCTCTGGCGCGTTCAGGAATATCACCCGGTGATGCTGACCTGGCTCAATGCGGTGGGCCCGGCGGGCGCCACGGTGTACGACCTGCAGGCCAATCGCTATCTGGTGATGGAGCTGTCCAATGAGGAGCCGATGTTCGAGGAAGTGAATTGGGATATCGATCACTTCAGTACCGGCTCGGTGCAGCGCATGGCCATCAAGTAAGCGCAGCACGTCTTGCGATCAGGCCCCGGCAACTGCCGGGGCCTTTTTCTTGGGGGCGACCGCGGAGCCCGATTTCCCGTTTGCCTGTCGCGGCCGGGCTGATAGTCTCTGGCACATAACAAAACAGACTGGAGGAAACACCATGAGTCAGGTTCATCGCAATGTGCTGTGGATGCTGGTGGGCTGGAGCCTGTCCGGCGTGTCAATTGCCGCCGTCAGCGCAGACCAGGCCGCGAGACTGGGGCAGGACCTGACGCCCCTCGGCGCTGAGCAGGCCGGCAATGCCGATGGCAGCATTCCCGCCTGGGACGGCGGTCTGGTGTTTGATCGCCCGCCGGCGGGGGAGGAGCGCAAGCCCGCGCGCTATCGCGAGGTCAACGACGACAAGCCCCTGTTCACCATCACCGGGGCCAATGTCGCCCAGTATGCGGACATGCTGACGGTGGGCCAGAAAGCGCTGTTTGCAAAGTTCCCGGACAGCTACGCGATGCCGGTCTATCCGACGCGGCGTACCGGCAATGCCCCGGACTTTGTCTACGCCGCCACCGCGCGTAATGCGGTGTCGGCGCGCCTTGAGAACGATGGCGAGTCGCTGGTGGATGCGATCACCGGCATTCCCTTCCCCTTGCCGCAGTCTGGCAAGGAGCTGATCTGGAACCACAAGACCCGCTACCGCGGCACCAGCCTGCGACGCTACAACACCCAGCTGGCGGTGCAGAGCAACGGCGCGTTCCAGCCCTACAAGCTGCGCGAGGATGTGCGCTTCCAATACAACCAGGAGGGCGCCACGCCGGCCTCGCTGGACAACGTCATCATCTACTTCCTGCAGTTCACCTACGCGCCCGCGCGGCAGAGTGGCAGTGTCTTGCTGGTCCACGAGACCATGGATCAGGTGAAGGAAGCCCGGCGTGCATGGCTCTACAACCCCGGTCAGCGGCGCATCCGTCGCGCCCCCAACGTGGCTTATGACAACCCCGGCAATGGCTCCGACGGGCTGCGCACCAACGACCAGCTCGACCAGTTCAACGGCGCTACCGACCGCTACACCTGGAATATTGTCGGCAAGCGCGAGATGTTCATGCCGTACAACGCCATCCTGCTGGCCAACAACACGGTGGGCTACAAGGACATCGCCAACCGCTCGCACCTGGAGCAGTCGCTGACCCGCTATGAGCGGCGCCGGGTCTGGGTACTCGAAAGCCAGCTGCGCGAGGGCACTTCGCATATGTACAAGCGGCGGACGTTCTACATCGATGAGGACACCTGGAGCATCCTCGCGGTGGACGTCTACGACGGCCGCGACGCGCTGTGGCGGGTTCAGGAAGGGCATCTGATCACCATTCCCTGGATGCGCTCGGTCGGCTATGCGGCCAGCACGGTCTATGACCTGCAGGCCAATCGCTATCTGGTCATGGACCTGTCGAACGAGGAGCCGCTGTTCGACGAGACCGAATGGCCGCTGGAGCATTTCACCACCGGGTCGGTGCAGCGGATGGCAACCAAGTGAGGGTCGCGGCGATCGTATGGGCGGTAGTCGTTGGTCTGGCGGGCTGCGACCGTAGCCCGCCGCCAGCGCCGCCGACGGCAACGCCCGAGGCACTGCACGGGCATGACGCCGAGTTCCGGCAGGAGGTCATCTCACTGGCGGACGGCGTCCATGTGGCGGTGGGCTATGGCATTGCCAATGCCATTCTGGTGGAAGGCGACGACGGGGCGGTGGTGGTTGACACCCTGGAGTCGCTGTCGGCGGCCGAGCAGGTCATGGCCGAATTTCGTGAGCGCACCGACAAGCCCGTGGTCGCCATCATCTACACGCACTCGCATCCGGACCATGTACAGGGCGCGGCTGCGTTCGTGCCGGCAGGGACGCAGGTGCCGATCTACGCCCATGTGGATGTGGCGCCCAACATGGATCGCGTTGCCAGTGAGCTTCAGCCGGTCATCACGCGCCGTTCGCTCCGTATGTACGGCAGTCTGTTGCCCGAAGAAGAGCGCAGCAATATTGGCATCGGCTCGCACCTGGCCCTGGAGGACGGTGCCGCCATTAGCATTCTGCGGCCGACCGTGACCTTCGAGGACCGCTTGGCGGTGACACTGGCGGGGCGCCGCTTCGAGCTGGTGCACGCCCCCGGGGAAACCGAGGACCAGATCTTCGTCTGGCTTCCTGACAGCGGCATCCTGATGCCGGGCGACAACCTCTACAAGGCCTTCCCCAACCTCTATACCCTGCGCGGTACCCGGTTCCGCGACCCCAAGCTGTGGGCAGACAGCCTTGATCGCATGCGGCGCCTGCAGCCACGGGTGCTGGTGCCCAGCCACGGCCGGCCGCTAACCGATCCGGAACAGATCGCCGCGGTCATGACCGATTACCGCGACGCCATCCGCTATGTCCATGACCAGACCCTGCGGCGGATGAATGCCGGCCAAACCGCCGAGGAGATTGCCGCCACCTTGGCGCTGCCGCCACACCTTGCGGCGTCCCCGTATCTGCAGACCTTCTACGGCAAGCCGGGTTGGTCAGCGCGGAGCCTGTTTCAGGGACAGCTGGGCTGGTACTCGGGCGATCCCGCTGAGCTGGCGCCGCTTGCGCCGGATGAGCAGGCACGCCGCTGGGTCGAACTGGCCGGCGGTGTCGAGGCCGTGCGCCAGCAGGCAGAGGCTGCGCTGGCGGCCGGTGACCTGCAATGGGCACTGGAACTCAGCAGCCCACTGCGGCGAGTGGCGCCGGATGACCCTGGGGTTCGCCAGGTCAGGGTTGCGGCCCTGCGTGGGCTGGCCGCGCGCGAGGCCAACCCCAATGCGCGCCACTGGTACCTGACGCATGCACGCGAAGTCGCGGGCGAGCTGGTAGTGCCCAGTCGCATCGTCACGCCGACGCCGGACATGCTGGCTGCGATGCCGCTGTCCACATTCATCGACGGCCTGGTGGTCAACCTGGACGCCGAGGCGGCCGGTGAAGTGGAACAGGCGCTGGTCTTCGAGTTCACTGACGGCGAGGAGGCGGTCACGCTGAGGGTCCGTCGCGGGGTGGCGGAGGTCGCTGCTGGGGTCGACGACGACGCGGCGATCCACGTCCGGGTGCCGGCCCAGGTGTTCAAGGAAATGCTGGCCCAGCTGCGGTCACCAGCGGTGACCCTGGTGCGCGACTTCGAGCTGGTTCGTGGCGGGCGCCTGGAACTGCTCAACTTCATGCGTCTGTTCGTGCCAGTGGAGGTCGAGGCCGGCAGCTGAGGGCGGTAGATGTCCCGGAACACCGCTGGCCCCCGTCGGCGGCCCGGCGCTCGCGCGATGGTTGCGCCGGGGGGTAAACCCCCTTATTGTGCGCGCCCTTATGCGCCATATCATCGCCATTCTGCTGCAGAACGAAGCGGGAGCTTTGGCCCGTGTTGCCAGCACATTCTCCTCCCGTGGATATAACATCGACTCGCTGTCGGTGGCCCCCACGCACGACCCCGCGGTGTCGCGCCTGACCCTGGTCACCAGCGGTTCCGACGCCGTGATTCATCAGATCATCCAGCAGACGCGCAAGCTGGTGGATGTGGTCGAGATCATCGACCTGTCGGCACGCGATCATCTGGAACTGGAGTTGGTGTTGGTCAAGGTGGGCGCCACCGACGAGCAGGCGCGCCGCCTGATCGACTGCGCGCGCCGCCACCACGCGGTGATGCTCGACGAGACTGATACCACCCGCACCGTACAGAGCACCGGCACAGTCGCCGAGAACGATGCCTTTCTCGCCGAACTGGCCGATGTGGCGCCGATCATCGAGCTGGTTCGCAGCGGCGTGGCCGCGCTGGAACGCGGTCCTGCTGCGCTGACCGCGCCTGAAGACGATTCAACCCCCTGATTGTCCCCAAGCCTTGGGGCCCAAGACCCGGAGTGTCACGTGAGCATTAACGTCTACTACGACAAAGACGCCGATCTTTCCATCATCCAGTCCAAGAAGGTCGTCATCCTCGGCTACGGTTCGCAGGGTCACGCCCACGCCCAGAACCTGAAGGACTCCGGCGTCGACGTGACGGTTGCGCTGCGCAAAGGTTCCAAGAGCTGGGCCAAGGCCGAAGGTGCCGGACTCAAGGTGCTGGAAGTCGCCGACGCCGTGAAACAGGCCGATTTGGTGATGATTCTGGCGCCCGACCAGGACCAGAAGAAGATCTACGACGAGTCCGTGGCGCCCAATCTCAAGCAGGGCGGCGTGCTGGCCTTCGCACATGGCTTCAATATTCACTTCCAGCTGATCGAGCCACGCCCGGACCTCGACGTCATCATGGTGGCTCCCAAGGGCCCCGGACACACCGTGCGCGGCACCTATGTGCAGGGCGGCGGCGTGCCCAGCCTCATCGCCATCCACCAGGATGCCTCTGGCCAGGCCAAGAACATCGCGCTGTCCTATGCCTCCGCCAACGGCGGCGGCCGCGCCGGCATCATCGAGACCAACTTCCGCGAGGAAACCGAAACCGATCTGTTCGGTGAGCAGGCCGTGCTCTGCGGCGGCGCGTCGGCGCTGGTGCAGGCGGGTTTCGAGACCCTGGTGGAAGCCGGCTACGCCCCCGAGATGGCCTATTTCGAGTGCCTGCACGAGCTGAAGCTGATTGTCGACCTGATGTACGAGGGCGGCATTTCCACCATGCGCTACTCGATCTCCAACACCGCGGAGTACGGCGACTACGTCACCGGCCCGCGCATCATCACCGAGCAGACCAAGCAGGAGATGAAGCGGGTGCTGGCCGATATCCAGACCGGAAAGTTTGCCCGTGATTTCGTGCTGGAAAACCAGGCCGGCCAACCGATGCTCAAGGCCCGTCGCCGTCTCGGCGCCGAGCACCAGATCGAAGAGGTCGGCGCCAAGCTGCGCGGCATGATGCCCTGGATCTCCAAGAACAAACTGGTCGACAAGAGCAAGAACTAAAAGTCCGAATCGCGTGGAGGGGCCCCGCGCGCAGCGTGGGGATTCCAGCGCCGGGAGGGGCTTTTCCCCTCATAAAACGCCCTCTCAGGAGGGCGTTTTCCGTTTCGGGACTGGGGGCGTTCATCTCGCTGCGCTACCATGCCGCACATGAATGAGCACGAACCATCGCCGCGCCAGCGCAAGGGCATCTACCTACTGCCCAACCTGTTTACCACCGGCACCCTGTTTGGCGGTTTCTTCGCCATCGTGTCGGCCATGAACGGGCACTTTGGTATGGCGGCGGCCGGGATTCTGGCGGCCATGATCGCCGACGCGCTGGATGGGCGCATCGCCCGGCTCACCAATACCCAAAGCGACTTCGGCAAGGAATACGACTCGCTGTGCGACATGGTCGCCTTCGGTGTGGCGTCATCGGTGGTGATTTACGCGTTCAGTCTCCATCACCTCGCCGAGTACAAGTGGCTGGGTGGCAAGCTGGGGTGGGTGGCCGCCTTCCTGTTCACCGCCTGTGCGGCGCTGCGACTGGCCCGCTTCAATGTGTTGTCGGCGATTGCCGGGAGCAACAAGGACTTTTTCGGGCTGCCCAGTCCGGCCGCTGCAGCGGTGGTGACCTTCTTCGTATGGACGGCACACAGCAATGGTTGGAGTGGCGAGCATCTGCTGGTCCCCGCCACCTTGCTGACCATTACCATCGGCCTGCTGATGGTCAGCAATTTCCGTTATGCCAGCTTCAAGCAGGTCAAATTGGCCGAGCGGGTGCCGTTCTTCAAGCTGCTGCTGGCGGTGGGGATCCTGGTGCTGGTGGCCATTAACCCGCCGCTGGTGCTGTTTCTGACCTTCTTCGGCTACGCCGTGTCGGCCCCCGTGATGGCCGCCTGGCGGCGCTATCGCGGCCGATCAGCGGCGGCTTGATCCACAGGGCGATTGGAGTATCATTCGAGCACCATGAGCACGTCGCGCGCCAAGTCGTTCACCTCCGTGGCCACCCGCCGCGGTGCTGCGCTGCGACTTACCCTTCGCCTTCTGCCGTAAGGCAGAACGACGAACAGCGCCCGCGCGGGGCCCAAGCCGCGCCACCCTGAACCGATTTCCCCCGTATCGCACGGCATGCGCCTGACGCCTGCCGGAAGACTTGAGGTGTTCCATGGCTATGTTGAGTGATCCTTCAAAGAAATATCGACCGTTTGCCCCGGTCGGCCTCCGTGATCGCACCTGGCCGGACGCGGTGATCACCCGTCCCCCACAGTGGTGCAGCGTCGATCTCCGCGACGGCAACCAGGCGCTGATTGAACCGATGAACGCCGAGCGCAAACTGCGCATGTTCGAGTTGCTGGTGAAGATCGGTTTCAAGGAGATCGAGGTTGGCTTTCCATCGGCTTCACAGACGGACTTCGACTTCGTCCGCCGTCTGATCGAGGAAGATCGAATCCCAGCGGATGTCAGCATTCAGGTGCTGACGCAGGCGCGCGAACCCCTGATTCGCAAAACCTTCGAGGCCTTGCGGGGGGCACGCCGTGCCATCCTGCACTACTACAACGCCACGGCGCCGGTGATGCGTCGGGTGGTGTTCAACCTGGACCGGGCACAGGTCATCGCCGAATTGGCGGTGCATCATGCGCGTCTGATCAAGGCGCTGGCGGCGGCGCAGCCCGACACCGACTGGGTGCTGCAGTACTCGCCGGAAATGTATTCGGGGACCGAGCTGGACTTTTCCAGAGATGTCATCGATGCGGTCACCGAGGTGTGGCAGCCGACGCCTGAGCGGCCGTGCATCATCAATCTGCCGGCCACGGTGGAGCATTCGACGCCCAATATCTTTGCTGACATGGTGGAATGGACCCATCGTCACATTGCGCGGCGTGATGCGGTGGTGTTGTCGATCCATCCGCACAATGACCGTGGTACCGGGACAGCGGCCGCAGAGTTTGCCCTGATGGCTGGAGCGGACCGGATGGAAGGTTGTCTGTTCGGCAACGGTGAGCGCACCGGCAACGTTGACATCGTCAACCTGGCCTTGAACATGTACTCGCAGGGCATCGCGCCGGGCCTCGATTTCTCCGACATCGATGAGGTTCGTCGTACGGTGGAGTACTGCAACCAGCTGCCGGTGCATCCGCGACATCCCTATGTCGGCGATCTGGTGTACACCAGTTTCTCCGGCAGCCACCAGGATGCGATCCGCAAGGCCTTCTCGATGCGCAAGGCGGACGACATCTGGGAGATGCCCTACCTGCCGATCGATCCGATGGATGTCGGCCGCAGCTATGAGGCAGTGATCCGGGTCAATTCGCAGTCCGGGAAGGGCGGTATCGCCTACCTGCTCGAGCATGAGTACGGCCTGAATTTACCGCGCCGCCTGCAGATCGAGTTTTCACAGGTGGTGCAGGGCGTCACCGACGTCAGTGGTAAGGAGGTCAGCGCCAGCGAGATCTGGTCGATCTTCGAGCGGAACTATCTGCAGCCGGAGGGTCGCTACGCCTATCGCGCGCATCATCTGGTGGAGGACTCCACCGAGGACAGCGTGAAACTGGGCTGTGAGGTCCTGGTCGGCGGCGTGTCGCACAAGCTCAAGGGCGAGGGCAACGGCCCGATTGACGCCTTCGTCAAGGCGATGTCCGGCATTGTCGGCGAGACGGTCACGGTGGTCGACTATCACGAACACGCCCTCACCGGCGGTGCCGATGCGCGCGCGGTGACCTATATCGAGCTGAAAGTCGGCGACGGGCGTGCGGTGTTTGGTGTGGGCCTGGACGGCAATATCGTCACGGCGTCGTTCAAGGCCATTGTGTCGGCGCTGAACCGGCTGGCGGCGTGAATTGCCGCGCCGCGGCCGGGGCGGCGACAATAGGGTATGAGCCGAAAGTCACGCACCCTTCAGCGCATGGGCATCGAAACCTGGACGCTGCGGACCGCCCACCGGGCGCGGCCCGCAGTGCCGGACGACACGGTCCCGCCACGGTTGTCATCCCCGGTGTCCGTGGCGGTTGCGCCGGTGCCCGCCGCGGTCGCCGAGGTGCCGCCGTCGGTGGCGATTGAGCCGGTGGCGACCGACTGGGACGGCCTGGCGGCGCAGGTGGCGGCATGCCGCCACTGCGGCCTTTGCGAGACCCGGACCCGTACCGTCTTTGGTGTCGGCCACCGTGCGGCGCCGTTGATGGTGGTGGGCGAGGGGCCCGGTGCCGACGAAGACGCTCAGGGTGAGCCCTTTGTCGGGCGTGCTGGCAAGCTGCTGGACCAGATGCTGGCAGCCATCGGGTATTCCCGCGAACACAACGTCTTCATCGCCAATGTGGTGAAGTGTCGTCCACCCGGCAACCGCGATCCGGCCCCAAGCGAAGCGGAAGCCTGCCGGCCCTATCTGGAACAGCAGATCGCGCTGGTCAAGCCGAAGCTGATTGTCGCGCTGGGGCGTGTCGCCGCGCAGCGGCTGCTGGCCACCGATGCCCCCTTGGCGCGATTGCGCGGGCCGCTGCACCACTACGGACCGCTACAGATCCCGCTGATGATCACCTACCATCCGGCCTACTTGTTGCGCAGCCCGCGGGAGAAGGCCAAGAGCTGGGAAGACCTCAAGCAGGTTCATCGCTTCATTCACGGCGGCGCATGAACGCACAGCCGCACCCCCGTTGGCGGCTCAGTCCGATGCATCCGGCGCATCTCGACGAGATCATGGCGATCGAGCGTCGGGCCTATCCCTATCCGTGGACGCGCGGCATCTTCGAGGATTGCCTCCGTGTCGGCTACAGCTGCTGGGTGGCGTCCGACACGGTCGGGCGGAGCCTGGGCTACGGCATCATGACGATGGCTGTCGGTGAGGCCCATCTGCTCAACCTGTGTATTGATCCGCCGCAACAGCGCCGGGGGCTGGCGCGGCACCTGCTGGACCATCTGGTGGACATTGCCCGGCACGCCGCCTGCGAGCAGATGTTGCTCGAAGTGCGCGGTTCCAACAGCGCCGCCTTGGGCCTGTACGCGGCCTACGGTTTCGTTCAGATCGGGCTGCGTCGCGGCTACTATCCCGCAGACCAGGGGCGTGAAGATGCGCGGGTACTCAGCCTGCGTCTGACGGGGGCTGTATGACGACCGCGCGCAAGGCCCAGTGGTCCTGGGCGCTTTACGACTGGGCCAACTCGGCGTTTGCCACCACCGTGATGGCCGGGTTCTTTCCCCTGTTTTTCAATCAGTACTGGGCGGTGGACGTCGCGCCGCAGACGCAGACCCTGTATCAGGGCATCACCACCACGCTGGCCAGCCTGTTCGTGATGCTCACCGCCCCGTGGTTCGGCGCGCTGGCCGACCGTCGTGGTACCCACCTGCGCTGGTTGGCGGCCTTCACCACGCTGGGCGTGGTGACCACCGCCGCCCTGTTCCTAGTGGGACGTGGTCAGTGGGGATGGGCCATGGTGCTGTCGGTGCTGGGACGTATCGGCTTCTTTGGCGGGCTCGGGTTCTATGACGCCTTGCTGACCCGCGTTGCACCGGCTGATGCGCGCGACCGGATCTCGGCCTTGGGCTATGCGCTGGGCTACCTGGGCGGCGGGTTGTTGTTTGCCGTCAATGTGATGATGGCGCTCAAGCCCGAATGGTTCGGCCTGCCCGACGCGGCCTGGGGCACGCGTGTCGCCTTCCTCTCGGTGGCCCTGTGGTGGGCGGTGTTTTCGATACCCCTGTTCTTGACGCTGCCAGGCGACGACCCGGGTGGGCACCCCAGCACCGAGTGGCCGGGCTTGCGCGCTACCCTGCAGGTTCTGCGCGGAATGCCGGCAGTATGGATGTTCCTGTTGGCCTACTGGCTTTACATTGATGGCGTCGACACCATCATCGTGATGGCGGTGGACTTCGGTATGAAACTGGGCTTGCCCTCGGACAGCCTGATCAAAGCCCTGCTACTGGTGCAGTTCATCGGGTTCCCTGCGGCAATCCTGTTCGGCCGCATCGGCGAGCGCATCGGCACCCGCAATGGCCTACTCATCGCGCTCGCGGTGTACATCGGGGTCACCTTGTGGGCCTACACCCTCCGCACCGAGGCGCAGTTCTATGCGATGGCGGCCGCCATCGGCTGCGTCCAGGGCGGAATTCAGTCGCTGTCCAGGGCCTACTACTCGCGCCTGATTCCGGCTCGACAGGCGGGTATCTTCTTCGGCATCTACAACATGCTGGGCAAGTTCGCCGCGGTGTTGGGGCCGCTGGTGGTCGGCGTGACGGCGCAGCTGACCGGTAACCCGCGGCTGGCCATTCTCAGCCTACTGGTGTTCTTCGTGGTGGGCGGCGTGCTGCTGTTGCGTGCGGATCAGCTCAACAGGGCGTCCAGCGGCAGCGCCTTGCCGAAGGCATAACCCTGCAGATAGTCGGCTTCCAGTTCCTGCGCCACTTTCAGATGGTCGACCGTTTCCACGCCTTCCAACACCACGAAGGCACCCAGGCTGTGGCCGAGCTGCACCAGTGACCGCACCACACGGCGTTCAAAGGGGTCGGTATGGATCCGCTGGACCAGCGAGCGGTCGATCTTGAGCCCGCCCGGCTCCAATGCCATCAGGGCGCCGAGCGAGCTGAAACCGGAGCCGAAGTCGTCGATTACCAATTGCGCGCCTTCGGCTCGGATCATCCGCGCGGCACGATGCATCAGCTCCAGCTGATGGACGGCGGCTGTTTCGGTGACTTCGATGCAGAGGATGCCGCGCGGCAGTCGGTAGGCGGCGAGTAGCTGTCCCAGCTGTTCGATGAAGCGCTCGGCCTGAAGCGAACAGGCCGAAAGATTCACCGTCAGCAGGCCCGGTGGATCCGGCTGGCGGCAGCGTCGGGCCAGTTTCGGCAGGGTGTCGGCGAGGATGCGCAGATCAATGCCCGCCGCGGCATGGGCACGCTCAGCCGCGGCCATATAGGGGCCGATGGACTGCAGCTGACCGTCCGCGTCGCGCAGCCGGGTGAGTACTTCGTACCCCGCAACGCCGCCGCGGCGGGCGTGTACCAGCGGCTCCAGGACCTGGGCGAACTGCGCCTGATCAACCGCCTCGTGCAGGCGCTTGAGATGAAACGCCTGACGGGCCTCTCGCACGATGGCGCGATCGCCCGGGGTAAACACACGGACGCTGCCGCGGTCACGCTCCTTGGCGCTACGGGCAGCGGCATCGACATCGGCAAGCAGCATGTCCGGATCGCGATCCTGAGGGCGCACCATGCGCAGGCCTGCGGTGGCCACCAGTCGCATCTCGATTTCTTCAACCACGAAGGGGTGAGCTGCGACCTCTGCCGTCATGGCCTCTGCGCGCGCCAGCAGCGCCGCTTCTGTTTCCGCATGACAGAGCGCGACGAAGCGATCGCCGCCAAGCCGTATCAGTTCGTCCTCCCTGTGCAAGGGGCGCAGCAGCAGGTAGCTCACCTCGCGCAGGATCTTGTCACCGGCCGGATGGCCGCCCAAGGTGATCACCTGATTGAAGCCGGACAGGTCGATCAGCACCAGCGCTGACGGTGACGAGTGGTGGATCGTCTGCGGTTCCAGGTGCTTGGCCAGCAGTGTCGTCAGATAGCGCCGGTTGTGGAGCCCGGTCACCCAGTCGCGGTTGGCCATGTCCTCAAGCCGGGCGAAGGCCTCGACGTCGGCGCTGCGGTTGACAATCTGCGCGATCAGCATCTCGGCCTCACCGGCCGCATTCACCACAGCGCTGCCGAATACCTCGATTGGCAGCAGTTGTCCGTCGGCGGTCCGGCATCGTTGCCGGACCTGGTAACCGACCTGCGGGTTGTCCAGCAGTCCTCGAACCAGGCCCTCGGTTATCGCAAGATCTTCTTCAGGTGTGAGCTCCTGGTAACCCAGGGTCTGCAGTGTCTCCGCAGTCCAGCCGGTCATGGCACAAAACGCCGCGTTCGCGTGCAGGAAGCGTCCCTCGAGGTCGGAGAACACGATCCCCAGTGGTGAGCCTTCGAACAGGCGATCAAGGCGTTGTTGAAGCGCATCGGGTGCCTCGCCCAGCGCTGGGGCGTCAGGCCGCTCGGGGGATTGGGGTGAAGGCATTGGCGAGCGGACTCAGGGCGACGACGATTCTAGAAACCGCTTTTTACAGTGCGTCACGGCCGCTCGCAATTGGACTTCGGGAGGGGGGCAACCGGGATCGTCCAAGTAACGTAATTCGCAGTACAGGCGGCCGCAGGTCTGAAGCGCTTCCGCGTGCTGCGGCCATCGCCGTGCCGCCCGGTTGATCAGGTCCAGGGGGCCCTCGCTGTCGCTCGACGGCAGTCCGGCGGCCAGAAGTATCCCGCGCAACCGTTGCCATTCTCGTACCGCCGGTTCCCGCGGAGGCCGAGGCTGCCGGCTGCGCAGCAGGTGGACACTGAGTGCGGCCAGGATCACGGCAACGCCGGCGGTCAGCCACAGTACCATCGCCCCCCAGTCGCGGATGCCGAGCCGCTGCAGTACGTCCCGCTGTACCTCCGGCCCGTAGGCGAGCACCCAGCGGTTCCACTGTGCATTGAACCAGTCCCAGCGCGCCACCGCGGCGCTCCAGAGGCGCTCACCGCCCTGCCACAAAGGGCGTTCCGCTGGGGCGCCCGCCATCACATCGTCAAAGCTGCGCTCGATGCGGTCGGGTGACACGGCGGCGGTGGGGTCGACCCGGATCCAGCCCCGCTGCGGCAGCCACACTTCGGCCCAGGCGTGCGCATCGGACTGTCGCACTACCCAGTAGTCGCCCACGGCATTGGGCTCGCCGCCCTGATAGCCCACGACCACCCGCGCCGGAATGCCGGCCAGGCGCATCATCACCACGAAGCTGCTGGCGTAGTGCTCGCAGAAGCCGGCTCGGCTGTCGAACAGGAACTCGTCGATGGGCTGGTTGCCCAGCAGCGGTGGCCGCAGGGTGTAGCGAAACGGCTGCGACCGAAAGTGATCCAGGGCGTGGTCGATCAGCGCCGAGCCCGCCAATCCGCGGTCCTGCCACTGACGGATCAGCGCGCGGGTGCGGGGGGCGCTGTCGTCTGGCAGTCGCAGGTTGGTGATTTCGGCCCAGCGGCTCAGCGGCGAAGGATCCAGCTGGTAGTCGGGGCGCGCGACCGCGCGGTACAGCCTGCGCTCGATGACCCGCTTTCGGGCGATGAGCTGAGCATCGCTATTGATCCGACTCTCCGGTGGCAGCGCGGCGGGATCGGTCATCTCCAGGCCGAACAGCCAATGAGTGCGAGTCGGCTCCAGCACCATCTCGTACGGGAGTGCGCGACCGCCAGGACGGATATCTGCGGCGGGCAAATCGCTGCGTCGGAAGCCGGTCTCCCATTTGCGACCATCGAAGAAATCGAATACGGGCCCGCGCCAGTAGAGATCCCGTTGCGCCGGCGGCTCGCCCTCGAACTGGACCCGAAAGGCGACCGCCTCCGACAGGATGAGGTTGGCGATATCGCCCGGCGACATGCTGTCGGGAATCCCGGTGCGACTGGCGCCGGCATCCGCCGGAAGGCCCCACAAAGGCCCGGGGATGCGGGGAAACAACAGGAAGATCAGCACCATCAGCGGTAGCGCCTGGCCGGTCAGGCGCAGGCTCATGCGCAGGGTCTGCCTGAACGGCAACAGCTGATGGCGGTGCTGGATCTCGATCAGCAACGCGGTGATCAGCACCGCACTGCCCAGCATCCAAGCCAGAGTCCACAACTCCTGCGAGAACAGGAAGTGCGTCAGCAGCAGGAAGTACAGCAGGATGACCACCACCAGTACGTCACGCCGGCTGCGCATCTCCAGTAGCTTGAGACCGGTCATCAGCACCAACAGGGCCGTGCCGGAGTGCTGGCCATTGATGCGCCCGAAGCTGAGGTAAATGGCGCCGAAGGCACTGAAGGTCAGGACCGCCCGCAGCAGGGTGGGGGGCAGCGGCCAGCCCCGCTGAAGGGCGCCAAAGCGCCATAACAGGCAGCCGAGGATGAGGGCGCTTTCCCAGACCGGCAGGCGCAGCGCATGCGGCGCCAGCACCCACAGCAAAACCCCCAACATGCGCAGCAGGGTGGGCCGCGGCAGCACGTCGTCAACCGGCTTCATTGCGCACCCAGCCCATACAGGGCGAGTGCCTGCAGGCAGCGGTGCCTGTGGGCCTCCCCCTGGTCCATGGGCAGCGTCACGCCTGGGAGGTTGAGGCCATAGCGACTGCCCAGTGCGTCCAGGTCCAGGACCCAGCGTGCCAGCTGCGACAGACGCTGCTCCAGATCGGCCCCGGGGGCATCGTCGAGGTGCAGCTGGCACTCGGGGGCGCGCGGGTCCTCGAACTGCTTGACCATGGGTTGCGGCAGTTTCGGCAGGCTCTTCCAGTGAATCGTGTTGAGCGCGTCGCCCCGCTGGTAGCTGCGCAGGCCGGCAAACTGATCCCGGCCGCGTCGACCGTCGCCAGACTGACCACTGCCTGCAGGCGCTCGGAACGGCGGTGGCAGGCCGGCCGGTGCCGGGGCCGGATAAACCAGCACCCGTTGCGCCAGTGACAGATAGGTCCAGGCGCGGAACATGCCGAGCGGAAACCGGCTGGCGACACTGAATGCCGGCGCTGCCAGCCAGCCGCGGCGAAGCGCTGGAAGCTGCAGTGTGAGCGTGGCGTTGGCGTCGAGTCCGACATCAACAGGGTTGCCGTGAGGCTGACGTGGCCAACCGGCTTCGATGCCGTAATGGGGCGCGCGTCCGGGGGCGCGCAGCACGAGTTCGAAGCGCGCCGTTTCGCCGGCGAACACCGGCGCGGCGTGACCCCCGCGAACCTCGACACCGGCGAGATTGGCATGGGTGTGATGCATGGCAACCAGGCCCAGCGCGCCCATCAGGAAGGTGAGCGCAAAGCCCATGCTGTTGGTGTAGTTCATCGACCCCAACAGCATCACGAAGCTGAGTCCGCCGAAGGCGTAGCCAAAGCCCGTGGGCAGTATGTAGACCCGCTGCCGTGTCACCGTCACTGGGCCCGCCTGGCGCCGAACGCGGCGGAGTACCCAGGCGTCAATACGTGCCTGCAATGCCCGCAACGGCCGGGGCCGACGCAGCCCCATCAGGGCACGGCCACAGCCTGCAGCAGGTCGGCAGCCGTGGGCGCTGCAGTGCCGGTGTCCGCGGTCGGCATCAGCCGATGCGACACCACCGACGAGAACACCGCCTGCACGTCCTCCGGCAACACGCCGCTGCGGCCTTCCAGATAGGCCCAAGCCTGTGCCGCACGCTTCAGTCCCAGCCCGGCTCGTGGCGAAAGGCCTTGGCGGAGTCCGGGATGCTCGCGGGTATGCCGCACCAAGGCCAGTACGTAGTCGATCAGCGCCGGCCGGGTCTGGACGGCGGCCACTTCGGCCTGCAAAGCCTGCATCTGCTGTGGCGACAGGATCGCCGGCAGACTGCCGAGCAGGTCACGGCGGTCGCGCTCGGTGAGCAGGGCGCGTTCGGCCGCTTCCGGCGGGTAGCCCATCGACAGTCGCATCAGGAAACGGTCGAGCTGACTTTCGGGTAGCGGGAACACGCCGATCTGGGTGTTGGGGTTCTGGGTGGCGATGACGAAGAAGGGGTCGGGCAGGGGGCGCGTCTGGCCCTCCGCCGTGACCTGACGCTCTTCCATGGCTTCCAGCAGGGCCGACTGGGTTTTGGGACTGGCGCGATTGACCTCGTCCGCCAGAATCATCTGCGCAAAGATGGGGCCGGCGTGAAAACGAAAGCCGCCGGTCGCGCTTTCGTACACGGACACGCCGATGATGTCCGCCGGTAGCAGGTCTGCGGTGAACTGGATGCGCTGAAAGTCGAGGCCAAGTACGCGTGCCAGACTCAGCGCGAGGGTGGTTTTGCCAACGCCAGGTACGTCTTCGATCAGCAGGTGGCCGCGCGCCAGCAGGCCGCTCAGTGCAAGGCGAAGCACCTGGGACTTCCCCAGCACGATGTCATTGAGGCGGGCAAGCGCCTCATTCAATGGGCGATTCATCTGGGAAGGTATTGAAAAGGGAGTCTGAGTCTACGCAAAGGCCATGCCCTCGGGGGTGCGAAAGGTCGCTTTTCCGGGACAGCAGGCCTTTCACGGCATTGCCCCTCCCATCGGCATGCGTCACCATACCGCTATTCAATGGCAATGACGGAGGGGTGCTCATGGATCGTTCCCTGCGCGACCTGCACCGGGAGCTCGACGCTGCCCAGGACTACACCACCTGGCGCGAAGTGGCCAGCGCCCTCGATCATCGTGAAGGCCGCGATGAGTGGAAGGAAGACGACACCTCGGACGATTTCGACTGGCGCCTGATCCGCTCGCGGCTGCGGCAGGTACGCCAGATGCGCGCGGACCGGCAGTGGGCCAAGTTGCGACACCATCTTCGGCAGGGGCTGCACTGGAACCTCGGCAACCTGGGCAATCCACTGCTGTACGGCCGGGCGCGGGTGGGCACCAAGGGCTTGGTGCATGACTACGTCCAGGAGATCTCTGAGGCCCTGCTCGAAGTGGCGAGCCTCGATCTGCCGGATTTCAGCCATGCCGACAAGCTGAAGTTCTTCGGCGAGCTCGAACAGTCTTTCGGACGCTCGGCGCTGATGCTGTCGGGCGGGGCCACCCTCGGACTGTTCCACGTGGGGGTGGTGAAGGCGCTGTATCTGGAAGGCTTGCTCCCCAGTGTGCTTTCGGGTTCCAGCGCCGGCTCGATTGTTGCCGCCACGGTTGCTGCACACGGGCCGGACGAAGCTGAGAAGCTGCTCAATCCAGAGAACGTCTACCACCGCTTCTGGCGGGTGCTGCCCTGGCGCATGTGGCTGCGCCGTGGCGCCATCATGGACCAGTCCCAGTTGCGTCGGGCGTTGGAGAAGAACATCCCCGATCTGACCTTCGGCGAGGCCCATCGGCGTTCCGGTCGTATCGTCAACATCACGGTTTCGCCGGCCGGGCTGAACCAGCCGCCGCGACTGCTCAACTATCTCACCTTCCCGTATCTGTACCTCCATGAGGCCATCCTGGCCTCATGTGCTGTGCCGGTTCTGTTCCCGCCCGTCATGCTGATGACCCAGGACGAGCACGGCAGTCGGGTGCCCTACATGCCGCTGCTGCGGTGGAACGACGGCAGTCTCAAGTCTGATCTGCCGACCCTGCGTTTGCGGCGCTTGCACAACGTCAATCATTTCATCGTCAGTCAGACCAACCCCCACGTGCTGCCCTTCATCAGCAAGCGGGAGCCCGGGAGCGACGGACTGGCCAACTCGGCACGCGATTTCGCCCGCTCCAGTGCCCGCGGTAGCGTCAAGAGTGTGGTGGATCTGGCGCGCAAGGCGATGCCCAGTGCCGGACGCATGCGCAAGTCGCTGGATATCGCCTCCAGCGTGCTCGACCAGGACTACCGCGGCAACATCAATATCTTCCCCGAGGTCAGTCTCTGGCGATATGCCAATGTGACGTCCAACCCAAGTCTTGAGTCGATCGAGCGCTTCGTGCGTGAGGGCGAACGTGCCACTTGGCCGCGTATCGAGATGATCCGTAACCAGACCCTGATCAGTCAGACGCTGGCGGCCTGTCTGGCGGCCTTGGAAGGCCGCACCCTACCGGCAACGCCGTCGCATCCCGAGGCCCCGCGCAAGGCCGAATTGCGAGTGGTGCGGTCGCGCTGAGCCCGACTGCGCCGGCTGTCCCTCAACTGTTGGGGTTGACCAGGCCCATGCGCGCCGCCTGCAGGGTAGCCTCTGCACGACTGGTGACGTTGAGCTTTCGGTACACCGTCTTGATGAACCCGGCGGCGGTGTTGCGTGTCACGCCCAATTGCGCTGCCACTTCAGGCAGGCGAAACCCCTTGGCGATCAAGGTGAGCGTTTCGCGCTCGCGCGGCGATAGCTTGGCGCCGGCCTCATCACTACCGCCCTCCTCGCCGAACACCCGCAGGAGGCGCTGGGCAATGGCGGGCGATAACGGCGGTTCACCGGCGGCGATACCGCGCAGGGCCTTGAGCACTCGTTCGCGCGGCTGATCCTTTAGCAAATACCCCGACGCGCCGGCCCGCAGTGCCGGAAACAGGTGACGGTCATCGGCATAGATGGTGGTCACCACGCAGTGGCAGGCCGGATGAAGCTGGTGAAGTTCGCGGATCAAATCGACGCCTGAGCCGTCCGGCAGGCCGAGGTCGATCAGTGCGATGTCCGGTAGTTGGCGTTCGAGTTGACGGCGGGCCTCGGCCAGCGAACCACTGAGGGCGACCTCGATGTCGTCGAAGGCTTCGGCCAGCATCATGCCCAGCCACTGGGCCGGGGCCGGCAGATCCTCAACGATCAGACCATGGCGCATGCGCGGCTCCAAAGGCGTGCTTGAGGGCGAAACGTAAGGTCATGGCGTGATGGTCGTCGGTCTCATCGTAGCTGAGCTCGGCCTGCAGATCCTGAGCCCGTAGTGCCTGGTTGCGCAGACCGCGCGCGGCGCGCCAGCCGGACATCGCGCTGTCATGACCGTCATGCTCAATGCGCAGGGACAGCAGGGGTTGCCGCAACCGGAGTGTGACACGGAGTACCGTGGGCCGTGCGTGCCGCAGTGCGTTGTCAGCGAACTCCATCAGTATCCGCCGCGGGTTGGCCCGCTCCAGGGTGGTCAGCCACAGTGCCGGAAGTCTGTCCGGGGCGACGAAATCAAGGCCGACGGTACTGTCCTGCAGGCGCTCGTCCAGGGCCGCCCGCCATTCGTTGATGCTTTCCTCCAGGGTGTAGCTGCGGGTGTCGAGGGTGTCCAGCAAGGCGCGCACGTCATCGAGCATGTGCCGCGACGAGCGCGCGCTGCGGTCATCTGCGGCACCGTGCAGCTGGTTGAGCAGGCGCGCGCCCAGATCTTCGTGCAGATCACGGGCAATCCGGGCGCGCAGCTGGTCGGAGGTTTCAGCCCACTCGGGGCGGGGGAGGCTAGGCATGGTGGTGAGGCTGCCGCGCCGGCTTTGGCAGGGTCAACGCTTCACCCCCATCTAAGGGGTACGGGCACACGCCGCGCGGTCTGCGGTCGGCGTCCGGGTCGGCGCAAATGCTAAACTCCCAGGGATCGGAGGAGTGGCAGAGTGGTCGATTGCGGCGGTCTTGAAAACCGTTGAACCGCAAGGTTCCGGGGGTTCGAATCCCTCCTCCTCCGCCAAGCTTGTTGTCCTCCGTCCCGGATCCTGTCCGGACCGGAGGACGCCTCTTCCATTCAGATTCGGAGCCCTGTCCTGATGAACCCCGAAATTCTCAACCAGACCGCGAATGCCATGGTGGCCACCGGTCGCGGCATTCTTGCGGCGGACGAGTCCACCGGCACAATCAAGAAGCGCTTCGATTCCATCGGTGTCGAGAACACCGAAGGCAATCGCCAGACCTACCGTGACATGCTGTTCACCACCGAGGGCTTCGAGCAGCACACCTCGGGGGTGATTCTGTTCGAGGAAACCCTGTTCCAGAAGTCGCTGGCGGGTGTGCCGTTTCCGGAACTGCTGGCATCCAAGGGCGTCATTCCGGGCATCAAGGTCGACAAGGGCGCACAGCCGCTGGCCAACGCTCACGCCGACGAAACCATCACCGAGGGCCTCGACGGCCTGCGCGGCCGTCTCGAGAAGTACAAGGCGGCCGGTGCCCGTTTCGCCAAGTGGCGTGCGGTGATCAACATCACCGAGAACGCGCCGACCGACTACGCCATCCACGTCAATGCCCACGCCTTGGCCCGCTATGCCGCGCTCTGTCAGGAACAGGACATCGTGCCCATCGTTGAGCCCGAGGTGCTGATGGACGGAGACCACAGCATCGAGGTCTGCGAAGAGGTCACCGACCTGACGCTGGACGCCGTCTTTGCCGAGCTGTCGGCCCAGAACATCCTGCTCGAAGGTATGGTGCTGAAACCCAATATGGTGGTGTCCGGCAAGAAGTGTCCGCAGCAGGCCAGCGTCGATGAAGTGGCCGAACGCACCGTGCGCGTGCTGCGTCGCCGCGTGCCGGCAGCCGTGCCTGGCATCGCCTTCCTCTCCGGGGGACAGAGCGATGTCGATGCCACGGCCCATCTCGATGCCATGAACCGCATCGGCAATCTGCCGTGGAACCTCACGTTCAGCTATGGGCGCGCCCTCCAGGCCGCTGCGCTGAAGGCGTGGGGTGGCAAGGCCGGCAATCTCGAAGCCGGCCGCAAGGCGCACTTACACCGCGCCCGGATGAATGGCCTGGCGTCCAAGGGTGAGTGGACCACGCAGCTCGAAAAAGCCGGCTGATCGCCGGCTACGGTCGCGCCGCCGTCGGTGGTGCTGCCGGTACACTCGAAGCCCGCGGGCCACGGTCGGTTCGCGGGTTTTTTCGTAGCGGAGGTCGGATATGGGGGTGACCCTCGACGGCAAGCTGGTGGTGGCGCTGTCCTCACGTGCCCTGTTCGATTTCGAGGAGGAGAACCGTCTTTTCGAGACGGAAGACGATCACGCCTACATGAAGCTGCAGCTCGACCGCATGGAAGTGCCGGCCGGTCCCGGGGTCGCGTTTCCGCTGGTGAAGAAGCTGCTGGCCTTCAATGCGGCCGATCAGGCGCGGGTCGAAGTGGTGCTGCTATCTCGCAACGATCCGGTGTCGGGGATGCGCGCGTTTCGCTCGGCCACCCACCATGGGCTGCCGATAGAGCGCGGCATGTTCACCCGCGGTCGGCCACCATTCCACTACCTTGATGCCCTCCGTGCGCATCTGTTCTTGTCGATGAACGAGGACGATGTGCGTGGTGCCCTCGCCGCGGGCTATCCGGCGGCCCGGGTGTTCGCGCACTCGGCACGCGCCTCGGAGGCCCATGCCGACGAGATACGGATTGCCTTCGATGGTGACGCCGTACTGTTTTCCGACGAGGCCGAACGGGTGTTTCAGGCACAGGGGCTGGATGCCTTCACCCGCCATGAGCAGGAAGCCGTGAGTCGCCCTCTGCCGCCAGGCCCTTTCAAGCCCTTGCTGCAGGCGCTGCACACGCTGCAGGGCGCTGCCGGCACCTCAGTGCCGGTGCGGCTGCGCACGGCGCTGGTGACGGCACGCAGTGCGCCGGCCCATGAACGTGCGATCCGCACCCTGATGGCCTGGGGTCTGGAAGTGGACGAGGCGATGTTTCTGGGGGGTCTCGACAAGGGGCGGTTCCTACGCGCGTTCGAGCCAGATTTCTTTTTTGATGATCAGACCCGCCACTGCGACTCTGCGGCAGAAGTGGTGCCCACCGGTCACGTTGCTGCGGGTGTGGTCAATCCAGGATCGCGCTGACCTGGGCGCGTGCCCAGTCCTCGGCCCAGCTGTGCAAACTGTAGCGGTCGACGAACCCACAATGCCCGCCCCGCGGTGTACGGTCATAGCGCACCACGCTGCCGGCCTGCCGCAACCCTTCAAAGTCGGCCACCGGGATGACCGAGTCGTCATCTGCGGTGAGGATGGCCAGCGGTGTCGGGCTCTCCATCAGCTGAGCAGGCTGCAAGGTGTAGGCATCCAGGTAGGCCGACATCGACGGATACTCGGTGTGCGCGTCAACGAAGGCCTCGGTGATGGTCAGAAAGCGATGCTGGGCGTATAGCGCGCTAAAGTCGTATGCGCCCGGCCACGCCATTTCCTTGCGCCGCAGCGTCTGGTGCCACTTGTCGATGAAGTAGCGGTGAATCAGCTTGGGTCCTGCGTCGATGGCGGCCAGGGTCGCACCCGGGCGCATCACGGGCGAAATGGCGGCGCACAGCCGGGGTGTCAGTCCTTGCGCCGGCCCGTGCAGGCCAAGGCGCAGTGCGAAGTTGCCGCCCTGTGAGAAGCCGATGACCACCAAGGGCAGGGTCGGGTGCTGGCGGTTGATCGTGTGTACCGCCTGGATCACCTCACGCAGCCGGGCGGAATGGAACATCTCACGATTGAGGTGATGGGTGCCGCCGTGATCACGCAGGTTCAGCCGATAGACATGGTGGCCGTCTGCGAACAGCGCGGCCGCCACGCCGTAGAGGTAGTTGGACTGATGGGAGCCCTCCCAGCCGTGCAACAGGACCACCTGAACGCGGGCACCGGTGGGCTGATCGTTTCGATAGCCCTGCAGGCGGACGGGCGCGCCTGACTCGTCGAAGCATTCCAGCAGCTCAGCAGCCGCTGAGGCATCGAGGTCGATCCCTGACCGGCGCCACAGGCGGACGGCCGGTCGCTTGCTGGCCAGGACCGACTGCAGGAAGGCGCCACCCAGTCCCGGCGCCGGGCTGAACGGCCGGAGGGCCGTCACGACGTCGGCACCATCAGGCGTCGCAGGATGCCCTCGTAGATCCGCGACAGCGGCATCAGATCGTCGATGCGAACGTGCTCGTCGATCTTGTGGATGGAGGCATTGATCGGACCGATCTCCACCGTTTGCGCACCCCAGGGCGCGAGGAAGCGCGCATCTGAAGTCCCGCCGCCGGTAAAGTGTTCCGGGGTCAGGCCGGTGACCTCAATGATGGCGGCGCTGGCAGCCTCGGTGAGCGCCCCCGGACGGGTCAGGAAGGGCTCACCCGACAGCTGCCAGTCGAGCGTGTAGCGCAGGCCCTCCCGATCCAGCAGCGCATGCACCCGCTGTTGCAGGGACGCTGCCGTCGAGGCGGTGCAGAAGCGGAAGTTGAACAGCAGATCGAGCGTCCCCGGCACCACGTTATTGGCACCGGTGCCCGCGTGAATGTTGGAGATCTGGAATGAGGTCGGTGGAAACGCCGCGTTGCCCTCATCCCAACGCTCCGCTGCCAGCGCGGCCAGTGCGGGGCCAAAGCGCAGCACCGGGTTTTCCACCAAGTGCGGATACGCGACGTGTCCCTGCTTGCCCAGCACCTGCAGGGTTCCGTTGAGCGAGCCGCGGCGGCCGACCATGATGCGGTCGCCCAGCTGTGCGTTACTGGAGGCCTCGCCAACGATCGCGTAGTCCGGGGTGATACCGCGCTGGCGGAGGACCTCGACCACGTGGCGCGTGCCATGCCGCGCTACGCCTTCCTCGTCAGAGGTGATCAGGAAGGCGAGCGTGCCGCCCCAGTCGTTGGCTGCAACGAAGCGGGTAACTGCCGCCACCATCGCGGCGATTCCCGACTTCATGTCGGCCGCGCCGCGGCCAAACAGTAGCCCGTCGCGCTCGGTGGGGACGAATGGGTCGCTGTGCCATTGATCCAGCGGGCCAGTCGGCACCACATCGGTGTGTCCAGCGAGGATCAGCAGCGGGCCTTCACCCCGCTGCAGGGTTGCCCACAGATTGGTGACGCCACCGGCATCGATAAACTCGGCCTGAAAGCCCAGCGGCGCCAGATGGTCCATCAGCAGCGCGCAGCAACCCGCATCGTCCGGGGTGAGCGAACGACGCGCGATCAGGGCGCGCAGCAGGTCGATCAGGGCAGGGGCATCCACAAGTGTTTCCTCCACCGATAGCATAGCGTCAGCCCGCTGCGACGGCGGACGTCGCGGCGCTGCCGTCACATCAGGCGCTGGCCTGGGCCTCGCGCAGCAGCTCGTTGATGCCGGTCTTGGCCCGCGTCTTTTCGTCCACACGCTTGACGATCACTGCGCAGTTGAGGTGATAGCGGCCGCCGTCACGCGGCAGGCTGCCGGCCACCACCACACTGCCTGGGGGCACGCGGCCATAGCTGATGCTGGCGGTGTCTCGGTCGTAGATCGGAGTGCTGGCACCGATGAAAACCCCCATCGAAATCACGCTGCCCTTGCCAACCACCACCCCTTCGACGATTTCACTGCGGGCGCCGATGAAGCAGTCGTCCTCGATGATGGTGGGATTGGCCTGCAACGGCTCCAGCACACCGCCGAGCCCGACGCCGCCGGACAGGTGGACGCGCGCACCCACCTGGGCGCAGGAGCCGACGGTGGCCCAGGTGTCGACCATGGTGCCTTCACCGACATAGGCGCCGATGTTGACGTAGCTGGGCATCAGCACGGCGTTGCGGGCGATGAAGGCGCCGCGCCGGACTGCGGCGGGTGGGACCACGCGGGCGCCCTGGCGGGCAAAGTCATCGGCGGTCCAGCCGTCGAACTTCAGTGGCACTTTGTCATAGCCCTGCAAGGCACCCATGGCCACCGGGCCGTTGTCCTGTAGGCGGAAGGACAGCAAGACTGCCTTTTTCAACCAGGCGTTGACCTTCCAGCCGTCGCCGTCGGGTTCGGCGACCCGAGCGGCGCCAGAATCCAGCAGGCCGATGGCCTCCTCGACCGGCCCGCGCATGGCGGGGTCGCGGGCGTCGAAGTCGGCGCGGTTTTCCCAAAGGGCGTCGAGCGTGGTGTCCAGCGTCATGGGGGTGTCCTGTTGTGGTTGTCGAGTGGGGTGCCGCGGGCGGCGTTCAGGCGTCTGAGTCGCGGCGATCGAGGGTGCGGGTGATCACCTCGCGCAGCTCATCGAGTTGACGCTCTTCGGTAATCGGGCGATCCAGCCGGTCCTTAATGTAGAAGACGTCCTCGGCGCGCTCGCCGATGGTGGCGATCTTGGCAGCGTCCACCAGAATGCCGCGCTTGGCGAAGATGCGGCCGAGCATCGACAGCAGTCCGGGCTGGTCGGCTGCGACCAGTTCCAGCAGGGTTCTGCGCCCGGTGCTGTCCTGCCGAAAATGCACGCGGGTGGGCGTGTCGAAATGCTTGAGCCGGTGGGGAACCCGCCGATTCACCGACACGGTGGAGGTTTCGGGGTCGCTCAGCACCTTGCGCAGCTGCTCGGTAATCTCCGGGAACCGCACGCCGGGATCGACGGGGCGGTTGTCGGTCTCGGCCACCACGTAGGTGTCGAGCACGTGGCCGTCGCGGGTGGTGTGTAGTCGGGCGTCGAGAATGTTGAGACCCAACCTTGCCAATACCCCGGTCGACAGGCCGAACAGGTGGTCGCGGTCGAGGGTGTAGATGAACACCGAGGTGCCACGTTCCGGCAGTGTCTTCACCAGCACCAGTGGCATCGAGGCCGGGCTGACGGTGCGCAGGGCGGGGAGGTGCCAGGCCAGTTCCTCTGGGCTGTGACGCAGGAAATAATCGGCGTCGAAGCGCGCCCACACCGATTCAATGCCGGTGCTGTCCTCGCCCTGGGCGTTCAGCAGCTGCAGCGCCTCGGCCTTGACCTCGGCCACCAGCTCGTCTTCCCGTAGCGGGTTGCCGAGCCCGCGGTCCAGGGTGCGGGCGGTGGTGTTATACAGCTCGGTCAGCAGGCTCTCGCGCCAGGAGTTCCACAGCGCCGGATTGGTGGCGCGGATATCGGCACAGGTCAGCAGGAACAGGTAATCGAGCCTTGAGCGATCGCCCACCTTGGCGGCAAAGGCGGTGATCACCTGTGGGTCGGAGACGTCCTGCTTCTGCGCGGTCAGCGACATCATCAGATGGTTGCGGACCAACCAGGCCACCAGGTCAGCGTCTGCATGCGACAGGCCGTGCTCCAGGCAGAAGGCCTTGGATTCGTCGGCACCGAGCTCGCTGTGATCGCCGCCACGGCCTTTGGCCATGTCATGGAACAGCGCGCCCAGATAGAGCAGCTCAGGCTTGGGCAGGCGCTTCATCACCTCGTGGGCAAACGGCAGCTCCTCGGCGAAGCGCTGCATCATGAAGCGCCGCGTGTTGCGCACCACGTAGAGCACGTGTTCGTCGACCGTCAGCGTGTGGAACAGGTCGTACTGCATCAATCCCACGATGGAGCCAAAGGCCGGCAGATAACGTCCCAGCACGCCATAGCGATTCATGCGCCGCAGGTTGCGGGTCAGGCCGCGGCCCTCGCGGAACATATCGATAAACAGGCTGCGGGCCCGGACGTCGCGCCGCACGCTGTCGTCGATCAGCCGCCCGTCGCGAAGGATCATGCGCAGGGTCTGCGCACGAACGCCTTCCAGCTTCGGGTGTTGCTGCATCAGGTGAAAGAGCTCCAGCAGCGCCCAGGGCGCGCGCTGAAACACCTCGTCGTCAACCGCCTCAATGTAGGCACCGCGGCGCTGAAAGCGCGCATTGAGCGCCGAGACGGTGGTCGGCTCACTGTCGGCGAGGATAGCTTCCTCGAATAGCTGCAGCAGCAGGTCATTGAGGCAGGAGAGCGACTTGATGGTGCGGTAGTACAGCTGCATGAACTGCTCGACCGCGCGGTTGCGGTCATTGTCCAGATAGCCGAACAGCTCGCCGACCTTGATCTGGTGGTCGAACAGCAGACGGTCCTCGCGGCGCCCGGTGATCATGTGCAGGGCGAAACGCACACGCCAGAGGAAGTCCTGACCCGCGAATAGCTCGTCGCATTCCTGCTTGGTGAGAAAGCCGCGCTCGCGCAGCTCGCTGAGGGTGCCACTGCCGAATTGCCGGCGCGCCACCCAGGCCACGGTATGGATGTCCCGCAGACCGCCCGGGCTTTCCTTGACGTTGGGCTCCAACTTGTAGCCGGTGTCGTCGTACTTCCGGTAGCGCGCAGCCTGTTCGGCCTTCTTGGCCTCGAAGAAATCGCGCACCGACCAGACTCGGTCGGGCGTCAGCGCCCCTTGCATCTCGCCGAGCAGACGCAGGTCGCCAGCCAGTTGGCGCGCCTCCAGCAGATTGGTGATGACGGTGATGTCCTTGGCCGCCTCTTGCACGCACTCCTCGACGGTGCGGACGCTCTGACCGACTTCCAGGCCAATGTCCCAGCCGAAAGCGGTGAACTGCTCCAAGGCGGTGCGGTGCACCTGCAATGCATCATTCTGGTGCAACAACAGAATGTCGATGTCGGAATGCGGCAGCAGCTCGCCGCGGCCGTAGCCGCCCACCGCCACCAGCGTCAGGCCGGGCGGGTCGTCAGGCAGAAAACGCAGCCACATGGCCCGCAGCACCTCGTCGACCAAGTGCGCGCGGGCATGCACCAGGGTTTCGGCGGCGGCACCATCATGAAACAGGCTGAACAGGCGCTCGCGGCCCCAGGCCAGGGTTTCGCGAAAGGCCGCTACCGCGTACTGACCGGCGGCCAGCCGGGCACGGATGCGCTGCGGAGAGAAGACGTTGGCGCCTTCGTCGCCGTCGTCGTCGAGTGGACTGTTCATTACATCGCCCCGTCGCGCAGCGTGAGCACTTCGAAGCCGTGCGGTGTCACCAGAATGGTGTGCTCCCACTGAGCGGACAGCGCATGGTCCTTGGTGACCACGGTCCACTGGTCGGGCAGTTCCTTGACCTCAGGGCGGCCGGCGTTGAGCATCGGTTCGATGGTGAAGGTCATGCCGGCGACGAGTTCAAGACCCGTGCCAGGGCGCCCGTAGTGCACCACCTGCGGGTCTTCGTGGAACACCTCGCCGATGCCATGGCCGCAGTATTCGCGGACGATGCTGAAGCCGCGGGCTTCGGCGTAAGTCTGAATGGCGTGGCCGATGTCCCCCAGGCGGGCCCCGGGGCGCACGCGCTGGATCCCCTCGATCATGGCTTGATGGCAGGTTTCCACCAGTCGTCGTCCCAGCACCGAGGGCTCGCCGACGAAGTACATCTTGCTGGTATCGCCGTGGAAACCATCCTTGATCACGGTGACATCAATATTGAGGATGTCGCCCTTTTTCAGCACCTTGGGGCCAGGGATGCCGTGGCAGACCACGTGGTTGACCGAGGTGCAGATGGCCCCGGTAAACGGGGGTCGGCTGCCGCCCGCGGTGTAGCCGACCGTGGCAGAGACGCAGCCCAAGGTGTTTTCGATGTACTGGCGACAGATCCGGTCGAGCTCGGCGGTGCTGATGCCGGGGCGCACATGCGCCTCGATCATGGTCAGCACCGACGCGGCCGCCTGGCCGGCCGCCCGCATCTTGGCCTGCGCCTCGGGGGATTTCAGGGTAATGCCCATGGAAGGAGTCGCTCGCACCACCTCCGCTCCGGGGACCGTTGGAAAGTGGTTGTTTTCAAAGGGGGCGCAATGGTATAAAGCGCGCCCTCCAAAGGCAATCTGCCTGCGGAGAATTCACTCGCACCATTACCAGGGTGGCCGCAATGCGGTTCACAGGTGCGATTTGCCACAATTGAAACCCTAGGAGTATGGCCATGGCCGATATCACCATGCGTCAGTTGCTGGAAGCCGGTGTCCACTTTGGTCACCGCACCCGCTACTGGAACCCCCGGATGGAGCAGTTCATCTTCGGGGATCGCAACCGCATCCACATCATCAACCTCGAACAGACCCTGCCGATGCTGCGGGACGCCTGTTCCTACGCCGGAAAGATTGCCGCCAGCGGCGGCCGCGTGCTGTTCGTCGGCACCAAGCGCGCTGCCCGCGACGCCATTGAAGAGGAAGCCCGTCGCTGTGGCATGCCTTATGTCAGCCAACGCTGGCTGGGCGGCATGCTGACCAATTTCAAGACCGTGAAGGCCTCCGTCAAGCGTCTGATCGACATGGAAAAGCAGGTCGAGGATGGTTCCATCAACCGCCTCACCAAGAAGGAACAGCTGATGTTCCAGCGCGAGCTCGAAAAGCTGCGCAAGTCGCTGGGCGGCATCAAGGCCATGCCGAGCCTGCCGGATGGCCTGTTCATCGTTGACACCGGCTACGAAAAGAATGCCGTCGCCGAAGCCCGCAAGCTGGGTATCCCGGTGATTGCCGTGGTCGACTCCAACAACGACCCCAGCCTGGTGGACTGCGTGATTCCGGGCAACGACGACGCCACCCGCGCCATCAAGGTCTACACCCAGTGCATCGCCGACGCCATCATTGAGGCGCGCGGTGCCAGCGGCGTGCCGTTCCGCGAGGATCCGGAAGAGTCGGCGCCGGAAGAGCGCTCCCAGCGTCCGCGTCGCAACGGACCGCGCCGTGACGGTGATCGTCCGCGCGGCGGCCGTGGCGGCGCCCGTACCGAGGCAGCCCCGGCTGCGCCTGCTGCGGCGCCCGCTGCCGCACCGGTCGCCGAGGCCGCAGCGCCCTCCGCCAACGCCGACACCACAGAGGATTAAGCAATGACTGCCATTACAGCCGCGCTCGTCAAGGAACTGCGTGACCGCACCAGTGCCGGGATGACCGACTGCAAGAAGGCCCTGGAAGCCACCGGGGGCGATCTCGACAAGGCCGCCGAAAAGCTGCGCATGGATGGCATGGCCAAGGCCGACAAGAAGGGTGCCCGCGTAGCGGCCGAGGGCGTCATCGCTCTGGCCAGCGCCGCCGATGCCGTCGCCATGGTTGAGCTCAATTCGGAGACCGACTTCGTCTCCAAAGGCGATGACTTCAAGGCATTCGCACAGAAGGTGGCCGATGTCGCCCTGGCGCAGCGTCCGGACGATCTCGACGGCCTGCTGAAGCTGGACGGCGGCCAGGGTTCGCTCGATGAGCAGCGCCGCGCCATGGTGGCCCGGATCGGTGAGAACATCACCATCCGTCGCTTTGTGGTGGTGCCGAAGAGCGATGGCGATATTGCCCACTACGTGCACGGCAGCAAGATTGGCGTGGTGGTGGCGATGAAGCAGGGCGGCGCTGAGCTTGCCCGCGACGTCGCCATGCACGTGGCCGCCTCCAGTCCGCGTTTCCTTGACGGCAACGCGGTGCCGGAAGACGTGCTGGCCGCCGAGCGCAAGATCATCGAGGCGCAGTCGGCCGAGCAGGCTGCCGGTAAGCCTGCCGAGATCGTCGCCAAGATGATGGAAGGCAAGGTGCGTAAGTTCATCGCCGAGATCACCTTGGTGGGGCAGCCCTTCGTCAAGAATCCCGACCAGTCGGTGGGCCAGCTGCTGCAGGCGTCCAACGCCGAAGTCGCCAGCTTTGTCCGCTTTGCGGTGGGTGAGGGCATCGAGAAGGAGGCCACCGACTTTGCGGCCGAGGTGGCAGCACAGGCCGGCCTCTGAGGCGCATATCTCGGTTACCATTGTTGTGTTTCAAAAGGCCCCGGAAACGGGGCCTTCTTCTAAGTGCCTCAGAAGGATCAGCCATGTCATCGCCTGTCTATTCCCGCATCCTCCTGAAGTTGTCTGGCGAAGCCCTGATGGGCAGTGGCAAGTTCGGTATCGAGCCGGCCGTCACACAGTTTCTGGCGACGGAGCTGAAGGCGGTGGTTGATGCCGGGGTGCAGGTGGCGCTGGTGGTGGGCGGCGGCAACATCTTTCGCGGAGAAGGACTGGCCCGCGGCGGCCTCGACCGGATCACCGGCGACCACATGGGCATGCTGGCCACCGTGATCAACGCCCTGGCCCTACAGGACGCGGTGGAACGTGCTGGCCTGGAAGCGCGGGTGATGAGTGCGCTGCGGATCAACCAGGTGTGCGAGGACTACATCCGCCGTCGCGCGGTCCGTCACCTGGAGAAGGGCCGCGTGGTGATCTTCGCCTCGGGCACTGGAAATCCCTTTTTCACCACCGACTCTGCGGCGGCGCTGCGCGCGGTTGAAGTGGGCGCCGACCTGCTGCTCAAGGCCACCCAGGTGGACGGCATCTACACCGCGGATCCGAAGAAGGATCCATCGGCCACACGTTACGACACGCTGCGCTACGACGATGCCATTGACCGGCGTCTGGGGGTGATGGACCAGACCGCGCTGGTGTTGGCCCGCGATCACCGCATGAAGCTGTGTGTCTATGACATGGCGCGCCCTGGGGCGTTGATGCGCATCCTGCAGGGTGATACCGATATCGGCACCTATGTGACCGTCTGAGTTCTCATTTCCAATCGTTCCCCGCTGTTTGTCCGGAGTTTTCCCATGACCGACCTCAACACCCTCAAGCGCGACAGTGAAAAGCGGATGCAGAAGTGTGTCGAAATCCTTTCCGCGCAGTTGATGAAGCTGCGGACTGGCCGCGCCAATGCGGCGCTACTGGATCATGTTCGTGTCGACTACTACGGCTCCGAGGTGCCGGTGTCTCAGGTGGCCAATGTCACGGTGGAGGATGCCCGCACCATCTCCATCACCCCCTGGGAAAAGACCATGGTGGGTGCGATCGAGAAGGCCATTCTCACCTCCGATCTCGGTCTGACCCCCAATACCGCAGGCACCACCATGCGCATCAACCTGCCGCCACTGACCGAGGAGCGACGCAAGGAATTGGTGAAGGTGGTCAAGGGCGAGGCCGAGCAGACCAAGGTCCAGGTGCGCGGCATCCGTCGTGATGCCAACCAAACCGTAAAAGACATGGTGAAGGACAAACTGATCACCACGGATGATGAGAAGCGGGCAGAAACCGATATCCAAAAGCTCACCGACCAGTATGTCGCCAAGGTCGACGATGTAGCGGCCGCCAAGGAGAAGGAGCTGATGGCGATCTGAGCCGGTGACTGCGCATCCCGCACGTATTCCGCGCCATGTCGCCGTCATCATGGACGGCAATGGGCGCTGGGCGCAGCGCCGCGGCGAACCCCGGGGTCTCGGCCATCGGGCGGGCGTCGACGCCGCGCGCACTTTGATGAAGGTGGCCGCCGAGGCCGGCATCGAGGTGTTGACGGTGTATGCCTTCTCGCAGGAGAACTGGCGGCGGCCCGGGCCTGAGGTGGCGTTGCTGATGCAGCTGTTTGCGCGCGCGCTGGACCGCGAGACTGCCGAGTTGCATGCCAATAATGTGCGGCTGCGCTTCATCGGCGATCGCAGTCGTTTCGAGGGGGCCCTGACCCGCGCCATGGAGCGGGCCGAGGCACTCACCGCCGGCAACTCCGGGATCATCATCCTGGTGGCGGTGGGCTACAGCGGGCAGTGGGATCTGGCGCAGGCCGCAGAGCGATGTCGTCTGCAGGGTGAGCCGGTGACCGAGGCGCGACTCGCCTCGGCCTTGTCCACGGCCGGGCTGCCGGATGTCGATCTGCTGATTCGCAGCGGCGGCGAATCGCGCATCAGCAACTTCCTGCTGTGGCAGTCCGCCTACGCCGAACTCTACTTTACCGACTGCCTGTGGCCGGACTTCGACCGCAACGCCTTCGACGCTGCCTTGCAATGGTACGGCCGCCGGGACCGTCGTTTTGGCGGGCTTGGCGAAGCGCCCCCCACAAACTGAATGGCGGGGGCGCATACTGCGGTCAGGAGGACCGCGCGCTTCTCGCGGAACTGAACGACAACCCTATGCTGCTTCACCGCCTCATCACAGCCCTCGTCCTGCTGCCGCTGCTGCTCGGTCTGGTGGGTTTCGCGCCGACCGTGTGGGTTTATGCGGCATTTTCCGTGGTGGCGGTGTTGGCCGCCCGGGAGTGGGCGGCGCTTTGTCATTGGGGGCGTCAGCCGCGGGCGGCGCGGCGCTATGCTGCGGTGGTGGCTGTGGTGTTGGTGGGGGCGTGGTGGGCGCCGGCACGCGGCCTGTGGCTCCCCTGGCTGCTGGCGCTGGCCGCACTACACTGGTTGGCGACGGTGTTCTGGCTGCGCGCCGGCCCGAGCCGCCTTGCCGCGCTCGCCCACAGCCGTTGGAGCACCGTACAGGGCGTGCTGCTGCTGAGCTCGACACTGCTGGCGGCAGCGGCCCTGCACGCCCAGCCGGATGGCCCGTTGCGACTGCTGTTCGCCCTGTTTCTGGTGTTCGCCGCCGATATCGGGGCCTACCTCGCGGGCCGCAACCTGGGACGCCACAAGCTGGCGCCGGCGATCTCGCCGGGCAAGACCCTCGAAGGCGCCATCGGCGGCCTGGCGCTATGTGGCTTGTGGGCGCTCACCGCCGGGGTCTGGGTTTTTCCGGTGTACGGCTGGCAGGTGCTGGAATTGGTGGTGCTCTGTGTGCTGGTGGCAGCGGTATCGGTGGCAGGGGATCTGCTCGAATCAGGCTACAAGCGGGCTGCCGGGGTCAAGGACAGTGGGACCCTGTTGCCGGGGCACGGTGGCGTCTTGGATCGCATCGACAGTGTGGTGGCCGCCGTCCCTCTGTTCACGCTGGGCCTGATGCTGATGGGGTTGGCATGAAGCAGCTGGTGGTCCTGGGCGCCACCGGCACGGTGGGCCGCAATACCCTGGATGTGGCGGGGCGTCACCCCGACCGCGTGGCGGTTCTGGCCCTCACCGCCGACCGCGATGACGCGGGCCTGCTGGCTTTGTGCGAGGCGCATCGCCCAGCGCTTGCAGTCATGCGTGACAGCGCAGCTGCGGCGCGCCTGCGCGAGGCGGTACGGCGTGCTGGCCTGGCGATCGAAGTGCAGGAAGGTGCTGAAGGCCTGTGCACGGCGGCGGCGCTACCGGCGGCCACCCACGTGATGTCCGCCATCGTCGGCGCGGCTGGACTGCTGCCCACACTGTCGGCAGTTGCCGCCGGCAAGCACGTGCTCATCGCCAACAAGGAGCCGCTGGTGATGGCGGGGCCGCTGATCATGGAGACGGCGCGTCGCGCCGGCGCGGTGATCCTGCCGATCGACTCTGAGCACAATGCCATCTTCCAGTGTCTCCCGGCGGGGTATCGCTGTGGCGATACGCCTGCCGGGGTGGCCGGCTTAATCCTGACCGCGTCCGGGGGGCCATTTCGCGGTTGGAGCACCGAGGCGCTGGCGGCGGCGACGCCGGAAGTCGCGGTCAAGCATCCCAACTGGGTCATGGGGCGCAAGATTTCGGTGGACTCGGCGACCCTGATGAACAAAGGTCTGGAGCTGATTGAAGCCGCCACGCTGTATCAACTGCCGTCTAGCCAACTGCAGGTGGTGATTCACCCCGAGAGTGCGATTCACTCGCTGGTCAGTTATGTCGACGGGTCCCAACTGGCCCAGCTGGGCAGCCCCGATATGCGGGTCCCGATTGCCCACGCGCTGGCCTGGCCGGAGCGTTGGGCATCCGGCGTTCCGCCGCTGGATCTGTTGGCCCTGGCGACCATGCACTTCGAGGCCCCGGATGTGCAGCGCTTCCCCTGCTTGCGACTGGCGCGCAGCGCGATGGCGGCCGGGGGTCAGGTACCGCTGGTACTGAACGCCGCCAACGAAGTGGCGGTCCAAGCCTTCCTCGACCGTCACTTGGGATTCATGGACATGCCGCGCATGATCGAACACTGCCTGGAGGTACATCCGACGCCCTACGCGGCTGATCTGGAGAGCATCCAGGGCCTGGACCGTGAGGTTCGGCAGACCGCCCGGGATTGGATGCGCCGCGAGGTTGCCGCATGATCGACGTGCTCTGGTCGGTAGGGGGGTTCATACTCGCGATCGGCGTGTTGGTCGCGTTTCACGAATTTGGCCACTACTGGGTGGCGCGGCGCTGCGGCGTCCGTGTGCTGCGATTCTCCATCGGCTTTGGCAAGCCGATCTGGACGCGGCGCGCGGCCGATGGTGTGGAATGGTCGATCTCGGCCATCCCCCTGGGCGGTTACGTCAAGATGCTGGACGGGCGCGAAACGGAGGTGCCTGCAGATCAGCAGCACCAGGCGTTCAACCATCAGCCGGTCGGAAAGCGGGCCCTGATTGTGGTCGCAGGGCCAGCCTTCAATTTCATTCTGGCCGCGCTGTTCTACTGGCTGGTATTCGTGATCGGCGTCCAGGGCATGAAATCCGTGATCGCCGCGCCCGAATCAGGATCAGTGGCCGACCGTGCCGGCCTGATGGCAGGTGACACCGTGCGCGCCGTGGCGGGGCGCGAGACGCCGACCTGGCAGGTGCTGCATACCGAATTGATCGATCTGGCGCTCAACCAGGCGCCCGTGACCGCCGTGATCGAGCCGGCTGAGGGCGGTCAGCGCGAGGTCCGACTGGATCTCAGCCAGGTGCGGGTGGACCCCGAAGTGCTGTTTACCGACCTCGGGCTGCGTCCCTTTGATCCGCCCGTGCCTGCGGTGATTGCGGACGTGGTCCCGGGGCAGCCCGCGGCCGCCGCCGGCTTTCGTGCCGGCGACCGCTTGCTGACCGCCAACGATCAGCCGATCGCGTCCTGGCAGCAGTGGGCCGCGTGGGTGCGCGAGCGTCCGGGTGAAGTGGTGCGGGTGGGGTATCAGCGCGACGGCCTTGCCGCCAGCGCCGAGCTCATCCTGGCGGACATCGAAGGGCAGGGGCGCTTCGGCGCCAGCGTGGCGATGCCGGCTGACTTGTGGCAGGATTTACGTGCCGAACATCGGCTGGGGGCACTGGCAGCAATGCCGGCTGCGGTTGCGCAAACCTGGCAGATGTCTGCGCTGACGCTGAAGATGCTGTGGCGCATGGTGATGGGGGACGTGTCCCTCAAGAATGTCAGCGGGCCCATCCAGATCGCGCAGGTCGCGGGGTTCTCGGCACAGGTTGGGCTGGTTTCCTTCCTGAGTTTCATGGCCGTGGTCAGCGTCAGCCTGGGTGTGCTCAACTTGTTGCCGGTGCCAATGTTGGATGGCGGGCACCTGTTGTATTTCGGCGTTGAGGCAGTGAAGGGCTCGCCGGTGTCAGAGCGGGCCCTGGAGGCAGGGACGCGCGTGGGACTACTGTTTCTCGTTGCGCTGATGAGCCTCGCTTTCTATAACGACATCGTGCGACTGATTCCTTAAAAGAAAAGAAGCGAAGACCCACAGATGGGGTTCAAGACCAAGGTATTCACATCCGTGGCGCTCGCGGTTTGCGGCTGGTTTCATGCTGCTTCCGTCAGTGCCTTTGACTCATTCGTGGTGCGAGAGATTCGCGCCGAGGGGCTTGAGCGGCTTGAGATCGGCACCCTGCTGACCTATCTGCCGCTGTCGGAGGGCGACGAACTCAATACCTTGTCGTCACGGCAGGCGATCCGCGCCCTATACGGCACCGGCCTGTTCGAGGACGTGCAGCTGGCACGCGATGGTGACGCGCTGGTCATTCGCGTGGAGGAGCGGCCCGCGATCAGTAGTTTCGAGATCGAGGGCAACGAAAAAATCGGTGGCGACGAACTCAACGAGTCCCTCACCGAACTGGGCCTCGCCGAGGGCGAGCTGTTCAAGCGCGAGCTGTTGGATCAGGTGGAGCAGGAGCTGCAGCGGCAGTACTACGCCAACGGTTACTACGACATTGAGATCGAGACGGCGGTGACCGAAGAGCCGAACAATCGGGTCAGTCTCAAGATTGATGTCACGGAGGGGCGCCAGACCCGGGTCAAGGGCATCAATATCCTCGGTAATAAGGCCTTTTCCACCGAGGAGCTGCAAGAGCAGTTCAAGCTCCAGGCCACCAACTGGATGCCGTTCCAGTCGTCCGACAAGTACTCCCGGCAGCAATTGGGCGGAGATCTGGAAACCCTGCAGTCCTACTATCAGGACCGCGGCTATCTCAAGGCAACGATCTCCTCGGTGCAGGTGGCGATGACACCTGAGCGGGACGCCATTTACGTCACCATCAATGTCGAAGAAGGCGAGGTCTACACCGTCAAGGACACCAAGTTGACGGGCGAGACCATCGTCAATCCGGCGTTCCTCAAGCAGCTGTTGTCGACTCGCCCCGGCGATACATTTTCGCGCCGTTTGGCCACCGAGAGCGCGGACCGCATCGAGGTGGCGCTGTCTGACATCGGCTATGCCTTTGCCGAAGTCGAGCCGGTGCCGGAGGTCGACGAGGAAAATCGCGAGGTCACCCTCAACTATGTGATCGAGCCGGGCAGCCGCGCCTACATCCGTTACATCACCTTTACCGGGCACACCTCGACTAACGACGAAACCCTGCGGCGCGAAATGCGCCAGCTGGAAGCCTCACCATTCTCCAAGAGTGCAGTGGAACGTTCGCGGGTGCGTCTGGCGCGTCTGCCGTTCCTTGAACAGGTGGAGGTAGAAACGGTACCGGTGCCGGGTAGCGATGATCTGGTCGATATCGTGTTTACTGTGAAGGAGCGTCCGCCCGGGTCAGTGCAGTTCGGTGTCGGGTTCTCGGGGTCCTACGGCTTCCTCGTCACCGGTCAGGTGACGCACACCAACTTCCTCGGCACCGGCAATCGCGTCGACCTGGCGGTCGACAACAACACCGTTTCGCGCAGCATCAGTGCGTCCTGGACTGATCCCTACTTCACGGAGGACGGCATCAGCCAGAGCATCTCGGCGTTTTACCGGCGCTCGGAGTCGATCATTCGCTTCAGCTCGGGCTTCAACACCAATGTGGTGGGGCTCAACCTGACTTACGGGATTCCGTTATCGGAATACGCTTCGTTCCGCATCGGCGGCGGCATTGATCGCACCTCCATCGAGACCTTTGCCGGCACTTCCGCTGATGAAGTCTTGCGATTCGCCATCGAGAACGGCACGCTGTTTACCAATTTCGAACTGCGCACCGGGCTGACCTTCGACACCCGAAACCGGACGTTCTTCGCCAGTCGCGGTGCCCTGCATCAGCTGACACTCGACGCCACCGTGCCGGGCAGCGACCTGCAGTTCTATACCCTGTCTTATCGTGCCCAGCAGTACGTTCCGATCTGGCGCGGCTTCTTCCTGGAGATGAATGGTTCCGCGGCGGTGGTCGAGCCTTACGGGGACACCCGTTCGGTGCCGCCCTACCAGAACTTTTTTGCGGGCGGGCCGCGAACCGTGCGGGGCTATCGTGATGGCACCCTGGGCCCGCGTGACACGCCCTACAACAACCCGTTCGGCGGTACCCTGCGGACCACGCTGCAGAACAAACTGATCATTCCATTGCCGGTGGAAAGCGATGGCCGCTCCACGCGCCTGTCGCTGTTCTACGATATCGGCAACGTGTTTGCCGAGCCGTCTGACTTTGAAACCACCGAGTTGCGGCAGTCCGCCGGCATCGCATTCTCCTGGTTTACCCCGTTCCTCGGCCTGCTCGACCTGTCGTATGCGTTCCCGCTGAACGAGCAGCCAGGCGATGAAACCGACCGCTTCCAGATCACTTTCGGCCCCGGGTTCTAAGGCCCGGTTTACACTCCTATAAACCTACATTTCTCCTGGATGAGACCTGTCATGAGCATGCTTAAATCAACCCTGAGTTCCCTGTTCGCCATTGCCCTCGTCACCGCGCCCGGCCTGTCCGCTGCGCAGGGGGCCAAGGTCGGCGCCATTCGCACCTCCGACGTCGTGCTGCAGTCGCCGCAGTTCAAGGCGGCTTCGGAAAAGATGAAGGCCGAGTTCGAGCGTCGCCGCAACGAGCTCGAAGCCGCCGCCAAGAAGTTCCAGGAAGACGTCGAGAAGTTCCAGAAAGAGGCCGACCTGCTGTCCGGTGCCGACCGCGCCAAGCAGGAGAAAGACCTCAACACCCGTCGCATCGATCTCGGCTACCAGCAGCGTCAGCTGCAGGAAGACGTGCAGAACCGCGACCGTGAATTGACCCAGGAGATGCAGGGCAAGATCGCCAGCGTCATCGAAGAAGTCGCCAAGAGCGGCGGCTTCGATCTGGTGGTGCAGGATCCTGCCTTCGCCTCCGACGCAGTCGATATCACGGACGACGTCATCGCCAAGCTGAAAACCGCCAAATAAGGACGGTGGCAGACCTGTTGCTGTCAGCCCTGGCGGAGCAGTTCTCGCTTCGCATGCAGGGCGGGTCAGACCCTGTCATTGACGGGGTCTGCACCCTGAGCCCGGGACGCCCCGGTGGGCTCAGCTTCCTGGCCAACCCGAAGTACCGGAAGGCGCTGGCCACAACCCGCGCCAGCGCCGTGGTGGTGGGCGAGCGAGACGCCGCTGCCGCTGCTGTGCCGGTGCTGGTGGCGCCAGATCCCTATCTGGCCTACGCCCGGATCGCCAGACTGTTTGATCCCGAGCCGGTCGGCTGCCCTGGGGTCCACGCCAGTGCGGTCATCGCCGCAGACGCCGAGATCGACCCCAGCGTCGAGATCGGACCGTTGGTGGTGGTGGAGGCCCGTGCTCGTATTGGTGCCGGCGCGCGGATCGGCCCGCATAGCGTGGTTGGGGCCGACGCGGTGATCGGCGCGGGTACTCGCCTTGAGGGACGCAATTGGATTGGTCCACGCTGCAGGATCGGTGCGCGTGGCCGGCTCAATGCCGGCTGTGTTATCGGTGCTCGCGGTTTCGGGCTGGCGCCGACACCGCAAGGCTGGGAGGAAGTGCCGCAGCTCGGCGCAGTGGTGGTGGGGGATGACGTCGAGATCGGCGCCAACACCTGTATCGACAGGGGCGCGCTCGACGACACCGTCATTGGCGATGGCGTCAAGCTGGACAACCTGATCCAGATTGCCCACAACGTGACGATCGGGGCGCATACGGCTGTGGCTGCCAATACCGGCATCGCCGGCTCGACGCGCATCGGCGCGCGCTGCCTGATCGGCGGTGCGGTGGGCATCGCCGGCCATCTGGAGATTGCCGATGGGGTGGTGGTGCTGGCCCGCGCCATGGTCACGCATTCGCTGACGGAGAAAGGGGTTTATGGGTCCGGGCTGCCGATCGATGAGGCGCGCAGCTGGCGTCGTCAGGTCGCCCATATTCGACGGTTGGACCGCTGGGAGGCGCGCCTCAAGCGCGTGGAGCGGCAGATGGATCTGCCTGATGATGGTGCCGAGGGGGTAGACCCATGATGGATATTCGCAAGATTCTCGAGCTGTTGCCGCACCGTTCGCCGTTTCTGTTGGTGGACCGCGTGCTGGAGCATGATGATGAGCGCCTCGTGGCGCTGAAGAACGTCACCTATAACGAGCCGTTCTTTCCCGGCCACTTCCCCGGCGTGCCGACGATGCCCGGTGTGCTGATGCTGGAGGCCCTGGCCCAGGCCTGCGGCCTACTGGCGGTGATGCGTTCGGGGCTGCGCGCCGAATCCGGGCTGCTGCTCTATTTCGCCGGCATCGATGATGCCCGCTTCAAGCGCCCAGTGGTACCGGGCGACCAGCTCATCCTCACCGGCACCTTGCTCAAGCAGAAGCGCGACATCTGGAAGTTCGATGCTCGCGCGACGGTCGGCGACGAGCTGGCCTGTGAAGCCAAGATGATCTGTGTGCTGCGCCATCCAACCAACATGAAGGATCGCGGTTGATGGCGCGGATTCATCCGACCGCGGTGATCGACCCGAAGGCCGAACTGGCGGCGTCGGTGACGGTTGGCCCCTACGCACTGATCGGTGCCGGCGTGGTGGTCGGTGAGGACTGCGTCATCCATGGCCATGCGGTGCTTGACGGCCCCATGACGCTCGGCGCCCGCAACGAGATCTTTCCCTTCGCATCGGTGGGCGCTCTGTCGCAGGACAAGACGGCCAAGCGCGACGACCCCACCTCCACCGTGATCGGCGACGACAACGTGATTCGCGAGTATGTGTCGATCCAGCGCGGTACGCTGAAGGAGTGGGATGCCAAGCAGGGACAAACCCGCATCGGCAACCGCAATCTGATCATGAACTACTGCCATATCGCCCATGACTGCGTGATTGGCAGCGACGTCATCATGGCCAACAACGCCAGTTTGGCCGGGCACGTTGAGATCGGCGACTTCGTCGGCCTCGGCGGTTACACACTGGTCTACCAGTTCTGTCGTATCGGCGCCCATGCCTTTACTGCCTTCTCCAGTGGCATCGCCGGTGATGTGCCGCCGTATGTGCTGGTGCAGGGCAACCCGGCCGAGGCGCGCGCCATCAACAAGACCGGCCTGGTCCGTCGCGGCTTCGGCAAGGACGCCATTGAGGCGATCGAATCCGCCTACAAGCTGATCTACCGTTCCGGGAAGTTGATGGCCGAGGTCAAGCGCGAATTGGCCGAACTGGCGCCGAGCTCCCCTGAGGTTGCGCTGATGCAGGCCTTCATCGCCAGCGGCAAGCGGCCGCTGGCCCGGTAGCCGATCATGAAAGTGGCGCTGATCGCCGGAGAGTTATCTGGCGACCTGCTCGGCGCAGCCCTGATCGAAGGACTGCGTGCACGGGTCCCGGGTCTTCAATGCTACGGCGTCTGCGGTCCGCGCATGGAGGCCGCGGGTTGCATGCCGCTGGCTTCGATTGATGCGCTGTCATTGATGGGTATCGCCGAGGTGCTGCCGGCACTGCCCCGGCTGTTCCGGCTACGGGCGCAGCTGGTCGAGCGCTTGGTCGCCGATCGTCCCGATGTGGTGATCGGGATCGATGCTCCGGATTTCAACCTGGGCCTGGAGCGTCGCCTGCGCGCGCAGGGTCTGCGCACCGTGCACGTGGTCAGCCCCACCATCTGGGCCTGGCGGCAGGGGCGCGTCAAGATGATCGCCCGGGCGGTTGACCAGATGCTGTGCCTGTTTCCCTTCGAACCGGCTTTTTACGCGGCGCACGGAGTGGACGCCCGCTTTATCGGCCATCCGCTGGCCGACCAGTTGGATGACCGCGTTGCCCCCCGCGAGGGACGCGAGGCGCTGGGCCTGCCGGAGACGCTGACACTGGCGGTGCTGCCCGGATCGCGTAGCGGCGAGGTTCGCCATCTGATGACCCCGTTTGCCCAGGCGGCTGCAGGTCTCGCCACGGTCCTGCCCAATCTCCAGGTGCTGACCCCGGTGGCCAAGCCGTCATTGCGGCCGCTGATCGAATCGGCGATCGCCCGCGAGGCGCCTGGCGTCTCCTGGCGGTGCCTGGACGGTGGTACTCGCGACGTTCTGCGGGCCAGCAATGCGGTGCTGCTGGCCTCCGGTACGGCCACCCTGGAGACCTTGCTGGTGGGTCGCGCGATGGTGGTGGGCTACCGTACCGCGCCGCTGACCGCTTGGCTGATGCTGAAAGCCGGCTTGCTCAAGACCCGTCATGTCAGTCTGCCGAACCTGCTGGCGGCGCGGGCCACGGTGCTGGAGCGCCTGCAGGCGCAATGTCATCCGCGTCAGCTTGCCGACGACCTGCTGCCGCTGTTGACCTCGGGCGAGGCGCGGGCCGTGCAGCTGGACGCGTTTCGCGACGTGCGCACCCAACTGGCCGGTGGTGCCGGTGATCGCGCAGCGGCTGCGATTCTGGATGGCGCGAAGCGCTAGACTCTCGGCATGAATGGTGCGCTGATCGCCGGGGTCGACGAGGCGGGTCGTGGCTGCTTGGCCGGGCCGGTCGTGGCGGCCGCCGTCATCCTGGATCGCCCCATTGAGGGCTTGCGCGACTCCAAACAGCTCAGTGCGGCGCAGCGCGAACGCCTGGCGCTGCAGATCCGCTCGGTGGCCCGGGCCTGGGCGGTTGCCGAAGCCTCCGTTGACGAGATCGACCGGCTCAATATCCTGCAGGCCAGTCTGCTGGCGATGCGGCGCGCGGTGGCGGCGTTGTCGCCGCCTCCGACCCACGTTCGGGTCGATGGCAACCAGGATCCCCACATCGGTCTGCCCACCACCTGCGTCATCGGTGGCGACCGTCGTCACGATGAGATCATGGCGGCCAGCATTCTCGCCAAAGTCGGCCGCGACGCACTGCTGTGCGCGATGGCACGCGACTGGCCGGGTTATGGCTTTGACCGCCACAAGGGCTACGGCACTGCCGCCCACCTGTCGGCCTTGCAGCGCCTAGGGCCAGGGCCGATGCACCGCATGAGCTTTGCGCCCTGCGCCGCCCTGGGAGCCCAGTCCCGTGGTACGCAGACGGTGGCGGACGTCGATCCGGCATGAGCTTCGTCCACCTGCGCCTGCACACTGAATACTCGCTCACCGACGGTGTGGTGCGGGTCGAGCCGCCCAAGCGCAAGGGCGGCGGTCAGGGCGCGACCCTGACTTCGCGCGCCGCTGAGTTGGGATTCCCGGCGGTGGCCGTCACCGATCAGTCCAACCTGTTCGTGATGGTGAAGTTTTACAAGGCGGCTGAAAGTGCCGGCATCAAACCGCTGGTGGGTTGTGATGTCTGGCTCGAGCCGCAGCTGACGGGCGACGCCCCCGAGCGGCTTACCCTGATGGTGATGAACGAGGCGGGGTTCCTCAACCTTACCCGCCTGCTGTCGCGAGCCTATACCGAAGGCCAGTCGCGCGGATCACCGCTGGTGCAGCGCGATTGGGTGGCGGCGGCGGCCGACGGACTGCTGGCCATGAGCGGTCGCGACGGCGGCGTGTTCCGGGCTGCCGCTGCTGATCTGGTGCCGCAGGCGCAGGCTGCGCTGGCGGACCTTCAGGCCTGGTTTCCCGGGCGCCTGTATCTGGAGATCAGCCGTTGTGATCGCCCCGGCGATGAAGCCTGGGTTGAGCAGGCCTGTGCGTTGTCGAGGGTGCACGGCGTGCCGGTGGTGGCCACCAACGATGTGCGCTTCCTGCTGCCAGAAGACTTTGACGCCCATGAAGCCCGCGTCTGCATCGCCCAGGGCCGGGTGCTGGCCGACGAACGACGTCCGCGCGATTACACCCCAGCGCAGTACCTGAAGTCCCCGGACGAGATGGCGGCATTATTCGCCGATCTCCCCGAGGCGCTCGCCAATAGCGTGGAGATTGCCCGGCGCTGCACGCTGAGCATGTCCTTCGGGACCTATCACTTGCCCAATTTCCCGGTCCCGCAGGGCATGACCACCGATACGTTTCTGGTGGCCGAGGCGCGTCGGGGTCTGGAGGTTCGGCTCGCCGAGCAGCCCCGCGCGGCAGCACGTGAGACCTACGAGGAGCGCCTGGCCTATGAGCTGGGCATCATCGAGAAGATGGGATTCGCCGGCTACTTCCTGGTGGTGGCCGACTTCATCCAGTGGGCCAAGGCCAATGGTTGCCCGGTGGGCCCGGGGCGCGGCTCCGGTGCCGGCTCGCTGGTGGCCTACGCCCTGCGCATCACCGACCTCGATCCGCTGCCCTATGACTTGCTGTTCGAGCGCTTTCTCAACCCCGAGCGCGTTTCCATGCCCGACTTCGATGTCGACTTCTGCATGGACAACCGCGACCGGGTCATCCAGTACGTGTCGGAGCGTTACGGCCGTGAGCGGGTGGGGCAGATCATCACCTACGCCACCATGGCGGCGCGTGGCGTGGTGCGCGATGTCTGCCGTGTGCTGGGCCACGGGTATGGCTTCGGCGACCGCATTGCCAAACTGATTCCCGGGACGCCGGGTGCCACCCTGGCGGACGCTCTGGAGGAGGTGCCTGAGCTGAAGGCCAGCTATGCCCAGGACGAAGAAACCCGTGCTGTGCTCGATCTGGCGTTGGCGCTTGAGGGCATCACCCGCGGCGTGGGGGTTCATGCCGGCGGGGTGGTGATCGCCCCACAGCCGCTGACCGACTATGCCCCGCTGTTCTGCGAACCCGGGGGTGCCGGACTGCGCACCCAGTTCGACATGAAAGACCTCGAAACCATCGGCCTGGTGAAGTTCGACTTCCTCGGGCTGAAGACGCTGACGATCATCGAGGAGGCGGTACAGAACATCCAGCGTGGACATGGCCGGAAACTGGACATGTTGCAGCTGCCGATGGACGACAAAGCCACCTACGAGCTTTTTGCCAGCGGTGACACCACGGCCGTGTTCCAGATGGAATCACCCGGCATGCAGAAGGCCAGTCGTGACCTCAAGCCGGACTGCTTCGAGGACATCGTGGCGCTGGTATCGCTGTACCGGCCGGGGCCGATGGACAATATCCCCACCTTCTGTGAGAACAAGCGCGACGAATCGAAGATCCAGTATCTCCATCCGGACATGGAGCCGGTGCTGAAGGCGACCTACGGGATTTTCGTCTACCAGGAGCAGGTCATGCAGATGTCGCAGCGCATGGCCGGCTATACCTTGGGCGGCGCCGACCTGCTGCGACGTGCCATGGGCAAGAAGAAAGCCGACGAGATGGCGAAGCAGCGCGCTGTGTTTGAGGCCGGAGCGGCCGAGCGCGGTATCGACACCGCCATTGCCAGCGGCGTCTTCGACCTGATGGAGAAGTTCGCCAACTACGGCTTCAACAAGTCCCACGCTGCCGCCTACGCGCTGGTCAGCTATCACACCGCGTGGCTGAAAACCCATTACCCAGCCGAGTTCATGGCGGCGGTGCTGTCCTGTGAAATGGCCCACACCGAGACCATCGTGGTGATGCGGCAGGAGTGTCTGCGTATGGGGCTCGACCTGCTGCCGCCGGACATCAATGCCAGCCACATTCGTTTCACCGTGCCCGGGGCGGGGCAGGTCCGGTACGGATTGGGCGCCATTCGAGGGGTCGGCGAGGGCGCCTTGCAGGGCATCATCGATGAGCGTGAACGCAACGGTCCGTTTCGCGACCTGTTCGACTTCTGTGCCCGGATTGACCTCAAGCGCGCCAACAAGCGCGTCCTGGAAGCCCTCATCGGCAGCGGTAGTCTGGATGGTTTTCAGTTGGACCGCGCCAGCCTGACGGCGACCTTGCCAAAGGCCTTGGGCCTTGCCGAGCAGGCCGCCCAAGCCGCCGACAGTGGTCAGGAGGACCTGTTCGGCGGTGGCAGCGGCCCCGCGATGGCTGCCGACCTTGCCCCCGAACAGGTGCCCGCCTGGTCGCGTCGGCAAACCCTGGAGAAGGAACGCGAGACGCTGGGGTTCTATCTGTCCGGCCACCCCATCGATGCCTATGCGGATTGGATCAGCCAGCTCTGCAGCGGCACGCTGAGCAGCCTGATTGGCGCCGCGCCGGCACCGGTGGCCCCCAGCGCTGATGGCAAGGGGCGTGGGGGTTGGCAGCCCAGGTCGAAAGTGATGTTTGCTGCCTGGGTGACCGACCTGCGCTTCTTCAAAGGCGATAAGGCGGCCGAGGGGCGCATGGGGCGCGCCAGCTACAAGCTCACCCTGGATGATCAGACCGCCCAGGTCAGTACCTGGATCGACGCCGACCGTTGGCTCAAGGTGCAGAGTCAGGTGAAGGTGGACCAGCTCTGTTTCGTGATCGCCGAATTGGGCTGGTCGCCACCGCGGGAGGGGCGCGAGGCGGAGCCGCGCATTTACAACCCCGAGTTTCTTGGCCTGGAGCAGGTGCTGCGGGAATACGCCCTGCGTCTCAGCCTGCGCTGGGCCCGGCCCGCCGCCGATGTGCCGGTGCTGCGCCGGCAGCTCAGCGAGGCCCGTGATCGACATGGCGTACCGGTGCAGTTGGGACTGGATACCGCCGGTGGCTACTGCGAGGTGGAGTTCGATGCCGATTGGCGGGTGCGACTGAGTGACACCTTGCTGCAATCGCTCGGCGCTTGGCTGGGTGCCGATTGCGTTAAAGTCCAGTTTCGAAAATATGTTCCGCCCGTGGTCGAACGTCGCAATGAGCGTACGTTCGTCAGCGCCGGCGGCGACGACGAATAATCCCGATCCCGTCCATGAACCTGAACTATCTCGATTTCGAACAACCTATCGCCGAGCTCGAACAGAAGATCGAGGAGCTGCGGTTTTCCACGGATGGTTCCGGCGTCAACCTCAACGAGGAGATCAATCGGCTCAAGGTAAAAAGCCGCGAGCTCACCGAAAAGATCTTTTCCCAGCTCACGCCGTGGCAGGTGGCCCAGCTGGCGCGCCATCCGCTGCGCCCCTATGCCCTGGACTACGTGCGGGAACTGTTCACCGAGTGGGAAGAGCTCCATGGTGACCGGCATCACCACGATGACCCCAGCATCGTCAGTGGCGTCGCCCGCCTCGATGGCCGCGCCTGCGTGGTCATCGGTCAGCAGAAGGGCCGCGATGCCAAGGAACGCATCCATCGTAATTTCGGCATGCCCAAGCCCGAGGGCTATCGCAAGGCGCTGCGGGTGATGAAGCTGGCGGAAAAGTTTCAGCTGCCGGTCCTCACCTTCATCGATACCCCGGGTGCCTACCCGGGTATCGGCGCTGAAGAGCGTAACCAGTCCGAGGCCATTGCCCGGAACCTGTTCGAGCTGTCGCGGCTGCGCACCCCGGTGCTGGCCACGGTGATTGGTGAGGGGGGCTCGGGCGGTGCGCTGGCGATCGGCGTGGCCGACCACGTCATGATGTTGCAGTACAGCATCTATTCGGTGATCTCACCGGAAGGCTGCGCCTCGATCCTGTTCAAGGACGCCAGCCGTGCCGCCGAGGCGGCCGAAGCCATGCGCATCACGGCCAAGGACCTGTCCGCCTTCCAGCTGGTCGATGAAGTGGTTCCCGAGCCCCTGGGCGGTGCCCACCGCGACGTGCCCGCGATGATGAACACCTTGCGCCAACGGCTGATGGCCAACCTCGAACGCCTGCGCGGCATGCCGCTGACCCAACTGGCTGCCCGCCGCCAGCAGCGGCTGATGGGCTACGGCGCGGTCGAGCAGGTCGCCTGAGGGCGACCGCCCGGGGATGCCGCTGCCGCCGCCGCCGCCGCCATCTGCGGGCGGTCTGGTGCTGGGGTATTCGGGAGGGCGTGACTCCACCGTTTTGCTCCACGCGCTGAGCGCACAAGCGCAGCCACTGCGGGCCGTGCACATACACCATGGGCTGCAGCCTGCGGCCGATGATTTCGCAGCCCATTGCCAAATGGTCTGCGATGCGCTGTCGGTGCCGCTGACCATCATCCGGGTGCGGGTCCGTGAGACCGGCGACGGACCCGAAGCGGCCGCGCGTGCGGCGCGCCTCGCCGCCTTCCGCAGCGCGCTGAAGGCGGGCGAGATCCTGGTCTTGGCCCACCATGCCGACGACCAGGTGGAAACGGTTCTCGCCCGCCTGTTGCGCGGCACCGGTCCGGCCGGACTGGCCGGCATGCGTGCCTATGACGATAGCGCGGGCCTTCGCCGCTGGCGCCCGCTGCTGGACGTGCCCGCCGCCGATTTGGCCGCCTATGCCGCCGCCCATGGACTGCGCTGGATTGAGGACCCGCACAACGCGGACCTCCGCTACGAGCGGGTCTGGTTGCGACAGCGGGTGCTGCCGGAGCTGCGCAGTCGGCGTCCGGGCCTTGGCGCTGCCGTGACGCGATTGGCGCGGCAGCTGGGCGATGAACAGGACCAGCTGGCACAGCAGGATCTGGCGCGCTTGCCCGCGCTGACGCGAAATACCGCATGGGGCGTCGTTATCGACGGCGAGGCGCTGTTGGCCCTGGACCCCGCGACGGCGCGGCGCCTGCTGCGGTGCTGGTGGGCCCGGCAGGGCGGCGCGCCAATGTCCGCAGCCGTGGTGGACCGAGTGTTGCATGAGGTGCTCCCGGCCGCTGCTGACCGCCAGCCCAGCCTGCGGCTGGGCGCCACCACCTTGCGTCGCTATCGCGGCGCGCTCTACTGCGACCTGGGGTCGGCATGGGTGCCGCCGCCACGCTGGACCGAAGGCTGCCGCTGCGACTGGCCGGGCCAGGGTCACTGGCAATCTTCGGCGCCACCGTCGCGGCCGCTGCAGGGCGGCTACGTGACGCCGGGCCTGCGCTTGCAGCGTTCCGGGGATGCGCAGCCGCGGCGAATCAGCAGCCTTCTGCAGGCGCTGGGCATGCCGCCCTGGCTGCGCGCGCGCACGCCGCTGCTGTGGGACGGCAATACCGTGGTGGCGGTGGCGGGACTGAGCGCCTCGGCATCAGCGCCGGCGGATCTGCGCTGGGTCCCGATTGAACTAAACGGTCGTACGGGTTGAGTTGTTGCACTGCGCTCAGCGAATATCCGGGTTTCCCGACAACACAAATCATCCACGAGAGGAGCCCAATGCACGGACTCATGATGGATCAGCCCCTGCTGATCAGTTCACTGCTGGCACACGCGGACCGCTATCACGGCGATACCGAGATCGTTTCCCGCCGCGTCGAAGGGGATATCCACCGTTACACCTACCACGACGCCCATCAGCGTAGCCGCCAGGCCGCGCAGGTGCTGGAATCACTGGGCGTGAAAGCCGGTGGACGCGCCGCCACGCTGGCATGGAATGGTTACCGCCATTTCGAGCTGTACTACGGCATTTCCGGCTCGGGCCGGGTCATGCACACCATCAACCCGCGCCTGCACCCGGAGCAGATCGCCTGGATCGTCAACGACGCCCAGGATGAAGTGCTGTTCTTCGACCTCAGCTTCGCGCCACTGATTGACGCGGTTTCGGCGCATTGCCCAACGGTGCGCCACTGGGTGGCCCTGTGCGATGAGGCCAGCCTGCCGGCACTGAAGACGGTGAAGCCGCAGGCCTATGAGACCCTGCTGGCCCAGGCCGACGGCCAGTACGCCTGGCCCAAGCTGGATGAGTCTGCCGCTGCCTGCCTGTGCTACACCTCGGGCACGACCGGCAACCCCAAAGGGGTGCTGTACTCGCACCGGTCCACCGTGCTGCATGCGATGGCGTCCTGCATGCCGGACGTCATGAACCTGTCCGCCCGGGATGTGGTGCTGCCGGTGGTGCCGATGTTCCACGTCAACGCCTGGGGAACGCCGTATTCCTGCCCCATCGTCGGCGCCAAGATCGTGTTCCCGGGCGGTGCGCTTGACGGCGCCAGCCTGACCGAGCTGTTTGAACAGGAGAAGGTCACCTTCACCGCCGGCGTGCCGACGGTATGGCTGGGACTGTTGCAGCACTTGCAGAAGAGCGGCCAGAAACTCAGCACCGTCAACCGCATGGTGGTGGGCGGATCCGCCTGTCCGCCGGCGCTGATGAAGGCGTTCAAGGAAGAGTTCGGCATCCATATTCACCATGCCTGGGGCATGACCGAGCTGTCGCCGCTGGGCACCTTCAATGCGCTGAAGAACAAGCACCTGGCCCTGAGCCCGGAGCAGCAGTTCGACGTGCATGTACGCGCCGGGCGCCCGGTGTTCGGCGTCGATATCAAGATCATCGATGATGCCGGCAAGGAATTGCCCTGGGATGGCAAGGCCTTTGGCGATCTGCTGGTGAAGGGGCCCTGGGTGGTCGGTCAGTACTATGGACTCGACAAATCGCCGCTGGTCGATGGCTGGTTCCCGACCGGCGACGTCGCCACGGTGGACCCGGATGGCTTCATCCAGATCACCGACCGCTCCAAGGATGTCATCAAGTCTGGCGGCGAGTGGATCAGCTCGATCGAGCTGGAAAACATCGCGGTCGGGCACCCTGCGGTCGCCGAGGCCGGTGTGATCGGCGTCTATCATCCGAAATGGGATGAACGCCCGCTGCTGGTGATCGTGCTCAAGGAAGGGCAGACCGCCACCCGTGAGGAGCTGTTGGCGCTGTATGAGGGCAAGATCGCCAAGTGGATGCTACCGGACGATGTGCAGTTCGTCGCCGAGCTGCCGCACACCGCCACCGGCAAGATCAGCAAGCTCAAGCTGCGCGAGCAGTTCAAGGACTACCGCCTGCCCACCGCCTGAGGCCCGCACCCGCCGCATCCTCGGGGATGCGGCGGGTGATTGCATGGATGATCGGACAAGGATGGTAAAATCCCGCCATTCCTGACCCATCGCGCCCCGACCCATGCCAGATGCGCCGCAGCAGACGCGTTTCATTTTCGTAACCGGGGGCGTGGTCTCCTCGCTGGGCAAGGGCATTGCCGCGGCGAGCCTTGGCGCCATCCTCGAATCGCGTGGACTCAAGGTCCACATGATCAAGCTCGACCCCTACATCAATGTCGATGCCGGGACCATGAGCCCGTTCCAGCATGGTGAGGTGTTCGTCACCGAAGACGGGGCCGAAACCGACCTCGACCTCGGCCACTACGAACGCTTCCTGCGCGGCAAGACCAGCCGCTATTCCAATGTCACCACCGGGCAGATCTACCGCAATGTGCTCGACAAGGAGCGCCGCGGGGATTATCTCGGCAAGACCGTTCAGGTCATCCCGCACATCACCGATGAGATCCGCGAGATGATCCGCCGGGGGGCCGAGGGCGCCGATATCTGCATGGTGGAGATCGGCGGCACCGTGGGCGATATCGAGTCGCTGCCATTCCTGGAGGCGATCCGACAAATGGGCGTGGAACTGGGCCGGGCCAACAGCCTTTACATGCACCTCACGCTGGTGCCCTTTGTACGCGCCTCCGGCGAGCTCAAGACCAAGCCGACCCAGCACTCGGTCAAGGAACTGCGTTCCATCGGGATTCAGCCCGACGTGCTGATCTGCCGCAGTGAACGCGCCCTGCCGGACGATGAGCGTCGCAAGATCGCCCTGTTCACCAACGTGCAACAGCGCAGCGTGATCTCGGCCATCGACCTCGACGACATCTACAAGATCCCCGCCTGGTTGCATCAGCAGGGGCTGGATGATCTGGTGCTGGAGCACTATGGCATTGAGGCGCGCCGCGCCGACCTGTCCGCCTGGCAGCGCGTGGTGGATGCCCGTGCCGAACAGGACACCGAAGTGCAGGTGGCGATGGTCGGCAAGTACGTCGATCTGGCGGATGCCTATAAGAGCCTCAACGAGGCGCTGGTGCACGCCGGTCTGCATACCCGGACCCGGGTGCGGATCCGTTACATCGAGTCGGAATCGCTGGAGACGCAGGGCTTGCGGCTGCTGCAGGGCATGGACGCGATCCTGGTCCCCGGCGGCTTTGGTGAGCGTGGCGTGGAGGGCAAGATCGCCGCGGCCCGCTATGCCCGTGAAAACCGTATTCCCTATCTCGGCATCTGTCTGGGCATGCAGGTGGCGGTCATCGAGTATGCGCGCAACGTCTGCGGGCTTGATGGCGCCCACTCCACCGAGTTCGATGCCAAGACACCGCATCCGGTGATCGGCCTGATCACTGAATGGCGAGATCACACCGGTCAGATCCACCAACGCAGCCAAGACACCGGTAAGGGCGGCACCATGCGGCTGGGCGTGCAGTCCTGCCGGCTCAAGGCCGGTTCCAAGAGCCGCTCCCTCTACAACGCCGAAGTCATCGCCGAGCGTCACCGCCACCGCTACGAGTTCAACAACAACTACAAGGATGCCTTGCAGTCGGGCGGCCTGGATCTGGTGGCGGAGTCGGTCGAGAACGAGCTGGTGGAGATGGTGGAAATCCCCGCACACCCGTTCTTTGTCGGTTGCCAGTTCCATCCTGAGTTCACGTCCACGCCGCGGGATGGTCACCCCTTGTTCGAGGGATTCATCCGCGCCGCCCGCGAACACCATCTTGCCCATCAGCGCAGCGAGGCCACTTCCGCATGAACCTGCTCGGACGTCCCATCGGCGTGGATCAGCCGCTGTTCCTGATCGCCGGCCCCGATACGCTGGAATCCGAGCAGTTGGCGCTGGATGTGGCCGGCCATATCAAGGCCATCGCCGACCGTCTGGGCGTGCTGTTCGTCTTCAAGGGCAGTTTTGACAAAGCCAACCGCAGCTCCCACACCAGCTATCGCGGACCAGGTCTGGATGACGGGCTCAAGATCATGGAGAAGGTCAAGCGCCAGATCGGAGTGCCGGTGCTCACCGATGTTCATGAGGACACCCCGGTCGACCCGGTGGCGGCCGTTATCGACGTCATCCAGACCCCGGCCTTCCTCTGCCGGCAGACCAACTTCATGCAGAAGTGGGCGCTGGCCGGCCGGCCGGTGAACGTCAAGAAGGGACAGTTCATGAGTCCCTGGGAAATGGGCAACGTCATCGCGAAGATGAAGGCGGTGGCGCCAGACGGCCTGTTCATGCTCTGTGAGCGCGGCTTCAGCTTTGGCTACAACAACCTGATCGCCGATATGCGCGGCCTGGCCCTGATGCGCGAATACGCGCCGGTGGTGTTCGATGCCACTCATACCGTGCAGCTGCCGGGCGGGCAGGGCAACGCCTCTGGCGGCATGCGCAGCATGATCCCGGTGCTGGCCCGTGCCGCGGTCGGCGCCGGAGTATCCGGCCTGTTCATGGAAACCCATCCCGACCCTGACAACGCGCTGTGCGACGGCCCCAACTCGCTGCCGCTGCAGCATGTCGAAGCGCTGCTGGAAACCCTGGTGGCGCTCGACGCCACCGTCAAGCGTGCGCCGCTGCTCGAAACCCACCTCAACGCCTGAGTTCAACGAAACCCCATGTCCAAGATCGTCTCCGTCACCGGCCTTGAAATCATCGACTCCCGCGGCAACCCCACGGTGGAAGCCGAAGTGGTGCTGGAAACCGGCTTCAAGGGCCGTGCCGCCGCGCCCAGCGGTGCCTCCACCGGCACCCGCGAGGCGGTGGAACTGCGCGATGGCGCACCCAAGCGCGGCAAGGCCCGCTACCTCGGCAAGGGCGTGACCAAGGCCGTCAAGCACGTCAACGTCGACATTGCCAAGCGGGTGCTTGGCCTGGATGCCCAGGATCAGGCCGGTCTCGATGCCGCCATGATTGAATTGGATGGCACCGACAACAAGGCCCGCCTGGGTGCCAACGCCATCCTCGCGGTCAGCCTGGCCGCCGCCAAGGCCGCCGCCGAGGAGAACAGCCTGGAACTGTTCCGCCATCTCGGCGGTATCTCCAGCGTGACCCTGCCGGTGCCGATGATGAATGTCATCAACGGCGGTGCGCATGCCGACAACAATGTCGACATCCAGGAATTCATGATCCTGCCGGTGGGGGCCAAGTCGTTCTCCGAGTCACTGCGCTACGGTGCCGAGATCTTCCACACCCTGAAGAAGGTATTGAAGGATCGTGGTCTCAATACCGCGGTGGGCGACGAAGGCGGGTTTGCGCCCAACCTCGATTCCAATATCGCCGCGCTGGACTGCCTGCTCGAAGCCATCGAGAAGGCCGGCTACAAGCCGGGTAAAGACATCTACCTGGGCTTGGACGTGGCCAGCTCGGAGTTCTATAGCAAGGGTCAGTACCACCTTCATGGCGAGGGCAAGTCGTTTTCGCCCCAGCAGTTCGTCGACTACCTGGCCGGTATCTGCGCCCAGTACCCGGTGATCTCCATCGAGGACGGCTGTGCCGAGGGCGACTGGAAGGGTTGGAAGCTGCTCACCGAGGCGCTGGGTGACAAGGTGCAGCTGGTGGGCGATGATCTGTTCGTGACCAACACCAAGATCCTTGCCGAAGGCATTGCCAAGGGGATCGGCAATGCCATCCTGATCAAGCCCAACCAGATCGGGACGCTGACCGAGACCCTGGAGGCCATCCAGATGGCCACCGACGCTGGCTATGCCAGCGTGGTCAGCCACCGCTCCGGTGAAACCGAAGATGCCACCATCGCCGACATCGCGGTGGGGACCACGGCCACGCAGATCAAGACCGGCTCACTGTGCCGCTCCGACCGCATGGCCAAATACAACCAGTTGCTGCGCATCGAGCAGCAGCTGGGGGCCAAGGCGCGCTACCCCGGTGCCGGTGCCTTCCCGGTGCGTCTGGGCTGATTGCCATGCGCAGCCGCATCACCATCGGATTGCTGGTGTTGATGCTGCTGGGGCTGCAGTGGCGCTTGTGGGTGGCTGAGGGCGGCGTCACCCACGCTCATGCCCTGCGGACCCAGGTTGCCGCGCTTCAGTCTGAGCTGGAGCAGCTGCGGCAGCGCAACGGACGTCTCGCCGCGGAGGTGCAGGACCTCAACGTCGGCAGCCTGGCGGTGGAGGCGCGTGCGCGAACCTCGTTGGGCATGATCGAGCAGGGCGAAACCTTCTATCTGGTGGTTTCCACCGACCGACCGTGAACGCGGGGCCGCGCTACTGGGCCGTGGTGGTGGCTGCGGGCGCTGGCACCCGTATGGGTAGCGCCCGTCCCAAGCCCTGGTTGCCCCTGTCCGGACGCACGGTGATCGAATGGGCGCTGGCGCCATTGCTCCGTTGCCACTGGATCGACGGCGTGGTGGTGGTTCTCAGTGATGCTGGGGTGGCCGAGTGGTCTGCTACGGCACTCTCCGGTCATCCGCGTATCCGACTGGCCCGGGGCGGCGCCGAGCGGGCCGACTCTGTCGCCGCCGGACTGGACGCGGTGGCGGCGCTCGCCAGTGGGCCCGCGGCCACTTGGGTGCTGGTTCACGATGCGGCGCGGCCCTGTGTGCAAACGGCGGAGTTGGAAGCACTGCGTGCTGCGGCCACTACCGCTGAAGGTGGGCTGCTGGCACGGCCGCTGACCGACACCGTCAAGCAGCACCTTGGCGGTCGGGTGCAGGCGACCCTGGCGCGCGAGGCGATGGCCGCGGCGCAAACGCCGCAGATGTTCCCCTTGACGACCCTGCAGAGCGCGCTGCAAGCCGCCGCTGCAGGGGGCATCACGGTCACCGATGAAGCCTCCGCCATCGAGGCCATCGGCTTGCAGCCGCAACTGGTCTGGGGCTCGGCGCGCAACCTCAAGATCACCTATACCGAGGACCTCGCCTTGGCCGCGTTCTGGCTGGCGCAGGCCTCCGAGTACACCCCATGAATCCCCTTGATCTGCGTATTGGCCATGGTTTCGACGCGCATCGGCTGGCGCCCGGCGAGGGGGTCACCCTGGGCGGCGTCTGGATACCCTGCGCCTATCGGCTGGTGGCGCACTCCGATGGCGACGTCCTGATTCACGCGCTCTGCGATGCCCTGTTGGGGGCAATGGGCGAAGGCGATATCGGCCAGTGGTTCCCCGACACCGATGCCCGTTACCAGGGCGCCGATTCGCGCGGCCTGCTGCGGACTGTGGTCGCGGCGCTGCATCGGGGCGGCCGACAGGTGGTGAACGTCGATCTGACCCTGATTGCCCAGACGCCCAAGGTGGCGCCTCACACCGACGCCATGCGTGAGCGCCTCGCTGCCGACCTGCAGGTGGGTCCGGATCGGGTCGGGGTCAAGGCCACCACCAACGAAGGCATGGGCCATCTCGGACGGCGCGAGGGCGTCGCCGCCCATGCGGTGGCGCTGATTGCGCCTGCCGCGGTCGGCTGAAATCGATTCGAATCATTGTCTTACGCATTGTGTGTGAGCCCCCCGGGCCGTAGACTCCACGCATGCTTGAATCCTTCGTCAAGGGCCGCCTGCGGCTGAAGCCGCGCCGCGACACCCGCGAGGCTATTCTCAACGCCGCTGAGGAACTGCTGCAGCGACGCGGTTACAACGCCTTCAGCTATCAGCACATTGCGGTCCAGCTGGGCATTCGCAACGCCGCCATTCACTACCACTTTCCGGGCAAGGAAGATCTCGGGGTGGCGCTGGTGCGCCGCTTTCGGCAGCGTTTCCGCGACTGGGCGCTCTCGGTCGAGCCGCTGCCGGACGCCTGGGCGCGTCTGCAGGCGTTTATCGACAGTTATGCCGCGTACCTCACGCTGGAGGACATGCCGATCTGCCCCATCGGCGTGCTCGGTGCCGAGTTCGGCGCCATTCCGGAGCCGATGCGGCAGGAGGCGCGTCTGTTCCTGCGCGAACATTACGAGTGGTTGTCCGATACCCTGCAGCAGGGCCGTGAGGACGGCAGTCTGCAGTTCGAAGGCGATGCACGCGGCCGCGCCGTGGCCGTCGGCGCCACCCTGCAGGGCGCATTGCAGATTGCGCGCATGGCGGGCGCCATGCGCTTTCATCAGGTCGTCGACGAGCTTTCGGTAGACCTACGCCGCGCGTAGCAGGACGTAGATGGCCCCGGTGCCGCCATCTGCCGGCCGTGCCGAACAGAAGGCGATGACGTCACGGCGCTTGCGCAACCAGCTGTCAACATGGGCCTTCAGCACCGGTCCGGTGTTGGGTGAGCCATTGCCCTTGCCATGAATGATGCGGACACAGCGCAGGTCGTCCCGCTGGCAGCCCGCGAGAAACTGCACCACTTCGTGACGTGCGTGGTGACGATTCAAGCCATGCAGGTCGAGCACCCGTTCCACCCGATACTGGCCTCGCCGCAGGCGACGGATCACAGCGTCCTGCACGCCCCCGCTGCGGTAGAGCAGGGTGTCGCCGCACTCGAAGTCGTCGGGGTCGGCGGTGGCCAGCAGCTCCGTCATCACCGCCAGGTCGTCGGCTTCACGATGGACTGCGCGCGGCGGCAGCGGCCGCCGCAGCGGACTCACATGCCCAGCCTCGGGGGCCCGACGGACGTTGGCGAACGTCTGACGGAACAGCGCGAAGTCGTCGTCGGCGTCATCCATGTAAACCCTCCATCGAAGTCGGCACGGGGGCGGTCAGCCCGGTAAACTAACGGGCGTTTTTCCTTGCTGTCCACCATGCGCATCCTTTTATCGAACGACGACGGCTGTACGGCGCCGGGCCTGTTGTGCCTGCGCGACGCGCTGCAGGCCGAACACGATGTCACCGTGGTTGCGCCTGACCGCAATCGCTCCGGCGCATCCAACTCGCTGACGCTGATGCGACCGTTGCGCCCACAGCGCCATCCCGACGGGGTCTGGTGCGTCGACGGCACGCCGACCGACTGCGTGCACCTGGGGCTCAATGCCCTGCTCAGCGAGGCGCCGCATATGGTGGTCTCCGGCATCAATGCCGGTGCCAACCTGGGGGACGATACCCTCTATTCCGGGACCGTCGCGGCTGCGATGGAAGGCCGCCACCTGGGGTGTTCGGCGCTGGCGGTGTCCTGCGTCGAACACGAGCCCGAGCATTACGAGACGGCAGCCCGGGTCGCCTGCATCCTGGTGCAGCGGCTGGCCCAGCATCCGCTGCCGGCCGATACCATCCTCAACGTCAACGTTCCAGACGTGCCGTTCGAGGACCTGCAGGGCTTTGCGGTGACCCGCCTGGGCTTGCGCCATCGGGCCGAGAGCGTCACCCGTACCGCCGACCCTCGTGGCCGCACCATCTATTGGCTGGGCGCGGCCGGTGCCGAAGCCGACTGCGGCCCCGGCACCGACTTCTACGCTGTCAGCCGCCACCAGGTCTCGGTGACCCCGATCACCGTCGACCTCACGCGTCATGCGGCCCTCGACCGCCTGCGCGACTGGGTGACGGCTCTGTGAGTCGTATTCGTCGGCCCCAGGAGCGTGGTACTGCACCCTTGAAGACGGCGGCCGAGCGGCTGGCCGAAGCGCTGGCCCGCGACGGCGTGCACGATCCCGCGGTGCTGGAGGCCATGAGCCGTGTTCCGCGCCATGAGTTTGTCGATGAGGCCTTCAAAGCGCGCGCTTACGAGACCCAATCGGCCCTGCCCATCGGCTTCGCCCAGACCATTTCGCAGCCGCTGGTGGTGGGGATGATGACCCAGGCCTTGTTGGCTGGCGGGCGCAAGCGGCGTCGGGTACTGGAAGTCGGGACCGGCAGTGGTTACCAGACGGCGGTGTTGGCGGAACTGGTGGAGGTGGTGTTCACGGTGGAGCGGGTCAAGTCGCTCACCGAGTCCGCGCGCAAGCGGCTGGCGGTACTTCACTACCGCAATGTGCACTTCGGATATGCCGATGGCATGCAGGGCTGGCTGCCCTATGCGCCCTACGACGGCATCATCGTCACCGCCGCGGCGCCGGAGCTTTCATCCACCCTGATGGAGCAGCTATCCCCTGGAGGGCGCTTGGTGGTGCCGGTGGGGCCGCAGGGCCAGCAGGTCTTGAAGGTGATCGACCGCGGGCTGGCCGGCTTCAAGCAGCAGGACATTGCCACCGTCAGTTTCGTCCCACTGCTCGCAGGGAAGGTCTGATGGGGCCCTTCGCCCGTCTCTACGCCTGGACGCTGGCAAAGGCGGTGCATCCACATGCCCGCTACTGGCTGGGCGGCCTGAGCGCTGCAGAGTCGATTTTCTTTCCCATCCCGCCGGATGTGATGCTGGCGCCGATGACCTTGGCGCGTCCGCCGGACTGGTGGCGTCTGGCCCTGCTGACCACCTTGGCGTCGGTGCTCGGCGGTCTGGTCGGCTACGCCTTGGGCGCGACCGTTCAGGACTGGGTCATGCCGTGGGTGGATCGTATCGGGCAGCGTGAGGCCTTCGAGACCGCGGTGGGCTGGTTTGAGACCTATGGGTTCTGGGCGGTGCTGCTGGCCGGCATTACGCCCATCCCCTACAAGGTGTTCACGGTATCGGCCGGGGTGGTGCACATGGCGCTGCTGCCGTTCGTGCTGGGCTCGATCATCGGGCGCGGCTTGCGCTTTTTTGTGGTGGCGGGTCTGGTACGGTGGGCCGGGCCCACCCTGGAGCGGCATCTGATTGGCTATATCGATGCCATCGGCTGGGTGATGGTGGTGGCCGTGGTGGCCTTGGTTTTGTGGATACGATGAGGATGTCGATGCTGCGTCAATCGATGGGCGGCTGTGCTGGGGTCCTGGCGTTATTGCTGTCCGGCTGCGCCGGCCTGGCGAGCTGGGGGCCGCCTGCCCAACGCGAGCAGACCGCGCCTGCCGTGGTCATCGATACCACGCCGGTCGGGGCCAATGAGTATCGGGTGCGGCCTGGCGATACGCTGTATTCCATTGCCTTCCGGCATCAGGTCGACTTTCGCGAGTTGGCCCAATGGAACGGTATTCCCAATGTTGATCTGATCCATCCCAATCAGGTGCTGAGGCTGGTGCCGCCCTCCGTGGTCAAGCCGGTGCCGCCCGAAAATGGCGATGTCGCCACCGCCGGCATGACCTTGCCGCCGCCGGTGTTGAAGCCGCAGCCGCTACCCCCCGTGGCCTTGGGCAGTTCACCGCCGGCCGCCACGCCGCCGGCTGCCCGGGCGCCTGCGCCGACGCCGGTGGTGCCCCCTGCTTCGGGCGGCTGGACCTGGCCCACCGACGGCGTCGTGACCCGCGGTTATGCCCCCGCCCGTGGCCAGAAGGGCCTCGAGTTCAGCGGCCGCGTCGGCCAACCGGTTGTCGCGGCATCGGCGGGCAAAGTGGTCTACAGCGGCAATGCCCTGAAGGGCTATGGCGAGCTCATCATCATCAAGCATGACGAGGTATTCCTGTCCGCCTACGGCTACAACCGTACGCGCTTGGTGAAAGAGGGTGACACCGTGCAGGCCGGTCAGCCGATCGCCGAGATGGGCGAGGGACCGGAACGCAAGCCCATGCTGCACTTCGAGATTCGTGAACGGGGAAAGCCGGTCAATCCGGTGACCTACCTCCCGGCCAAGAAGGGCTGAGGCGCCGACGCCTTGCCGCGATCCCGCGCGAAATGCTAAAACTTCGCGCTTTTCCCTCACCCTATCCGGTCTTTTGAGCCCGTCCGTGAAAACCAACTTCCCGCGCATTCAACGCCTGCCACCCTACGTGTTCAACATCGTTGGGGATCTCAAGAAGGCTGCCCGCGCGCGGGGTGAGGACATCATCGACTTCGGGATGGGCAACCCGGATCAGCCAACTCCCAAACACATTGTCGACAAGCTGGTCGAGGCCAGCGTACGCGGCACCGATAGCGACTACATCAAGCCCGAGGTGCACGACGAGGACGGCACCCATACCCACCGCTACTCCGTCTCCAAGGGTATTCCGCGCCTGCGGCGGGCGATGTCGCGCTGGTACAAGCGCCGCTACGACATTGACCTCGATCCGGAAACCGAGATCATCGCCACGATTGGTTCCAAGGAGGGCTTGGCCCACCTTGCTTTCGCGACGCTGGCCCAGGGGGATGTGGTACTGGTGCCCAATCCCGCCTATCCCATCCATCCTTATGGTGTGGTGCTGGCCGGGGCAGACGTGCGCCATGTGCGGATGACCCCCGAGGTCGATTTCTTCGAAGAGCTGCAGCGCGCCATCAAGGAAACCTGGCCCAGCCCGAAGATGCTCATCCTCAACTTCCCGGGCAACCCCACCACGCAGTGCGTGGATTTGGCGTTCTTCGAGAAGGCGGTGGCGATCTGTCGGGAACACCAGATCTGGCTGGTCCACGACCTGGCATACAGCGACATCGTGTTTGACGGCTACACCGCGCCGAGTGTGCTGCAAGTACCTGGCGCAAAGGATGTCGCGGTGGAGTTCTTCACCCTGTCGAAGAGCTACAACATGCCGGGATGGCGCGTCGGCTTCATGGCCGGCAATCCCACCTTGGTGGCTGCGCTGGCGCGCATCAAGAGCTATCTCGACTATGGGATGTTCACCCCCATTCAGGTGGCCGCCATCGCGGCACTGGAAGGGCCTCAGGACTGCGTTGCCGACATCTGTGAGATGTATCGGGTGCGCCGCGACGTGCTCTGCGAGGGCCTCAACAAGCTCGGCTGGAAGGTGGAAAAGCCCAAGGCCACGATGTTCGTGTGGGCGGAGATTCCTGAACCGTTCAAGGCCATGGGGTCCATTGAGTTTTCCAAGCGGCTGCTGAGTGAGGCCCATGTGGCGGTATCACCGGGCATCGGGTTCGGCGACTACGGTGATACCCACGTACGTTTCGCACTGATCGAGAATGAGCACCGTACCCGTCAGGCGCTGCGCGGCATCCGCCGAATGTTCCAGGCGGCCGGCATCAATCCTCCCGCCTGAGCCCAGGGCTCGGCGTAGAACCAGGTAACGCGTCAATGAATGCTGCTCCCATAAAGGTCGGTCTGATCGGCCTCGGTACCGTTGGTCAGGGCGTGGTGCGCCTGCTCAAGGACAATGCCGAGGCGATCACCGCACGCCTCGGCCGGCCGCTGGTGGTCACGGTGGCGTCTGCGCGCGACCTGCGGCGTGCACGCGACTGCGACCTCAGCGGTATTCGCCTCACCGATCAGCCGCTGGATGTCGCCAACGCCGACGATGTCGACCTGGTCTGTGAACTGATGGGGGGTCACGAGCCGGCGCTGAGTCTGATCAGCGTGGCGCTGGCCCGCGGTCGTCCAGTGGTCACCGCCAACAAGGCGCTGCTGGCCCTGCAGGGCAATACCGTGTTTGAGCGGGCCCGCGCAGCCGGAGTCGGCGTGGGGTTCGAAGCGGCGGTGGCCGGCGGTATCCCGGTGATCAAGACCATCCGTGAGGGCTTGGCCGGCAACCGCATCGAGCAGGTGGCCGGCATCATCAACGGCACCTGCAACTACATCCTCACGCAGATGCGGGACAAAGGTCAGAGCTTCGAAGACGCTCTGGCCGATGCCCAGCGTCTGGGCTACGCCGAAGCGGACCCGACGTTCGATATCGAAGGGGTCGACGCGGCACACAAGCTGACCATTCTGGCGAGTATCGCCTTTGGCATGCCGCTGGCCTTCGACCACGTGTCGGTGCAAGGCATCACCGCTGTCAGCGCCCAGGACATCCGCATTGCCGAAGCCCTGGGCTACCGCATCAAGCACCTGGGCATCGCCAAGCGCACCGACGGTCAGGTGGAGCTGCGTGTGCATCCCACCCTGGTACCGGAGTCTCAGCTGCTCGCCAAGGTCGACGGTGTGCTCAACGCCGTGCTGATTCACGGCACCGGCAGTGGCCCGATCGGGCTCTATGGCGCCGGCGCAGGGGGAAACGCCACCGCATCGGCGGTGGTGGCGGACCTGGTGGATCTGGCGCGCGGTCTCGGCCAGCAGGGCGGCCGCGTCCCCGATCTGGGCTTCCTGCCGGAAGCGCTGCGCAGCATTCCGGTGCGGCCGCTGGCCGAGACCGAGAGCGCCTTCTACCTGCGCCTGCGGGTGGCCGACGAACCCGGCGTGCTTAAAGGCATTACCTCCATCTTTGCCGAGCTGGACGTCAGCATCGAGGCCATCCAGCAACGCGAACCGCGCGAATCCGAAGATGCCACGGTTGCCCTGATCACCTCCGATGCCCCCGAAAGCCGCATCCATGAGGCGGTGCGGCGCATCGAGGCGCTGCCCTTCGTGCGGGAACAGCTCTCACGTATTCGTGTCGAACATTTCTGAGCAGGTTACCCTCTCGCCCCCCGCCAGCCCGAACCGCCCGCGCCCCATGAACTACACCGGCCTCATCGATCATTTCCGTCACCGCCTGCCGTTTGCACCGGAGGTGAAGGCGATTTCGCTGGGTGAAGGCCGCACGCCGTTGATCCAGCTGCACCACATTCCGCGGGATGTCGGGTTCGAAGGCGAGATCTACGTCAAGTTCGAAGGGCTCAACCCGACCGGCTCGTTCAAGGATCGCGGCATGACCGCGGCGGTGACGCAGGCCGTGCATGAAGGCGCCCGTGCCATCATCTGTGCCAGCACCGGCAACACCTCGGCAGCTGCGGCCGCCTATGCGGCGCGCGCCGGGATCACGGCCTTTGTGCTCATCCCGGAAGGCAAGATCGCGCTTGGCAAGCTGGCCCAGGCCGTGGTGCATGGTGCCGTGGTGGTACAGATCCAGGGTAACTTCGATGACGGCATGCGGCTGGTCAAGGAAGTGGCCGAAACGGCGCCGGTGACCATCGTCAACTCCATCAACCCGTACCGCCTGCAGGGCCAGAAGACCGCTGCCTTCGAGATCATCGAAAGCCTGGGGCGGGCGCCGGACTATCATGCCCTGCCGGTCGGCAATGCCGGCAACATCACCGCTCACTGGATCGGTTATTCCGAGATGAGCGGGCAGGGCACCGCTGGCTGCGCCTTCTGCGATGGTCAGTGCAAGGTGCCGCACGAGGCGGTGACCGACAGCCGTCCCAAGATGATTGGCTACCAGGCCGCCGGCAGCGCCCCGTTCATGAACGGCGGTCCAGTCAAGAACCCCGATACCGTGGCCACCGCCATCCGCATTGGCGACCCACAGAGCTGGGACCGCGCCTGGGTGGTCCAGCGCGAATCGCAGGGGTGGTTTGATGCCTGCGAGGATGCAGACATTCTCGCCACCCAGCGTCTGCTGGCGGTGAAGGAAGGCGTGTTCTGTGAGCCGGCTTCCGCGGCCTCGCTGTGCGGCGTGTTGCGTGATATCCGCGGCGGACGCATCGCCCAGGGCAGCACCGTGGTCTGCACGCTCACCGGCAATGGCCTGAAAGACCCGGACATCATCATGAAGGATGGCCTCAAGGGGCTCATCCAAGTGCCGGCCGAGCGCGGTGCGGTGGAGCGCGCGCTGATGGCGCATATGGGCGGGTGATCCGCCGCCGGCCTCGCCCTTCGGCGGCGGCGCTGAGTGCGCTGCCGGACACCCTGCATCCGCTGGTGCGCCAGCTCTATGCGGCGCGGGGTGCCAGGTGTGCTGCGGATGCCGAGCTGACCCTGAGTGCGATGGCGCCACCGACGTTGCGTGGCTTGGATGTCGCCGTTGATCTGCTCGGCAAGGCGCTCGCTGACGGGCGTCGCATCGTGCTGGCCGGTGACTACGACTGTGACGGCGCCACCGGCGTGGCGGTCGCGCTGCGCGGCCTGCGTCTGTTGGGCGCCACCGCGGTGGACTATGTGGTGCCTGACCGCTTTCGTATGGGCTACGGCTTGTCGTCGGCGCTGGTGGACGCGGCCCGCGACCGCGGTGCCGATCTGATCCTGACGGTCGACAGCGGCATTGCCAGTCTCAGTGGTGTCGCTCACGCCCAGGCGCTAGGCATTCCGGTGGTGGTCACCGACCACCACTTGCCGGGACCGAAGCTGCCGCCGGCTGCCGCCATCGTCAACCCCAACCAACCAGGCTGCGACTTCCCGTCGCCGAATTTGGCGGGCGTAGGTGTAATGTTCTACCTGCTGGTGGCGCTACGCGCCCGTCTGCGGGAGGCGGGCGTGGCGACGCCAAGCCTGGCGCCCTTGCTCGACCTGGTCGCGGTGGGGACCGTCGCCGATGTGGTGAAGCTGGACACCAACAATCGCATCCTGGTGGCCGCCGGCCTGCGACGCATGCGCGCCGGTCAAATGCAGCCGGGCCTGGCCGCCTTGCTGGCGGTTGCCGGACGCGAGCCACACCATCTCACCGCCCAGGATCTTGGCTTCGTCATCGGCCCCCGACTCAATGCGGCCGGTCGTCTGCAGGACATTCGCACCGGTATCGAGTGCCTGTTGACTGACGACCCCGATCAGGCGCGCGACCTCGCGCATACCCTGGATCAGATCAACCGCGAGCGTCGCAGTCTGGAGACCGACATGCGCGATCAGGCGCTGGCCATCAGCGCCGACAGTGATGCCACCGGGCTATGCCTTTTTCACCCGGATTGGCATGAAGGGATCGTCGGCCTGGTCGCGTCACGGGTGAAGGACCAACATCATCGTCCGGTGATCGCCGCGGCGCGCGCACAGGCGCCCGGCATGCTCAAGGCCAGCGGTCGTACCATTCCAGGGTTGCACTTGCGGGATGTCCTGGCCGAGATTGATGCCTGTCAGCCGGGACTGATCGAGCGCTTCGGTGGCCATGCCATGGCTGCCGGTCTGAGCCTGCCGGAAGCGCACTGGGCGGACTTCTGCACGGCCTTCAATCGCGTCTGCGCGGCGCACCTCGATGCCGACCAGCTGCAGCGAGTGGTCGACAGCGATGGCGAGCTGCCTGCGCATTGGCTGGGACTTGAGGCGGCTGTCGCCTTGGAGGCCGCGGGTCCCTGGGGGCAGGGCTTTCCCGAACCACAGTTCGACGGTGTCTTCACCACTCAGGCCGTACAGCTGATGGGCAGCGCCGGACAACATGTCCGATACACGCTGGCGCATCCTGAAGGCGCGGTGATTGAGGCGGTTCATTTTGGCGCCGGTGAGGCGGCTTTGGGCGTCGGCCAGCAGGGGCGCTTCGTCTACCGGCTGGGCGTAAATCGTTGGCAGCAAAGAGTCCGGCCGCAATTGATGGTGGTGTACGCCGAATCGGTCTGAGCATGACCTTCCGGGTAATTGCGGCGCGCGCCCCTTCGCCCAGACTGGCGCGACACCCCTCGGAGCGATTTCATGTCACTCACCACCGGTCTACCCGTCGTTGCGGCGATCCTGTTTCTGGCCATGGGTCTGTTCATGGCGTTGCGCCCGCCGCCCGCTGTGGGCCCGGCCATCCTGCCCGGTGCGCTGGCGCTGCTGTTCGCCGGCCTCACGGCACTGGCGGTGATGCAGGAGGGCCTGCTGGGATTCTGGCCCGAGCACGTCCGCAATCTCTGGGGCACGCAGATCTGGATTGACCTGCTGCTGGCGCTTGGGGTGGCCTGGGTCCTGCTGCTGCCACGGCTGCGCGCAGCCGGCATGGTGCCCTGGCGCTGGTTTGTGCTGATCGCTTGCAGTGGCAGCATCGGCCTGCTGTTGACGCTCGCACGACTGTGGCAGCGCGAGCAGCTCACCCCGAGGGTGGCATGAAGCGTCGCGGAAACCCCTTCCTGCACCGGGCGGCTCAGATCACCGCCCGGGCGCCGTACCGCGCCAAACGTACGCCGGTCGCAGATGGGGGCTTGCGGGATCCGGCGGAATCGCGCAAAAGGGTGCACCGGACACCGATGGGTGTCGCCATCACATCACACGATTGACCCCCGATTCTGCCGCTGGTCCGCGACTGCAACTTCCGCCCATCGCCATCGTTTTCGGCGGCGGGGTGTTCGGCTTGCTGCTGGCATTGGCGACCGTGCTTGCCGCCATTCGTCAGCCATGGCTGGGTTTGGTCTTATCGGTGCCAGCGACCGAAGCGGCGATACGGATTGAAGCGGTTGCCGTCGATGGACCGGCCAAGCAGCTGGTCGCAGCTGCGAATCTGCAGGCCGTATCAGTCGGCAGCGACATGGTCGTGCTGGAGGCCAGCGATCGCATTGAGGAGCCGGACATGCTGTCCAGCTACGCCGCCAACAGGGCCTTCTTCCAGCGCCAGGATCGACTGGCGTCGCTGTTGCGCAACGGCCCGGTGACCTTGACGCTGGCGGTCCCGGATGGCGATCAGGTGGAGACGGCGGCGGTAATGCCGGCCGACCATCGGCCGCTGGGCAGCCTGCCGGCGGTGTTCTGGATGCAGCTGATGGTGGGTCTTGCAGGCTTCTGGATGGGGGTGTGGGTGTGGGGCCTGCGGCCGCGCGAGGGCAGCACGCGCTATCTGGCACTGGTGGGTCTGGGATTGATGCTGTCGGCGTTCGCGGCAGCCATCTACAGCACCCGTGAGCTGGCGCTGCCCGGGGCGGTGTTCAGAAGCCTGTCGGTCCTCAACCATTTCGGCACGCTGCTGTTCGGGGCGGCCATGGTGGGATTGTTTCTCGGCTATCCGCGGCGCCTGTGTCACCCCGGCTGGGCCGCAGTGCCGGCAGCTGCCCTGGCAGCGGTTTGGGTGATGGACGCCTTCCGCCCGAAAGCGCTGAGCCCGCTGATGTTCCAGGCGGCGGTGGTCGTCTGTATGGCCGTGATCGTGGTGCTGGTGGTGCTGCAGCGCCGCAGTAGTCACCAGGATCCGCGCGCCCGCGCTGCCTTACGCTGGCTGGGGCTGGGCGTGGTGCTCGGAGCAGGGGGCTTCGTGCTCACCGTGATCGTTCCCACGCTGTTGAGTCTGGGGGCGGTGATGACCCAGGGCCACGCCTTCCTGTTCTTCCTGGTGATCTACGCAGGGTTGGCGTTGGGGGTGGCACGCTACCGTTTGTTCGAATTGAACGAATGGGCCTTCCGTATTCTGTTCTACCTGGTCGGGGTGCTGATGCTGGTGGGGCTGGACGCACTGCTGATCTATGGCGTTGCCGTGGACCGCCTGCCGGCACTTGGCGTGTCGCTGCTGCTGGTGGCGGCACTCTATCTACCCCTTCGTGACGCGTTGTCGCGATGGTTTCTGGGTTACCGCGGCGGCCACGCCCAGGATGATTTCCGTCAAGTGCTCGACCTCGTGCTGGCACCACCCGGCGAAGACCAGCCGGCACGTTGGCGCGCCTTGCTGGGCGTCATGTACCGACCACTGTCGATGGACGTGGCGGAGCCGGTGGACGCGCCCCGGCTGGAGGAGGAGGGGCTTGCGATGCGGGTGCCGGGTTTGGCCCGCTTGCCACCGCTGCGGCTGGCGATGGCAGAAGGTGGGCGCCGCCTGTTCGCGCCGCGAGACGTGCTGCGTCTGAGTGGTGTGATGGCACTTCTGAAGCACGCCGAGGACAGCCGCGACGCGTATGAGCAGGGTGTAGCGGAAGAACGTACTCGCATCGCACGGGACATGCACGACAACATCGGGCTGCAGCTGATGAGCGCCCTGACCAGCCCTGAATCCAGCCGCAAGGACGGCCGAATTCGTGCCGCCCTTGCCGAACTGCGCGACATCGTCAACAACGTGTCGGGCATGAACGCCTCGTTCGAGGACAGCATGGCCGATCTGCGCCAGGAAGTGGACGAAGACTTGGCCGCCGCTGATATCGCCCTGCATTGGCGGTTGCCCGATGCCGTTCCGGCCTCATTGCCTGCCTCGTCCATCCACGCGCTGCGCTCGCTGGTGCGTGAAGCCACCAGCAATGTGATCAAACACGCCCGGGCCTCCGCGGTGCATGTCACCATCCGTGTAGACGATCACCACCTGTGGGTGGACGTGGAGGACAACGGTCGCGGGCTACGCCCTGAGGCCTTGCACGGCGGCAATGGTCTCGCCAACCTGAGAGCGCGCATGGCCAGCCTGGGGGGTCATTTCGAGCTGCGCGGGACCGCTCAGGGCGTTTGCCTGAGGGCGGCGTTTCCGTTGCCCGGACGTACCATGTCCCGCACGGACGGCTCGGCGGTGAGCCTGTCTCGATAACCCACTGAAACGGCATTTCTGGAAGGAGGTACGGCGCGATGTCGCATCAGCTGGGTAGCTGTCTCTGCGGTGCGGTCCGCTATGAGATCCACGGGTCGTTTGCGGCCTTCTTCCTCTGTCACTGCGCGCGTTGTCGCAAAGGCAGCGGCTCGGCACATGCGGCAAATCTGTTCGCTCCCCACGGTACCCTGCACTGGATCTCCGGCGCTGATCAGGTGACGCAGTTCAGGGTGCCCGGGACTCGCCATGGGCGGTCATTCTGTTCCACCTGCGGCGCGGGACTGCCGCGCCCTGAAGCGGGCGGTGTGGTGGTGCCTGCCGGCGGTCTCGATTCATCACCCTCGATCACGCCGCAGGCGCACATCTTTGTCGGTGCTCGCGCGTCATGGGACCATGATCTTCATACGCTTCCCCGCTTCGAGGCGCTCCCTGATTGACCGGCGTCAAGACGCCGGTTTCGATGCGGCATGCCCTGGCGGCCCGGCGATGATCCTGAGGTGGCTGCGTAGGGCATGAGGCCGGCGGCAGGTGCGGCAGCGGCGCCGGGTACGTTGGTCGACGTTGCGCGATCGACAGCTTATCTCCGCGGCACCGAAAAGATCACCGGCGTTGGTTTGGCGACTGCATGTCCTTGCAGGTAGTCGGCGCCGAGCCGCTGCCAGGCCGCCAACAGCGCGTCGTCTTCGATGTTGAACACGGCCAGTTCCTTCTGCAGGGTGCGGGCCACCTTGACCGCACTCTCAGCCAGCAACTGCTCAACCGGATCGAGCGTGAGCTGGCGATAGTGCAGGGCGTTGAGCTTGATCAGGTCGAAGGCGAGTTGGCGTACTTCCGGGAGGGTCGTGCGGTCGGCACCGGCAAAGTGATCGATGGAGACCCGACAGCCAAGCGCGCGCATGGCTTCGCAGAACGTCGCCGCTTGTTTGGGGTGGTTGGTCAGGGTGGTCTGGCGCAGCTCGAAACACATGGCGCGCGGCGGCACCTCGGGATGGCTTTCGAGTTGCTCGACCAGCCAGTGCAGCCAGTCCGGGTCCGCCATGGTGGCCGGACTGAGGTTGACGAGTACGAAGCCCAGCTGCGCCAGCACATCGGGTGTCCGCTGCAGGTAACGCAGGGTGCGCGAGACGACCCATCGATCCATCTCGATGGTGAGGCCATGTCGCTCGGCAACCGCTGCAAACGCATCCGGGCTGGCCCAGAAGCCCTCCTCGTCCTCGAGCGCCAAAAGGACTTCGAAATAGGTGTTGTCCGTGCGTGTGCCGACCGGCCGGATGTACTGCGTCGTGAGGTGGAAACGGTCCTCATCGATGCCCGCGCGGATGCGACGGACCCATAGCGCGTCATCGAGTGTCGGGATGCCCCGGCTGATGCTGGCGTCGAACACCCGTACCCGGTTGCGGCCCTCGCGCTTGGCGACCTGACAGGCATCGTCCGCCTCGCGCAATACCGATGTGGCGGCATCGCTGTCACCATGCAGGCGGGCCAGACCAATGCTGGCGGTGACACGCAGCTCACGCCCGCCCCAGGGGTGGGTCTGCCGGCCGATGGCCTCCCGCAGCGCGTCCGCAAAAATACGCGCGCGATCGAGGTCGAAGGCTTCCAGGACCACGGCGAACTGGTCACTGACCAGACGGTATACCCGACCGCGACGGGCGACCGCCTGTCGCAAGGTGTCGGCGACGCGCTGCAGGCACTCGTTGCCTGCCATGGTGTCGGCCTGGCTGTTGAGACGCTCGAAATGGTCGAGATCGATCATCAGCAGCGCGTGCTCGCGTGGCTGTAGCTGTGCTGCGTGCAGCAGTTGGCGGAGATGCTGCTCGCAGGCGGGGCGACCGGCCAGGCCGGTGAGCGCGTCTTCCTGGGGCGCAGCATCGGCTTGCGGGGACGCCGCGCGCTCAGTGGTGTGGGTGGGCGCTCGCAGCACCACCACCACACCACGATGTCGACCACTACTGCCGCGCACTGGCGCCACCTGCAGGCGCATGGGTACCTTCTCGCCGGTGGCGTTGGTGATGGATGCGCCGTCCTGATAGCTGAGCGTTTGCCCGCGCTCCAGTGCTACCGCGGCAAGATCGGGTAGGGCGTCAGTTTCGCCCTCCAGTTGGACATGGAGCAGCTCGCCAAAGCTGCGGCCGCGGACATCGGCATTCCGGTATCCGGTAAGCCGCTCGGCAGCGGGGTTGAGCGCCTCGACGCGCCCTTGGGCGTCAACTTGGATGATGCCTTCTTCACTGAGATTGAGCAGCATCAGATGACGTTGCTGCAGGGCATCGAGATTGAGCTGGAGCTCGCGTCGCTGGGTGGCCTCGATGGTGAGCTGGGCATTGGCATTCAGGGCGCTGTCCATCAGTTCGCGCAGCTGACGGGTGCGGTCATTGTAGACGTGCGCCAACACGCCCAGTTCGTTCTGGCGACTGCTGTCCAGAATGATGTCGAGCGACTCGTCCAGGCGGCCTGCGCCGCGCGACAGCATGAGACTGGTGGTGCGCAGTGGGCGCAGCACCTGCCAGTGCAGCACCAGGGTCATGATCAGCATCGCAATCAACAGGCTGCCCACGGTAAACCACAGCACCTTCTGGAACAGCAGGCGGGCGCCGGAAAAGCCTTCGCGTGCCGCGCGAACCCGTACCAGGGTCCAGCCGGTGCCAGGCAGGTCCAGCACGGTGGCATTGGCGTCGTCCTGCAGCACCGTATCGTCGCGGATGGAGGTGACCCGCGGCGTCGGCAGCGGCGCGCCCTCGTTGGCCAGTCGAGACCACAGTGGAACCAGCGCCGCTTCGGCGTCGGCGCGGGTCATATCCGGGACGGCATCGGCGAGTGCGGAGATCTGCCGTGCATCGTAGGCCGGGGATCGCGCGATCTCGCTGCGGAAGTCGCGTCGCTGGTTGAACAGGGTGATCGCCAAGGGATTGATCGGCGGGTACGCCTGCGCCAGCGCCGCCAGATTGTCGGGTGCGGCGTCGGCCACAGCACCCGCCACCAGGCCCGACAGCGCCAACAGGCGGTGCTCGCCGTCAAGCAACACGCTGTACCCAGGGTCACCGGCGGTGCTGCGGTCGAACTCGTCCTCCAAGGTCGCCACGCTGATGGCCACCGTCACCGTCCCGACAAACCGCCCATCGCGCAGGATGGGCGTGCTGCAGCTGACCATCGGTTGCTGGTTGAGGCGCTCCACCCGCACCGGCGACCAGTAGCAGCGTCGGGGGGTGACAAAGCGGGCCGCCGCAAACCAGGCGCTTTCGACATAGCTGACGACGCGGGGGTCGTTGTAATCGTCGCGTGGCTGCAAGTCGCCAGCGCGATCGCGAATCCACAATCGACTGCGGCGGGCAGCCTCGGGCGTGGGCAGGGGCCAGATACCGATGGCGGTAAAGCGGCCTTCGGGGTCGGCGACGTCGACGATGTCGCTGACGGCCGGCGTTGGTTCGGCTGGGTTGCCGGGTGCCGAAGCCGCCAGCTCCGCCAGGGTTGCCGCCAAAACCTCGGCGCGGTCGGTCAATGCGGCAATACGCGTCTGTAGACGGCGTCCACTCTCGGTCTCGTAGAGAAACACGTCCTGTGTCAGCGTGTCGTAGACCACCGCACGGCCGACCTGCCAGCCGGCGACCGCGAGGAATGCGAGCAACAGCAAACCGAGCAGCCAGAACTGCCATTGAAGGCGGCGAAACCACGGCAGTCCGGTCGGGTCTGCCGCTTTCACGCGCTGAGGATCCTCACGCTGGGCCATGCTCGGGCGTTGCTCTTGTGATGGCCGATCATGTCACACGCGGCATCTCGCCGACCATGCTGGCCGTACCCACGGGGATGCTTTCAGGCGGTCAACAGGCGACGAGCGGTGTGCAGCGCGTCGACAAGCTGATCGATATCGTCGCGCCCGTTGTATAGCGCCATGGATGCGCGTGCGGTGGCGGGCACACCGAAACGCTTCATCAGCGGCATGGTGCAGTGATGACCGGTGCGTACCGCCACACCTGCCTCGTTGAGCAAGGCGCCGAGGTCATGTGGATGGGCGCCCTCCATCACCATCGAGAAAATCGCGCTCTTGTGCGGGTGTGTGCCCAGAACCCTCAGTCCGGGCACGCTGGCCAGGCGTTCAGTGCCATACCCCAGCAATTCCGTTTCGTGGCCCTCGCGGTCGGCGACCGGTAACGCGCTCAGCCAGCGCAGCGCGGCGGCGAAGCCGACGGCGCCGGCAATGTCGGGGGTGCCCGCCTCGAACTTGTAAGGCAGGGAGTTCCAGGTGCTGCCCTCGAAGGCGACGGTTTCGATCATGTCGCCGCCGCCATGCCATGGTGCGGTGTCCTCCAACAGTGCCCGCTTCCCGTAGAGCAGCCCGAAGCCGGTGGGCCCGTAGGTCTTGTGCGCGGACGAGACGAAGAAGTCGACATTCCAGGCGTGCAGGTCCACTTCCAGGTGGGCCAGCGACTGTGCGCCGTCGACCAGCACCGGGATGCCGCGGGCATGTGCCTCGGCAATCATGTCGTGGATGGGGTTGATGATCCCAAGGGTGTTGGAAACGTGCCCCACCGCCACCAGTCGGGTACGGTGATTGAGGCAGGCCCGCCAGCCATCCATATCGATGCTGCCGTCATCGTGAATGGGGGCCGCCACGGTGCGGGCGCCCGCCAGCTGCCAGGGCACGATATTGGAGTGGTGCTCCATGGCGGTGAGCAGCACTTCGTCACCCGGCTGCAGGCGCGGCTGCAGATAGCTGCGGGCGACCAGGTTGATGCCCTCGGTGGTGCCACGAGTGAAGATGACTTCCTCGCGGTCCGCGCCAACAAACTCGGCAATGGTATCGCGGGCACCTTCGTAGGCTTGCGTGGCACGCTCTGCCAGCATGTGAACCGCGCGGTGCACGTTGGCATTCTGATGCCGGTAATAGTGGTCCAGCGCCTGCAGCACGGCCTCTGGCTTCTGCGTGGTCGCGGCGTTATCGAGGTAGGCGAGGCGTTTGCCGCGCACCGTCTCCTGCAGGATGGGGAACTGCGCACGCAGCGCGTCAAGATCCAGGCTCACGCGCCCACCTCCGCCAGTTGCCCGAGCACCCGCTCGCCCAAGCTGCCCTGCAGGTCGTCATCCGGAAGCGCGTCGAGTACAGACGCTGCGAAGGCTCGGGTCAGCAAGGCCTTGGCCTGGTCACAATCCAGGCCGCGGGCGCGCAGGTAGAACAAGGCATCGTCGTCGAGCTGACCGAAGCTGGCACCGTGGGCGCACTTGACGTCATCGTTGTAGATCTCGAGATCCGGTTTGGCATTGATTTCGGCCTTGGCTGACAGCAACAGGCTGGCCATGTGCTGCTCGGAGTCGGTCTTCACGGCGCCCTCATGAACGATCACCCGGCCATTGAAGCTGCTGCGGCTGCGGTCGACGCCGATGGCACGCAGGCTCAAGCGGCTGGTGCAACGCGGGGCATGGTGGTGAACCGCCAGGGGCAGGTCCAGTGCGCCGTCGGCGCGCGGCAGCGCGAGTGCATGCACCTCGACATGGGCGCCTTCGTCGTCCAGATGCAGCTGAGCTTCGAGGCGGCTGCGGGTGGTGCCCAGGCCCAGCACCCAGAGGCGCAGGCGTGCGCCGGCGCTCACATGGGCCGTGAGTCGGGCAAGGTCGTGACCATTGCCGCTTTCCTGGGCCACCCAGATCAGGTCGAGCTGGCTGTCAGCGGCCAAGGCGAGGCTGATCCAGCGCGTCCGCAACCCATCAATACGGGCGCCGCCGTCGACCAGCTGTTGCCGGGATTCCCCTGCACCGACATGCAGGGTGTACTGGCGATGGTCCATGCGGTCGACCGCGAGGTCGTCCTGCGCGACGCCGTTGCTCAGCTGCGTGGCAGGTGGCGCGAAGGCGGCGTTCAGCAAGGCGAAGTGATCATCCTCATCGGCTGCTGCCGGGGCGGCGTCCCCGCCGGCCAGGGTCAGCGGCGACCAGTTGCGGCTGGCCAGCGATGCCAGGTCGGTGTACTGCCAGGCCGGGTGCTTGCGGCCGGGCCAGCCCAGGCGATCGAAGCGTTCGACCAGCGCCAGCCGCGCCGGGTGGCTGACCGGCAGCGCCGGGCGCAAGGGATTGGCGGCACCCATCAGGCCGCCTGCTCCAGCCAGCCGTAGCCGCGCGCTTCCAACTCCAGCGCCAGCTCCGGGCCGCCGGTCTTGACGATGCGGCCTCCGGACAGCACGTGGACGACATCCGGTTTGACGTGGTCGAGCAGGCGTTGGTAGTGCGTGACCAGCAGCGTGGCCGTATCGGGCCCGCGGCGCAGGTTGATGCCGTCCGAGACCACCTTCAGGGCATCGATATCGAGGCCTGAATCCGTCTCATCGAGAATCATCAGCTGGGGTTCCAGTACCAGCATCTGCAGAATTTCGTTGCGTTTCTTCTCGCCGCCGGAGAAGCCTTCGTTGACACCGCGCTGGAGCATTGCGGTGTTCATGCTCATCTTTTGGACCCGGTCGCGCACCCAGGCCAGGAAGTCGCCCGGCGCAATCTCGGGCTGGCCGTGGTGCTTGCGTTTGGCGTTGAGGGCGGCCTTCAACAGCGTGATATTGGAGACACCGGGAATTTCTACCGGGTACTGAAAGCCGAGGAAGATGCCGGCGCAGGCGCGTGCCTCCGGCGTCATCCCCAGCAGGTCCTCGCCCTGGTAGCGCACGCTGCCTTCGGTGACAACATAGTCCTCGCGGCCGGCGAGCACGTTGGACAGGGTCGACTTGCCGGAGCCGTTGGGCCCCATGATGGCGTGGACTTCGCCCGCGTTTATGCTGAGGTCGATGCCCTTCAGGATGGGCTTGTCATCGACGGTGACATGCAGATTGGTGATTTCAAGCATCAGGAATTTCCGGGTGTGCGGTCGGAGAAGAGCTGGCCGCCCATTCCCCAGTTTTCTTGGGTGACTTCTTCAATGACGATGTGGATGGTCGACTCGCTGAGCTTGCAGATGCGCGCCATCTCGCGGGTGAGGCTGCTCACCAGTTCGCGCTTCTGCTCCAGGCTGCGACCCGCAAACATCTGGACGGTGATGATGGGCATTACACAAAGCCTCGCAACACCGGCGTTGCCGTCCATGGCGGGAGCGTGTGCTGATCGGAGCGCCCGGTCCGGCCATCCCCGGCCGGTTGTTCGTAGTGCCTGCAAGGGCTGCGCGCAAAATCGTCGATGCTCATCCCACCGCTCCTTCCAGTGAGACCTGGAGCAGCTTCTGCGCTTCCACGGCGAACTCCATCGGCAGCTCCTTGAACACGTCCTTGCAGAAGCCGTTGACGATCATGCTCACAGCATCTTCCTCGGCTACGCCGCGCGAGCGGCAGTAGAACAGCTGGTCCTCGCTGATCTTGGAAGTGGAGGCCTCGTGTTCCAGGACCGCGCTGGGGTTGCGGACTTCGGTGTACGGGAAGGTGTGTGCGCCACAGCGGTCGCCGATCAGCAAGGAATCGCACTGGGTGTGATTGCGGGCGCCTTCCGCCGAGGCCAGCATGCGCACCAGGCCGCGATAGGTCTGCTGGCCATGGCCGGCGGAAATACCCTTGGAGACGATGGTCGAGCGGCTGCGCTTGCCAATATGAATCATCTTGGTGCCGGTGTCGGCCTGCTGGCGGTGGTGGGTGAGCGCCACCGAGTAGAACTCGCCGACTGTGTCGTCACCACGGAGGACGCAGCTGGGGTATTTCCAGGTGATGGCCGAGCCGGTCTCGACCTGGGTCCAGCTGATCTTGGAGCGATGGCCGCGGCAGTCGCCGCGCTTGGTGACGAAATTGTAGATGCCGCCACGCCCCTCCTCGTCGCCGGGATACCAGTTCTGTACCGTCGAGTACTTGATCTGGGCATCCTCCTGCGCCACCAACTCGACCACCGCGGCGTGCAGCTGGTTCTCGTCGCGTTGTGGCGCGGTGCAGCCTTCCAGGTAGCTGACGTGGCTGCCGGGCTCGGCGATGATCAGGGTGCGCTCGAACTGGCCAGTGTTGCGCTCATTGATGCGGAAATAGGTCGACAGCTCCATCGGACAGCGCACGCCCTTGGGGATATAGACGAAGCTGCCATCGGTGAACACCGCCGAATTGAGCGCGGCGAAGTAGTTGTCGCCGGCGGGGACCACGCTGCCCAGGTACTGCTGTACCAGCTCGGGGTGTTCACGCACCGCCTCCGAGATGGAGCAGAAGATCACCCCAGCTTCCGCCAGCTTGGCCTTGAAGGTGGTGCCGACCGAGACCGAGTCGAACACCACGTCCATGGCCACGCCCGCCAGCATTTCCTGTTCCTTCAGCGGAATGCCGAGCTTGGTGTAGGTCTCCAGCAGCTTGGGGTCCACCTCATCCAAGGATTTCGGGCGGTCGGCCATGGACTTGGGCTGGGCGTAGTAGGAGATGGCCTGATAGTCGATCGGCGCGATCTTCAGCTGCGCCCAGTTTGGGGGCGTCATTTTCAGCCAGCGCTCGTAGGCCTTGAGACGCCACTCCAGCAGCCACTCAGGCTCCTGTTTCTTCGCAGAAATGAAACGAATGGTGTCGGTGGACAGGCCGGGCGGGACCACATCGGCTTCAACGTCGGTGATGAAGCCAGCGCTGTAGGTCCGTTTGCGGACCAGTTCCTGGATGTCGGGGGCGGGGGTCGCCATCGATCAGCTCCGGGGTTGGGACCGGATGGCCTCCGCCAGCCGCACCGGCATATCCGGGGCGGGCGGGAGGGTCATCTGGTCGAGGGTGACGGCTTCGAGCGCGCGCTGGATGGCGCTGTCGATGAGCCGGAAGGAATCCCGCGGCCGGCAGCCGCGGGCGAGGGTGCAACCGCCGCCATGGGTAGCGCAGTCGGTCAAGGCGATCGGCCCTTCGACGGCGCGCACAATGTCGGCGATGCTGATATCGGCGGGGTCCCGGGCCAGCCGGTAACCGCCATGCAGACCGCGCGAGGATTCCACCAGCCCCTCACGCGCCAGGCGCTTGAGTACCTTGGCCACGGTGGGCGCCGGGAGGTGGGTTTCCTGCGCCAGCTGAGGGCCGTTGGCCATGCGCGTAGGGCTGCCGGCCATCGCCGTCAGCACCACGGTTGCATAATCTGCCAACTTGTTCAGCCTGAGCACGGTTTGATCCGGTTCCTGGGTTGCTGTCCCATACGGGACTGAATTGGTCCTTATTTTATGTCGAACATGTCTCAAGCTCAAACCGATGCCGATCTGCCCTGGACAGTGGAGGCGCCACAACAGGTCCTGCGCTGGACGGTGTCAGCCGCCGATCTGGATGGCTTCCGACATGTCAACAACGTGGTCTACCTGCAGTGGCTGGAGCGGGTTGCCTGGGCGCACTCGGAGGCGCTGGGGTTGGGGTTCGCCGCTTACGAGCAGCTGGGGTGTGGCTGCGTGGCACGCCGGCACGAGCTCGATTACCGCGCGCCCTGCTTCGAGGGCGACGAGCTGGCAGTTGCCACCTGGGTCGCCGAGAACGATGGCCGATTGAGCATGTGGCGCGCCTACCAGATCATCCGCCTGCAGGATCGCCGTACCGTGCTGACCGGTCGCACCCACTGGGTCTGCGTGGACATGCAAAGTGGGAAGCCGCGCCGCATGCCGCCGGAGTTCGTCAACGGTTATCGTCCGGTGCCTCCGCGCGTCAGGCCCTAGCTTGCCTGCCGAACCCGCTGCAACTGGCGCTGGAACAGCACGGCGATGGTGTCAAGCGCCGCGCTCAAGCCGTGGTCGGCGTCGAACACGTGCAGGGCAGCGGCGTGTCGCGCTGCGAAACGCTGCGCATTGGCCAGTGGAATGACATCGTCGTGCCAGCCGTGCATCACCTCGACATCCGAGGGAATCCCGTCCGGTTCCTGCGACCAGCCGGGGTAGTAGAGTGCTGGCGCCATCAGCATCAGCGCCACCGGGCGCAGGCGCGCGCAGGCCTGAGCCGCCACATACCCGCCCATGCTGGAGCCCACCAACACCAGACGCTCATGCGGCGGCAGCGGCGTGGCGCACAATTGCTGCAGCCGCGCGTCAGGATCGGGCGTGTGACTATAATCGGGCGATATCACGGCGGCGCCCTGCGCCCGCGCCACGTCGGCCAGTCGCGTGATCTTGGTGCCCCAGGGGCCGCTTTCCTTGCCATGGTTGAAGCACACCAGCAATCGGGCAGGGGCGTGGGCGGTCATGGGGCGGGTCTGCCAGCTGAACAGGAGTGGGATCATAGCCAAAACCCCCAACAAGGCCCCACGGCGCCCCCGCGACCCCTTGCAGGTGCACGTGACCGTCGATTTCCGCTTCGGTGCGGATGAAGACGACCGTGTGCGCATGCTCAATCATCGTCGCGTGCCGATGGTCGACAGCGTGTTCGCCAACCGCGATCGCATCCTCCGCAGCTTTGTGCAGTTGATGATCCAGGGCGGGATGAAGAGTCCGTCGGTCGTCCGTGAGCTGGTGCCCCTGGCCCGTTATATGCGACCCCGCAAATGAACCTGCTCCTGATTCCCACCGCGGTGGTGCTCGCGTTCAGTATCACCATGGCCGTGGTGCTGGGCGTGGTCTGCGTGATGATGGGCTTTAACCTGGATGCTGCACCGGGACTGCGCAACGAGTGGCCTTCGCTGCTGGCGGCAGCAGGGGCGTTCGTGGTGGCGAGCGGGGTGTCCGCCCTGGCCTGGTTCGGACTTCGGCGGCAATGGCGGCTGTGGCCGCTGCTGCAGGGCCTGATGTGGGCGGTGGTGGCAATGATGGCAATGGCAATTCAGCGAGGACTGAGCGGATGAGCATCACGGTGGTGGCACTGTCGGGATCCCTGCGGACGGGATCGTTCAATCGCCAGCTGCTGTCGGTGGCGGTGGCGGGCGCGCGCGCTTCGGGCGCCACAGTGGAGGTCATCGATCTCGCCGACCATCCGGCGCCCCTGTACGACGGTGATCTGGAAGCCCGTGAGGGCATTCCCGAGTCGATCCGGGCGCTGCGGGCGCGGTTGGCGCCCGCACAGGGATGGCTGTTGGCCTGCCCGGAGTACAACGGCTCGATCACGCCGCTGTTGAAGAACACCCTTGACTGGTGTTCGCGGCCCCTGCCAGAGGACACGCCGTATGGCGCCACCCGTGGGCGGGTGGTGGGGCTGCTGTCGGCCTCGGCCGGCGCACTGGGGGGACTGCGCGGGCTACGTCATGTCCGCGAAATCATGACCAATCTCCAGGCGCTGGTGCTCCCGGAACAGTTTGCGCTCGGCCACGCTGACAAGGCATTTGCGCAGGGTCCTGAGGCGATGCCGGATGGAGATCGGCGCAAGGCCGAGGCCATTGCCGCGCGGGTGGTGGCGGTGGCTGGGAAGCTGGCGTGAGTGGGGTCAAGCCAAACCTGCGCCTGCCGCAGCCACAACAGTGGGAGCCGCTGGCGCTGATTCCCGTAGTGGCCGGTTTGCACAGCCTGGCCATGACGGAGGGGCTTGGTTGGTGGCTATGGGGTTTGCTGCCCGGCGCGCTGATGCTGATCGGTGGCGCTGGACATGGCTTGCTGCAGGGTGACCCGCGGGTGAACTCGATTACCGCGCTGGGCGGTGTTCTGGGCATACCAGCCGCGCTGCTGTGGATGCTCTTTGGCGATTTCCTTTCAGGCCTTTTGGCCGGCTTGGGGGCCGTCGCGACGCTGCTGGTTGCCGGTCGTCTCGGGGTGGTACGGGCGGCGCGGCCCACGGCAGTGCCGGCGCCGGAGGTGTCGCTGGGACTGGATGCCAAGGTCGGCATCGATGAAGCCCTGCTGGGATACTTCGTGCTGGGCGCCCGGTTGCCCAGTGGGCACGCGGCCGCGCAGGTCTGCGAGCAGGCCGAGCGGATGGCCGAAGGCATCGCCGCCCTGGGCTACGCCGATTTCCCGGAGCGGCTGCATACGCCTGTGGCAGCGCCGGATGAAGTGACGCAGCGCACTGGCCGCATATTTGGCAGTGATTACGAGACCTACCGCTTCGATAGCGCCTTTCTGGCGGACGAGCAGCTGCCGGGCGCTGCGGTGTGGAACCGCCTCGACGCCAATCGCCGCGGTGCCGTCCGCGTCGTGCGTCACTCCGAACCCGGCCGCCCCTGGTTGCTGTGTATTCATGGGTATCGCATGGGTGTGCCCTGGATGGACCTGTCGATGTTCTCACCGCGCTGGGTGACCGAGCGGCTGGGGGCCAATCTGGTGCAGCCGGTGCTGCCGCTGCACGGCCCGCGCCGGGTCGGCGCTCGCAGTGGCGATCACTATCTCGACGGCGATCCGCTGGACCTGTTCTACGCGCAGTCTCAGGCCCTCAGCGATCTCCGGCAGACGCTGGCCTGGATCCGCCAGCAGGATCCCGATGCCCGTATTGGCGTGTATGGGATCTCACTCGGTGGCTATAACGCCGCACTGCTGGCGAACTACGCCAGCGATCTGGATTTTGTCGTGGCCGGTATTCCGGTCATGGATTTCAGTGATGCATTGTGGCGGCTGCTGACCCCCAGTCATCGCCAATATCTGGAAGCGCAGGGACTCACGCCTGAGCGCTATCGCCAGCTGCTGGCACCGGTGTCGCCACTCAGCCGGGCGCCGCTGCTGCCGGCGGACCGCCGATTCATTCTGGCGGCCAACTGCGACCGTATCGTGCTTCCAGAGCACCCCTTGTCACTGGCCGCGCACTGGGGTGTGGACATCAACTGGTACCAGGGGTCACACCTGTCGGTACGGCGGGAGCGGGTGACGCGCGAGACGGTCATCCAGGCCATGGTCACCGCCGGTTGGCCGGTCCCTTCGGTCTAAGGCCGGCACGTTCCGACATCGGCCAACGACCGGCTACACTTCACGCCTCAACGCCATCCATCAGGAACTGCTCATGCGCGTCGCCATCACCGGTTCGGGTCTGTTCACCCCGGAAGCCTCCATCAGTAACGAAGAGCTGGTGGAAAGCTTCAATACCTACGTGGCGAATTTCAATGCCGAGCACGCCGAGGCCATCGCCGCCGGCACCGTGCAGCCCTTGTCGCCGTCGTCCGCGGAGTTCATTCACAAGGCCTCGGGCATCCGGTCTCGGTACGTGGTGAATCGCGATGGGGTGCTGGATCCGGCTCGCATGCGCCCGGAGATTCGCACCCGCAGCAATGATGAGCCGTCATTGATGGTCGAGATGGGCCTGGTGGCCGCGCGCCAGGCGTTGCAGGCCGCAGGCCGTGACGCCGCCGAAGTGGACTGCGTGCTGATCGCCTGTTCCAACATGCAGCGGCCCTATCCCGCCATGGCGGTCGAGTTGCAGCAGTTCCTTGGCGCCGGCGGCTTCGCTTACGACATCAATGTCGCCTGTGCATCGGCCACCTTCGGCGTGCAGGCCGCTACAGAGGCCGTGGCCCAGGGCAATGCCCGCTGTGCGCTGGTGGTGAGCCCCGAGATCTGCTCGGGTCACCTCAACTTCCGTGACCGCGACAGTCATTTCATATTCGGCGATGCTGCCACGGCCCTGGTGGTCGAGCCGCTGGAGCAGGCGCGTGGTGCTCGCTGTGACGAGGTGCTCGGCACCCGACTGAAAACCCAGTTCTCCAACAACATCCGCAACAACTTCGGCTTTCTCAACCGGGCCGAGTCGACACCTCGCAGTGAGGCGGACCGGCTATTCGTGCAGGAAGGGCGCAAGGTGTTCAAGGAGGTGGTGCCGCTGGTCTCCGAGTTGATCGGCGAGCATCTGGCGGCGCTGTCGTTGCAGGCAGCCCAGGTGAAGCGGTTCTGGCTGCACCAGGCCAATCTGGGGATGAATCAGCTGATCGCCAAGCGCGTGCTGGGACGTGAGCCCAGTCTGGAGGAAGCGCCGGTCATCCTCGACCGCTACGCCAACACCAGCTCAGCCGGCTCGGTGATTGCCTATCACCTGCACAATGCCGATCTGACTGCCGGTGACGTCGGCGTGCTGTGCGCCTTTGGCGCCGGGTACTCGGCCGGCAGCGTGGTGATTCAGCGGCAGTGAAATTCTCAGGGCCAGGCGTGTGAAATCACTGGCATTTTGTGAACAAATCGATACAATACGCGCCCTTTGGCGGCCCGCTGGCCGCTCGCGTTACTGGATGATCTGAATACATGGTTACGATTCGTCTTGCCCGTGCTGGTGCCAAGAAGCGCCCGTTCTACCACGTTGTGGCGACTGAAAAGTCGAGCCCGCGCGATGGCCGCTTCATCGAGCGCCTGGGCTATTACAACCCGAGCGCCCGTGGCGGCGAGCAGAAGTTGGTGCTCGACACCGCCCGCGTGGATCACTGGACCGGTAACGGCGCCCAGGTCAGCGAGCGTGTGGCCTTCCTGATCAAGTCCGCGAAGGCGGCAGCGCAGGCCTAAGCCCCATGGACCGGGTCCGGCTTGGCCGGGTATCCGGTGTCTATGGTGTGCAAGGATGGGTCCGGATCGCCTCGGAGACGCGGCCGCAGGACAACATCCTGCGATACCGGCGCTGGTGGATCGGTGAGGACAGCAGCGGCTTTGAGAGCCAGTTGGTGGCAAGCCGACCTCAGGGCAACGGTCTGATCGCGCAGATCACTGGGCCGGATGGTGAGGTGATCGTCGATCGGGATCTGGCTCAGCGGTATGTGGGTCGGGCCATTTCGGTGGCGCGCAGTGCGCTGCCGCGATTGCCGGAAGGGCAGTATTACTGGGTGGACCTGATCGGCCTGGCCGTGGTCAACCTCCAGGATGAGTCGTTGGGTGTGGTGGCGGATGTCACCAGCAACGGTGCACAGGACGTGCTGATCGTTCGCGATGGCGAGGTGGAGCGACTGATTCCATTCGTTCACGGTCCGATCATTCAGTCGGTCGAGATGGGCGTACGCCGCATCGTCTGCGACTGGCAGCGGGATTACTGATGCGGGTGGCGGTGGTCAGCCTGTTCCCCGAGTGGGTTGAGCAGGTGGTGTGTTTCGGAATGCCCCGGGTGGCGGCGGAACGCGGACAGCTGGCCCTGGAAGTGATCAACCCGCGTGATTACGCCGACAACCGTTGGCGGCGGGTCGACCGGCCGAGTTTCGGCGGTGGGCCCGGTATGGTGATGGAGGCTGCGCCGATGGCCGCTGCCATTGCCGAAGGACGGCGCCGCTGTCCGGGCCCGGTGTTGATGTTGTCGCCGCAAGGTGAACGATTCAGCCAAGCCTGGGCCGAGCGGCTCAGTCGCGAAGCGGGGTTCACCCTGGTTTGCGGTCGATATGAAGGGGTGGACGAGCGCGTGCTCGACGCCGAAGTGGACGTGGAGCTGTCGGTAGGCGATGTGGTGCTTTCCGGCGGCGAGTTGGGCGCGATGATGGTGGTGGATGCCTGTGCGCGGTTGCTCCCTGGGGTGCTCGGGGATGCGGCATCGGCGGTGGAGGATTCCTTCACCGGCGGCGTACTGGATCACCCCCATTACACGCGGCCGGAGCAGTGGCGGGATCAGCGGGTGCCGGAGGTGTTGTTGTCCGGTGACCATGCAGCGATCCGGCGCTGGCGCCGGCAGCAGGCGCTGCTGCAGACCTGGTTGAAACGGCCGGATCTGCTGGCATCACTGCCGTTGGAAAAAGAGGACGAGGCGTGGCTGCGAGCCCTGATTGCGCAGCAGGTGGTTGAGATGAAAGGTGAGTGACATGCAGAGCAACAAGATCATTGCCGCCCTCGAAGCGGAACAGATGAGCAAGCAGATCCCCGATTTTCGCGAAGGCGATACCGTCGAGGTGAAGGTGAAAGTGAAGGAAGGCGACCGTGAGCGTCTTCAGGCTTTTGAGGGCGTGGTCATTGCCCGTCGCAACCGTGGCATGAACTCCGCGTTCACCGTGCGCAAGATTTCGCATGGCGAAGGTGTGGAGCGCGTGTTCCAGACCTACAGCCCGAACGTCGCGGAAATCACCGTGAAGCGTCGTGGCCTGGTTGCCCGCGCCAAGCTTTACTATCTGCGCAATCTGGCCGGCAAGGCCGCGCGCATCAAGGAAAAGCTGGCCTGATCCGGGTGCTGGCGCGGTTGCCGCCAGCGACCCCGACGTGACCCGATGCGATCGGCAGGCGCAAGGCCTGCCGATCCTTTTTTGTGTCCGCGGTCCGGCTTGAAAATGCCGGCCGGGTCCCCAGTTTCGGAACATCCCGATTACTTGAGGACGCTATGAGCGCGACGACGCATGCCTTTCAGGCGGAGACCCGTCAGCTGCTGCAGCTGATGATCCACTCCTTGTACTCCAACAAGGAAATCTTTCTCCGCGAGTTGATCTCCAACGCCTCCGACGCCTGCGACAAGCGGCGTTTTCTCGCCTTGTCGGATGCCAGCCTGATGCCCGAGGGCACCACCTTGCGAATTGCGCTGGCGGTCGACCCTGCCGCGCGCACCGTCACCATCGAAGACAACGGTGTCGGTATGAGTGCCGCCGAGGTGGTGGACAATCTGGGCACCATCGCGCGTTCCGGTACCCGCAAGTTCATGGAGGCACTCAGTGGGGATCAGAAGCAGGACGCGCAGCTGATCGGCCAGTTCGGCGTAGGCTTCTACGCCGCTTTTATCGTCGCTGACAAGGTCACCGTGCTGACGCGTCGGGTTGGCGAGGCCGGCGCCACGCGCTGGGTGTCCGATGGTCAGGGCGAGTTTTCGGTGGAGGCGGCCGAAAAGCCCGAGCCCGGCACCGTCGTCACCTTGTCATTGCGCGAGGACGAGTCCGAGTTTCTGACCCCGGCGCGTCTGGAGGGCATCGTCCGCAAATACTCTGACCACATTGGCCTGCCGATCGAACTGGATGGCAAGACCATCAACCAGGCGCGGGCGCTGTGGACCCGTCCCAAGAGCGACCTGGGCGACGACGATTATCGGCAGTTCTATCAGCACATCGCCCATGACTGGGAGCCGCCGCTGAGCTGGGCCCACCACAAGGTGGAGGGGACCCTGGAGTACACCTCACTGCTGTATCTGCCGCAGCGGGCGCCGTTCGATCTGTGGGACCGCGAGCAGGCACGGGGCGTGCAGCTTTACGTTAAGCGCGTTTTCATCCTGGATCGTGCTGCGGAGTTGCTGCCGGCTTATCTGCGTTTCGTGCGCGGACTGGTGGACACTGCCGATCTTCCACTGAACGTTTCGCGCGAGATTCTTCAGGGCAACCGTACTGTCGAAAAGCTCAAGAGTGCGCTGACCAAGCGCGTCCTCGACATGCTGGACGAACTGGCGCGGAACCACCCCGACGATTACGCACGTTTCTGGACCACCTTCGGTGCCGTGTTGAAGGAGGGCATCGTCGAGGATGACGCCAATCGCGAGCGCCTTGCCAGCCTGATGCGGTTTGCCTCCACCGTCGAGCCTGAGGGATCGAATGTGACCCTGGCTGACTACCGTGGGCGCATGCCGGAGGGACAGAAGGCCATCTACTTCCTGACGGCCGACAGCCTCACTGCGGCGCGCAACAGTCCGCACCTGGAGGGTTTCCGCAAGCAGGGCTACGAGGTGCTGTTGCTGACCGACCGGATTGACGAATGGGTGGTCAATCATTTGACCACTTTTGACGGCCTGCCTTTGGCGTCGGTGGCCACCGCTGCAGCGGACGTGGAGCGCGCCGTGGAAACGCCGGACAAGGCGCGGCATGAGGGCGAGTATCAGGACACCGTGCAACGTCTGGAGGCGGTGCTCAAGGGTCGCGTTGCATCGGTGCGTCTGACCGGTCGCCTGACCGAGTCGGCGGCCTGCCTGGTGGTACCCGAGCACGGCATGTCGCGCCGGCTGGAGGCGATCCTGCGGCAGTCCGGGCAGGCCCTGCCGGACACGCTACCCATTCTTGAGCTCAACCCCGAGCATCCGCTGGTGGCCCGTCTGCGGCAGACCGCGGCAGAGGATGCCTTTGGTGATCTCGCCGAAGTTCTGCTGGGCCAGGCAACGTTGGCAGAAGGCGCCCCGTTGGCGGATCCGGCCGGCTTCGTCCGCCGTCTGAACCGCCTGCTGCTGGACGAGGGCGGCGCCTCCGGGCGCATCATCGTTTAGGGACCACCCCTCCAAGGGGCGTGTCCGCAAACACCGCTACAGCACGGTTCGGGTTTCCACGTAGCGCTGTTGCCACCAGCGGTTTCCCACCGGCGCCACGATGACGTGGCGTCCGGTGGACGGGGCATGCACGGCCTGACCATCACCCAGATACAGGGCGACGTGGTCGATGCCGCGGCCGCCAAAACTGTAGAAGAGCAGATCGCCGGGGCGGGCCTCGTCGAGATCGATGCGTCGTCCGACATGGCGTTGTTCGCGCGTGGTGCGCGGCAGCGCAATGCCCTGCAGCCGATAGAGATACTGCACCAGCCCACTGCAGTCGAAGCCAGCGTCTGGATCGGTTCCGCCGTAGCGATAGGGGCGTCCGATTTGTCCCAGGGCGTCGAACACCAGTGCTCTGCGAACGGCTTCCAGCGGCGCATCGCCGTGGGCACCTCGGTCGAGGCTGCTGCAGGCGACGAGCGCACCGCCCAGCAGCACGATCAGTAAGCGACGGCGGCCTTGGCAGGTCATAGGCGCCTCAGACCGGCGGGCGGGTGTCCACCATGGCGGGCCGTTCGCTGAATCGGGCGTACCAGTCATTCAGGGCAGGTGCGCGACGGCGCCATTCGATGTAGGGAAGCCGGAAGTCGAGGTAGCCGAGGGCGACTCCGGTGGTGATATCGATCACGCCTGGCGAGTCATCAGACAAGGCATTGGCTTCCAGCTCCAGCATATCGATGGCGCGCTCGATCACCGCCTGCTGCCGATCCAGATAGCTCGGGTAGATGATGCTTTCCGGACGTCGCTTCTCCAGCACACTGCCCAGGGCCGCTTCCAGTACCCCATCGGCGACCACCGCCCGGCGAGCGGCGGCCCAGCGACTGGTGGGCGTGGGCAGCGGTGTCACCCGCGATTGCAGAAAATCGATGATCAGCTTGGAGTCGGGCAGTGCTTCGCCGTGGTCGCTCACCAGGGTGGGGATGCGTGACAGCGGGTTGGCGGCCAAAAACTCCGTCGGAGGTTGGCTGGCGAACGGGTCGATCACCACTTCCTCGACCTGGTCGGCCAAGCCCAGCTCTCGGATCACCACCCGCACCTTGCGGGCAAAGGGCGAGGTGAGATTGCAGTAGAGCTTCACGCGTCGGCCAGCTTGTCCAGGTAACGCTCGGCGTCGAGTGCTGCCTGGCAGCCGGTGCCGGCACTGGTGATGGCCTGCCGATAGACGTGGTCCATGACGTCGCCGGCTGCGAACACGCCAGGCACGCTGGTCGCGGTGGCGTTGCCACTGCTGCCAGAGTGCACCTTCAGGTAGCCGCCCTCCATATCCAGCTGGCCCTCAAAGATGCCGGTGTTGGGCGCATGACCGATGGCAATGAAGACGCCCTTGAGCGCGATGTCGCGCGCGGGACCGCCATCCACCGGCTTGATGCGGATACCTGTGACGCCGCTGTCGTCGCCCAACACCTCATCCAGTGCGCTGTTCCAGACGATCTCGACCTTGCCCTCCTCGGCTTTGCGGAACAGTTTGTCGTGCAGGATCTTCTCGCCGCGGAACTTGTCGCGGCGGTGCACCACCGTCACCTTTTTGGCGATATTGGCGAGGTATAGGGCCTCCTCGACCGCCGTGTTGCCGCCACCGATCACCGCGACTTCCTCGTTCTTGTAGAAAAAGCCGTCGCAGGTGGCGCAGGCCGACACGCCTTTGCCGCGGAAGGCGGTTTCCGAGGGCAGCCCGAGATACTTGGCGGAGGCGCCGGTGGCAATGATCAGCGCATCGCAGCTGTACTGTCCCTGGTCGCCGGTGAGCAGAAACGGCCGCTGCCCCAGCTTCACCTCGTGGATGTGGTCGTAGATGAACTGTGTGTCGAATCGCTCGGCATGTTGCTGCATGCGTTGCATCAGGTCCGGACCCATCAGGCCCTCGACGTCTCCGGGCCAGTTGTCGACCTCAGTGGTGGTCATCAGCTGACCGCCCTGTTCGAGTCCGGTGATCAGTGCCGGCTGCAGATTGGCTCGGGCGGCATAGACCGCGGCGGTGTAGCCGGCGGGGCCAGAGCCAAGAATGATCAGGCGATGGTGGGGAATGGACGTCATGATGATCCTGCTGCGGGCCGCTGACAGCGGCGTGGGGTGCCCTGGAGGGCACGGAACGCCGCGATGCTAGAGCGCTCGTCTGGCCAGGTCAAAGCAAAACTTCCGATGTCCGGGATAGTCCTCCACTATCATGGGGGCTGCCGTCCGGGTGCCGCTGCAGCCGGGCCCCATCCGCTTCCGGAACACCGCGCCTGCGGTCTCCCTGCGACGAGCCGTCATGTCCGAAACCAAATCCCTTATCCGCCGCCTGTTTGATTCGCTGTGGACTGCCGTCACCACGATCTACAAGGTGATGATTCTGCTGAGTCTGGTGTTCTTTCTGTTCACGCTGTGGCTGCTGTGGTCGGGCCCTCCGGTGCCTCGGGTCGAGGACAACGTCGCCGTGGTGATCGCGCCGACGGGTGTGCTGGTGGACCAGCTTGAAATCGATCCGGCGATGGCCTTGCTCGACCAGCTCAACGGCACGCCCCCGCCGCAGACGGCGGTCCAGGATGTGGTCGATGCGCTGACGGCGGCGGCCGAGGACGACCGGATCCGCTTCGCCGTGCTCAAGCTGGATGGCCTGTGGGGTGGGGGGCTCGCGCAAGTCAGCGAGATCATTGATGCCATCGGACGGTTTCGCGCGAGCGGCAAGACCGTGGTGGCCTATTCGGGCTGGTACGACCAACTCGGCTACCTCGCGGCCAGCCACGCCGATGAGATTGTGGTGGACCCGATGGGTATGGTGGCCCTGGAAGGGCTGTCGGCCTACCAGAACTACTTCCGTGATCTCACGGACAAGCTTGGGGTGACGGTCAACGTGTTCCGCGTCGGCGAGTTCAAGTCGGCGGTGGAGCCCTTCATCCGCAACGACATGTCGCCGGAAGCGCGCCGCGTCAATCAGGCTTGGCTTGGCGACCTCTGGCGCCACTACGGCGCCACTGTGGGGGTCGGGCGCGCGTTGGCGCCGGAAGCAGTGGACCGCTACATCACGGCGCTGCCGATCGAAATGAAGGCAGGGGCTTCCTGGGCGGATGTGGCGCTGGCGCACGGCCTGGTCACTCACGTTGAGACCTTGCGCGACTTTCGTGCACGGATGGCTGAGCAGGTCGGCCTCGATGAGGACCATGGCAGCTTCCGGCAGATTCACTTTTACGACTACCTGGCGGCACGTGACCGCGAGCAAACGGTGGTGGCAGATCGGCCACTGATTGCGCGGGTGGTGGTCCAGGGCGAGATCGTTGACGGGCCGAGCACGGTCGGCGTGGCCGGCGGTGAAACCATCGCCGCGCTGCTGGACGATGCGCGGCGAACGCCGGAGGTGGAAGCCGTGGTTTTGCGGGTGGACTCGCCAGGAGGCAGCGTCTGGGCGTCCGAGCAGATCCGGCGGGCCGTGGTGCATCTGCGTGACGAGGGCAAGCCGGTGGTGGTGTCGATGGGCAACGTCGCCGCCAGCGGCGGCTACTGGATCAGTATGGATGCCGACCGGGTGCTGGCGCATCCGCAGACCATCACCGGCTCCATCGGTATCTTCGGCCTGATTCCGACCTTGGATCGCGCGCTGGAAAAGGTCGGGATCCACACCGACGGTGTCGGCACCACCCCGCTGGCCGGCGCCTTCCGGCTCGACCGTCCCTTGTCGCCCGAGGTCAAGACCTTGATCCAGGCCGAGGTCAATCGCGGATATGAGGAGTTTGTGGCGCGGGCGGCGGCGGCCCGGCAGATGCCGGTGGCGGCGCTGGAGCCGCTGGCGCAGGGGCGGGTATGGAGTGGCGAGGCGGCGCAGACGCGCAATCTCATCGATGCCCTTGGTAGCCAGGAGGATGCGGTTTCGGTGGCCGCCGAGCTGGCTGGCCTGGACGACTGGCAGCTGCAGGACTTTGCACCGCAGACCGATTTCGCCAGCCGTTTTCTGCAGCAGCTGACCGGGGGGCTGATCCGGCACTTCGGCAGGGCCATGGTGCCCGACATCGTGTTGCAGCTGATGGAACCGCTGGCGACACCGGTGCGGCGCCTCAGTGATCCGCAGGGGCGATACGCGCATTGTGCCTGCGGGACGGTCGTCGGCAACCGCCAGGCGCCGTAATGCGGTATCTGGTTCGATCCGGCGGTACCCTGGCGTATACCGAGGCCGGCCGTGGGCCGCTTGTGATGCTGGTGCACGGTCTCGGCGCCAGCCGCTCGGACTGGCGCTTTCAGCTCGCTGCGCTGTCGTCGGAGTTTCGCGTCGTGACGCCTGATCTGCCGGGCTTCGGCGACAGCTCACCGCTCCCCGGACGTCCGACGATTGACGACTACGCTGCGGCCATTGAAGCCCTGGTGGCGCAACTCTCGCCGGACGCCCCGGTGGTGCTGGGCGGGCACTCCATGGGCGGCGCGGTGGCCCTGCAAGCGGTTTTGAGAGCGCCGGCGCGTTACCACCGGCTGATCATTGCCAACAGTCTGCCGTCGTTCCAGCCGGAGCGGCTGCGCGACCGCTTCGAGTTTGCCTATCGCCGCGCCGTGGTGCGGCTGTTGGGGCCGGCACGATTGGCGCGCCTCAGTGCGTTTCGCATGTTTCCGCATCCGCACCAAACCGATCTGCGCGCGCCGATCATTGCGCGTGGACTGCAGAATCGGGCCTCCAGCTATTTGCAGGCACTGACCGCCCTGACCGGCTGGAATGCGCTGCCGCGACTGGCCGAGTTGACCCTGCCCGTGCTGTTGCTGGCGGCCGAGCATGACTATTTCGGGCGTGATCGGGTACAGCAGTTTGCCGACGCCTTGCCGCGGGCCCGGCTGCAGTGGTTCGAGGGCGCCCGGCACGGGCTGCCGATGGAACGTCCCGAGGACGTGACCGCGGCGATACGGGCATTTCTGCAATGAATCCGGCGACAGCACCGATCGGGGTCTTCGACTCCGGCCTGGGCGGACTGACCGTGCTTCGTGCCCTACGCGAGGTCTTGCCGGGAGAGGACTTTATTTACTACGCCGATCAGGCGCATTGTCCCTACGGGGCCCAGTCGGTCGCGGCCATTCAGGCGCGGGCCTTTGCCATCACTGAGCAGTTCCTGGCAGCGGGCGTGAAGTTGGTGGTCGTCGCCTGCAACACCGCCACCATCGCCGCCATCGCGGCCTTGCGGGCGCGATACCCGATTCCGTTCGTTGGCATGGAGCCCGCGGTCAAGCCGGCCAGCGCCCTGACCCGCAGCGGCGTGATCGGGGTGCTGGCCACGCCCGGCAGCCTGGCCGGCGAGAAATTTCGTCAACTGGTGGCTACGCACGCCCAGGGTGTGACAGTGCTGACGCAAGCCTGCGAAGGCTGGGTTGAGGTCGTTGAATCAGATCGAGTCTCAGCGCCCGAGACACGCGATCAGGTGGCGGCTGCGCTGCAGCCCCTGCTGGCGCGCGGCGCCGACGTGCTGGTGCTGGGCTGCACCCACTTCCCCTTGTTGCGTCCGGTCATCGAATCGGTCGCCGGAGCGAAGGTGCAATTGCTGGATACCGGCCCAGCGGTCGCCCGTCAGACGGCGCGCGTTCTGGCCGAGCGGGCGCTCGCACATCCACGCACCAACGGTGGCCGTGTCCAGTGGCAGGGCAGCGGGGACCGGCACCGGCTGGCGGCGATGGGCCGCCGACTCGGATTGGACACGGGTGTTTGACTCAGAGCGGTGCTGTGGTGGCGACGAAGCGCATCGACAGGTCAACCGCGCGGACATGCTTGGTGATGCTGCCCACCGAGATACGGTCGACCCCACATTCGGCGTAGCGACGCACCGTCTGCAGACTGGCGCCTCCCGAGTACTCGATGACGGTGCGGCCACCGGCCTGACGGTGGGCCCGGGTCAGAGCGACTGCCTGGCGCAGGGTGTCGAGCGGAAAGTCATCGACCAGTAGCAGGTCGACGTCGGCTGCGAGAGCTGCGCGGGCCTCGTCCAGGGTCTCGGCTTCGGTCATCAACGGAACGCCGGACTGCAGCGCGCGTGCCGCCGCAATGGCTTCGGCGATGCCGCCCGCCGCGGCGACGTGGTTTTCCTTGATGAGGATGCCGTCATACAGGCCGATGCGATGGTTGACGCCACCGCCGCAACGTACGGCGTACTTCTGCGCCCGCCGCAGGCCGGGCAGCGTCTTGCGGGTGTCAACGATGGCACAGCCGGTGCCCGCCACCGCATGCACGTACTCGGCAACGGCGGTCGCCGTGCCGGAGAGCGTTTGCAGAAAGTTGAGCGCGGTGCGCTCACCGGTGAGCAGCGCCCGTGCCGGCCCTTCAGCGATGAACAGCTCGGTGTCAGGGTCGACAATCTCGCCCTCGACGACGCGCCAATCGATATGGATCCCCGGATCCAGCTGCCGGAACACGCTGTCGACCCAGGGCCGACCGCAGATCACCGCACGTTCACGGCTGATGACACGGGCACGTGCCGGCTGATCCGGCACCAGTCGCGCGGTCCAGTCTCCACTGCCGATATCCTCGGACAATGCTGCGGCGACCGTGGCCGCCACCGACTCGTCGGCATCCAGCGCCACGCCAGCACTCATGGGGTCTGCCATAGGAACATCAGCAAGGCCATCTGCGCCCACAGGCGGTTCTCAGCTTCGTCCCAGACCACCGACTGCGGGCCGTCGATGACGTCGGCGCTGACCTCCTCGCCACGATGTGCAGGCAAGCAGTGCATGAACAGCGCCTGCGGGTGTGCCAACGCCATGCGGCGGCGGTCCACCTGGTAGTCGGCAAAGGCCTGCAGGCGGTGTGCCGTTTCCTGTTCCTGGCCCATGCTGGTCCAGGTATCGGTAACGACCAGGTCGGCAGCGTCGACCGCCGCATCGGCGCTGTCGACGCACTCGACCCGGTCCCCGGCGGCGGCCAGCAACTCGGCGCTGGGGCTGAAGCCAGGGGGGGCCGCAATGCGCAGGCGGAAATCGAACAGCCTGGCCGCTTCGATCCAAGAGTTGCAGACGTTATTCCCGTCCCCGACCCAGGCCGCCAGCTTGCCGCGGGGGTCGCCGCGGTGCTGAGTCCAGGTCTGCATGTCAGCGAGTAGCTGACAGGGGTGATGCAGCTCGGAAAGGCCATTGATCACGGGCACCGTGGCATGGTGCGCCAGCTCGGCCTGATCGGCCTGGGAGTCGTTTCGCACCATGATGGCATCGACCATGCGTGAGAGCACTTTGGCAGTATCCGCCAAGGGTTCGTCGCGGCCGATCTGGGTGGTGCCGGTCTGCAGAAACAGGGCGTGCCCTCCGAACTTGGCCATGCCGGCTTCAAAGCTGACGCGTGTGCGCGTGGAGTTCTTGGCGAAGATCATCGCCAGTGTTCGGCCAGTGAACGGGCGCGCCGACAGCGGCGGCGCCTTGCGCAAGGCCTCGGCGCGGGCGACGATCGAGGTCGCCTCAGCGGGCGACAGGTCCGACAGTTTCAGCAGGTGGCGGGTCATGCCGCTTCTCCCAAAAAGCAAAGGGCCGCGCACCCGGCGCGGCCCCCTACAACGTCCGATTCGCTGGTCAGATCAGCCGAGGTTGGACTCGACGAAATCCCAGTTTACCAGAGCCCAGAAGTGCTCCAGGTAGGTCGGACGGGCGTTGCGGTAGTCGATGTAATAGGCGTGTTCCCATACATCGCAGGTCAGCAGCGGCTTCTTGCCGTCGGTCATCGGGTTGCCGGCACCGATGGTGGAGACGATCTCCAGGCTGCCATCTGCATTCTGGACCAGCCAGGCCCAGCCGGAGCCGAAGGTGCCGGCGGCCACTTCGGTGAACTGCTTCTTGAAGTCTTCGACGCCCCCGAAAGCCTTGACCAGCGCATCGGTCAGCTTCTTGCCGGGTGCACCGGCGTTGGGGGTGAGGCAATGCCAGAAGAAGGTGTGGTTCCACACCTGGGCGGCATTGTTGAAGATCTTGCCCGAGGACTTCTTGACGATGTCCTCGATGCTCATGTTCTCGAATTCGGTACCGGCAATCAGCTTGTTGCCGTTGTCGACGTAGGCCTTGTGGTGCTTGCCGTAGTGGTAGTCCAGCGTCTCGCGGGACATGTGCGGCTCAAGGGCCTCACGCGGATACGGCAGCTCGGGATGCGATAACGCCATGGGAAACTCTCCTTGTTGGGCGGGGGGCCGCCAGCACGACGGCCGATCTAGCGGCCGCAAGGGTAGGGGAGGCTGGGGGAACTTTTCAACCGGAACCGCGCTCGGAGAGACAATCGCCGCTGTCCCCCGGCGAGCACAGGCCCCGGTATAATGAAGGGCTACATCATTCGCGCCTCGGAGATCGACAATGGACGCGTTGGAACGCATCAAGCAGCAGGTCACCGACAATCCGGTGATCCTTTACATGAAGGGTTCGCCCGACTTTCCGCAGTGTGGCTTCTCTGCGCGAACGGTGCAGGCGCTCAAGGCCTGCGGCGCACCGTTTGCCTACGTCAACATCTACGAGGATGAAGAGGTCTACCGCGCACTCCCGAAGTTTGCCAACTGGCCGACCTTTCCCCAGCTGTATGTGAAGGGGGAGCTTATCGGGGGCTGCGACATCACCCTGGATCTGTATCAATCCGGCGAATTGCAAAAAATGCTGGATGAGGCGGTGGCGGAACAAAAGGCCGCCTGAGCGATCTGAACAGTTGCAAAGCACGCCCGCCTTGAGCGGGCGTTTTTTTGCGGCTGTGCGTCAAATGTCAGCCGCACCTACGCCGAAAGTGCCATCGTTAGCGCGCTGCCCGGTGCTATGATCGGCCAAACGAAAGATGCTTCCCACGCGACGGACAGGAGCCGCCACCCCATGACTGACTACCGGCATATCAAGATCCCCTCCACTGGCGAGAAGATCTCCATTCGCGAGGGTCGACTGCACGTGCCGGACCAGCCGATTGTGGGCTACGTGGAAGGTGACGGGATCGGCCCGGACATCACCAAGGCCTGCCTGCGGATCTGGGATGCCGCGGTCGCGAAGGCCTACGGTGGCAAGCGCAAGATTCACTGGTGTGAGACCTATCTGGGCGAAAAGGCCGCCAAGCTCTATGACGGCAACTACTGCCCGGACGAGACGCTGGTGGCGCTCAAAGACCTGGTGGTGTCGATCAAGGGGCCGTTGACGACGCCCGTCGGCGGCGGGTTCCGCAGCCTCAACGTGGCGCTGCGTCAGGATCTGGATCTCTACGCCTGCGTGCGCCCGGTGCGCCACTACGCCGGTGTTCCCAGCCCACTGAAGAACCCGGGGAAGGTCGATGTGGTGATCTTCCGCGAGAACACCGAAGACGTGTACGCCGGCATCGAGTACAAGACCGGTACGCCAGAAAACGAGAAGGTCGCCAAGTTCCTCTGCGAGGAGATGAAGGCCAAGTTCTTCGAGGGCGCCGGTCTCGGCATCAAGCCGATCTCCGAGTTCGGATCCAAGCGGCTGGTGCGCAAGGCCATCCAGTACGCAATCGACAATGGCCGCGAATCGGTGACCCTGGTGCACAAGGGCAACATCATGAAGTTCACGGAAGGCGCCTTCCGCAACTGGGGCTACGAAGTGGCGCGCGATGAGTTCGGCAGCGTCACCATCACCGAAGAGCAACTCTACAACGAGTACAAGGGCAAGCAGCCGGACGGCAAGATCGTGGTGAAGGACCGCATTGCCGACATCATGTTCCAGATGATGCTGCTGCGCCCCGAAGAGTTCGACGTGCTCGCCACCATGAACCTCAACGGTGACTACCTGTCCGACGCCATTGCGGCTGAAGTCGGCGGGGTGGGGATCGCGCCCGGGGCCAACATCGCCGACCACGTCGCAGTGTTCGAGGCCACCCACGGCACGGCGCCCAAGTACGCCAATCTCAATAAGGTGAACCCTGGCTCGCTGCTGTTCTCCGGCGTCATGATGCTGGAGTACATGGGCTGGAAGGAAGCCGCTGACCTGATCACCCTGGTGTACCCGGAAGTGGTGCTCGACGGCATCGTCACCTATGACTTTGCGCGCCAGATCGACGGCGCCACCGAGGTCGGCACCAGCCAGTTCGCCGACGCCCTGATTGAGCGCATCGAAGGCGGCGTCGACGTTGAAGCGAAGCGCCGTGCCCAGCAGGAGCAGCTGGCCAAGGAGCGCAAGCAGCGCGAGATCCGGCGTCTGCTGCAGCCGATGGAAGAGATGCTCGACACCGGCCGTGTACCACACACCGTGGGCGACCTGATGACCCGCGCCCTGATCACCGTCACGGATGCCGAGACGGTCGAGCAGGCGATGCACGTGATGACTGAAAACGACGTCAGTTCGGTGGTGGTGGAGCCGAACGCCGCCGGTGACTGGGGCATCCTCACCCGTCGTGATATCGTCACCAAGATTGTCCGCGGTTCGCGCAACCCCGCCACCACCCGGATCGAAGAGGTGGCCACCCGTCCGGTGGAATCGGTGTCGGCCGAGACCTCGATCCGCGAGGCGGCCCGCATCATCACCGAACGGAACTACTCGCGACTGCCGGTCAGCCAGGGCGATCGCATCATCGGGATCGTCACCGAGCAGGACATTTTCGACACCGTCGACAAGTTCGGCTGGGCGGTTGACGCCAACTAGCAGTCCGGGTGTCCGGTGGACATCACCCTGTTGGTCATTGGCGACGAGTTGCTGCGTGGCAAGCGGCAGGATAAGCACCTGCCGCGCGTCATTGGCATGTTGGCGGAGCGGGGCCTTTTCCTGCACCAGGCTCGGCTTCTTGGCGACGACGATGCGCAGATTGCGGCCGCCATTGGCGAAGCCCGCGTCGCCGGCCAGTTGCTCCTGAGCTGTGGCGGGATCGGCGCCACCCCCGATGATCGAACCCGTCAGGCCGCTGCTGCCGCCTATCAGCGGCCATTGGTCCGTCACCCCGAGGCCGAAGCCCTGATCCTCGCCGAATATGGTGAACGGGCCCGTCCTCATCGTGTGCTGATGGCGGATTTTCCGGAGGGGGCCGACATCATCCCCAACCCGCTGAACCGCGTCGCCGGATTCTCCGTTGACCATGCGCACTTCGTGCCCGGGTTTCCGGAGATGGCTTGGCCCATGCTGGAATGGGTGCTCGACAGCCGCTATCGGCACCTTCACAACGCTCGCCCACCGGCCGAGTTCCGGTTGCGCGCGGTGGGTACCGCTGCCGAGTCCGACCTGTTGGACCTGATGGAGGCAGTGTTGGCGCGCCATCCTGGGCTGCAATTGTCGAGCCTGCCGAGTCGTGGCGCCCCGGGGCGGCCACGCCACATCGAGTTTGGCTTCCGCGGCGAGGCCACCCTGGCGGCAGCAGCGTATCGGGATTTCGAGGCCGGCCTGGCGCGAGACTTTGCGGTCTTGTCCGTGGAGCCTTTGGCGCCGCCGGCGGACTGAGACCGCGTCGCTCAGGGCGTGGGGGGCGGATTTGGCGGGTGCCGTGGGCGACGGCCGGCGAGGCCCGCCAGTACGCAGGTCAGAATCACCAGCGCCACGCCCACCAAAGACAGGTGATCCAGCACTTCGCCCCAGAACAGCCAGGCCAACAGGCCCGCAAACACCACCGACAGGTAGGTGAACGGCCCGATCAGCGCCGCCGGTGCACAGCCGTAGGCCCGCGTAAGGTTGAGTTGCGCGTGCGTCGCAAACAGACCGGCGCCGATCAGTAACAACCACGCCTTCGGGGTCGGCGTCTGCCAGGTCCACAGCAGCGGCACCGCGGTCACCGCGGTTGACAGCAGGCCGAAGTAGAAGACGATGCGCGCCGGAGGCTCGGTATCCGAGATGCGACGGATACCGACCATCGCGCAGGCCGCCAGCACGCCGGATGCCACGCCGATCAGGCCGGCCACAGGGTCGACCGGGTGGCTGCCGGGCTGGACGATCAGGGCGATCCCGGCCAGGCCGATCAGGCTGGCCGGCCAGATCAACCAAGGCGGCCGCTCACCGATCCACGCCCAGGCAATGAAGGGAATCCACAGCGGGGTCGAGTAGGTCAGCAGCATCGCCTCGGCGAGGTGCAGGTGGGCGATGGCATAGAAGAAGCAATACATCGCACAGACGCCAAAGCCGGCGCGCAACAGGTGACCGCCCCAGCGCTGCGTGGCAATAGCCGGCCGCCAGCCGGTGCGCAGTACCCAGGGCAGCAGCGCCAGCAGCCCCACTGCGCAGCGAACGAACACGATGACCTCGTTCGGCAGGGCGTCCGCGGCCGCCTTGATCAGCGCGCCGGTGAGGGAAAATCCTGCTGCCGCCTGCATGGCATAGAAGGCACCGCGGCGGAGGGAAGGCGCTTGAGACATGGGCGGCGCGGAGTGTACGCGCGAAGCCGCTATGCTGTGCCGAACGGGGCAACGGTGGGTCCGTCACCCTCTTGAATTGCGGCCGGGTGAACCCACTCTGCCTTCGCGTGTCCTACTGCCTGATCCGACTATGCCGATCTATGAGTACAGCTGTCCCCAATGTGGCCAGAGCCGTGAAGTGATGCACAAGATGTCCGAGACCCCAACGGTGCATTGCGCCCAGTGTCCCGACCAGCCGTTGGAGCGCCAGGTGTCCGCCGCGGCATTCCGCCTCAAGGGGGGTGGCTGGTACGAAACGGACTTCAAAAAAGACAATCAGCGCAACCTGGTGACCGACAAGGCGCCGGACAAGCCCGCTGACAAGGCCCCCGAAAAGGCGGCGGACAAGCCGGCCGACAAACCGGCGGCCGCCGCCAGCCCCAGCCCCACGCCCAGCAGCAGCTGAGGCCCGCAGGAGATTGATGTGCAGAGCCTATTGAGGAAGTGGTTCATCGCCGGCTTGCTGGTGTGGTTGCCGCTGGGGGCGACCCTGGTGGTGATTCGCTTCCTGATGGGCATGCTGGACGCCAGTCTGATTCTGATCCCGGCGGCCTGGCGCCCACAGTTCCCCGGGCTCGGGGTGGTGCTGTCGCTGATCCTGGTACTCGGGACCGGCGCACTGGCGGCCAATTTCTTTGGGCGCCAGGCGCTCAGTTGGGGTGAATCACTACTGGGGCGTATTCCGCTGATCCGCTCCGTGTACGGCGGGATCAAGAAGCTGGCCGAGACCGTGTTCTCGGAGTCATCTACGGCGTTTCGTCAGCCGATCATGATCGAATACCCGCGCAAAGGCATTTACAGCATCGCCTTTGTCACCGGCGAGCCGATCGGCGAGGTGCAGCAGAAAACCGCTGACGCGGTGCTGACCTGCTTTGTCCCGACCACCCCCAACCCGACCTCCGGGTTCATTGTCATGGTGCCGCGCAAGGATGTGATCTGGCTCGACATGTCGGTGGAAGAGGCGATGCGGCTGATCATCTCCCTGGGGGTGGTCACGCCCGATCATCCTGCTGCCCGTGATGCCCCCCCCGCGGGGGCGCCGGCCCAAGACTGAGCGCCGCGTCTGCCAAGGCCCCGCACAGCACGCCGGCTTGGCCGATTCGAGCTAAACTTACGAGCTCTGCGGCGGCCCCTGCGCTGCCGCCTTCCTGACTCTGGGGCCAGTTCTTCCACATGATGCGGACTCATTATTGCGGGCAGGTCACACGTGACCTGGTCGGGGAAACCGTGACGGTAGCCGGTTGGGTGCACCGACGGCGTGACCATGGTGGGGTCATCTTCATTGATCTTCGCGACCGCGAAGGCCTGCTGCAGTGTGTGTTCGACCCGGATACCGTGGCGGCGTTCGAAGCCGCCGACCGTCTCCGGTCCGAGTATGTGGTGAGTATCACCGGCCGGGTTCGGCCGCGCCCGGAAGGCACCGAAAACGCCAACCTCGCCAGCGGCCAGGTGGAGCTGCTCGGCAAGACGGTGACCCTGCTCAATCGCGCTGAGACCCCGCCTTTCCACCTGGATGACGAGGGCGTCGGCGAGGATACCCGGCTGCGCTATCGATATATGGACCTGCGACGCCCGCAGATGCAGCGCAACCTGCGTCTGCGTCACCGGGTGCTGAAGCAGATCCGCGATTACATGGACGATCATGGCTTCGTCGATGTCGAGACGCCGATCCTCACCCGCGCCACGCCGGAAGGCGCGCGCGACTATCTGGTGCCCTCGCGGACCCATCCGGGGCAATTTTTCGCCCTTCCGCAGTCGCCGCAGCTGTTCAAACAGCTGCTGATGATGTCGGGCCTGGACCGTTACTATCAGATCGCCCGCTGTTTCCGCGACGAGGATCTGCGCGCTGACCGGCAGCCGGAGTTCACCCAGCTCGATATCGAGACCTCCTTCCTCGACATGGCCGCCATCATGGGGCTGGTCGAAGGTCTGGTGGTAACCCTGTGGAAGTCCGTGCTCGACGTTGACCTTGGGCCGTTGCCGCAAATGCCCTATGCCGAGGCCATGGCGCGGTTCGGATCGGACAAGCCGGATTTGCGGAACCCTCTCGAACTGGTCGACATCAAAGATCTGGTGGCCGACGCCGAATTCAAGGTCTTTGCCAATCCGGCCAACGACCCCAAATGCCGGGTGGCTGTGCTGCGGGTGCCAGGCGGCGGTGAACGACTCAGCCGCGGCGAGATCGACAAGTACACGGCCTTCGTCGGTCAGTATGGCGCGCGTGGATTGGCGTGGATCAAGGTCAACGATGTCGCTGCCGGCCGCGAGGGGCTGCAGTCGCCGATCGTCAAGAATCTTTCTGATGCTGCCCTGCAGGGCATCATTGAGCGGTCGCAGGCCGCCAACGGTGACATTCTGTTCTTTGGTGCTGATCGCTTCCAGGTGGTCTGTGATGCGCTTGGCGCACTGCGGCTCAAGGTCGGCAATGATCTAGGTTTGACCCAGCCGGGCTGGAAAGCCCTGTGGGTGGTCGATTGGCCGATGTTCGAGTGGGACGACCAGGACAGTCGCTGGATCAGCCCACATCATCCCTTCACCGCACCCAAGGTGGACTCCGCCGAGGCCTTGCGGAACGACCCCGCTCGGGCGGTGTCGCAGGGGTATGACATCGTGGTCAATGGCATCGAATTGGGCGGCGGGTCGGTGCGTATTCATCGGCCAGAGATCCAGCAGGCAGTATTCGACCTGTTGGGCATCACCCCCGAAGAGCAGGCCGAGAAGTTCGGCTTCCTGTTGGAGGCCCTGTCTTATGGGGCGCCGCCCCACGGCGGACTGGCCATTGGCATCGACCGTATGGTGATGTTGATGGCCGGTGGCAGTTCCATCCGCGATGTCATCGCGTTTCCCAAGACGCAGACGGCGCATTGTCCGCTCACCCGCGCCCCGGGTGTGGTCGATGCGCGTCAGCTGCGCGAACTGCACATTCGACCGGCTGCGCCGCGCACGGCGCCGACGCCGGAGTCTGCCGCCTGATCTGGAAGGAGTCCACGCTGTGCGCCTGATCCCCCGCTGTATCACCACCCTGATGGCAACCCTGGTCATTGCGGGGTGCAATATCGATGAGGGCACCAGCCCGATTTCGCTGGAGCTGCGCAATGGCGCAACCGGCGAAACCGACCGGCTGGTGATTTTTCAGTGCAGCGAAGCGCGGCCTCAGGCGGTGCTGGCGTTTTCCAATGGCGCCGAGATCGATCTGCTGAGTGACTTCTTCCTCGGCTTCAGTACGGAAGTTGCCTCCAGCGACGAGTCTGTGTTCAAGGTCAGCAATGGCGATCTCGAGATCCCCGGGAACCCAGAAAATGTCTATCGGAAAGGCGTGCTTCTGCCGGTCGCGCCGGGCGAGGCGACATTGACCATCCGATATTCGGATTATGAAGACAGTATTGCCATCGAAGTCCGTGGCCCAGACGCCATCGAGGTGCGGCCTCAGCAACAAACCGTCGCGCTCAGCAGTAGCTTCGATTTCCGCGCGATTGCCACCCAGGACGGCGAAGAGGTGGATATCAGCTCCGGGGTGTTGTGGACGCTGGTCGATGCGAGCGGCGAACCGGTCGACACTGAGGTGGGCGGCATCAACGCAGGCGCCGTGGCGGGGCGAGTCGCCGCATTTTCAGAAGCCGATGGGCTGGTCGCCAAGGCGACTCTGACGGCTTGTGCCGACTTCGATCAGTTGCCGGGAACGGTCGACCCCGAGGACCTCACCGCCGACGTCAGTTTCCAGGTCCCGGAGACGCTTACGCTGAGTCGCGAGTTTGAGGAGACCGACCCGGATACCGGCGAGCCCATGGTCAATGCGGTACGCATTCAGGGCACCAGCGAGCAGTACTCGGTGAGCGCCCGTTTCGCCGCGCCTGAAGACGGCACTCAGGATCTCACCAACTTTGTCACCTTTGACATTGTCGAGCCGGGACTGCCGGATGACGAGGTCACCGATCTCGCCGGGACCATCCTGGGCATCCGCGGACTGATCTCGATGATTGACGAGACGTCCGACCCGTTGCAGGTGACGGCCCGTTACGGCAGCGATGAGCCCCCTGAGGAAGGCCAGCCGACGCCGCCGCCACTGCGCAGCAGCAACACCCTGACGCTGGAAATCGTGGAGGGTGAGCTGCAGACCCTGGAGGTCGATCCGATCGACCCGGTGGTGGCCTTTGGCGAGCGCCAGCAGTTCACCGGCACCGGCATCTTCCTGCTGGCGGACGAGGTCACCACCCTGAGCCAGGTGATCACCCGCCATATCAGCTGGACCAGTAGCGATACCGACGTCGGCGTCATCAGTTCGCAGGTGTCCACCGCTGGTCTGTCGCAGGTGCTGACGGAAGCGCCTGGCTGTACCTTCATCACCGCCGTACCGCTTGCGGATCCCGAGCAGGAGACCCGGACGCGGCTGTTTGCCAACGACGACACCGCCGAATGTGTGGAGCCGCCGGAAGCGGAAGGCTGACGCGGCACTGCCGCAGGAGAGTCCCATGGCCGCCGTATTGAAACTGGAACAGTTCAACCTCTTGGACGATGGTGAATGCGATGCCCGCATCGCTGCTGCCAAGCAAAAGCTGGGTGACCGTCTCTGTATTCTCGGTCATCACTATCAGCGCGACGAGGTCTTCCGCCACGCCGACTTCACCGGCGACTCGCTGAAACTGTCCCGTCTGGCGGCTGATACCGATGCCGAGTTCATCGTCTTCTGCGGTGTCCATTTCATGGCGGAGGTCGCCGATATCGTCACCGGCGGCAGCCGCAATGTGATCCTGCCGGATCTCGCCGCCGGTTGTTCGATGGCGGACATGGCCAACCTGATCAAGGTCCGCCGCTGTTGGGCGGAGCTGTCGGAGGTGCTGGACCCGGACAGCTGTGTGACTCCGGTGACCTATATCAATTCAGCGGCCGACCTGAAGGCGTTCTGCGGTTCGCACGGGGGCATCGTCTGCACCAGCTCTAACGCACGGGCCGTGTTGGAATGGAGCTTTGCCCGGCGTGAGAAGGTGCTGTTCTTCCCCGATCAGCATCTGGGTCGCTACACCGCGTTCAATATGGGCATTGGCCTGGACGAGATGGTGGTCTGGGATTTCAGCAAGCCGCTGGGGGGCAATACCCCGGAGCAGATCCGCAAGGCGCGCATGATCCTGTGGAAGGGGTTCTGCTCGGTGCACCAGATGTTCAAACCCCAGCACATCGAGCAATTTCGCGCACGGGTGCCGCAGGGCCAGGTGATCAGCCACCCCGAGAATGCCTTCGAGGTCTGTCAGCAGTCGGACTATGTCGGGAGTACCGAATACATTCTCCGCACCGTGCGGGCGTCAGCGGCCGGTAGTCACTGGCTGGTGGGCACCGAACTCAATCTGGTCAATCGCTTGGCCGAAGAGATGAAGCCCCAGGGGGTTACCGTCGAGTTCATGAGCCCCACGGTGTGCATGTGTTCGACCATGTTCCGCACCGACCCCCAGCATCTGGCCTGGTGCCTGGACAATCTGGTCACCGATCAGGTGGTGAACCGTATCCGCGTGCCGGAAGCGGTGGCCCAGCCTGCCCGGTTGGCCCTGGACCTGATGCTGGAAGTGGTTGACTGATTCCCGATTCCCGATTCCCGATTCCCGATTCCCGATTCCCGAGTAACGCCATGTACCTCAACGCTCCTACGCTCGCCAAGGCTGACCCTGAACTCGCTGCCGCCATGAATGCGGAGGCGCACCGTCAGGAAGCGCATATCGAGCTGATTGCTTCCGAGAACTATGCCAGCCCTGCGGTGATGGCAGCGCAGGGCAGTCTGCTTACCAACAAGTACGCCGAGGGCTATCCAGGCCGTCGCTACTATGGTGGCTGCGAGCATGTCGATATCGCCGAGGAACTGGCCATCGAGCGGCTCAAGGCGCTGTACGACTGTGACTACGCCAATGTGCAGCCACACTCGGGCGCGCAGGCCAACGCCGCGATCTTTCTCACGCTGGTGAACCCGGGCGACATCGTGATGGGTATGAACCTCGCCCAGGGCGGGCACCTCACCCACGGGCACCCGGCCAATTTTTCCGGCAAGCAGTACCAAATCGTGCCCTATGGTCTGGATCCTGACTCGGGTCTGATCAACTACGACGAAATGGAGCGGCTGGCGCTGGAGCACAAGCCCAAGCTGATCATTGGGGGCTTCTCTGCTTATTCCCGGATCAAGGACTGGGCGCGGATGCGCGCCATTGCCGACAAGGTCGGTGCCTGGTTCTGGGTGGACATGGCGCATGTGTCGGGGCTGGTCGCCGCTGGCGTCTATCCCAGTCCGCTGCCGCATGCCCATGTGGTGACATCGACCACCCACAAGACGCTGCGCGGACCACGTGGCGGCATCATCCTCAGCAAGGGGCAGAGCGAGGAATTCAACAAGAAGCTCAACTCGGCCGTGTTCCCGGGGATTCAGGGGGGGCCGCTGATGCACGTGATTGCCGCCAAGGCGGTGGCCTTCAAGGAGGCGCTGGAGCCGGAATTCAAGGTCTATCAGGAACAGGTCGTGGCCAATGCGCGTGCCATGGCCGAAGTGTTTCTGCAGCGGGGCTACAAGGTGGTGAGCGGGGGCACCGATAACCATCTGTTCCTGCTCGATCTGATTGCCAAGGGCGTCACCGGCAAGGATGCGGAGGCGGCACTGGGGCTGGCGCACATCACCGTCAACAAGAATGCGGTGCCGAACGACCCGAAATCAGCGTTCGTGACCTCGGGGTTGCGTATTGGCTCCCCGGCGGCCACCACCCGCGGATTCAAGGAAACCGAAATGGCCCAGGTGGCCCACTGGATTGCCGACATCGTCGATGCGCTGTCCAGCCAGCGTGACGTGGATGCTGTGACCAAGCGGGTTCGCAGCGAAGTGTCGGCACTGTGCGGACGCTTCCCGGTCTACGCGTCGCCGCAACGCGCGGCCGCCTGATCCGGCGCGCCCGGCCGCACGATGCAATGTCCCTTCTGCAAGGCGCCCGACACGCGCGTGGTGGATTCGCGCCTGGCCGAAGAAGGGACGCAAGTGCGCCGGCGGCGATCCTGCGAGCAGTGCGGCGCGCGCTTCACCACGTTCGAGCGTGCCCAGCTGTCGATGCCGCTGATCGTCAAGCGCAGCGGTGAGCCGGAGCCCTTCACCGAAGACAAATTGCGTCGGGGCATCGAGAGTGCGCTGTACAAGCGTCCGGTGACCCCAGAGCAGGTTGATCACGCGGTCGAGAGCCTGATGCGCAAGCTCCGGGCCGCCAACGAGCGCGAGGTCGATTCTGGCCGGCTCGGTGAATGGGTGATGGAGGAGCTACGTGACCTCGATCACGTTGCCTACGTACGGTTTGCGTCGATCTATCGCAAATTCGAAGACGTCAATGCCTTTCGTGAGGAGATTGAGCGTCTGCAAAAGTTGCCCAGCGCTGAGCAGCGCCGCAGCCAGCTGCCGCTGATCGATCCGGGCGCCGGATCATGAGCGCCGAGGCTGCGGCGGACGATGCCCGTTGGATGGCGCAGGCGCTGCAGCTGGCAGCTCGCGGACGCACGACCACCCATCCCAACCCCCGGGTGGGTTGTGTGCTGGTACGCAATGGCACAAAGGTGGGCGAGGGCTGGCATCAGCGCGCTGGCGAAGCCCATGCCGAGGTTCATGCGCTGGAAGCAGCCGGGGCTCTGGCGCGAGGCGCCACCGCTTATGTGACGCTAGAGCCGTGCAGCCATCATGGCCGCACGCCGCCCTGTGTGGATGCCCTGGTTGCCGCTGGCGTATCCCGCGTAGTCGCGGCGGTGCAGGACCCCAATCCGATGGTGGCCGGGCAGGGGCTCGCGGCGCTGTCAGCGGCTGGAATCACCGTGGTATCTGGATGTCTGGAAGCTCCGGCGCGGGGGCTCAACCGTGGGTTTTTCAGTCGCATGCAGCGTGGGCGGCCATGGGTGACGGTGAAGCTTGCCGCCAGCCTGGATGGCCGTACCGCCCTGGCCAATGGCGCCTCCCAGTGGATCACCGGTGAAGCAGCGCGCGCCGATGTCCATCGGCTGCGGGCGGAAGCCGGCGCGGTGCTGGTGGGGGCTGCCACGGTGTGTGCCGACGACCCTCAGCTGACGGTGCGGCTGCCCGGGCCCGGGGTCAGACCGCCTGATCGCATTGTCCTGGACGTCCGGGCTGAGGTTCCGTCATCCGCGCGCGTCTGGGCCGAAGACGGTGCACATCGCATCTGGGTGACAGCCGGGGAGGGGCCGTCGCCGAGCGGGGTAGCGCGCTGGACCATGCCCACCGATTCCGACGGCCGGTTTGCCTTGCCGATGCTTTTGACTCGACTGGCTGAGGCTGGCATCAACGAGATACTGGTGGAAGCGGGCGCCCGGCTGGGCGGCGCCTTCCTTCAGCACCGACTTGCGGACGCGCTGGTGGTCTATCTTGCCCCTGTGCTGCTGGGCGCCGAGGCGCGCGGTATGGCGCTGTTGCCTGCCTTGTCCAACCTGGCAGATGCGCCGCGACTACGCTGGACCGATACCCGTCAGCTGGGCGCAGATCTGCGCTTGACTGCTGAATTCGTCTAAAGGAACCGTTGTCCTATGTTTACCGGCATCATCGAGCGGCTTGGCAGTCTGCGGCGAATCGAACCCGTCGGCGGCGATGTGCGCATGACCATCGTTGGCGGCGACTATTTGGCGGGTAGCCAGCTGGGTGACAGCATTGCGGTCAATGGCGTGTGTCTGACCGCCGTGGGGTTCGAACCCGATGCCTTCGTCGCCGATCTGTCCTCGGAGACCTTGGATGCCACCACCGCCCGTCATTGGCGAGAGGGTGATGCAGTGAATCTTGAGCGGGCGCTGACGCCGGCGAAGCCGCTCGGGGGGCATCTGGTGTCGGGTCACGTGGACGGTGTCGGACGATTACTGACGGTGGTCGAGGATGCCCGCTCATGGCGCCTGCGCTTTGAGGCGCCATCGGCGCTGGCGCGCTACATTGCCCGAAAGGGGTCGATCACCATCGATGGCATCAGCCTCACCGTCAATGACGTCGACGGCGCCCAGTTCGGCGTTAACATCATCCCCCAGACGTGGTCCCACACCACGCTGGGTCGTCGCAAGGTCGGCGATCAGGTCAATCTGGAGGTTGACCTGATCGCCCGGTATCTGGAGCGGTTGCTGACCGCCCGGGAGAACACATGAACGCGCCTGCAAAGTCCTTGACCCACCCTGCCACCACGCCGCTGGATGCCACCGAGACCCTGATCGAGGAGATCCGGCAGGGTCGCATGGTGATTCTGATGGACGATGAGGATCGCGAGAACGAAGGTGACCTGGTGATGGCCGCCGATTGCGTCCGCGCCGAGGACATCAACTTCATGGCGCGCTTCGGCCGCGGACTGATCTGCCTGACGCTGACCCAGGAAAAGTGCCGGGATCTACGGCTGCCGCTGATGGTGCGTGACAACGGCACCCCGTTCGCCACCAACTTCACGGTGTCGATTGAGGCCGCCGAGGGCGTCACCACCGGAATCTCCGCGCACGACCGTGCCCACACCGTGCGTACCGCGGTGCGGGCGGATGCGCGGCCGGAAGATCTGGTCCAGCCAGGGCACATTTTCCCGTTGATGGCGCAGCGCGGGGGCGTGCTGACCCGTGCCGGTCATACCGAGGCCGGCTGTGATCTGGCGCGGCTGGCAGGCCGGGTGCCAGCGGCGGTGATCGTGGAGATTCTCAACGAGGACGGCACCATGGCGCGCCGGCCTGACCTCGAACGATTTGCCCGTGAGCACGGGGTCAAGATGGGCACCATCGCCGACCTCATTCGCTACCGGCTCGACAATGAGCACACGGTGGAACGGGTGGCGGAAACGCAGGTCGACACCGAGTTTGGCCCCTTTCATCTGGTGACCTACCAGGACACGGTCGACAACACCATTCACCTCGCCATGGTGCGCGGAAACCCCGATCCCGAGCGGCCGACCCTGGTGCGCGTACACATCCGCAACACCCTGTCGGATACCCTCGGCGTGCAGCATGAGCATTTCAGCTGGCCGTTGCGCAATGCGCTCAAGCGGGTGGCTGAAGAAGGCGAGGGTGTGGTGGTGGTGCTGCGCAAGCCGGAAACGGCCCGCGAGCTGGTGCAACAGGTGATCTCACTGCACAAGCCGCATGCAGACGAACACATGGCGGACGAACGCCAGGTGCTGCGCACCTACGGCATTGGCGCGCAGATTCTGTCGGACCTGCGGGTCCGGAAGATGCGCGTGCTGTCGGCGCCGAAGCGGATGCAGGGCATCTCCGGCTTTGGGCTGGAAGTAGTGGAATATGTTGCCTGCGATTGAGCGGTCTCACTGACGGGGAAGCACCATGCTGAAATCTGGATATGAAGCGCCGCCGGCGCCAACGGCGGGGGAGTTCGACGAAGCCGTCATCGCCATCGTCGCCACCCGCTGGAACACCGAGATCGTCGAGGCCTTGATCGACGGTGCGCGCGAGTGTCTGCTCGACTGGGGTGTTCACCCCGACAATATCCTTGAGTACCGGGTGCCCGGTGCCTACGAGATTCCGCTGGCGGTGTCCATGCTGGGCGAGGCCGACGAGGTGGATGGCGTGGTCGCCTTAGGCGCCGTGATCCGCGGTGACACGCCGCATTTCGACTTTGTCGCCGGCGAGTGCGCGCGTGGGCTGATGAATGTTCAGTTGCGGGACCAGCTGCCCGTCGGTTTTGGTGTGCTGACGGTCAACACCGTGGAACAGGCCGAGGAACGCGCCGGGCCGGGGGCTGACAACAAGGGATTCGAAGCAGCGGCGGCAACCCTGGAGATGGTGCGGATGGCGCGGGATCTGCTGTGAGTGAGACCGGTCTGTCCCATAGCCGGCGCGGGCTGGCACGTCGATTGGCGATGCAGGCCCTCTACCAATGGCTGCTGAACGAAACACCGCCGGCGCAGCTGATGCGCCAGTTTCGAGAACAGGAAGAAGGGATTGGGCGTGCCGACCCCGCCTATTTTGAGGCGCTACTCGGCGGCACGGTGGAGGCCGCCCCGGCACTGACGCTGGCCTTGGTCCCGCATCTCGATCGACCGCTGCAGCAGCTGGATCCGGTTGAGCATGCGGTGTTGTTGCTGGGCGCATACGAGCTGTTGCACAAGCCCGATGTCCCCTGGAAAGTCTGCGTCAATGAAGCGGTGAACCTCGCCAAGATGTTCGGCGCCGAAGATGGCTACAAGTTCGTCAATGGCGTGCTCGATAAGCTGGCGCGCGCCGAGCGCACCGCGGAAATCACCGCGGGCTGAGAGATGCGCGAGTTCGCGATCATCGAGAACATCTTTGCGCCCATGGCGCGGCCGCGCCCCGAGGTGCTGCTGGGCATTGGCGATGACGCTGCCATCCTCGCGGGCCCGGCCGGACGGCAGTGGTGCTGGAGTCTCGACACCCTCGTCGAAGGTGTGCATTTCGCTGCAGCCGACGCACCCGAGGATGTCGGCTGGAAGGCCTTGGCCGTCAACCTGTCGGATCTCGCGGCCATGGGGGCTGAGCCGGTCGCCGCCCTGCTGGGCCTGAGCTTGCCGGACGGTGACGCGGCGTGGGCCACGGCATTCGCGCAAGGGATGAGCGCCTTGGCCGATGCCAGTGGCACCAGCCTTGCCGGCGGTGATACCACGCGCGGTCCGCGCAGCATCACCGTGAGTGTGCTGGGGACCGTTCCGGAGGGCACGGCGCTGCGGCGCGACGGCGCGCGAGTGGGCGACATCATCGCCGTGACGGGCGCTCTGGGCGACGCCGCACTGGCGCTGCGCCTTGGCCGTCGGGCCGCAAGCGGATTGCGCACCCGGCTGGCGCGGCCGGTACCGCGACTGCAGGCCGGCCTTTGCTTACGTGGACTGGCCAGTGCCGTGATCGACCTGTCTGACGGCCTGATGGCGGACCTGGGCCATATGATGCGGGCCAGTGGCACGAGTGCCGCAGTGCGGGTGGACCTACTGCCGGCGAGTGCCGACTTCGCCGCTGCAGCGCCGGACGACGCGCTGGCCCTGCAGGTGGCCGGCGGTGACGACTATGAGCTGTGCTGCTGTCTGCCCCCGGATCGGGTTGCCGAGGCGGTGGTGGCGCTGGCGGCGTTCGATTTGCCCTTGACTGTGGTGGGACGGGTGGTGGCGGGCGACGGCACCGTGCACCTGATGCAGTCCGACGGCGGTACCGTGAGGCCGCCCGCGCAAGGCTGGGAGCATTTCACCGCATGAAGAACACGCCGGTTGCCGCGCGGCTGATCCTGTTCACACCGGTGCACCTGTTGGCGTTCGGATTGGGTGCTGGGCTGTCGCCGCGCGCACCGGGCACCGTGGGCACCCTGGTCGGCATTCCCTTTGCATTGGCCGTGCTGCCGCTGGCGCCGGTTCCGATGATGCTGGCCTTGGCATTCCTGGTGGCGGCCGGGGTGTATCTCTGTGGTGAGAGCGCCCGCCTGCTCGGTGTGCATGACCACGGCGGAATCGTGTTCGACGAGATCGTCGGCTACGTCATCGCCTGTCTGCCGCTGATGCCCGCCCTGCGACCGGAGGGACAGTCCCTGGTGCTGGGCATGGTGCTGGCGTTCCTGCTGTTTCGCTTCTTCGACATCCTCAAGCCCTGGCCGATCCGCTGGCTGGACCGCCATCTGCACGGTGGGCTGGGCATCATGGCCGATGATCTGCTGGCCGGCGTGTTCTCCGCTGCCGTGCTGTACGTCGGTAACCTCGCCTATCCTTGATTTCGCAGCGGGCCCGTCGCAGGCTTGCGTCCCTGGCCGCAGGCGACAGCGCTGTCTGGCCCTTCCCCTGAACCCGGAGATCGAGGATGAATCCCTTGCGTATCGGCTGTGCCTCCGCCTTTTGGGGCGACACGGCGACGGCGGCGCGGCAGTTGGTGATGCACGGCGCGGTGGATGTGTTGGTGTTCGATTATCTGGCCGAGATCACGATGTCGATTCTCGCGGCCAAGCGCATGCGGGACCCGCAGGCCGGGTATGCCGTCGACTTCGTGGACCACGTGATGGCACCGCTGCTGCCCGAGATCCGTGCCCGTGGCATCCGTGTGGTCGCCAATGCCGGCGGGGTCAATCCGCTGGCCTGCAAGGCCGCCCTGGAGGCGGTCGCTGAGAAGGCAGGGATCGATCTCAAGGTGGCGGTGGTGCTCGGTGACGACCTGCTGCCGCGACGTCAGCAGTTTGCCGACCTTCGGCATTTGGATGATGCTGCACAGGCACTGCCGCCGATGTTGGTGTCGATGAATGCCTACCTTGGGGCGCTGCCGATCGCTGCCGCCTGGCGTGCCGGTGCCGACGTCATCATCACCGGCCGGTGCGTCGACTCTGCGGTGGTGCTGGGGCCTCTGATGGCGCACTTCGGCTGGGCCGAGACCGACTACGACCTTCTCGCCATGGGCAGTCTTGCCGGGCATATCATCGAGTGCGGTACGCAGTGCACCGGAGGTAACTTCACCGATTGGGCGTCGGTGGCGCCGGGATACGCCGACATGGGGTTCCCGATCATCGAATGCCAAGCCGATGGCCGGTTCGCGGTCACCAAGCCGGCCGGAACCGGCGGCCGCGTGACCGCCTTCACCGTCGGCGAGCAGATGCTCTACGAAATCGGCGATCCTCGCGCCTACCTGTTGCCTGATGTCAGCTGCGATTTCACCGCCGTGACCCTCACCGATCTCGGCGAGGACCGGGTCGCCGTAGCCGGCGCACGCGGGCAGGCGCCTACCGCCGACTACAAGGTGAGTGCCACCTATCCCGCCGGCTGGCGCTGTGCAGCACTGTTCATGATTGGTGGCCGGGACGCCGCGCAGAAGGGGCGGGCCAGTGCAACGGCGGTGGTGGAGAAGGTGCGTCGGCAGTTGCTGGACGCCGGCCAAGCCGATTTCTCCGGCGTCGACATTCACTGCATCGGCGCCGAGGAAAGCTACGGCCCACATGCAAGCGTGGCGGCCATGGCCACCCGCGAAGTGGTGGTCAAGATCGCCGTCCAGCACCCTGATGCCAAGGCGCTGAAGCTGTTTGCCCGCGAGATTGCCCAGGCAGCGACGGCGATGGCGCCCGGTTTTACCGGCTACTTCGGCGGTGGGCGGCCCGAACCCCACATGGTGCCGCGACTGTTTTCCACTCTGGTGCCGAAGGCGGAGGTCGCCGTTGAAGTGCACGTGGGCGAGCAGCGCCTGCCGGTCGCGATTCCGGCAGCGGGCGGCTTTGTTGCGCCCACCACAGGGGTCGAGGCGCCGCCGCCATCGCAGCCGACGACAGCGACGGTGCCCCTGATCCAACTGGCCGTCGCGCGCTCTGGCGACAAGGGCGACCATGCCAACATCGGGGTGATGGCGCGCGATCCCGCCTACGCGCCCTATATCGCCGCTGCGCTGTCGGCCGAGGCGGTGGCGGAATGGTTCGCCCATGTATTGCGGGAAGGCGCCGGTGCGCCGGTGCAGCGCTGGTGGCTACCGGGCACCCATAGCTTGAACTTCCTGCTGCCCCATGCCCTCGGCGGTGGCGGCGCGGCATCCCTGCGCACCGACCCACAAGGCAAGGCCTTCGCGCAGATGTTGCTGGACTTTCCCGTGCCGGTTCCGGCATCGATGGTCGGCTGATGTTGCCGGCAGCCATCGGGCTGGGGACAATTGCGCCCCGCCATTCCCCCGCTTCAAGCCGCGCGATATGAACGAACTACAACCCTTGCTCGACAACAATGCCCGCTGGTCAGACGGCGCGGTCGCACGCGACCCCGAGTTCTTCAAGCGCCTGCAGCGTCAACAGGCCCCGGAATACCTGTGGATTGGCTGCTCGGACTCGCGCGTGCCGGCCAACGACATTGTCGGCCTGCTGCCGGGCGAGCTTTTCGTGCATCGCAACGTCGCCAATGTGGTCCCGCATTCGGATGTGAACTGCCAGTCGGTGATCCAATTTGCGGTGGATGCGCTCAAGGTCAAGCACATCATGGTGGTCGGCCACTATGGCTGTGGCGGTGTGCAGGTGGCGCTGGAGGGGCGTCGTATCGAAGGGGTGGTGGACTATTGGCTGGGCCACGTCCGCGATATTGCCGGCCGTTACAAGCCGCTGCTGGAAGCCGAGTCCGATCCCTATCAACGGGCCACCCTGCTGGTCGAGCTGAATGTCCTCGAGCAGGCGCTGAATGTCTGCTATTCGTCTGTGGTACAGGATGCCTGGGCGCGCGGGCAGCCCTTGGCCGTGCATGGCTGGGTGTACAGCCTCGCCGATGGCCGGGTGCGTCAGCTGGGGCTTTCGGCCAGCACCCCGGAAGCGGTCAAGGGGCTGCGTGAGACGGCGCTGGAACGCATCCTGGCGGCGCGCGAAGCCCATCGCGCGGCCCGTCAGACACGGCAGGCTGGCGCTTGACACTTTGAGACCCACGGCATCAACGCCGTACAATATCGGGCTGTCGCGCGGCCCTACCGCCTTTTCTTCGTGATTCGAGGTTGCCCCCAGAACCATGAGTATTGAACGTGATGTGATGGAGTACGACGTGGTCGTCGTTGGTGCCGGCCCTTCCGGCCTTGCCGCCGCCATTCGACTCAAGCAGAAGGCGGCCGAAGCGGGCCGTGAGCTGGCGGTCTGTCTGGTCGAGAAAGGCTCGGAAGTTGGCGCTCACATCCTCTCTGGTGCGGTGTTCGAGCCGCGTGCACTGAATGAACTGTTCCCGGACTGGAAGGCGCAGGGTGCGCCGCTGAAGTCCGCCGTCGTGGGCGATGAGATGCACCTGCTGAGGTCGCCGCAGAGTGCCTTCAAGTTCCCCAACTGGATGGTCCCCAAGACCATGCACAACGATGGCAACTATGTCATCTCACTGGGTCGTCTCTGCCGCTGGCTGAGCGAGCAGGCGGATGCGCTCGGTGTCGAGATCTATCCCGGCTTTGCCGCGCAGGAAGTGCTGATCGACGACACCGGCGTGGTGCGTGGCGTGCAGGTTGGCGATATGGGGGTTGATCGTGAAGGTCAGCCTAAGTCCGATTTCACACCGGGCATCGAGCTGCGCGCCAAGTACACCCTGTTTGCCGAAGGCTGCCGCGGTCATCTCGGCAAGCGCCTGATCCAGCAGTACCAGCTGGACGACGAGGCCGACCCTCAGCATTACGGCATTGGCATCAAGGAGGTCTGGGAAATCCCGGCCGAGAAGCATCAGGAAGGGCTGGTGGTGCATGGTGCTGGGTGGCCGCTCAACGACGCCAACCCTGGCGGCTGGTTTCTCTATCACGGCGAGAACCAGCAGGTCTACGTCGGTCTGATCGTCGATCTGTCCTACGAAAACCCATGGCTGTCACCGTTCGATGAGTTCCAGCGCCTCAAGCATCATCCGGTGCTGGCGGCGCATCTGGAGGGCGGCAAACGTCTCAGTTACGGCGCCCGTGCCATCAGCAAGGGCGGCTTCAACTCCCTGCCGAAGATGGTGTTCCCGGGCGGCGCTTTGATCGGCTGCGACCTCGGCACCATGAACTTCTCCAAGATCAAGGGCAGCCACACCGCGCTCAAGTGCGGCATGCTCGCCGGCGAAGCCTATGCCGACGCCCTGTTCAAGGGCGCCGAGGGTGGCGATGCGCTGCAGGCCTATCCGGAGGCGTTCAAGGCGAGCTGGCTGTGGGATGAACTGTATCGCAGCCGCAATTTCGGCCCGGCAATTCACAAGTTTGGCGCGGTGATCGGCGGCGCCATCAACTTCATCGACCAGAACATTTTCAACGGCAAGGCGCCGTGGACACTGCACGACCGCACGCCGGACCACAGCACCCTGAAGCCGGCCAGTGCGTCGCCGCGGATTGACTATCCCAAGCCCGACGGCAAGCTGAGCTTCGACAAGTTGTCCTCGGTGTTCCTGTCTTCGACCAACCACGAAGAAGAACAGCCGGTGCACCTCAAGCTGGCGGATCCGAGCATTCCCATCAGCCGCAACCTGCCGATGTATGGTGAGCCGGCGCAGCGTTACTGTCCTGCCGGCGTCTACGAGGTGGTGGGCGAGGGCAGCGAGCAGCGCTTCCAGATCAATGCGCAGAACTGCGTCCACTGCAAGACCTGCGACATTAAGGATCCTGCGCAGAACATCACCTGGGTGGCGCCCGAAGGCGGCGGCGGCCCGAATTACGCGGGGATGTAAGACGGTCTGTCCCGCGTCCCCGATTTCACAGAACCCTTTGATCCAGTAGAGAGGCCCATGAAAGCACTCGTAAGCGTCAAGCGCGCCGTGGACTACAACGTCCGCATCCAGGTCAAGCCCGATGGCTCGGGCGTTGTGACCGATGGCGTCAAGCACTCGATGAACCCCTTCGATGAAATCGCCATGGAAGAAGCGGTCCGCCTGAAGGAAAAGGGCGTGGTCACGGAAATCGTGGCGGTGACCATCGGTGGCGCGAAGAATGAAGAGACTCTGCGTACAGCGCTGGCGTTTGGCGCCACCCGCGCCATCCACGTCAAGGAAGAAGGCGAAGTTCAGCCACTGACCGCGGCACGGGCCCTGGCGGCGGTGTTCAAGAAGGAAGGCGCACAGTTGCTGCTCTGCGGCAAGCAGGCCATCGACGATGACGCCAACCAGACCGGCCAGATGACTGCAGCGCTGCTCGACGCGCCGCAGGCGACCTTTGCCTCCAAGGTGGAGATTGCGGATGGCAAGGCCACCGTGACCCGCGAAGTGGATGCCGGTCTGGAGACGCTGGAAGTGGACCTGCCGGCGGTCATCACCACCGACCTGCGCCTCAATGAGCCGCGCTACCTCAAGTTGCCCGACATCATGAAGGCCAAGCGCGTGCAGATTGAAGGCACCAGCTTCGCCGACCTGGGTGTGGAAGCTGCGGCTGCGATCAAGGTCACCAAGACTGCGCCGCCGCCCAGCCGTTCCAAGGGCGTCATGGTCAAGACCGTTGACGAACTGGCTGCCATGCTCAAGGAAAAGGGCCTGGTCTAAACCGTATTGGCCGCTGCGGCCACAGGCTGGCCGCGCGCAAGAAGGAGTATCGAGATGAGCAAGATTCTGGTTGTCGCCGACCACGCTGATGGCAAGCTGAACGCGGGCGTGGCGAAGACGATGTCCGCCGCCCAACAGATTGGTGGCGACGTGCATGTGTTGGTTCTGGCCGCCGACGGCAAGGGCGTTGGCGAGCAGGCGGCCAAACTGGCCGGCGTGGGCAAGGTGCTGGTGGTGGATAACGCCGCCAACGCGCAGCCGATGGCTGCCGTACTGGCGCCGCAGATCGTCGAGGTTGCCAAGGATGGCTACACGCACGTGCTGGTGTCCGGCAATACCTTTGGCAAGGATCTGGCCCCGCGCGTCGCCGCGTTGCTCGGCGTGCCGCAGGTGTCTGACGTGATGGCGGTGCACAGCGCCACCACGTTCGACCGGCCGATTTACGCCGGCAATGCCATCACCACGGTCGAGGTTCCGGCGGGCACCATGGTGGCCACCGTGCGTCTGGCGTCGTTCAATGCCGTGGCTGCCGACAACAGCGCTGAAGTGGCGTCCCTGAGCGTTTCCGCCGCGCTGCCGGGCCACACCCGCTACAAGGGGCTGGAAGCGCAGAAATCGGAACGTCCCGACCTGCAGAGTGCTGCCCGGGTGGTATCGGGTGGCCGCGCGCTGGGCTCCTCCGAGAACTTCAAGGTCATCTTCGACTTTGCCGACAAGATCGGAGCCGGCGTCGGCGCCTCGCGTGCGGCGGTCGATTCGGGTTACGTGCCCAACGACATGCAGGTCGGGCAGACCGGCAAGATCATTGCCCCCGAACTGTATGTGGCGGCGGGCATCTCTGGTGCCATTCAGCACTTGGCGGGCATCAAGGATGCCAAGACCATTGTCGCCATCAACAAGGATGCGGAAGCCCCCATCTTCGAAGTGGCCGATATCGGCTTGGTGGGTGACCTGTTCACCGTGCTGCCGGAACTTCAGGGCAAGCTCTAAGGGCCTGCCCCGGATCGGGGACGCAGGCGGTACGCTACGAGGGCCGGGCAACCGGCCCTCGTCATTTGCGAAGGATTCGACTATGCCGTACCAGTCTGTTTTTGCACCTGAGCTGTTCCGCGACCAGGTCATTCTGATCACCGGCGGCGGTTCCGGCATTGGACGCTGTACCGCCCATGAGCTGGCGGCCCTGGGTGCGCGGGTGGTGATCACCGGACGCAAACGCGACAAGCTGGAGGCCACGGTCGCGGAAATCGAGGCCGACGGCGGGCGTGCCAGCGCCTACACCTTCGATATTCGCGATGAGATCGCGGTGAAGGCGGCGGTGCGCCAGATTCTGCAGGATCACGGCGCGCTGCATGGCCTGGTCAACAATGCCGGCGGGCAGTACCCGATGCCGCTGGAGTACATCGGTAAAAAGGGCTGGGAAGCGGTGGTGGCCAACAACCTCACCGGCGGCTTCCTGGTTGCCCGCGAGTGCTACACCCAATGCTTCAAGCGCCAGGGCGGCGCCATCGTCAACATGCTGGCTGACATGTGGGGTGGCATGCCCAACATGGGGCATTCCGGCGCTGCGCGTGCGGGCATGATGAACTTCACCGAAACCGCCGCCACTGAGTGGGGGGTATCCGGCGTCCGCGTCAATGCCGTGGCACCCGGTTATATCGCCAGCTCCGGCATGGACCATTACGATCCTCGCTTTGCGCGCGAGGTGATCCCCAAGCTCAAGTCGATGGCGCCGCTGAAGCGCATGGCCGAGGAAGCCGAAGTCAGCGCGGCCATTGTGTTTCTGTTGAGCCCCGGCGCCGCCTTCATCACCGGCACCTGTATCAAGATCGACGGCGGATCCGGCCTCAGTGCCAAGGCCTTTCCGATGCTCGACCACCAGAACTCCCGCCCGTTTCAGGGTTTCCACCGCGCCTTCAAGCCCAAGGCCGTTATCTGAGATCGCCCATGCCCACCACCAAGAAAGCCGCCAGCCGTGCATCCGCCAAACCCAAGGCCTCCAAGGCTTCGACCCGCACCGCCACGCGCTCGCCCAAGGCGACCGCCATGCTGGAAGCGCATGTCGCCTGGTGGCGGACACGGCTGACCGATGACGCGATGCTGGAGGCCTGGATGCGCCTTGAGCTCGACCGCATCCTCGCCGACGCGGCGCAACTCAAACTCAAGGAGGTGGTGAGTGCCGCGCAGATCAAGGCGGTGGCGAAGCGCTATGCGGTCGATCTGGACCTCAAGGGCGGGATTCCCGAGCTGGTCAGCAACGTCGCCCGTGCGCTTTACAACTCCCCGGCGCACGATAAGACGCGCATCGTCGACGTGCTGCCTGAGCCGCATTTCCTGGACATGCTGGACAAGGCCCTGGAGCTAGAGGCCTTGCGGGCCGACCTGGTGCGGGGCGTTGCCGCGACGCCGATCTTCACCGCGTTTGCCTCCGACCTGCTCTACAACGGCATTCGCGACTACGTGACCTCACAGAGCGAGGTGGCCCAGCGCATCCCCGGTGCGAGCTCGATGATGAAGCTCGGCAAGAGTGTGTTGAACCGGGCCCGTCCGGACCTGGAGAACACTGTGGAGCAGGGTCTGCGCAAGTACATCAGCCGCACCGTGGAGGCAACCGCGCACCAGAGTGCCGAGCTGCTGATCAAGCGGCTCGACAGCCACACCCTGCGCGGGATGGCGCTGGAGATCTGGCAGGGGCTGAAGACAACGCCGATTGGGCACTTCAAGCGGGAGATCCGCCAGCTGGACATGGAAGAAGGCTTCGTGCTCGGCTACGCCTACTGGGGCGCGCTACGCAAGACGCCTTACTTCATTGCTCTGCTCGATGCGGGTATCGACAGTTTCTTCAAGCAGTATGGTGACGAGACGCTGACGGCTCTGTTGGACGATCTGGGCATTACCGAGGACATGATGATCGCTGAAGGGATGCGGTTCGCACCGCCAGTCATCAAGGCCTTGTCGAAGAAGAAGCTGTTGGATCCGGTGATCACGCGACAGCTGCAGGACTTCTACGATTCGCCGGAGGTCGCGGCCATACTCGATGCATAAGGCTTTGCCACATCGCTGCGCCCGAAACGGTGGTTGATCGGGGCGGCTGGTGATCCGTCGACTGCCACGGTGGGTGGAGATTGGCGGCTTCTGTCTGGCCGGCATTGCCGGCTTCGTCAATGCCATCGGCTTACTGGGCTTCCAGCATCAGGCTGTCTCCCATCTGACCGGCACCTCGACGCTGCTGGGGGTCGCCGTGGTCGGCTTGCAGTGGCAGCACAGCGCCCACCTGCTGGGCATCCTGATGGCCTTTGTGGTCGGGGCGGCGCTCAGTGGCATGATCATCAATAACGCCGTGCTGCGACTTGGGCGCCGCTACAGTGCTGCATTGCTGCTGGAAGCAGGGTTGTTGTTGGCCGCCATGCTGAGCCTGCTGATGGGCTCGAACATGGGGCAGTTTCTGGCCTCCGCCGCCTGTGGATTGCAGAACGGCATGGTCAGCACCTATAGCGGGGCCATCGTGCGGACCACTCATGTCTCCGGACTGTTCACAGACCTCGGGACCATGCTGGGCGCCCGTCTGCGAGGCCACGCACTTGATCGTCGGCGTTTCGCACTCTATGGCGTGTTGATTGCCGGCTTCATTCTCGGAGGGGTGGCTGGCGCTTGGGGTTTTCTTCGATACGGCTTCTGGGCCCTGCTCGTACCGACCGTGGCAGCGACGGCGCTGGCAGCCCTTTATGAGGTTTATCGACTGCGGCAGCAGCATTAACGACGAGTTCAGGCACATCGCGCGAGGATGAGCCCGACGTCTCTGGCGTCCGTTTCATTCAATCAGGGCGATCACGACCCAGGAGAGCGAACCATGAGCAAAATGAACGTCAACACCCGCAACACCCTCAGTCCGATCCTGCTGGCCGCCGCGTTGGGCGTCGGCATGCCGATGGCGGCCTTGGCCGCCGAGCCGCAAGACATGTCCGACAAAAGCACGATGGAGCGTGCCGGCGACTACGTGGCTGATTCCGCACTGACGACCAAGGTCAAAACGGCCTTGTTGGCAGAAGATGACCTGAGCGCGCTGGACATCCACGTCGAGACCCACCAGGGCGTCGTGACCTTGTCCGGCGCGGTTGCGTCGGACGCTCAGGTCGAGTTGGCCGAGCGCGTGGTCAGCGATCTGGATGGCGTCAAAGACATCAATAACCGTCTGACCGCCAAGCCGGGCTGAAACCTCGCTGCGTAAGACGCGCATCACCGGCAATCGGTGAAAAAGGCGCCGGCCTTCGGGGCGGCGCCTTTTTGGGGTGGCCTGAGGAAGGGGCCGTCAGACGGCCTGCGGAGCAGCCCCTTGGCGATGGCTGCGAGCCGACGGACGGCAGGCTTGGGCGGGATGACCGCCATGCCACAGGTGGCGAAGGCGCGCGATAATCAGTGCGTCGTCATGCCAGCCCGAAAGCGCCGACGCTGCGCTTGGGCGGCCCATGGAGGATTGGAGGATGTTCATCAGGATGATGCGCCGGTGAGAGCGCCATCGCAGCGACTTGCCCCCGGCGGGCCCTCACGCGGCTTCGGACGCGGCTGGGAAAAGCTTCAGCTGGCCGTGCAGGTATTGACCGGGACCGCTACCCCGCGCGATCGGCTGGCGATGGCGGTGGTCGACCATCTCGTTCATATCGACCCCGCCCAGGATCTGCCCTACGAGCTGCGCGACGAATTCGCCGCATTCATCCGCGATCTGACCCGCCCGCGGCGCGGCATCGCAGCGGATGACGATCGACTTCCGCTGCAATTGGCAACGTTGCCACCGACGGCCGTGCAGCGGGCCTTCGACCGGATCATTGACTACTACGACACGGTTTGTCGCTATATGCCGCGACAGTGGTGAGCGGCGGTCGGCACGCTGGACGCCGCTTGTTGCCCCGACCGACTTGTTCTAACGTGGATGCCTCCGATCCCGAGTCTTTGCCGGAGTCTCCATGGCCCAGATCCCTGCCGCGTCCGCGCCTGCCAACGCTGCGACGCGCGCCTGTCGATGCGCCTGTGGCGTGGTGCAGTATCGGACGCGCGGCCGTCCGCTGCTGCGCGGATACTGTCACTGCACCCTGTGCCAGGCGTTCAATCAGGCACCGTTTGCTGATATCACCGTGTTCCACCGTGATGATGTCGAGATGCCGCCAGAGGACCAGATCGCCTATCGGACGCTGCGGCCACCACCCGCGGTGCAGCGCGGTGCCTGCCGCGTCTGCGGTCGGCCCGCCGTCGAATATCTTTCGCTGCCGTTGATGCCGACGCTGGTGGTGGTGCCGACGGCCAACATCGCCGACGCCGAGGGGTTGCCATTGCCGGCCTTGCACATCTTCTATAACCGGCGACAGGCCGACGTCGAAGATGCGCTGCCGAAGTTCAGCGGCTATCTACGAAGCCAGGTGGCCTTCATGTCCAGAGTGGTGTCCGCGCTGGTCAGGCGCCCCCGCCAGGGCGCCAGGGATGCGACGACGACGTGACCTTCTGCCCACCGGCTGCGGGGTCGATCCGCCCAGGCGAACCCACACTGGAGGCTTTCGCTTTGCCGCCCGGAGGCCATGGCTCAGGGTGCGCGGGCGAGCGCTGACTCGGCCAGCTTGAGCACGTCGATGGTTCCGAGCGCCAGCAGTTCCGGGCGCTGTAGCTGCCCGTTGACTTCTCGCACGATACTTTCCCGCACGGTCAGCACCAGCGGATTGATTCGGTCCAGCAGTGCAGAGGGCAGCGCGCGCAGCTCAGGCCGCATCACCGCATTGACGCGAATGGACCGGTGCGTCACCGGCTGCGGCAGCAGGCGAATCATCAAAGGGGCGAAGGTCTGCACATCGACGTCGACGCGAATGTCGACGTCCATCGGCGTCCGAACCGTCATCCCCATGAGCCGCAGCGACAGCGCCAACAGGCCGCTCAGTTGCAGGGTGAAGCCGACTTCGCCGCCCTCGGGCTCACGATGCTCGATCTGCAGATCGCGGGGTTGGAACTGGTAGTCGGCCACCAGCAGATCCTTGGGCAGCGCGGCGGTAGAACCCTCTACGGTTTCTTTCAGTGCCCCCTCGATCTCGCTGCGCAGGCGCGGCACGGTGACCAGATAACGGATGAAATTCTCACCAAAGGTCTGATAGCTGATGCGCTGACCATCGGCTGGCGTGTCAGTGTCGGGTCCGTTCATCTTGCGATCATCCCGCCGTCAGGGTGCTGCGACAAGGGGGGCGTGCAGGTCGGTCGTCATCGCCAGGGCCACCGCCTCAGCGACCCGGATGCCATCGATGGCCGCTGACAGAATGCCGCCGGCATAACCGGCGCCTTCTCCTGCCGGGAAAAGTCCGGGCGTGTTGAGGCTCTGATAGTCCTCGCCGCGTCGGATCCGCAGCGGAGACGATGTTCGCGTTTCGACGCCGGTCAGCATGGCGTCGTCCATCGCAAAGCCGCGGATCTGGCGGTCAAAGGCGGGCAGCGCTTCGCGCATCGCGTCGATCGCGTAATCGGGCAGGGCGGTGGCGAGATCGCCCAGACGCACCCCCGGCTTGTAGCTGGGGGTCACCGCGCCGAGGGCAGTGGAGGGTCGTCCGGCGAGAAAATCGCCGACCCGTTGCGCCGGTGCGCAGTAGTCGCCACCGCCGAGCTCGAATGCGCGCGACTCCAGTGCCTCCTGAAACGCGATCCCGGCCAGCGCGTCACCATGATCTCCGCCGGGAAAGTCCTGCGGACCCACGCCGACGACGATCCCCGCGTTGGCGTTGCGCTCATTGCGCGAATACTGGCTCATGCCATTGGTCACCACCCGGTTCGGCTCCGACGTGGCGGCCACCACCGTGCCGCCGGGGCACATGCAGAAACTGTAGACGGAGCGGCCGTTGCGGGCGTGATGCACCAGTTTGTAGTCGGCTGCACCGAGCAGCGGATGCCCGGCATAGTCACCGAGCCGGGCGCGGTCGATCAGCGATTGCGGATGCTCGATACGGAAGCCCACCGAGAACGGCTTGGGTTCGAGATAGACGCCGAGACGATCGAGCATGCGAAAGGTGTCCCGTGCGCTGTGGCCAACACTGAGCACCACCTGGTCACTGCGAACAATACTGCCGTCCGCCAGCTCGACGCCGCGGATTCGCCCATCGTCACGAAGCAGTGAGGTCACCTGCTGCTGGAACCGCACCTCGCCCCCCAGCGCCTCGATGGTCTGGCGTATGCGGGTGACCACACCGGTGAGGCGGAAGGTGCCGACGTGGGGCTTGCTGACATAGAGAATCTCGGGGGGTGCGCCCGCCGTCACCAGTTCCTGCAGCACCTTGCGGCCGTAGAACCTGGGATCCTTGATCTGACTGTAGAGCTTGCCGTCGCTGAACAGGCCGGCGCCGCCTTCGCCGAACTGCACATTGGAGCCCGGATCGAGGGTATTGCGACGCCACAGACCCCAGGTGTCCTGGGTGCGTTCGCGAACCGGCTTGCCGCGCTCCAGCACGATGGGGCGAAACCCCATCTGGGCGAGCAGCAGGGCGGCGAAGATGCCACAGGGGCCGAAACCGACGATGATCGGGCGAGTTTGCTGGTCAGTACCGGCGCTGGCCACCGGCCGGTAGTGCATGTCGGGCGCCATCCCAACGTGGGGGTCGGTGCCCAGACGCGTCAGTACGGCCTCAGGATCCGCCACCGTGCAGTCCACCGTGTAGACCAGGCGCAGACCCTCCCGCTTGCGCCGGGCGTCATAGCCGCGACGGAAGATCTGCAGGTCCAGCAGCGCGTCATCATCGATCCCCAGCCGGGCGCAGACCGCAGCACGCAGGGCTTCCGGCGGATGCTCGATGGGTAGGGTGAGTTCGGTGAGTCGGAGCATCGGCGGCGTAGAGTCTGTCGGTCCGCCATTCTCCCATGATCATGCCCCGGATCGCCGCAAGCGAAGCGCTTGCGCTACGCTCGGGCGCCTTGCTGACGGAGTCCTGGAGCGATGACGATTCCCTTGTGGTGCCTGGTGATGGTGGCCCTGATGCCATTTGGATTGGCCGGGATGGGTGGTGCCTATCGGCGGCGCCAGTTCGGCACGATGGACAACGCCTATCCGCGGCTTCAGGCCGCGCAACTGGAAGGGGCCGGCGCCCGCGTCTGGGCGGCGCAACAGAATGCCTGGGAGGCGTTGATTTTCTTTACCGCGGTGGTGTTCGTCGCGCACGCGGCTGGCGCGGACCCGGAGCGGTCTGCGATCGCCTCCATGGTGTTCGTGCTGACCCGCCTGGCCCACGCCGCCTTCTACATTGCCAATATGGCGGCGCTGCGCTCCGCCGTGTTCGTGCTGGGCTTGCTGAGCGGTCTCTACATGATCGGCCTGGCGGCTGCAGTCGGCGGCGCGGCGCCCTAGCGGTGGCGAGCCGGCCGCGGTTGGAGGAGATTGGTAGACTTCGCGTGTGATGAAACGAACCTTCCTGACGCTTGCGCCGCTGTTGGCGCTCCTGGCCCTGCCTGCGGCTGCCGAATCCACCCGATACATCGATGACGAGATTGCGGTCACGGTCCGCGACGGCCCCAGCAACAGCGCTGCCTATCTCGGGGTGGTGCGCAGCGGCGACGAGGTGGTACTGCTTGAATCGATGGGGCCGGAGAGCTTTGCCCGAATCCGCACCCGGAACGGCACCGAGGGCTGGATCACCGCGCGCTTTCTCAGTGAAACCCCGGCGGCCGCGACCCGGCTGGCGGCGGCAGAATCAGCGCGTCAGGCCGCCGAGGCTCAGGTGGCGACCCTGCAGGCGGCGCTGGATGACGTCAGCGGGGAACTTGAGGCACTGAAGCCGGCGGCCGAACTGGCGACCGAGAATGAGCGTCTGCGCCAGCGCATTAGCCAGCTGGAGCAGGACAATGCGGAGGTGGTGCAGCGCTTCAGCGAACAGAAGTCGCGGCGCAAGAACATGCTGACCGCGGCTGGCCTGATCGGTGCCGGGGTTCTGGGTGGGCTGCTGTTGCCGTGGCTGGGGCGGACCACCCGCCGTCGTCGCTACTCGGACTTCTGAACCCCGTGCGCACCCCATTCCGCGTGTTGCTTCGGGTGCGCTACGCCGAGTGCGATGCGCAAGGCGTGGTGTTCAACGCGCGCTACGGCGACTACGTTGACCTGGCCATGACCGAATTCATGCGGGCCCTGCTGGGCGGCTACAGCGTGCTGTTGGAACAGGGGCTCGACACTCAGGTGGTGCGGCTGGCGACCGACTGGACCGGCCCGGCCCGGTTTGACGAAGTGCTGGCGCTGCGGGTGACGCCGCAACGCTTGGGAAACACCTCATTCTCGCTGCGGGTGGACATGCGCCGCTGGCCGGACGAGACCCCGGTGGCGGTGTCCGAGATCACCTATGTGCTGGTCAGTGCCGGTGACCATCGCAAGCAGGCCATTCCGGACGCCCTTCGAAATCTGCTGGAATCTGCCGCCTCCGGTGTCTCTGTGGACCTGGCCGGCGTGGGTAGCGCTGGCTGAGACAGGGCCGTAGCGACGGCAAGCGCCTACAATCGGCGTCCCTCTTCACTCTTCTACTGACAGGACCGCATCATGACCCTACGCCTTTCCGACCAGGATGACCGTCTCCAGCTGCCGGAGCTGGTCAGTCGTCTTGAAGAGCAGTTTGCCTTCAAGTCCCGGTTTGTCATGGTGTTCGGCCAGGTCAACGACCTGATGGCACAAGGCGTCTGTCGCCGCCTGCTGGCGCTGTCCGAGGAATCCAAGGCGCCCATTACCATGCTGATCTCGTCGCCCGGCGGCCATGTTGAATCCGGGGATGCCATTCACGACATGATCAATTTCATCGATGCTCCGGTGACCACCGTGGGGACCGGTTGGGTCGCCAGTGCCGGCGCCCACATCTTCCTGGCGCCGCCCAAGGCGCGCCGGGTATGTCTGCCCAACACCCGCTTCATGATCCATCAGCCGGCAGGTGGGGGACGCGGCCAGGCCTCTGACATCGCCATCCAGGCCAAGGAAATCCTGCGGGTGCGGGAGCGTCTGGCCCGGGTGATCGCGCGCCAGACCGGTAAGCCGCTGGAAACCGTGATGAAGGACATCGAGCGCGATTATTGGATGAACGCCGACGAGTCCGTCGCCTACGGTCTGGTTGACCGGATCATCCAGCACAAGGCGGATCTCGGCTGAGCCATCGGATGCTCGGGCAACGGCAAACGCGGATCTGGGCAGTGGCAGCCTTGCTCGGCTGCCTGGGCGCCACCGCGCAGGCGGCATGCCCCGATGTGGTCACCACCGACACCTGGGCTGCCCGCTACCCCGCAGGCACCGTGCGCCTGCCCGATACGCCGTTGACCCTCAAGGAAGCCTATTGCGCGCAGCGTCGTTATGTGACCGCGCTGCAGCGTCGCTACGGCGCGCCTGTCGGCTACAAAGTCGGGTTTACCGGGCCGGCGGGCCAGCTGCAGTTTCAGATCGACCAGCCTGCCTTCGGCATCCTGCTGGCCGACATGTTTGTCGAGAACGGGGCCACCGTCCCAGCGGATTTCGGGCATCGGCCATTGCTGGAACCGGACCTGATGGTGGTGGTGGCGGACGACGCGATCAACAACGCCACCACCGTCGCCGAGGTGGCGGCCAATTTGGCCACGGTGCATCCGCTGTTGGAGCTGCCGTCGATCCCCTTCGACCGGTCTGCCGTGGTCACCGGTACCGGACTGGTCGCGTTGAACATCGGCGCTGCACGTCTGGTGATGGGGCCGGGGGTCCCGGTCCGCGACGACCCCGAGTTTCTCTCCGCGTTGGGCCGCGCAGAGACCCGCCTGTTGGACGAGGCCGGTGCCGTGGTGCAAGCCGCGCCCACCGCCACGCTGATGGGCCACCCGCTGCGGGTGGTGCTGTGGTTGATCGCGGAGCTGCGCCGCGAAGGGCTTGCGCTGAAGGCGGGCGATCACATCAGTCTGGGTGCAGTTGGCGGCCTGTTTCCGCTGGTGGTGCCGGGTAAAGCCTTCACCTATCAGCTGCAAGGGCTGCCTGGCGGCACGGTTTCCGTGGACGTCCGTTTCGGTCCGCGCTCGGCAGCGGCCTCCGCGGCTGAGTAAACTCGTCGCCCCCGAAGCTGACGGAAGTCCACTGTGTTTGAATCCCTGAGTCAACGCCTTTCCGGTGTTCTCGATGCCCTGCGTGGCCAGGGCCGTCTGACCGAGGAGCAGGTCAATACCGCCAGCCGCGAGCTGCGCATGGCCCTGCTGGAAGCCGATGTGGCGCTGCCGGTGGTGCGGCAATTCGTAGAGCAGGTGAAGACGCGTGCGCTGGGCGCCGAGGTCACCCAGAGTCTGACGCCGGGTCAACAGTTCCTGAAGATCGTGCAACAGGCGCTGACCGATACCCTCGGCGGGACCACCGAGCCCCTCAATCTACGGGCGCAGCCGCCGGTGGTGGTGCTGATGGCCGGTCTGCAGGGGTCGGGCAAAACCACCACCACCGGCAAGCTGGCCCGGCGCCTCAAGGAGCAGGACAAGAAGAAGGTGATGGTGGTGTCCTGCGATGTCTATCGTCCGGCCGCCATCGAGCAGCTGCGGATCGTGGCCGATCAGGTCGGGGTGGCATGCTTTCCCTCGGCAGTCGGTGAGAAACCCGCGGAGATCGCCACGGCCGCCTTGGCGGAGGCGCGGCGACAGTATTTCGATGTGCTGATCATCGACACCGCCGGCCGCACCACGGTCGACACCGAGATGATGGCGGAGATCGCCGATCTGCACGCTCGGGTGGAACCCGCGGAAACGCTGTTCGTGGTGGACAGCATGACCGGCCAGGACGCTGCCAACACCGCCAAGGCTTTTGCTGAGGCGGTGCCATTGACGGGCGTGGTGCTCACCAAGGTGGATGGCGACGCCCGCGGTGGCGCCGCCCTCTCCGTGCGTCAGGTCACCGGACGGCCGATCAAGTTCCTCGGGGTGGGAGAGAAGTCCGACAAACTGGAAGTGTTTCACCCCGATCGCATCGCCAACCGCATCCTGGGACAGGGCGATGTGCTGAGCCTGATCGAGGAGACCAGCCGCAAGGTCGATCAGGCCAAGGCCGCCAAGCTGGCCGACAAACTCAAGAAGAACCAGCGCTTTGATCTGGCGGACTTCCGCGAGCAGATGGAACAGATGCAGAACCTGGGCTCGGTGGAGTCGCTGCTGGAAAAGCTGCCCGGAGGCGCGCAGATGCAGGCCCAGCTGAAGAATGTCGATACCGGTCGCCAGGTGCGCCGAACCATCGCCATCATCAACAGCATGACGCCGCAGGAACGACGTTTTCCCGACCTCATCAAGGCTTCGCGCAAGCGACGTATCGCCGCCGGGGCGGGCGTCGAGGTGCAGCAGGTGAACCAGTTGCTGCGTCAGTTCGAAACCACGCGCGACATGATGAAAAAGGTGGCGGGTGGGGGACTGTCAAAGATGATGCGGGGTCTCGCGGGTCGACTGCCGCCCGGCATGGCGCCACGTCGATAACGACGGCGTGACATCGAACGTTCATCTTTTTGAAGCTTTGTCACGGTTCTGTAACAGCTTGCTAATAGCCTGATTTGTGACGTGTAATCTGGCGGTGAGCATGCAGAACAAACTGATTCTGGTGGTAGAGGACGAGGCGCCCATTCGCGAGATGGTGCGCTTTGCGCTGACCCGCGCGGAGTTCCGCGTCACCGAGGCGGCGGATGCGCAAGAGGCACGGCTGCGGATGGCCGACGAGCGCCCCGATCTGGTCCTCATGGACTGGATGATGCCCGGTATCAGCGGCGTCGAACTGACCCGCGAGCTGAAGGGCTCGTCGTCGACTCGCGACATTCCGGTGATCATGGTGACCGCCCGCGCCGAAGAAGAAGACAAAGTGCGCGGGCTCAATACCGGGTGTGACGATTATGTCTCCAAGCCGTTTTCGTTCCCCGAGCTCATCGCCCGTATCCAGGCGGTGCTGCGGCGCAGCCTGCCGGGGGGCGAGGAAGAGCGCCTGCAGGTCAACGGCCTGGAGGTCGATGCTGCCAGTCAGCGGGTGACCGCTCGTGGCGAACCGATCAAGCTCGGACCCACCGAATACCGGCTGCTGCACTTTTTCGTCAGCCATCCTGAACGGGTTTACACCCGTGAGCAGGTGCTGGACCGTGTGTGGGGGCAGAACGTCTATGTCGAGGAGCGGACCGTCGATGTACACATCCGACGCCTTCGCAAGGCGCTGGAGCCGTTCGGGTATGCCGACATGATCCAGACCGTTCGCGGCACCGGATACCGGTTCTCGGAGAAATACTGAGCATGAATCGGCCGCCGCTGACGCCGGAGCAATTGCGTCTGCAGGCGGCCTGGCGACAGGAGCTGATCAAGCTGGCGCTGCTGAGTGGTCTCGGCAGCCTCGTAGGGTCGCTGTTTTCGGGTGCGGTCTGGGGTTTCGTGGTGGTGCTGGGGATCTACCTAGCCATTCAGTTCCGCCACCTGTCCGCCCTGCTGGTCTGGTTGCGCAGCCCCAAGCACCATGAGCTGCCCGAACCCGGCGGACTTTGGGGCGAGGCCTTCGACCGCCTCGCCGACATGCACCGACGCAACCGCAAGAAGAAGAAGCGGCTTGCCGGGATGCTGTCCGAATTTCAGGCGTCCACTGCCGCTCTGCCGGACGGCGCCGTCGTGCTCAGCGAACGTGGCGACATCCTTCGCTTCAATGTCGCTGCACAGACGCTGTTGGGCCTGCGCACCCAGGATGTCGGGCTACGTGTATCTACCCTGATGCGGCATCCGCGATTCACTGAGTACTTGCAGAAAGGGGTGTTCGACCAAGAGATCGAACTGCCATCGCCGATCAACCGCACCAAGACCCTGTCGGCACGGGTGATCCCCTACGGCCAGGGCCAACGCCTGCTGATCCTTCGTGACATCTCGGAGCTGCGACGACTGGAAGCGGCGCGGCGCGATTTCGTCTCCAATGCCTCCCATGAACTGCGGACCCCGCTGACGGTGCTCAAGGGTTACCTGGAGATGATGGAGGCCGAGTCACGCCAGGGACGGGGCTTGGCAGAGTGGAGCGGTCCCCTTCAGGAAATGCGCAACCAGTCGGTCCGCATGGAGTCGCTGGTCAACGACATGCTGAAGCTGGCCCGCCTCGAATCGGACATCCAGTCGCGTCATGACTGGGTCAGCGTGCGGCCGGTGATCCTACGGGTGGTGGAGGAGGCGCGCCTGCTCAGCGGTGGGCCGGTGACCCATCAGTTTGAGGTCGATGTCGAGGATGGGCTGCAGCTGCTCGGGGTTGAGGTCGAGCTGATGAGCCTGTTTGCCAACCTGGCCATCAATGCGGTCCGCTACACCCCGGCACCCGGCAGCATTCGCATCCGCTTTCGCAGCACGCCCACCGGTTCGGCGGTGTACTCGGTCGCCGACACCGGGATCGGCATCGCCCAAGAGGACATCCCACGCCTGACCGAACGCTTCTACCGCGTCGATGTGGGTCGCTCGCGGGCCAGCGGTGGTACCGGCCTTGGTCTGTCGATCGTCAAGCACGTGCTGGAGAATCACGACAGCCGCCTCAGCATTGAGAGTGAGGTGGGCGTGGGGAGCACGTTCAGCTGCGAGTTCCCGGCCCAGCGGGTGCGGCACGACCCGGCCGCGCGGACTGCCGCCACCGTATCCTGAGCACTGCGGCTGGCGGCCTCAGGGGTGGTGCAGGGTGGCCGCCTGCAGAGTGTTCTGCATCAGCATCGCCACCGTCATCGGCCCCACGCCGCCGGGTACGGGCGTGACGAATGCCGCCCGTGCCGCCACCTCGTCATAAGCACAATCGCCGACCAGGCGGCCGTCATCGAGCCGATTGATGCCGACATCGATGACGGTGGCGCCCGGCTTGATCCAGGCCCCCCGCACCATGCCGGGCTTGCCCACCGCCACCACCACGATGTCGGCGCGGCCCACTTCGGCGGCCACATCTGCGGTGAAGCGGTGACAGCAGGTGGCGGTGGCGCCCGCCAGCATCAGCTCCAGCATCATGGGGCGGCCGACATGATTGCTGGCGCCCACCACCACGGCGGTGCGCCGCTTGAACGGTTCGCCAGCCGCGCGCAGCAATTCCATGACGCCGTAGGGTGTGCAGGGACGCAGCACGGGCATGCGCTGGGCGAGGCGGCCGAGGTTGTAAGGGTGGAAGCCGTCGACATCCTTGTGGGCGAGGATGCGCTCGGTGACGGCCACACTGTTGATCGCCGCCGGCAGTGGCAGTTGCACCAGAATGCCGTCGACGTCGGGATCGGCGTTGAGCGCGTCGACGGCGGCCAGCAAGGTCGCCTCATCCACATGCGCGTCGAATTGCAGGGGCTGTGACCGGATACCGACTTTCTCGCAGGCCAGACGCTTGTTGCGAACGTAGACATGAGAGGCTGGGTCATCACCCACCAGCACGGTGGCCAGGCACGGCGGGCGGTGGCCTGCCGCGACGCGCGCCCGAACCCCGTCTGCGACACGGGCAAGGACCTGCTGGGCAACGGCTTTGCCATCGATGATCTGTGCGGCCATGGGAGCTGAACGGGCGAACGGGGCGCATAGTGTAGTCAGCCAGCCGCGTCACGTGTCTGCGCCGGGGCCGTTCCCGTAAACTTCGCGGCCCATGGATCTACTGACACTCTCGGGCATCGTGACCGGCCGCGGCCAGCGGGTGCTGGTGTCGGCCTTTGATCTGCGGCTGTCGGCCGGTGCCCTGATGCACTTGACCGGCGCCAATGGCACCGGCAAGACCACCCTGCTGGAGGTGGCGGCAGGGCTGCGCGCCCCCTGGGAGGGACAGGTCGCCGCGGCTGGAGCGCGGCACTGGGTGGGCCATCGCAACGCCCTCAGCCCGGCGCTGACCCCCAGCGAGAACCTTCAGGCTTGGTGTTGCCTGCAGACCGATGCACGCCCCGAGGCCGTCGATGCAGCCCTGACCCGTCTGGGCGTTTTCGCGCAGCGATTTCGCGTCTGCCGCGCCCTATCGGCGGGGCAGCGCCGGCGAGTGACGCTATCCCGCTTGTGCCTGGCGATTCGCCCGGTATGGGTGTTGGATGAGCCGCTGGACGGCCTTGATCAGGCCGGTCTTGCGCTGTTTGCATCGCTGGTGACCGATCATCGTCAGCGAGGTGGGGCGGTGCTGGTCACCAGCCATCAGCCGCTACCGGATGGCATCGATGATGTCGAGTTGCGCACCCTGGAGGCCGCGTGAAGGTGTGGCGTGCACTGTGGCGGCGGGAGTGGCAGCTGGCGCGCGCGCAGGCCACGGATTGGCTGCTGCCGCTGGCCTTCTATCTGCTGGTGGCGTCGCTGTTTGCCTTCGGCGGCAAACCCAACGATCCCGCGCTGGTCGGGTTTGCACCGTCGATCCTGTGGGTGGGTGCCCTGCTGGCCGCACTGATGTCGCTGGACCGTCTGTTTCATCCGGAATTCGAAGACGGCACCTTGGAGCAATGGTGTCTGGCCGATACTCCGCTGCCGCTGATCGTCACGGCCAAGCTGCTCGCACACTGGCTGATTCAGGGTGTGCCACTGGCGGTGATGGCGGTGCCGATGGCGGCGGCGCTCGGGGTGCCCGACAACGGCTGGTTGCCCCTGTTGCTGGGGTTGCTGCTGGGCACGCTGTGTCTGGTGATGGTGGGCGGCCTTGCCAGCAGTCTGGCGGTGGGGTTGCCGCGAGCCGGCGCGCTGATGCCGCTGCTGGTGCTGCCCCTGCTGGCGCCGGTGGTCATCTTTGGCAGCGGCAGCGTGCGCGCGGCGCTCAGCGGAGGTGACCCGGTGGCTCCGCTATACTTCGTCGGCTTCCTGGCGGTGCTGGCCATGACCGCACTGCCTTGGGCCTGTGCCAGCGCCTTGCGCAGCGCATTCGACTGACCCACCCCTTCGGAGATCCGACCCGCGATGTGGACCTGGTTCCATCGGCTGGCCTCACCGCCGAGCTTCTACCGCTTCGCGTCCCGGCTGTCCCCCTGGCTCACCGCCGGGTCCTTACTGTTGCTCGGGTATGGCTGGTTCGCCGGACTGGTGCTGGCGCCACCGGACTATCAGCAGGGCGAAGCGTTCCGCATCATCTATGTGCACGTGCCAGCTGCGGCGTTGTCGCTGTCGGTCTACTCCGGCATGGCCGTGGCGGGTGCAGTGGCCTTGATCTGGCGCATGAAACTGGCCGAATGCGTGCTGGTGGCGGCTGCGCCGGTGGGCGCCAGCCTCACCGCCTTGGCCTTGATCACCGGCATGTTGTGGGGCAAGCCGATGTGGGGCACCTACTGGGTCTGGGACGCGCGCCTGACCTCGGAGCTGGTGCTGCTGTTCCTGTACCTGGGGGTGATGCTGATTGCCCAGGCCATTGAGGAGCCTCGTCGCGCTGCGCGGGCCGCGGCCTGGTTGGCCATTGTGGGGGCCATCAACGTGCCCATCGTCAAGTATTCGGTGGACTGGTGGAACAGTCTGCACCAGGGTTCGACCATCCTGAAGCTGGGCGCGCCGTCGATCTCCACCGAGATGGCCCTGCCACTTTACGCTTGCCTGCTGGGAACCCTTTTGCTGGTGGCGCAGTCGGTATTGCGCCGCGCCCAGAACGAGTTGCTGCGGCGTGAGCGTGGCAGCCAATGGGTGAAGGCCTTGAGCGAGGATCAGCGGTGATGGATGAGTTCGTGCGCATGGGGGGCTATGCCCTGTACGTCTGGGGCAGCTTCGGCGCGGCTCTGGTGGTGTACGGGTGGAACCTGTGGGCGCCGGGCGCGCAGCGTCGGGCCCTGTGGCGGGATCAGGAGGACGCATGACCCGCACCCAGCGCCGCCGCATCCTCGCTGTGGGGGCTGTACTGCTGGGGCTGGGCCTTGCAGCCGCCCTCGGCTTTACCGCCTTTCAGCAAAACCTGATGTACTTCGTCACCCCCAGCGATCTGCTGGCCGATGCGCCACCGGCCTCCGCGCGCCTGCGTCTGGGCGGCGTGGTGGAGGCCGGCAGCGTGCGTCGCGGTGACGGCTTGGAAGTGACCTTTGTGGTGGCCGACTGTAGCCGCAGTCTGCCGGTGCGCTACGAAGGCATCCTGCCGGACCTGTTCCGCGAGGGGCAGGGCATCGTCGCCAGCGGCTATCTCGACGGCGCCGGCACCTTCGCGGCAGACGAAGTGCTGGCCAAACACGATGAAAACTATATGCCACCGGAACTGGTTGACTCACTGAAAACCGAGACCGGGCATGCCTGCGAGCCCTTCAAGTCGATGGCGGCACAGGCCGGATGATCGCTGAACTCGGACATTTCGCGCTGCTGCTGGCGCTGGGCGTCGCCGTGTTGTTGGGCGTGATTCCGATGCTCGGCGTGTGGCGCCAGGATCACGCCGCGATGCGGTTTGCCGGCACCGCCTCGCGGGTGCAGCTGGCGTTGGTGGTGGTGTCCTATCTCTGCCTGACCATGCTGTTCGTGCAGGGCGACTTCTCGGTCACCTATGTTGCCCAGAACAGTCATTCGGAACTGCCGCTGGCCTACCGCATCTCTGCGGTGTGGGGCGGCCATGAGGGCTCGCTGCTGTTGTGGATCCTGATGCTGGCCGGATGGACTGGCGCGGTGGCGGTTTTCAACCGTCGACTGCCGGCCAATATGAGCGCCATCGTGCTGGCGGTGCTCGGCGCGATCATGGTGGGGTTCCTGCTGTTTACGATCTTCACCTCCAATCCCTTCGACCGCCTGCTGCCGATTCCGGCGGACGGCAAAGATCTCAACCCCTTGCTGCAGGACCCGGGGCTGATCGTTCATCCGCCGCTGCTGTACATGGGGTATGTCGGCTTCTCGGTGGCCTTCGCCTTTGCCCTGGCGGCTCTGATTACCGGCCGGCTGGATGCCGCCTGGGCCCGTTGGACCCGGCCCTGGACCACCGCCGCGTGGCTGTTCCTGACGCTGGGCATCACACTCGGGTCCTGGTGGGCCTACCACGAGCTTGGCTGGGGCGGGTGGTGGTTCTGGGATCCGGTTGAGAACGCCAGTTTCATGCCCTGGCTGGTGGGCACTGCGCTGATCCACTCGCTGGCGGTTACTGAGAAGCGCGGCTTGCTGAAGAGCTGGACCGTATTGCTGGCAATCCTTGCCTTCGCGCTGTCGCTGCTCGGGACCTTCCTGGTGCGCTCCGGCGTGCTGGTCAGCGTCCACGCGTTTGCCACCGATCCCGCCCGTGGGGTGTTCATCCTGGGTTTTCTCGCCGTGGTGGTCGGGACCGCCTTCACCTTGTACGCCTGGCGGGCGCCGCGACTGTCGGTATCGGCGCCGTTCAGCCTGGCCTCGCGCGAAGGGCTGCTGCTGATCAACAACGTGTTCCTGGTGGTGGCCGCAGCTGCCGTCCTGCTGGGCACACTCTGGCCGCTGATCGCCGATGCCCTGTCGCTGGGCAAGCTGTCGGTGGGGCCGCCCTACTTCAACGCGGTATTTGTGCCGCTGACCCTACCGTTGGCCGTGCTGGTCGGGCTCGCCAGCGCGGTCAACTGGAAGCGGGCACAGCTGGTCGATGTGGTGCGGCGCTTGCGCTCTCCGGCGGCCTTGTCGCTGCTGCTGGGCTTGGCCGCGGTGGGTCTGATGAGCGTGCAATGGGGCATTGCGGTGGTGGCCGGGGCCTGGCTCGGCAGCTGGACGCTGGTGGCCGCCCTGTCCGAACCCTGGCGGCGCTGGCGCCAGAGCGGTCGGCTACCGCCCCGCGGGGTGCTCGGCATGGGGCTGGCACACGCCGGCCTCGGCGTGTTCGTGCTCGGCGTCACCTTCGTCAGCCAGTTCAGCATCGAGCGCGACGTCCGCCTCGGTCCCGGGGAGTCGGCCGACCTTGCCGGTTATCGTTTCACCTTCGAGGGCATTGAGCAGGTGCCGGGCCCCAACTACGACGCCGACCGCGGCATTCTGCGGGTGGCGCGCGGCGACCGTGAACTGGCGGTGTTGCATCCGGAGAAGCGCTTCTACCGCGGCGCGCGTCAGGTGATGACCGATGCGGACGTTGATCACACCCCCTTCCGTGACCTCTATGCCTCGCTTGGCGAGCCGGTCGGTGACCAGGGGGATTGGGCGCTACGTCTTTACTACAAGCCGATGATGCGTCTGGTGTGGTGGGGCGGGGTGTTCATGGCGCTGGGCGGCCTGCTCGCCATCAGTGACCGTCGATACCGACTTCAGGTGCGGGGCGCCGACTGATGCGATTCCTGCTGCCGGTGGCGGTGCTGCTGGGCCTGGTCATCCTGCTGGGTGTGGGGCTGCGGCTGGATCCGCGGACGGTGCCCAGCCCGCTGATCGGCAAGCCGGTGCCGGCGTTCCAGCTGCCTCGGCTGGAAGGCGACGCAGGGTTCAGCGATGGCGACCTGCGCGGCGTCCCTTCCATCGTCAACTTCTTCGCCAGTTGGTGCACGCCCTGTCTTGAGGAGCATCCGGTGCTGATGCAGCTGGCGCGCGAAGGCGGTGTGCGGCTGGTGGGCATCAACTACAAGGATGCCCCTGATGATGCGTTGCGCTGGCTGGCACGTCACGGCAATCCCTATACGGTGGTCGCTCGTGACAGCGAAGGCGACGCTGGCCTTGACTGGGGGGTTTACGGGGTCCCGGAAACCTATCTGGTTGATGCCGACGGTGTGATTCTGCATAAGCATGTCGGTCCGTTGACGCCAACGGTATGGTCCGAAGATTTCGCGCCCCGACTGACCGGAGCGCAGCCATGATCAGGCGGGCATGGGTGGCGGCCCTTTTGCTGGGTTCCACGGCGTGGGCGGAAACGCCGGTGACGGAACCACAGCGTTATCAGGCGTTGATACACGAGCTGCGTTGCCTGGTCTGCCAGAACCAGAGCATCGCCGAGTCCAACGCGCCACTGGCGCAGGACCTGCGCGAGCAGGTGGCGAGCCAGCTGGCCGAAGGTCGCAGTGATGACGAGATTCGCGACTATCTGACGGCCCGCTACGGCGATTTCGTGCTGTACCGGCCGCCGCTGCGCTGGCGCACCGCGTTGTTGTGGGTCGGGCCGTTCGTACTGGTGGCGCTCGGGCTATGGTTGGCCTGGCGCTTCAGCCGCCGTCCGGCCGCCGCCAGCCGCGCGCCCGACCCGGAGGCGCTGCGTCGCCTTCTTGACGAGCACCGCCCATGAGCGTCCGCCCCGCTGAGGAGCGCAGTTGATGTTGAGTCCAGAACTGACCGTGCTGCTGATGGCGCTGCTGCTGGTGCTGACCGTTTTCGCCCTGAGCCGTCCGTGGTGGGGCCAGCGCAACAACGTCGAGGCGGGCCGTCGGGCCGTCAACATTGCCACCTATCGCCAACGGATCGCGGAGATCGAGCAGGAGCAGGCGAGTGGCATCCTCGACGCCGAGATTGCAGCGCAGTTGAAAGCGGAACAGGGGGCACGGCTGTTGGCGGACACCGAGCCTGCCGAGGCGCCAGCCAACACGACGCGCCGCGCCGCGCCCTGGTGGGGTCTGCTGGTGCTGATTCCAGTGTTGGCCACCGGACTCTATCTGTATCAGGATCGTTGGATCGTGGCGAAGACCGCCGAGGTGGCCCGTCTCGATCCCGCGGCGGGCGAGCAACTGGCCTTGTCGCGCGCGCTGGCGGCCCGTGAAACCGCACAACAGGCACAGCCCGATGATGCGCAGGGCTGGGCCATGCTCGGCCAGCTGCGGATGGCGTCGGGTGATGCGTCCGGCGCTGCGCAGGCCTTTGCGCGTGCCAACGCACTGTTGCCGGATCAGCCGGATTGGTGGGTAGCGGAGGCCGAGGCCCTGGCCGCCGGGCAGCAGCAGAATCTGCAAGGCGGGCCGGCGGAGCGGATCGAGAAAGCACTGGCCTTGGCACCCGACCATGGCAAAGCGCTGTTCTATGGCGGCATGGTGGCGGCGCAGCGTGGTGATTTGGCGCAGGCGAGGGCGCGTTGGACGCAGTTGCTGGTCGGCCATGAGCTGCCTGCCGATCTGCGCCAGGTGATCGCGCGCGGCATCGAGGGCTGGGGCGGCACGGTGGCTGCCGGTGCCGGTGCCGTGACGGTGACCGTACGGTTGCCTGCGGGTGGGACGCCGCCGGCCGACCGCAACGTCCTGTGGGTCTTCGCGCGGGCCGTTGACGGGCCGCCAATGCCGGTGGCGGTCAAGCGCATCGCTTCGCCACAATTCCCGCTGACCGTCACACTCGGCGACGGCGATGCGGTAATGCCCGGCGGTCGGCTGTCTGCGTTGCCGACGGTGGCGATCATTGCCCGGCTTGGCAGCGGTGAGGACGTTCAGGCGCAGCCGGGTGATCTTCAGGCGCAAGGGGTGCTCGACCGCGCAGACGCCGATACCATCGACCTGACGCTCGATACCCGTGTCGGGGGCTGATTGCCCCGACCCATGTCACCATCTTCTCAAGCAGGAGGCCCCATGACCGCGACTCTGACCGACCTTCCGTCTCCCCTGGCGCTGTATCTCAAGGCGGCGGCCTCGGCCTCACGCAGCCCCGGCGCCATTCGGCAGCTGCCGCCGCTGGCCCTGCGGCTGGCGGCGGTACGTCCGGACCCACAGCAGCTGGCGGCTTACTGCGAAGTCTGTGGTATCGCGCCGGGCGACCAACTGCCGATCACTTACCCGCAGGTCGCGGTCACCGCCCTGCACATGGCACTGATGACGCAGCCCAAGTTTCCGCTGCCGCTGCTGGGGCTGGTGCACGTGTCGAATCGCATCGAGCAGTTCCGGCCGATTGGCATCGACGAAACCTGGGATGCCGAGGTGCGCATCGGTGAGAGCCGCGAGGTACGTGCCGGGCTGGAATTCGATCTGTTGACGGAGGTGACGGTCGGTGAAGAGCGGGTATGGTCAGCCGTGACCACCATCATCCATCGCCGCAAGGCCGCCAACCGTGACAAGACTGCGTCGCCCAAGGCGTCGGCCCCGGCAGCGGAGGCGCCGCGATTGGCGACCTATCACCGCATTCGCGCGGCGGCCGACACTGGCCGCCGGTATGCCAAGGTATCCGGTGACTACAACCCGATTCACCTGTATGCCGCCACCGCCAAGTTATTCGGATTCCCCCGCGCTATTGCCCATGGCATGTGGAGCCTGGCGCGCTGTGTCGGCACGCTGGAGGGCGGCCTGGCAGTGACCCCCAAGGTGCTGGAAGTGAAGTTCAAGCAGCCCTTGCTGCTGCCGGCGACGGTGGCCCTCAAGTCAAGGCAGGAGGACGACGGCATCCACTTCTCGCTGCTGGCCCAAAGGTCGAACAAGGTCCATTTGAGCGGCGTGCTGCGGTAGACTGTACGGACATTCCGGCGCGTCGCCGCGGTCAGTCACCGTCCCCGCCGGGATTCCAAGGACATCGACCAAGGAGCCTGCATGCGCATCCGCAAAGCCGTCTTTCCCGTGGCGGGACTGGGAACCCGATTTCTGCCGGCCACCAAGGCCAGCGCGAAGGAAATGCTGCCAGTGGTGGACAAGCCGCTGATCCAGTACGCGGTGCAGGAGGCCATCAGCGCAGGTGCGCAGGAGCTGATCTTCGTAACCGGTCGTTCGAAGAACTCCATCATGGATCACTTCGACAAGGCCTACGAGCTGGAAGCCGAACTGGAACAGCGCGGCAAGACCAAGTTGCTGGAGACCGTGCAGGAGATCCTGCCCCCGGGGATCACCTGTATCTTCATTCGTCAGGCCGAAGCGCTGGGTCTCGGGCACGCGGTGCTGTGCGCCTGGCCGGCAGTTGGCGACGAAGATTTCTCGGTGATCCTTGCCGACGACCTCATCGATGGCAAGTTGCGACCCTGCCTGGCCCAGATGCAGCGGGTGTATCAGGAGTACGGCACCTCGGTGATTGCCACACAACAGGTGCCGAAGGCGGAAATTTCCAGCTATGGCGTGGTGGACGTGAAGCCGGTAGCGCCCGGGCTGGGTGAGATACGCCGGATTGTCGAGAAGCCCAAGGCCGAAGACGCGCCGTCGAATCTCGCTGTGGTCGGTCGCTACATCCTGACGCCACGGATCTTCAAGCTGCTCGAACGCACGCCACGCGGCGCCGGCGGCGAGATTCAGCTGACGGATGCAATCAGCATGATGATCCAGGAGCAGACGGTGCTGGCCTACGAGTTTGAGGGCAAGCGTTACGACTGCGGGTCCAAATTGGGTTATCTGGAGGCCAACGTCGAGTATGGGCTCAAGCACCCCGAACTGGCAGACGATTTCCGCGAGTATCTTCGCAAGCTGACCGCCGACTGGCATAGCCAGTAACCGGAGCGTCCCGTCACGGCGAAGGCAGTTAAAGCGCACACATGGCGCCTCCGCGCCAAAGGCATTGGTCATGAGTGGTAGCCGGTATCGCAGTTTCTTCGAGTCCTCCTCGATTCACGGTGCCAACGCGCCCTACATCGAGGCGTACTACGAGCAGTTCCTGGAGAACCCTGACTCGGTCGATGCCGGTTGGCGCGCCTACTTTCGATCGCTGGGCGGCCCCGACCAGCCGCGCGACGTGCCGCATAGCGAGGTCGTGGCCCGCTTCGAGCGGTTGGCGCGGGAACCGCGTCGGCTGGCGGCGGCCGAGAGTGGCTTCGACGCCCAGGCCGCTGAGAAACAGGCGGCGGTGCTACGGCTGATCAACTATCACCGCATGCGGGGGCACCAGGTGGCTCGTCTGGACCCGCTGGGGCTGCAGGCGCCGGCGGCCATCCCGGATCTGGACCCGGCCTTCCACGGGCTGACGCCTGCCGATCTCGATACGGTGTTCAACACCGGATCGCTGGCGGCTCAGGATCGGCTGCCGTTGCGGGAGATCATCAAGATCATCAAGTCCGTGTACACCGACACCATCGGTGCCGAGTACATGTACCTGACCGAGACCGCCGAGAAGCGCTGGATCCAGCGCCGCCTGGAGTCGGTGGCTTTTGAGCCCAAGGTCAGCAGCAAGCGCAAGCAGGAGATCCTCAAGCAGCTGGTGGCGGCAGAAGGTATCGAGCGGTATCTGCATACCAAGTACGTCGGCCAGAAGCGGTTCTCGCTGGAAGGCGGCGAGTCGCTGATTCCCGCCATGGACGAAATCCTCAACAGTTGTGCGGCGCGCGATGTTGAGGAAGTGGTGATCGGCATGGCCCACCGCGGTCGCCTCAACATGCTGGTGAACGTGTTGGGCAAGTCGCCGAAAGACCTGTTCGCCGAGTTCGAAGGCAAGTACTCGGCCGAGACGCTCAGCCGTGCGGGGGACGTCAAGTACCACATGGGCTTTTCGACCGACGTCGAGGTCAAGGGCAAGCGGCTGCACCTGGTGCTGGCCTTTAACCCGTCGCACCTGGAAATCGTGAACCCGGTGGTGGAGGGAAGCGTCAAGGCGCGACAGGTGCGTCGTGATGACGAACTGGGCCAGCGGGTGGTGCCCATCCTGATTCACGGTGATGCGGCCTTCGCCGGCCAGGGCGTGGTGATGGAGACGATGCAGCTGTCCCAGGCCAAGGGCTATGCCACCGGTGGTACGGTGCATCTCATCGTCAACAACCAGATCGGGTTCACCACCCCAAATCCGATCGAAGCGGAGATGGGCCGCGAGGCGCGGACCAGCCGCTACTGCACCGACCTTGCCAAAATGCTCGAGTCGCCGGTGTTCCACGTCAACGGCGACGATCCGGAAGCGGTGTGCTTCGCTACCCGGCTTGCGGTGGATTTTCGCAACGAGTTTCACAAGGACGTGATCATCGATATCTGCTGCTACCGGCGGCTCGGGCACAACGAGGCCGACGAACCGTCGGTCACCAGTCCGCAGATGTACGAGGCCATCAAGCAGCATCCCACCACCATGGCGCTATATGCCCGTCGTCTGGTGGAAGAGCAGGTGATCGGCAGCGACGAACTCGATGCCCTCATGGGCGCCTATCGCGAAGGCCTCGACAAAGGCGAGAACATCGCCCGCACCACCCTGGGGATGGTGGGCAACAAGCACACGGTGAACTGGAGTGCGCACCAGAAGGGCACTTGGGACACGCCGACCGAGACGGCGGTCAGCGCCAACATGATCCGCAATCTATCGAAGAAGCTGCTGACGGTGCCGGACGGCTTTGTCTTGCACAATCGCGTGGCCAAGATCTTCGAGGACCGCGCCAAAATGGCCAAGGGCGAGATGCCCATGGACTGGGGCTTTGCCGAAACCATGGCCTACGCCACCTTGGTCAACGAAGGATTTTCGGTGCGACTGTCCGGGCAGGACTCGCGGCGTGGCACCTTCTTCCATCGTCACGCCACCATCTATGACGCCAAGACTGGCGAACGCCTGACCCCGCTGTCACGGCTCACGCCGCTGGAGCGGCGCTTCGTGGTCAATGACACCCTGCTGTCGGAAGAAGGTGTGCTCGGCTTCGAGTACGGCTATTCCACCACCGACCCCGATTCGCTGGTGATCTGGGAGGCCCAGTTCGGCGATTTCGCCAATGGTGCGCAGGTGCTGTTTGATCAGTTCATCAGCTCCGGCTACGCCAAGTGGGGCCGTCTCTGCGGGCTGACCGTGTTCCTGCCGCATGGTTATGAAGGGCAGGGCCCCGAGCATTCCTCGGCGCGGCTCGAGCGCTTCCTCCAACTGTGCGCGGAAAACAACCAGCAGGTCTGCGTGCCGTCGACCCCGGCACAGATGTTCCACATGCTGCGGCGGCAGATGAAGCGCAGCCTCAAGCTGCCGCTGGTGGTGATGACGCCGAAGAGCCTGCTGCGGCATCCGCTGTCGGTCTCCAACCTGGAAGAGCTGACCGAGTCGCGTTTCCAGCCCTTGATTCACGATCAGGCCGCCGATCCGAAAAAGGTGGACCGCATCGTGTTCTGCTCGGGCAAGGTCTATTTCGACCTGTACCAGACCCGTGAGAAGGAGGGCCTGGGCAATGTTGCGCTGGTGCGCATCGAGCAGCTGTACCCCTTCCCGCACAAGGACTATGAAGCGGCGCTGGCGATGTTCCCCAAGGCGAGGACCGTGGTGTGGTGCCAGGAGGAGCCCGAGAATCAGGGCGCCTGGTACCAGATCAAGCACCGGCTGGCGGCCTATCTGGGGCCCAAGCACGAACTTCGCTACGCCACCCGCAAGGGCAGCGCCACCACCGCGGTGGGCTACCTCAAGGTGCACAACAAGCAACAGGAAGAGGTCATCGCCGCCGCGCTGCATGATGGCCTGGTGATGTAAGACGGTCGCCAATGACCGCATCCTTAACCCATAACGCCCAAGGAAACGCAATGAGTATCGAGATCAAGGTGCCGCAGCTGCCGGAATCAGTGTCCTCCGCCACGGTGGCCACCTGGCATGTGAAAGTCGGTGACGCTGTCAGCCGTGACCAGAACCTGCTGGACCTCGAGACCGACAAGGTGATGCTGGAAGTGCCGGCCACCGAGGGCGGCACCCTCAGTGAAATCCGGGTCAATGCCGGTGACAGCGTGCAGGCGGGTGACGTTCTCGCCGTGCTGACGCCGGGTGAAGCCAAGGCCAAGCCTGCTGCTGCCTCCGAAGCGTCGCCCACACCCAGCAAGGCGGCGACGGCGACGCCGCCGACCACCAGCGATGACGGGCAGTCGCCCGCGGTGCGCAAGCTGCTATCCGAGCTGGGGCTGTCAGCCAGCGACATCACCGGTAGCGGCAAGGGCGGCCGCCTCACCGTGGAGGATGTCAAGGCGCATGCCGACCAGGCCAAGCCGACCCCGGCGCCAGCGCCCTCACCGACGCCCGCGCCCGTACGGGCGGCCGCTGGAAGTCGCGAGGAGCAGCGGGTGCCGATGACCCGCATCCGGGCGCGGATCGCTGAGCGTCTGGTCGAGGCGCAGTCCACGGCCGCCATGCTGACCACCTTCAATGAGGTTGACCTGAAGGCCGTCAGCGAGCTGCGCGCCCGCTACAAGGGCGACTTCGAGAAGGCCCACGGCGTCAAACTCGGCTTCATGAGCTTCTTCGTGAAGGCTGCGGTGGAGGCCCTCAAGAAGTATCCGGTGGTCAACGCCTCGGTGGATGGAACCGACATCCTTTACCACGGCTACTACGACATCGGGATTGCGGTATCCGGGCCGCGTGGCCTGGTGGTGCCGATCCTGCGTGATGCCGATCAAATGAGTTTCGCGGAGGTGGAAAAGACCATCGCTGAGTTCGGCAGTCGTGCCCGCGACAACAAGCTGACCATGGATGACCTTACCGGCGGCACGTTCAGCATCACCAACGGCGGCATCTTCGGCTCGATGATGTCGACGCCGATTCTCAACCCGCCGCAGAGCGCGATTCTCGGCATGCATGGCATCACCGAGCGCCCGGTCGTCGTCGACGGCGAGATCGTGATCCGCCCGATGATGTATCTGGCGATGACCTATGACCACCGCATCATCGACGGGCGTGAGGCCGTGCTGGCACTGCGCACCATCAAGGAATGCCTGGAAGACCCTGCCAAGCTGCTGCTGCAGCTTTGAGCGCCCTGTATTCGGGAGACCCTGAACATCATGAGTGAGCAATTCGACCTCATCGTCATCGGCGGCGGTACCGGCGGTTATCCCGCCGCCATCCGCGCCGGACAGTTGGGTATGAAAACCGCCTGCATCAATGCCTGGCTCAATCGCGACGGCAAGCCCGCCTTCGGCGGCACTTGCCTCAATGCTGGCTGCATCCCATCGAAGGCGCTGTTGGAATCATCGGAGATGGTGCACAAGGCCCGTCACGAGCTGAAGCTGCACGGCATTGAGACCGGCGAGGTGCGCTTTGATCTGGCCACGATGCAGAACCGCAAGAACAAGATCAGCAGCGGCCTGACCGGTGGCATCGGCGCGCTGTTCAAGGCCAACGGGGTCACCGGGCTGGAGGGCTGGGCCAAACTGCTGGGCGATGGCAAGGTGTCCTTCACCTCGCATGCCGGTGAGACCCGCGAGCTGAGCGCGCGACACATCATCGTCGCCACGGGTTCGGAACCGATCGAGCTGAAGAAGATTGCGCCCTTCGACCATGACATCATCGTCGATTCCTGGGACGCACTGGATTTCGATGAGGTGCCGAAGCGGCTGGGCATCATCGGCGCCGGCGTCATCGGGGTCGAGCTGGGCAGTGTGTGGTCGCGGCTCGGCGCCGAGACGGTGATCCTGGAAGCGCTGGAGCAGTTTCTGCCGATGGTGGATACGGCGATCGCCAAGGACGCCCAGCGGCAGTTCACCAAACAAGGCCTGGATATCCGCCTCGGTGCCAAGGTCAGCGCCACCAAGATTGTCGGCAAGGGCAAGAAGCGTCAGGTCGAAGTGCAGTTCGAGCAGGGCGGCAAGACCCACACGGAGACGTTCGACAAGCTGATCGTCGCGGTCGGCCGTCGCCCATTCACCGATCGCCTGGGCGCCGCCGATGTCGGGTTGGCGCTCGATGAGCGTGGCTTCATCAAGGTGGACGCGCAGTACCGGACCAATCTCCCCAATGTGTATGCCACTGGCGATGTCATCGGCGGCGCCATGCTGGCGCACAAGGCCATTGAGGAGGGGGTTGCGCTGGTCGAGCAGCTTCATGGTGAGCATACCCAGGTCAACTACAAGGCGGTACCCAGCGTGATCTACACCGCGCCGGAGATCGCCTGGGTGGGCCTCAGCGAGGCCCAGGCCAAGGAACAGGGTTTCGAGGTCAAGGTCGGGGCCACGCCGTTCGCCGCCAATGGCCGCGCCAAGGCGTTGGAGGCCGCAACCGGCAGCATCAAGGTGATCGCCGACGCCAAGACCGATCGCATCCTCGGGGTGCACATGTGTGGGCCCTTCGTGTCGGAGCTGCTGGCCGAGGCCGTCCTGGCCCTGGAGTTTGCCGCCACCTGCGAGGACATCGCGCTGACCATGCACGCTCACCCGACCTTGTCCGAGAATTTCCATGAGGCGGTGCTGTCGGTCGATGGCCGCGCCATTCACGCCATCAACAAGAAAAAGGCCGCCTGAGGCGGCGCTGGAGTCATACGCGCATGAAATTGAATCTGTGGGTCCCCGCCTTGCTCGCCATGGCGGTCGCCGCCCCGGCCAAGGCTGCCGTGGTCGACATCAACCTGGGGGATGACAGTTTTGCCGGCAAGTTCTCCGGGCCGCTGCCGCAAGTCGGGGGTACCGGCGCTCAGTACGACCTCGGCGTACTGGTCCGCCCTGATGACGAGCCGAACGATCTGCTGCAGGTCTATGGCGGTTTTTTGCTGACCGGCGATGCCGGTGCCCGCAACTTCGATCTCGCCGCCGGGCTGGGTGCGCGGCTGATCTACATAGACCGCGACGTCGTCGATGGCGGCGCCTTTGCCCTCGGCGGCCAGCTCGAAGCCCGTTTGCCACAGGCCAATCGGGTCAGCTTCAGCGCTTACGGCTACTACGCACCCAGCATCACCGCTTTCGCCGATTTTGACGGCTATGCCGAAATCGGCGGCGACATCGGCTATGAAGTGATTCGCGGCGGCTCGATCTACATCGGTGGGCGCTATGTCCGTCACGATTACGATGTGGGCGGCAAGGACACCGTGGACAACGGGATGCACATCGGTCTACGGCTGAAATTCTGAGGACACTATGGGTCGTGGACCGAGTATTGCCGCCCGCAAAGGCGCATCGGATGCCCAGCGCGGGCGCCTGTTCACCAAGTTGATTCGGGAAATCTCGATGGCCGCCCGCACCGGCGGCGTCGACCCCGAGAGCAATGGCCGTCTCAGCCTCGCGATCAGCAAGGCGCTGGGGGCGAACATGCCCAAGGACACCATCGAGCGCGCGATCAAACGCGCCGCCGGTGAGGGTGCGGATGCCACCCAGGAGATCCGCTACGAGGGCTATGCGCCGGGCGGTGTGGCGGTGATGGTCGACTGTATGACCGACAACCCGACGCGAACGGTTGCAGAAGTCCGCCATGCCTTCTCCAAGCATGGCGGCAGTCTGGGGACCAGCGGGTCGGTGGCGTACCTGTTCAGCGAGCAGGGGCAACTGGTCATCGACACCGGCAGCGATGCCGCGCTTGAGGAACGCATCCTCGAAGCTGCGCTGGAAGCCGGTGCCGACGATGTCATCAGCGAAGACGGCTACACCGAGGTGGTGACCGCCCCCGCAGCGTTTGCCACGGTGAAGTCGGCGATCGACGCGCTGGGGATCAGCTACCTGGAGGCCTCAGTGGGGCAGCGCGCGGCCACCCAGGTGGCGGTGGCGGGCGATGATGCCGATGCCGTCGCCAAGTTGCTGGAGCGTCTGGAGTCGCTGGACGACGTCCAGGAGGTCTACAGCAACGCCGAGCTGCCGGCCTGATCCCTTGGCGATCATACTCGGGGTGGATCCCGGCTCGCGCCACACCGGCTTTGGCGTGATCGAAGTGCAAGGCCAACAGCACCGCCTGGTCGAGTGCGGGCGGATCCGCAGCATTGATGGCGCCATGGCGGAGCGGCTGCGGACGATTTTTCAGTCGCTGTCAGCGGTGATTGCGCGTAGTCACCCCGACGAAGCCGCGCTGGAAGAGACCTTCGTCAACAAGGTGAACGCCGCCAGCGCCCTGGTGCTGGGGCAGGCGCGTGGGGCGGCCTTCTGTGCCCTGGGCAGCGCCGGCCTGACGGTGGCCGAGTACCAGCCCTCCCAGGTCAAGCAGGCGGTGACCGGCAGCGGCCGCGCCGACAAGGCGCAGGTGCAGCAGATGGTCAAGCTGCTGCTGCGACTGGACACCGTACCACCGACCGATGCCGCGGACGCCTTGGCGGTGGCGATCACTCATGCCCAGGTCCGGCGCCTGCGCGCTACCGGGCTGGCGCCCAAGGGCTCGTGGAAGTGAGCCGCTGCGGCAGGATGCCCGGCGATGGTGTAGCGTCGCGGCTTCACTCAGCGGATGTGCGTTCATGATCGGCCGGCTCAGCGGCACCCTGGTGGCCAAGCAGCCACCGCAGTTGATGGTGGATGTCGGCGGCGTGGGCTACGAGGTCGAGGCGCCGATGTCGACCTTCTACAAGCTGCCGTCTCTGGGCGAGAAAGTGACCTTACACACCCACCTCACCGTACGTGAGGATGCCCATTTGTTGTTCGGATTTGCCAGCCAGGGCGAGAAGACGCTGTTCCGCGAGTTGATCCGGGTGTCGGCGATCGGCCCGAAGCTGGCGCTGGCCATCCTGTCCGGCATCGGCGTGGAGGAGTTCTGGCAGGTGATTCGCGCCGGCGACACGGTACGGTTCTCCAAGCTGCCGGGCATCGGCAAGAAGACCGCCGAGCGTCTGGTCGTGGAGATGCGGGACAAGGCCGGGCAGGGGACGGTGCCGGGCCGCGGCAGCGCCGGTCAGCCGGTGACGATGGGACCCTTGCAGGAGGCCCGCGCGGCCCTGACGGCACTGGGATACAAACCCGCCGAGGTTGACCGCTTGACCGAGGCGGTTTACGAGGACGGGATGCGCACCGAACAGATCATCCAGGACGCGCTGAAGCGCGCAGCACGATGACGGATGACAGCGAACGGCTGCTGTCCGGCAGCGCACGTGGCGAGGAGGAGCGCGTGGAACGCGCCATCCGTCCGCAACTGCTCGCGGACTACGTCGGCCAGCCGCGGGTGGTCGAGCAGATGGGTATCGCCATCGAGGCGGCCCGGCGCCGCGCTGAGGCGCTGGACCACGTGCTGATCTTTGGCCCGCCGGGTCTGGGCAAGACCACGCTGGCGCACATCCTCGCCCAGGAGATGGGCGTCAATCTGCGCCAGACCTCAGGGCCGGTGCTGGAGCGGGCTGGCGATCTGGCGGCCCTGCTGACCAACCTCGAACCCCATGACCTGCTGTTCGTCGACGAGATTCACCGGCTGTCGCCGGTGGTGGAGGAAGTCCTGTACCCGGCGATGGAGGACTACCAGCTCGACATCGTGATCGGCGAGGGTCCGGCAGCCCGTTCGATTCGGCTCGATCTGCCGCCGTTCACGCTGGTCGGGGCCACCACTCGTGCCGGCAGCCTCACCAGCCCGTTGCGGGACCGCTTCGGCATCGTGCAGCGGCTGGAGTTCTACAGCGAGGGCGACCTCACCCATATCGTGGCGCGCGCCGCCGGCATTCTGCAGGTGCCGATCGAAGCGGAGGGCGCCCGTGAGATCGCGCGCCGTGCCCGCGGCACGCCACGGATCGCCAACCGCTTGCTGCGGCGGGTCCGTGACTACGCCGAAGTGCGTGGGGCGGGGGTGGTGACGGCCGCCGTGGCAGGCGAGGCATTGAAGCTGTTGGAAGTCGATACCAACGGGTTCGATCTGATGGATCGGCGCCTGCTGATGGCCTTGATCGAGCGCTTCGATGGCGGCCCCGCCGGGCTCGACAATCTCGCCGCAGCCATTGGCGAAGCGCGTGACACCATCGAGGACGTCATCGAACCGTTCCTGATTCAGCAGGGCTATTTGATGCGTACACCGCGAGGGCGGGTGGCGGGACGCCTGGCCTACCAGCACTACGGGCTGAAGATGCCGGAACGGCTCTCGGTCCCCGACCTGTTCAGCGAATGAGCCGCCGTTTCGACTGGACCGTTCGGGTCTACTACGAGGATACCGACGCCAGTGGAGTGGTCTATCACGCCAATTATCTACGCTGGTTCGAGCGTGCGCGCACCGAGTGGCTAAGGGCCCTCGGCGGGCACCAGCAGCAACTGCTTGAGTCCGCTGGCGTGGCGTTCACGGTGTCGCATCTCGATATTCACTACCGCCGACCGGCACGACTGGATGACCTGCTGCGGGTGGAGACCGAGGTCACCGAGGTGCGTCGGGCCAGCCTGCACTTCCTTCAGCGCCTGCTGCGAGCGGAAGACAACCTGCTTTTGTCGGAAGTCAAGGTCCGCGCTGGGTGTGTGGACTACAAAAATTTTCGGCCGCGCGCGTTACCGCCGCTCACGTTTTAGTTCAGAATATTGCGGTGCAACGGCAGTTTACCGGTCATTTTGCTTGCATTGAATGACTTCGCACCATTGCTGAAGCCGCTCTATCCCGACTCCAGAGGCCCCACGAGGACCCGGTATGACCCCCGATATGTCCTTCACCCATCTGATTGCCAGCGCCAGCCTGCTTGCACAGCTCGTGCTGGTCCTGCTGTTGATGGCGTCCGTTCTGTCCTGGGCGATGATCTTCGCCAAGCGCACGCTGCTGAAGCGCATCGGTGATGCCGCCGAAGCCTTTGAGGACAAGTTCTGGAGTGGCGGCAACCTGGCGGACCTGTATGAGAGCGTGCGTCGCGACAAGTCGCTGGAGGGTGTCGCTGCGATCTTCAGCGCAGGCTACGAGGAATACACCCGCCAGCAAACCAGTGGTCGACTCGACCCGGACGACGCCATCGCGGCCATCCAGCGGCAGATGCGGGTGGCCCAGGTGCGCGAGGTTGAGCGCGTCGAGAACGGCTTGGCCATGCTCGCCACCATTGGTTCGGTCAGTCCCTATGTCGGCCTTTTCGGCACGGTGTGGGGGATCATGAATGCCTTCATCGGCATCGGTCAGATGCAGAATGCGTCCCTCGCCGTGGTGGCGCCGGGGATCGCCGAGGCCCTGATTGCCACCGCCATGGGTCTGGTGGCCGCCATTCCGGCCTACATTGCCTACAACTTCTTTACCCGCGGGGTGGAGCGCCTGGAAAACCGCTACGCCACCTTCGCCGACGAGATGGTGGGCATCGTTGAACGCAGTCTGCGCCACGGCGCACGGACCTGAGGGAGGGCACATCATGGCCCGCCGCAAGCTCACCTCCGAGATCAACGTCGTCCCCTATATCGACGTCATGCTGGTGCTGCTGGTCATCTTTATGGTGACCGCGCCGTTGTTGACGCAGGGGATCGAGGTCGATCTGCCGAAGACGGCATCCCAGACGCTTTCGGCGCAACAGGAGCCGACCATCGTGTCGGTGGATATCCAGGGTAACTTCTATCTCAATCGCGGCGATGACCCGGAAGCCGCATTGGATGAGGCTGAGTTGGCGCGACTGGTCGGCATTCTGGTGCGCAAGCAGCCGGACGAGCTGATCCTGGTGGAGGGTGACGGCAAGGCCGAGTACGCCGCCGTTGCCAAGGCGATGGGCGTCCTGCAGAGCGTTGGCGTCAAGAAGATCGGATTCGTCACCGACCCCGCCGAGATCAATCGCTAAGATCCCATGGAGCTGCGTCCCCGGCATGTCTGGTCTGCGGTGGCCGCCCATGTGGTGGTGGCGCTGCTGTTGTTGCTGACCCAGTGGTTGCACCCAACGCCGGAAGTGCCGCCGGTGATGGAGGTGGTATTCGTGCCGCCGCCCAGTGAGAAGCCCACCCCCACCGTGCCGCCCACACCGGTACCGACGCCGCCGCCCACGCCGCCGCCAACCCCGCCGCCAACCCCGCCGCCAACACCGAAGCCCACCCCGCAACCGACGCCGGATCCGGCCCGGGATCTGGCCAAGTTCACGGACGGCATCATTCGTAAGCTGGCCTGTGGCAACCTGCCACAGCTGCGTGAGGAAGCGGCTGCTGCGGCCACCGCTGCGCAGCGGCAGGCGGCGGAGAAGCTGATCGCCCAGAAAGCGGCCGACTGTGCGCGCGAAGAAGCCGAGAAGCAGAAAAAGCTTGAAGCCGAGCGCAAAGCGCAGGAGCGCAAACAGCGCGAGGAAGCCGAACGCAAGGAGCAGGAGCGCAAGCAGCGTGAGGAACAGGAACGTCGGGCCGCCATGCAGGCCGCCTTAGAGGCCGAGCGCCAAGCGCGCGAGCAGGCCGAGCTTCAGGCGCGGCAGTCGGCCTTGGAAGCGCAGTTGCAGGCCGAAGCGGCCGCACGAGAGGGTGCCCGCATCGACTCCGAGTTGGCACGCTGGGTGGGTCAGGTCACCGCCATCGTACGCAGCAACATTCGACTGCAACCGAACTATGGCGAGAATCTGGTGACACAGATACGGGTCCAACAGCTGCCTGGCGGTACCATCACCACGATTCAGGTCGTACAGTCATCCGGCAATCCCGGGTATGACCTGGCGGTACAGCGCGCGCTTGAGGTGTCGTCACCGCTGCCACCGATCAATGATCCCGCCGTGTTTGCTCGGGCTCGCGATATCATATTCCGGTTTACACCCAAAGACTTACGCTAAGGTGCTGATGTGATTTGTGAACTGACGAAGGTCTTGACCCGTGGGCTGGCAGCGATGCTGGCACTGCTATCGTTATCGGCGCAGGCCCAGCTGGAGATTACCGTCACCGGCGGTGTCGAGCGCGCTGCGCCGATCGCCATCGTGCCGTTCAGCACCCCCGAAAGCGTTGATTTCGACGTCGCCCGCATCATTGAGGCGGATCTCAGCCGCACCGGTCTGTTCGACACCCTGGCGCGTGAGGACATGCTGGAACGTCCCAATGACATCGCCCAGTTCAACAGCGCCAATTGGCGTGCGGTGGGCATGGACAACGTGGTGGTCGGGCAGTTGCGACTGGACCCCACCACCGGCAACGTTGGGGCGCGATTCTGGCTGGTGGACGCGCTGCGCAACCAACAGTTGCTCGGCTACGACATGCCGGCGGTGCCGCCTGCGCAACTGCGCTATCTCGCCCACCAGATCGCCGACCTGATCTTCGAAAAGCTCACCGGATTCCCAGGGGCCTTCAACACCCGAATTGCCTATGTGGCGGCCGCGGGGCTGGGCTATCAGCGCCGCTTTGAACTGATCATCGCGGACGCGGATGGTTACAACCCGCGGACCGTGGCCACCTCCCGTGAACCGATCATGTCCCCGTCGTGGGCACCGGATCGTCGCCACATCGCCTACGTTGGCTACGAGCGCGGCCGTTCGGCGGTCTACATCCATGAGCTGGAATCCGGCAAGGTGCGCAAGCTGGTGTCGGAGCGAGGCATCAACGGATCCCCGGCCTGGTCTCCCGATGGCCGCCGCATGGCGGTGACCCTGTCGTTCGAGAACAACCCCGATATCTACGTGATCGATCTCAGCAGCGGCGAGCGCATTCGCCTCACCGACCACTTCGGAATCGATACTGAGCCCGCCTGGGCGCCGGATGGCGAATCGCTGGTGTTCACCTCGGACCGCGGTGGGCAGCCGCAGATCTACCGGATCGCCGCCACGGGCGGCAACCCCGAACGCATCACCTTTGACGGTCGGCAGAACCTCAAGGCCAGCTACTCGCCGGATGGCAAGAGCATGGTGATGGTGAATTACGACCAGGGGAGCTATCGTATTGCCATGATGGACGTCGATTCCCGTCGGCTGACCAAGCTGACCGACGGCCGTCTCGATGAGGCGCCCGGCTTTGCGCCCAACGGAGCGGTCATTATTTACGCCACGCAAAGCGGCGGTACCGCCGAGCTGGCAACGGTTTCCCTGGACGGTCGGGTCAAGACCCGACTGCGCCAGGCGGGTGACGTGCGCGAACCGGCGTGGTCGCCACTGGCCCGTTAAACCTTTCCACGCCTGAATGCGGTTCAATGCTTTTTAGGAGCACTGGTATGTTGACCCTACGGACGGCCCTCTTTGCGGCAGTCGTTGTAACCCTCTCCGCCTGCGCAGGCGGCAACAAGGACAAGATTGATGCACGCAACACCGGTGCCGGATCCAGCACCGCAGGCACCCTGCCGTACACCGGTAGCGCGCCGCAGTCGCTCGGCGGCAATACCGGGGCGGCACAGAACCAGTCCGAGCTGGCCGGGCGGCTGACCCAGAACGTGGTCTATTTTGAGTTCGACAGCGCCGAACTCAGCGCTGACGGTGCCCGTGTGGTCGAGGTTTATGGGGGCTACCTGGCCGCCAATCCGGCGATGAAGGTGCGCCTCGAAGGACACACCGACGAACGTGGTACCCGCGAGTACAACATCGGTCTCGGTGAGCGTCGCGCCGTGTCGGTGGAGCAGGCTCTGCTGCGTGCCGGCGCTACGCCGTCACAGCTCAGCGTGGTGAGCTATGGCGAAGAACGGCCAGTCGCGGTCGGTTCCAGCGAGTCCGATTGGGCGCAGAACCGTCGCGTCGAGATCGTCCGCCAGTAAGCCCAGGTCGCGAGGAGATCGCCATGCGTCGTTTCCATCCCAAGCTCGTCGGTATCGCCGGCCTCTCCGTGCTGATGCTGTCGGCCTGTGCCGGCCCCGCCGGCATCAGTGGCGGCGGTGACGCTCTATCGCCTGAAGAGCGGCGCCTGCAGGCGGTGGAGAACAAGATGGCCGCGGTGCAGCGGCGATTCGATGTGCTCGACTCCTCGCGGACCGATGACAATGTTTCGAGTCTTCGCGACGAGTTGCGCGATCTGCGTGGGCAGGTCGAGAAGCTCAGCTTCGATGTTCAGCAGCTCGACGCGCGCAGCAAGCAGCTTTACGTCGATCTGGATCAGCGGATGCGGACGCTCGAAGGCGGCGCGGCGCCGGCTTCCGGAGCGGGCTATGGGGTTCTGGCACCGACGGCGCCGCCGTCGGCTGCTGGCGCCACAGTGGCCGCGCCAGCAGCACCTGCTTCAGCGGCCGGCGTGGTAAAGCTCGGCGCGCAAAATGATCCGGATGAGGAGGCGGCGTATCTCACCACCTTCGATCTGCTCAAGAACGGCAAGTACGACGACGCCATCCAGGGTTTCAAGGCCCACCTTGAGAAGTATCCGCAGGGGCAGTACGCCGACAATGCGGCGTACTGGCTCGGCGAGGCCAGCTATGTCAAGCGGGACTATGCCGCGGCGGCAGACGCGTTCAGTCGGGTGGCGACCCGGCACCCGCAATCACCGCGGGCGCCGGATGCGCTTTTCAAGCTGGCGTTGACCCAGCAGGAGCTGAAGAAGACCGGCGAAGCACGGGCCACGCTCGAACAGGTCATCAGCCGTTATCCCAACTCCAACGCTGCCCGCCTGGCGCAACAGCGGCTTCAGGGCGGCAACTGAGGCGGTTCAGGATGGATCCGGGGGCCGCCAGCGTGCGGCCCCCGTTTTGTTTTGAGACAGTGCATGGTCAGTGATCGCCTGAAAATCACCGAAGTGTTTCGTTCGCTGCAGGGCGAGTCCGGGTCGGTCGGCTGGCCGACCACCTTTGTGCGCCTCACCGGCTGCCCGCTGCGCTGCCACTACTGTGATACCGCCTACGCCTTCCACGGCGGTGCCTGGCAGAGCCTTGATTCCCTGGTGGCGCAGGTGGCAGCGCTGGGTGCCCATCATGTCTGCGTCACCGGCGGCGAGCCGCTGGCCCAGAAGGCGGTGCTGACGCTGATGACCCGTCTGTGCGATGCCGGCCATGCGGTTTCCATCGAAACCAGCGGAGCGCTCGATATCGCGCCAATCGACCCGCGGGTTCGGCGGGTGATGGACCTGAAGACCCCCGATTCCGGCGAGTGTCACCGCAACCGCTGGGAGAATCTTGCGGCTTTGCGGCCACAGGACGAGGTGAAGTTTGTTCTGTGCTCGCGCGCCGACTACGACTGGGCCTGTCGGCAGGTGGACGAACACGGACTCGCCGCACGATCACAGGTGCTGTTCTCGCCCAGCCAGGGTCAGCTCGATGCCACCGCGCTGGCGGACTGGATCGTCGCCGACCGGCGCGAGGTCCGCTTCCAGTTCCAGCTGCACAAGGCGCTGTGGGGCGCCAAACCGGGGACCTGAGCATGACATCCCAGCGCAAGGCCGTCGTGCTGCTGTCGGGCGGTCTGGACTCCGCCACCGTCATGGCCCTGGCACAGGCACAGGGTTATGCGCTGTATGCCTTGTCGGTGTCCTATGGGCAGCGGCATGTGGCGGAGTTGGCGGCGGCACAGCGACTGGCCGTTCATTTCGCTGCGCGCGCGCATCAGGAACTCCGCGTCAACCTCGATCAGGTCGGTGGTTCGGCGTTGACGGACCGCAGCATTCAGGTGCCGGAGACCGTTACCGAAGGAATCCCGGTCACCTACGTGCCGGCGCGCAACACCCTCTTTCTGTCGCTGGCGCTGGGCTGGGCGGAGGTGGTGGGGGCCGAGGACCTGTTCATCGGCGTCAACGCGGTCGATTATTCTGGATATCCCGACTGCCGCCCGGTGTTCATCGAAGCGTTCGAGCGACTCGCGGCCGTTGCAACCCGGCAGGGTGTAGAGGGGCGGCCTTTTCGCGTGCATGCACCGCTGATGCGGATGTCCAAGGCCGAGATCATCCGCGAGGGGGTGCGCCTGGGCGTGCCGTATGCGCACACGGTGTCCTGCTACCAGGCGGATGACGAAGGCCGGGCCTGTGGTCGCTGCGACAGTTGCCGACTGCGCCGCGAAGGCTTTGTCGCCGCCGGTGTCGATGATCCGACGCGCTATCGCGCCTGAACAGCGCGGATCCGACGGACAGGGTGGTGGGCCGTGATGGATTCGAACCATCGACCAATTGGTTAAAAGCCAACTGCTCTACCAGCTGAGCTAACGGCCCCCTGAAGCGGGCGCGAAGGATAGCCGAATGTGTCCTTGCTGAGAACCCTTTTCGGCGCTCCCATAAAAAAAAGCGCCCCTCACAAGGAGGGGCGCATCGGCCACTGGCCAGGTCAGTGATCGTGGGCAACGCCGGCCCCACGGGGCACGCGGACATCCTCGACCAGCTGCTGAATCTTCGCCGGCGGCGCTGCCGTCATTCGTGACACCACGATGGCCACCACGAAGTTGAGGACCGCCCCGACCGTCCCGAAGCCCTGGGGTGCAATCCCGAGGATCCAGCCCTCCGGGCTATCGGGCAGGGTGGCGGTGCCCGGGATGAAGAACCAGCCCTTGAACAGGAAGATGTAGACCACGGTGCTGATCAACCCGGTCAACATGCCGGCGATGGCCCCTTCCTTGTTCATGCGGGTGCTGAAGATGCCGAGCATCAGCGCCGGGAACAGAGAAGACGCCGCGATCCCAAAAGCAAGTGCGACCACCTCAGCGGCAAATCCCGGAGGATTGAGACCCAGGTAGCCAGCGATGACGATGGCGCCAGCCATCGCGATGCGGCCCGCCATCAACTCGTTCTTGTCGCTGATGCCGGGCATGAACACGCCTTTCAGCAGGTCATGGGAGATCGCCGAGGAGATCGCCAGCAGTAACCCGGCCGCAGTCGACAGGGCCGCTGCCAGGCCACCCGCCGCCACCAGCGCAATGACCCACCCCGGCAGTCTGGCGATTTCGGGGTTGGCGAGGACCATGATGTCGCGATCGAGGGTGACCACCTCGTTACCCTGCCAGCCATGCGATTCTGCGGTGGCGGCGAAGTCGGGGTTCTTGTCGTTGTAGTACTGCAGGCGGCCGTCGTCATTCTTGTCCTCGAACTTGAGCAGGCCGGTGTTCTCCCAGGTGCGCATCCAGCCGGGCCGTTCCTCCAGCACCAGATTGCCTTCGGCGCTGCCAACCTCGCCGGGCTGCACCGTGTTGATCAGGTTGTAGATCGCCATGGCGCCAACGGCCGGGGCGGTGGTGTAGAGCAGTGCGATGAAAACCAGCGCCCAGCCGGCCGACTTGCGGGCATCGCGCACCTTCGGGACGGTAAAGAAGCGGACAATGACATGCGGCAGTCCGGCGGTACCGATCATCAGCGCCATGGTCAGCAGGAACACATTGAGCATGGTCATGCCGCCGGGTTCGGTGTATTCCCGAAAGCCGAGGTCCACCAGCATCACATCGAGCTTGTGGAGCAGATATACCCCGTCACTGCCGGCAACTTCTGCGCCGAGTCCGATTTGCGGCAACACCCAGCCAGTGATCTGCAGTGAGATGAAAATGGCCGGTACGGTGTACGCGAAAATCAGGACGACGTACTGGGCGATCTGCGTGTAGGTAATGCCCTTCATGCCGCCCAGCACGGCGTAGGTGAAGACGGTGCCCATGCCGATGATCAGGCCGGTGCTGATGTCCACTTCGAGAAAGCGCGAGAAGGCGATGCCGGCACCGCGCATCTGGCCGATGACGTAGGTCAACGACATCACCAGCAGACAGATCACGGCGACGATGCGGGCGGTCTGCGAGTAGAACCGGTCGCCGATGAAGCCAGGCACGGTGAACTTGCCAAACTTGCGCAGATAGGGGGCCAGCAGCAGCGCCATCAGCACATAGCCGCCGGTCCAGCCCATCAGGTAGACCGAGCCGCTGTAACCGAGAAAGGCGATCAGACCCGCCATCGAAATGAACGAAGCCGCGCTCATCCAGTCGGCGGCCGTCGCCATCCCGTTGAGCACCGGGTTAACGCCGCGACCTGCAGCGTAGTACTCGCTGGTGGTGCTGGCGCGCGCCCAAAGGGCAATGCCAATGTAGAGCGCGAAGCTGCCGCCCACCATGATGTAGATCCAGGTTTTGGTATCCATGTGTGGGCTCCGATCAGTCTTCGTGGACGTCGAAGTCGCGATCAAGACGGTTCATCTTGGCCGCGTAGACGAAGATCAACACCACAAAGGTGTAGATCGAGCCCTGCTGGGCAAACCAGAATCCCAGTTTGAAGCCCCCCAGGGGGATCGCATTGAAGATGTCGACCAGCAAAATGCCGGCGCCGAAGGACACCGCGAACCAGATCGCCAGCAGCGTCAGAACGAGCCGGATGTTGGCCCGCCAGTACGCCTGCGGCGACCGATCAGGGGGGTGTGACATGGGAATCTCCTCGTGTGTTGGCATCACGCCTGTTTGCGTGAGAACAATCTAGTCGGGTCGGGTCGGGGGCGAACCTCCACTTTGGTCGAAGCGGGGCAGGCTCTGGGCTGCGACTTTGGTCGCGCGAGGGCGCGCTGGGCTAGAGTTGCACGGCGGGCTGGGGCCCGCGTACGGGGAAGGGGAGACCATGCTGTCCGGCTGGACGCTGCTGCTGATATCCACCGGCTATGCCGGGCTGCTGTTCGCCATCGCCAGCTGGGGCGACTGGCGGGCGCGGCGGCGCCTGGAGGACCGGCCGCAGCCCTGGGTTTATAGCCTCGCGCTGGCGGTCTACTGCACGTCCTGGACCTTCTATGGTGCGGTCGGACGCGCCGCTGAGCGGGGTTGGGACTTCCTCCCGATCTACCTGGGGCCCATCCTGATTCTGTTGCTGGGCGCGCCGTTGGTGGCCCGCCTGATCCGGGTGTGCAAGCGTCACAACCTGACCTCCATCGCCGACTTCATCGGCGCCCGCTACGGACGTCGGCAGTCGCTTGCCGCGGGGGTGACGCTAATCGCCGTGATTGGCGTATTGCCCTATCTGGCACTACAGCTCAAAGCGGTGGCCACCACGGTGGCCGTGCTGGCATCGTCGGATCGCGCGCTGGATGGCTGGCTCGGTGACAGCGCGTTGGTCACCGCCCTGCTGCTGGCCGTCTTCGGCATTCTGTTCGGCACCCGCGAAGTGTCGAGCAACGAGAACCATCACGGGCTGGTACTGGCGGTCGCTTTTGAGTCGGTCGTAAAGCTGCTGGCCTTCGTCGTGGTCGGCGTGATGTCGGCGTACCTGGTCTTTGATGGCATCGGCGAGGCCACCGCCTACGCGCTCAGTCGTCCGGCAGTACGCGCCGCCATGGCCGAACCCACCTGGATGTCGGGCTTTCTGGCACAGACCGTGTTGGCGACCGCTGCAATGCTGTGCCTGCCGCGCCAGTTTCAGGTGCTGGTGGTGGAGAACACGGCACTCAGTGACCTGCGCACGGCACGCTGGGTGTTCCCCCTCTATCTGGTGGTGATTTCGCTGTTCGTGCTGCCGATTGCGGCGGCCGGCGCCTACCTGCTTCCCGCCTCCGCAGTCCCCGACACCTATGTGCTCAGTGTGCCGATGGCCCTGGATCAACCTTGGGTGGCCCTGCTGGCCTTTATCGGCGGGTTCTCGGCGGCCACCAGCATGGTCATCGTGTCCTCGATTGCCCTGTCGACCATGCTCAGCAATGAGGTGGTGACGCCTTTGCTGCTGCGCTGGCAGCCGCTGGGCATTGCCCGCGGGCCGGACCTGTCCTCACTGATCAAGCGGGTGCGGCGGATCACCATCGTGTTGCTGCTGCTGCTGGCCTATCTGTACACCCGCTTCTTCATCGGTGACGGCAGCCTGGCGTCGATCGGCTTGCTGTCATTCGCCGCAGTGCTGCAGTTCGCCCCCGCGCTCATCGGCGGCCTGTACTGGAAGCGGGGGACCCACACCGGTGTGGTGGTGGGCCTCGCCATCGGCTTCGCGCTGTGGTGCTACACCCTCCTGTTACCCGCGCTCAGTGGCGGCGGCGCGTCCTGGGTGGTGGAAGGGCCCTGGGGCATCGGCGGCTTGCGGCCTCAGGCGCTGCTTGGCATCAGCGGATTCGACCCGGTGACCCATGGCACCCTGCTGAGCCTGCTCGGCAACCTTGCCGGCTATGTGCTCGGTTCGATGCTCACCGCGCCCGGGTTGCGGGATCACCTGCACGCGGTCCGGTTTATCGGAGATCTGGACCTGCCGCCCCCGATCCGGCCGCGGCTGGTGGGCAGCAATGCCACGGTGGCCGATCTTCAGACCTTGCTGGAGCGCTTCTTTGGGGCCGCCCGGGCGCGCGCCCTGCTGGAGGCGTACGGACACGATACCGGCCACCCGCTCAATGCTCGCGACCGCGCGCCGGCGGATTGGGTGCGCTACTGCGAGCGCTTGCTGGCCGGTGTGCTCGGGGCTTCCAGCGCCCGCGTGGTGATGGCGGCCATGTTGCGCGGCCGCGACATGCAGGTGGAGGACGTGATCCGGCTGCTGGACGAAACCTCGCACGTCATCCAGTTCTCCCGCGAGCTGACCCAGGCGGCACTCGAACACCTGTCGCAAGGCGTCAGTGTGGTCGACCGTGACCTGCGCCTGGTGGCCTGGAATCGGCGCTATGCCGAATTGTTCCAATACCCCGAGGCCCTGCTGGTACAGGGCCAGCCCATCGAGACCCTGATCCGCTTCAATGCGCGGCATGGCCTGTTGATGGGCGAGGGTGAGGGCGAGGCCCTGGTGCAACGTCGTCTCGATCACCTGCGTGCCGGACAGCCCTATGAGCACGAACGGGAAATGCCCGATGGCAGTGTCATCGAGATCCGTGGCAACCCCATGCCCGGCGGCGGCTTCGTCACCAGCTACGCCGATGTCACCGCCTACAAGCGTGCCGAGGCCCGCCTGCAGGAACTGGCGGGCAGCCTTGAGCATCGCGTGCGGGAACGGACCGAGGAACTGTCGGCTGTCAATCAACAGGTGGTGGCAGCCAAGGCGGATGCTGAACGCGCCAACCGCGCCAAGACCCGCTTTCTGGCCGCGGCCTCGCACGATCTGGTGCAGCCCATCAGTGCTGCCAAACTGTTCCTCTCTGCGTTTGATCCGCAGCAGGCCACGCCTGACACGCTGAATACGCTTCAGCGCAATGTCGAAGGCGCGCTGTCGGCAGCCGAGCAACTGCTGTCCGGGCTGCTCGACATCTCTCGGCTGGAGGCAGGTGCCACGCCGGTGCAGCGCGAGGACATCCCGCTTTCGGAGTTGTTGGATCCGCTCACCAACGAGTTCCGGGCCCTGGCACTCGATGCTGGAATCGACCTGCATGCTGTCGCCAGCCGGGTGGTGATCCACAGCGACCCCGCACTGTTGCGCCGGGTCCTGCAGAACTTCCTCTCCAATGCCTGCCGTTACACCGAGCGTGGGCGCATCCTGCTCGGGGTAAGGCGCATCGGCACGGACCGCCTGCGCATCGAGGTGCACGATACCGGCCCGGGCATCCCCGCCGGCCGGCAGCGCGAAGTGTTCGAGGAGTTTCGCCGGCTGCGGCGCACCGGTGGGCGTGGTGTCGGCGGGCTGGGCCTGGGGCTGGCGATTGCCGAACGGACCGCAGGCTTGCTGGGACACCCGATCGGTTTGCGCTCCAAGGAGGGCCGGGGCAGCTGTTTCTGGATCGAGGTCCCGCGCGGGCGCGCTGATCGGGTCCGGGCGGCGTCGCAGCCGGTCGCGCCGACGCCGATGACCCGGCGGCCGCGGATATTGGTGATCGACAATGAACCGGCGGTGGCGGCAGGGATGCAGGCACTGCTGGAACGGTGGGGCTGCGAGGTGTTCACCGCCGCTGATGAGACCCAAGCAGCCGCCGCCGCCAAACCCGATCTGGTGATGGTCGACTACCACCTCGACGACGATGTCTCGGGGATCGACGTACTGGCGCGGCTGCAGGCACGGTGGTCCGGCGAGCCTGTCCCCGCTATCGTCATCACCGCCGACCACACCCCCGCGGCACGGCAGGCGGCCCAGGCCAGCGGTCACGCCTATCTGCAGAAGCCGGTGCCGCTGGGGCGATTGCGGGCGCTGATCAATCGGCTGGTCGGCGGCGCCGACTGAGGACGCCGACGCCCGCAGCGGATGTCGCGGGGCGTCCCCCGTATAATCCCGTGATGTTCCCCGAACTCACGCTCCTGCAGACGGTGGCCACCTGGGCCATCCCGGTGTTGCTGGCCATCACCTTGCACGAGGTCTCACACGGCTGGGCGGCCCGCTATTTCGGCGACGCCACCGCGGCACGGCTGGGCCGGCTGTCGCTGAATCCGCTGAAGCACGTCGATCCTGTCGGCACCGTAATCGTGCCCGGTGTGCTGCTGTTGCTGGGCGGGATCCTGTTCGGCTGGGCCAAGCCGGTGCCGGTGGTGATGCAGAATCTGCGCAAGCCCCGGCAGCACATGGCCTGGGTGGCACTGGCTGGTCCGATGTCGAATTTTGCGATGGCGCTGGCCTGGGCCCTGCTGCTGAAGCTGTCGCTGGCGATTGGCGGCGGCGAAGGTCCCTGGGTATTTCTGCGCTACATGGCGGTGGCCGGTATCGTCATCAACCTGGTGCTGATGGTGCTCAACCTGTTGCCGCTGCCCCCGCTCGACGGCGGTCGCGTGCTGGCGGGTCTGGTTCCGGAAGCGGCGGCGCGGCAGCTGGACCGTCTGGAGCCCTGGGGCTTGCTGATCATCGTGGCCTTGTTGGCGACCCAGGTGTTGTGGCAGGTCATGGCGCTGCCGCTGGGATGGATGGAGCGACTGATCACCCTGATCGCTGGCCTGCCACCCCTGGGACTGTTCTGAACCACGCCGGCCCCAGGGTCTCCGTGTGTTCCCGTATTCAAGTTAGAGATTGTTCATGACCGCTGCTCCGCGCCCCACCGTGTTGTCCGGTATTCAGCCTTCCGGCCGCCTCACCCTCGGAAACTACCTGGGGGCGCTGAAACACTGGCTAGGGCTGCATGAGACGCATCGCTGCTACTACATGCTGGTCGACCTTCACACCATCACGGTACGACAGGACCCCGCGGCCCTGCGGGAGCGCTGCTATGAGTTTCTGTCGCTGTATATCGCCGCTGGTCTGGATCCCGCGCGCAACACCCTGTTCGTGCAGAGCCATGTCCCCGCCCACGCAAGACTGTGCTGGGTGCTCAATGCCTATGCCCAGTTCGGCGAGCTGACGCGCATGACCCAGTTCAAGGACAAATCAGCCAAACACGCTGACAACATCAATGCCGGACTGTTCTGCTACCCCGTGTTGATGGCGGCCGACATTCTGCTTTACCAGGCCGGCAAGGTGCCGGTTGGCGACGATCAGAAGCAGCACCTAGAGCTGACCCGCGATATTGCGCTGCGCTTCAACAACCTCTACGGGCCGGTGTTTACGGTGCCGGAGCCCATGATTCCGCCGGTCGGCGCGCGCATCATGGGCCTGCAGGAACCCACCAAAAAGATGTCCAAGTCCGATGATGCGCCGACCAATGCCATCTATTTGCTCGATGAACCTGACGTGATCGTGCGCAAGATTAAGCGGGCCGTCACCGATCTCGGCAACGAAATCCGCTTCGATGTGACGGAAAAACCGGGTATCTCGAACCTGATGTCGATCCTCGCCGCCATCACGGGCGACAGCTTTGACAGCATCGTCGAGCGCTATAACGGCAAGGGCTACGGCACATTCAAGCAGGCCTGTGCCGATGCCGTGGTCAGCTGTCTTGAGCCGCTTCAGCAGCGCTATCGCGATATCCGCGCCGACACCGACGGGCTTCATCGCGTGCTGCGTGATGGCGCCGAGCAGGCCTCAGCTGCCGCCGATGCGACCCTGGCGCGGGTACACGATGCGCTGGGACTGATTCCGGCATGACGGACGTCGCCGTCCCGGAAACCGCCAGCGATCCCGCGGCCGAGCGCTTGCCACGGGTTCATGGTCAGCCCCTCGACAAACTGCCGGAAGACCTCTATATCCCGCCGGATGCCCTGGAGGTCATTCTCGATGCCTTCGAAGGTCCTCTGGACCTGTTGTTGTACCTGATCCGCCGACAGAACCTCGACATTCTCGATATCCCGGTACTCGATATCACGCGCCAGTACGTGGCCTACATCGAGCTGATGCAGGGGCTGAGGCTGGAGTTGGCGGCGGAGTATCTGGTGATGGCGGCACTGCTCGCCGAGATCAAGTCACGGATCCTGTTGCCGCGGCCGCCACCAGATGCCCCCGGTGAAATCGAGGACCCGCGCATGGAACTGGTGCGGCGGCTGCAGGCTTACGAGCGTTTCAAAACCGCAGCCGAGCAACTCGACACGCTGCCGCGCATGGGGCGCGAACTGCACCTTGCGCAGGCGCGGGTCGATTTGCCGCCCACGGCGCCGCAGCTGCCAATGCCCGGTCTGCGCGAACTGTTGCTGGCGTTTCAGCAGGTGATGGCTCGGGCCGAACTGTTCACCCGCCACCAGATTGCCCGGGAGCCCCTGAGCGTACGTGCGCGGATGAGCGATATTCTCGGGCGGCTGGGCCAGGGGCCTCGCAGCTTCGAATCGCTGATCGACCCTGCAGAGGGGCGTATGGGGGTGGTGGTGTGCTTGCTGGCGATATTGGAACTGGTGAAGAGCGCCATGATCGACTTGGTGCAGGAGGCGCCTTTTTCCCCCATTCTGATCGACGTCGCAGGCCCCGCCGAGAGTGAAACCGATGTCCACTGAACACGACGACGACGGGCAGCGCCCCGACGCAGCCGCTACTGCCGATATGCCCGCACCGGTCGAGCCCATGGCCGACCCGACACCGCTGGTACCCGTGTTGGAGGCCCTGCTGCTGGCCTCCGAGCAGCCGCTGCCACTGGACCGGCTGCAGCGTCTGCTTGCCGACCCGGAGGCGCCCGAGAAACGAGTACTGCGCGCGGCCCTGGCACAGTTGTCCGAGGCGCTCGAAAGTCGGGCTGTCGAGCTGGTGGAGGTGGCCAGCGGCTGGCGCCTGCAAATCCGCCCGCTGCACGCGTCAACGGTGGCGCGGCTATGGCAGGAAAAACCACCGCGACTGACTCGTGCCCTGCTCGAAACGCTTGCCATCATTTGCTACCAGCAGCCGGTCACCCGGGGCGAGGTCGAGGACATCCGCGGTGTGGCCCTGTCACCCAACATCATCCGCACCCTGATGGAGCGCGGTTGGATCCGCGAAGTGGGCGTCAAGGAAGTGCCAGGCCGGCCGACACTGTTCGGGACCACGCCACAGTTGCTGGATGATCTGGGCCTGCGCTCGTTGGATCAGCTGCCGGAGCTTCCCGCGATCAAGGACCCGGCACAGCTCGAAGCCGCGCTTGCCGGGCTCGGTGCCGGCATTCCGGCACAGGCGGCAGCGCCTGCCGACGATGCGGCGCCTGCGGACGCGGAGCCCGGCAGCGCCGGTGAGGACCCGGCACCCGCGCCATCCGATGCTGACGCGGATCCAACTGTCAACGGAGCGACCCTGCATTGAGCGAGCGTATCCAGAAGTGTCTGGCCGAGGCCGGAGTCGGTAGTCGCCGACAGGTGGAGGCCTGGATCACGGAGGGCCGCATTTCGGTGAATGGCAGCCCGGCGGTTTTGGGCCAGAAGGTGGAGGCGCGCGACCAGATCAAGCTCGACGGGCGTCGTATCACCCTCACAGCGACGGCTGCAACACCGCGGGTGCTGCTGTACCGCAAGCGGGTTGGCGAGCTGGTCACCCGGGACGATCCGGAGGGACGGCCCACCGTCTTCCGCAAGTTGCCGGAGCTGGCCCCGGGACGTTGGATCGCCGTCGGTCGGCTCGACATCAACACCGCCGGACTGCTGCTGTTGACGAATCACGGCGAGCTGGCGCGGCGTCTGATGCACCCCAGTTTCGAGATCAGCCGTGAATACGCGGTCCGTGTGCTGGGAACCCTCAGCAACGAAATGATCGAGACCCTGACGCGAACCGGCGTCGACATCGATGGACACCGCGCGCGCTTCGACAGCCTACGCGCCGGCAGCAGTGAAGCCGATGGTGAGAGCGCCAACCAGTGGTGGACGGTGACCCTGCATGAGGGCCGGCATCGCGAGGTGCGGCGCTTGTTCGAGAGCCAGGGATTGCAGGTGAGCCGGCTGATCCGCCTGGCCTATGGCCCCATCGTGCTGGGTCGCGGCATCCGCAGTGGCAGCTTTCGTGAAGCCACCGTGGCCGAGCGCAACGCGCTGTTCCAGGCGGTGAACCTACCGCCCCCGGAGACCGTCACGGCCCGCCCGGCGCGCGATCGAAAGCGCCCTGATGCCGAGGAGACCGCCACGCCCAGGCGCAAGGCCGACCGCGCCGAATCCGCTCGTGCGCCGGCCTCATCCGGCGGCGGCAAGGGACGCCATCAAGCCGACGCGCCCTGGGTCAGCCGCTCCAGCAAGCGACGCGCACCGACCCGCTGATCATGCTGCGTGGCCCGGGCGGCCGGGTTCAGAACTGCTGCCCGCTGACGCCCGAACTGTTGGGGCCCAACAGCCACAGCAGCCGCGGTAACGCGGTCTCCGGCACCGGGACTTCGTCGAGCACCTCCCCCGGATACCCTTTGAGGCGGATACCGCTGCGCATCGGGCCAGGGTAGTAGGTGTTGAAGCGGACTGGCGCATCCGCGCGCTGCTCATGCGCCCATTGGGCGCTGAGGGTTTCCAGCGCCGCCTTGGCGATGCCATAAGCGCCCTGAAACGGTTTCGCATGGCGTCCCCCCTGATCCGCCACGAATACCACGGAGCCATCACCCGAGGCCCGTAGTAGCGGCAAACAGTGGCGGGTCAGTGCAAACGCGGCCGTGAGATTGACCTGCAGGGACTCCAGCCAGTCCTTCGGCTCGACGTCCTCCATGCGCGTGAAGGTCTTGAAGTGCGCAGCGGCATGTACCAGGCCGTCGAGCCGGCCAAATTCGCGCTCCAGCGTCATTGCGACCTCGGCGAGGTCGCCCCAGGTCGCGCCGGTGAAATTGATCGGATACAGCGCCGCCTCGCCGCCCACAGCGCGCACCGCATCGTCGGTGGCCTCCAGCTTGGCAACGGTCCGGCCCAGCAGGACCGGTGTCGCGCCGAGTCGGGCGACCGCGACCGCCAGGGCCTGGCCGAGGCCGCCACCGGCGCCGGTGATGAGAATGACGCGGCCGGCAAGATGGTCCTCTGACAGTTGCGCGGGGATGACGCTGGCAGGGTCGGGGGGCAGGGCGTGTGCCATGGCAGGGCGGCCGAGAAATGGGCGCGAAGGATACCCGGTCCGGCCGCCGGCAGGCATCAGGCCAGGGCCGACAGCACCTCACTGAGCCCATCCGGCGGCAGCGGCGGCTGCACCGCACGGCCCTCGATGACATCGGCGCCAAGGCGCCAGGCAACATCGACCTCATCCAGGCGGTCCGCACCGGGAACCACCACGGTCAGCCCAAGTGACTGCAGTTGCGCCACGCTCTCCCGCAGTTGCGGGAGGCCTTGCGGGTGATGGGCGATGCTGCGCAGCCAGTCCGCCGGCAGCCGCGCCTCGTGCAGGGGATAGACCAGCGCCGCGGCGGGCACCGCGCCGAGCAGGCCCTGGCCGCTCATGCTCAGGCGGATGCCGGCCTCGCTGAGTTCGCGCAAGCGGCGCTGCAAGGGATTTGACAGCTGCAGCAATCGTGTCACCGGCAGCTCCAGGATCAAGCGCTCCGGCGGATGATCGTGCGCATTGAGCAGCCGCAGCACGATGTCGACCAGCGGCAGGCGGTCCCAGGCGCCGGCGGGCGGACGCAGAATCAACGTGGGATCGTGGGCCAGGGACAGCGCACTCAGCCGCAGCAATCCTTGATCGAGTTGCCAGGCGGTGATTTCGTGCAAGAGGGCATCCCGCGCATCGAGATCCATGAACTGGTGGGCTTCGAGCATGCCGCGGGTCGGGTGTGGCCATTGCGGTTGCTGGCGTAGCCGCAACGCGTGGTGGCGCGCCCGCTGCAACCAGTAGCTGTCGACCAGCCCCTCGTGCAACAGCGCGCCATGCAGGTCCGCCAGCAGATGGGCCTCGCTGGCCTGGGCTTCGCGGCGATCCGGGTCGTATACCGCGGTGTCGTGCCCATCGGCCACGGCGCGATGGCCGGCGGTTTCGGCATGACGCAGCAAGGCCTCGCCGCTCTGACCATGCTGAGGCGCATGGGCGATGCCGATGTGCAGGCGTACGTCGATCGGACCGTCGTCGAGCCGTACCGGGGTGTCGAAGCGCAGGTGCAGTCGTGCTGCCAACCGACGACCGTCCGGATCATCGGTGCCCATGGGCGTCATCAGTGCGAAGCGGTCGTGTCCGAGATGCGCCAGCATGGCGGGGGGCTCCAGGCCATGACTCAAGCGCTGTGCCAACTGCCGCACCAGCTGTGCCCCCGCATCCGAATTCCCCCCATGCACAAGGCCGGTGTAGTGGTGGGTGGCGATCACCAACACCTGCCAGCGCGCTTGTCCCGGCTGATGCCGCTGCAGCGCCGCGTCCAGCAGGGCCGTCAGTTGCCGTCGCCCGGGTAACTCGCAGTGGGGCCCCACCGGCTCAGGGGAGACCGAAAGCTGGCGGACCAGCAACGAGGCCTGCTCACGCAGGGCATGAGTTTCGTCCATCACCAGCGCACTGGCTTGGTAGGACATCACCAACCCGATGTACTGGCCCCACAGCAGAAACACCAGCGGCATCACGTCGAGCGCCCACAGCGCGGGGTTCTGCGTCTGAACCAGCAGCATGCCGGCGAAGCTGTAACTTCCGGTCTCATATCGGCAGTGGAGCAGGGTGGCCGCCAGAATCGCGAACACCCCCAAGCCCAGCCCGAATGCGGCGTACCGGTTGGCGCGGGTCCGCAGCAAGCGCGACAGGGTTTCCAGGGAACCCAGATGGGATCGACCGATAACCGTGGTTCCGTGACTGTCCATCCCGATGCTCTGCGCCCCCTTCAACCGCCGATTGCAGCCCCCGATGCAGCCCCCGATGCAGCCTGACAGAGCGCGCGGCCCGCGGAAAGGGGGTCAGTCAACCAGCGCGACCAGATCCGGGACCGTATCGATCAGGTGATCGGCGCCCCAGTGCTCGATGGGGGCGCCGGTACCGATATATCCCCAGCGCACGGCCACTGTGATCATCCCGGCAGCGCGGCCGGCCACGATGTCGCGTTCATCGTCACCAATGTAGTAGCACTCGCGAGCATCAAGGCCGGCGCGTTGGCAGGCCAGCAATAAGGCATCGGGCGCGGGTTTGGGGGCAGACGCTTCGTCAGCGCTGACGCAGACCGCCGCGCGCTCGTCCAAGGCCAGCGCCTGCATCAAGGGCTGGGTCAGCCAAGCGGGCTTGTTGGTGACCACACCCCAGGGCGTCCCCCGCTGTTCCAGTCTCCCCAGCAGGGGCTCCAGGCCGTCGAACAGCCGTGACTGATCTGCCAGGTGTTGTCGATAGTGCTGCAGGAAGTGATCACGCAGGGCGGGGAACTCGGGGTGTTCGGGGCTCAGGCCGAGCGCGGCGTGGATCAGCCCCCGCGCCCCGGCGGAAGCGACCGGTCGATACTGCGCCAGCGGCAGCGGTGGCAGCCCACGCAAGCGCCGCAGCGCGTTGGCCGCGGCGCCCAGATCCGGCGCGGTATCCACCAGGGTGCCGTCAAGATCGAACAGCAGCGGCCTCATGCGGGTTTGCGGGCGTTCAAGAAGTAGTTGACGCTGACGTCGGCGTTCAGGCGTGCCGACTTCAGTATCGGGTTGTAGTGCAGGCCGCGCAGGCCGACCACCTCCAGACCTGCAGCGCGGACCCACTCCGCGAGCTCGGATGGGCGGATGAACTGGGCGTAGTCATGGGTGCCGCGTGGAATCAGGCCGAGTACGTATTCGGCACCGACGACGGCAAGCGCGAAGGCCTTCGCGGTGCGGTTGAGGGTGGAAAACACCAGGGTGGCCCCCGGTCGCGCCAGCTGCGCGCAGCCTTCGATGACCGCCGCCGGATCGGGGACGTGCTCCAGCATTTCCAGACAGCAGACCAAGTCGAACTGCCCCGGATGCGCGGCCGCGAAGGTCTCGGTGGCGGTGCAGTGATAGGACACCGGCAGGTCGACCGACCGGGCATGTTCGCGTGCCACGCCAATGGCGGCTTCGGACAGGTCGATACCGGTGGCATGTGTCCCGGCCGCCGCCAACCCTTCCGTCAGCAGTCCGCCACCGCAGCCGACATCAAGCGCGGTTCGCCCGCGCATCCCGCCACAACATTCGTCGATATAGCGCAGCCGCACCGGGTTGATGTGGTGCAGGGTGGCCATCTCGCCTGCAGGGTCCCACCAGCGGGCAGCGAGGCGGGAAAAGTGGTGGATCTCGGCGGGGTCGACGTTGTTGGTGCTCATATTTCGATTGTGCCATGCGGCACTGCCGGGGCTTGAGTCGATCGGTTGTCACCCGTACAGTCGCGGCTCTTTTTGGTGCAGGACGTACAACGATGTTTCAGCCGCCGCTTCGATATCTGATGGGCCCGGGCCCGGCGCCGGTTGCGCCGAGCGTGTTGCAGGCGCAGGCGCAGCCCACCATCGGTCACCTCGACCCCGCCTTTGTCGGACTCATGGATGAAATCCAGGCCCAGCTGCGGCAGGTATTCCGCACCGGAAACCGTTTCACCATGGCGCTTTCGGCACCCGCCACCTCGGCCATGGAGGCTTGTCTTGCCAATGTGCTGGAGCCGAGCGATCGCGTGCTGGTCTGCATCAATGGGGTATTCGGGATGCGATTGGCTGAGATGGCGCGGCGCTGCGGCGCGCGGGTGGACACGCTGAGCTTTCCCTGGGGCCGCGCGGTGCAGGCGGATGCCCTGGAGGACAAGCTGCGCTCAGCGGAAGTCCCTTACAAGCTGGTCGCCTGGGTGCAGGCGGAAACCTCTACCGGGGCCCTCAGCGACAGCCGCGCGCTCTCAGCGCTGACCCAGGCACACGGCGCCTTGTCCCTGGTGGATTGCGTGACGGCCATCGCGGGCGTGCCAATCGAGGTGGATGCTTGGGGACTGGACCTGGTGTATGCCGGCACCCAGAAGTGCCTCAGCGCCCCGCCCGGGCTGTCACCGGTCACCGTGAGCGAGCGGGCCCTGGCGGTGTGCCGGGCGCGCAAGACGCCGGTACAGACCTGGTTTGCCGATTTCTCACTGCTGGGCGGCTACTGGGGTGAAGGCCAACGCCGGGTGTATCACCATACCGCGCCCGTCAATGCGCTGTACGGTTTGCACGAGGCGCTGCGGCTGGTGCTGGAAGAGGGGCTTGATGCGCGCTGGGCGCGCCATCGCCGGCTCAGCGAGCAGCTGGTGACTGGGCTGGCGACCTTGGGCATCGACGTGATTCCGCCGATCGGCGAGCGTCTGCCGCCATTGACCACCCTGCGGATCCCGGAAGGGGTCGATGACGCCGCCTTCCGGCGTGACTTGCTGGAACAGCAGCACCTGGAGATCGGTGCCGGCTTGGGCGAACTGGCCGGCAAGGCGTGGCGGATCGGCCTCATGGGCCATGGCTGCACCATGGAAGCGGTCGACCGGGTATTGGGCGCGTTTCAGGCGATGCTGCCGGCGCCGCGCCAAGCCGCCGCCTGACGCGGGCTGCAGTCAGGGACGAATACGGTCCCGCCACTCGCGCGCACGCGCCAGAATGGCGGCCTCGTCCAAGGTCTGCAGGCGCCGTTCGCGCATCAGCGCGCGACCGGCCACAAAGCTGTGGGTCACCTGGTCGCGGCTGGCGGCGTAAACCACTTGTGAGACCGGGTTGTACACCGGCTGGGTGGCGGCGCAGTCAAGATCCACGGCGATGAAGTCGGCGCGCTTACCGGGCACCAGCGAGCCGATCTCGGCTTCCAGGCCCAAGGCGCGGGCACCCCCCAAGGTGGCCGCCTGTAGCGCCAAAGCCGCCGGCAAGGTCTGGGCGTCGCCACTGACTGCCTTGGCCAGCAAGGCCGCGCTGCGCATCTCGCCGAACATGTCGAGGTCGTTGTTGGAGGCGGCGCCGTCGGTGCCGATCGCCACATTGACACCGGCCTTGAGCAGCGCGCCCACCGGGCAGAAGCCGGAAGCCAGCTTGAGGTTGGACTCCGGGCAATGCACGACGCTGATCCGGTGCTCGCCGGCTTCGACGATCTCGTCGGCGGTGAGCTGCGTCATGTGCACGGCAATGAAGTCCGGTCCAAGCATGTCGAGCCCGCGCAGCCGCTGCCAGGGCCGCATGCCGTGGGCCTCCACGCCCATCGCGACCTCGCCGGCGGTTTCGTGGACATGCATGTGCACCCCGATGCCCATCTCGTTAGCGAAGATGCGTAGCTTGCGAAGCGGTGCGTCGGACACCGTGTAGGGCGCATGGGGGGCGAATACGGTCCGGATGCGCGGGTGGCCGCGCAGCGCGTCGTGGACCTCGCGACCCTGGTGGATGCAGTGGTCGGCATCCTGGGACCAGGGCGTCGGGAAGTCGATCACGATCAAGCCGACCGAGGCCGCCATTCCAGCCCGGTCAACCTCGGCCGCGGTGACGTCCGGGAAGAAGTACATGTCGTTGAAACAGGTGGTCCCGCCGCGGATCATCTCGACCATCGCCAGCCGCACGCCGTCGGCACAAAAGGCCGCCGAGACATGCGCGCCCTCCGCCGGCCAGATGTGATGCTGCAGCCAGTCCATCAGCGGCAAATCGTCTGCGAGGCCGCGCATCAGCGACATCGCGGCATGGGTGTGGGCGTTGACCAACCCGGGCGTCACCACATGGCTGGGCAGATCCAGGTGCTCACGTGGCTGGTAGGCCGCTTCCGCCTCGGAGCGCGGCACGATGGCCAGGATGCGCCCGTCATGTACCGCCATAGCCGCCCCGGACAACGCCACACCACTGGGTTCCACCGGGATCAGGTAGCCAGGCGTGACGAGCAGATCGATCTCTTGCACTACGGGCGTCCTACAATCGGATTTTTCCCAGTGTAACGGAGCCCCCCCACGGTGAGCGCGAGTGTCCAACCCCTGATCTGGCAACAGGATCATCTGCGCGTGCTGGATCAGCGCGCGCTGCCATTGCACCAGCACTGGATCGACTGCCGCAGCGCCGATGCCGTGGCCGCCACCATCCGCGACATGGCCGTCCGCGGCGCACCGGCGATCGGCATTGCGGCGGCCTTCGGGCTGGTACTGGCGGCGCAGGCCGGCGAGGATCTGTCAGCCGCCGCCGAGCGACTCAACGCCGCACGCCCGACCGCTGTCAATCTGCGCTGGGCGCTGGCACGCATGCGGGCCCTGGGCACCGCTGATGCGGGCCGGCTGGCGGCCGAGGCGCAGGCGATCTTTGATGAGGACCTGGCCCAGAACCATTGCATGGCCCGCTATGCCGCCGATCTGCTGTCCCCCGGCAGCCGTGTCCTCACCCATTGCAACACCGGCGCCCTGGCCACCGCCGGCCATGGCACCGCCCTGGGGGTGATCCGTACCGCGTGGCATGCGGGGCGTCTCGCAGCGGTGTACAACACCGAAACCCGACCCTGGTTGCAGGGGGCGCGGCTGACCGCCTGGGAACTGCAGCAGGAGGGGATCCCCTCGCGGCTCATCGCAGATGCAGCCGTCGCCGAGTTGATGCGCACCGAAGGCATCGATTGGGTCATTGTCGGCGCCGACCGGATCGCCGCCAATGGCGATACCGCCAACAAGATCGGTACCTGCACCCTGGCCATCGTCGCCCGCGCCCTGGGCGCCCGGGTGATGGTGGTGGCGCCCTCAGGCACCTTCGACCGGGACTGCGCGTCGGGGCAGGAGATTCCCATCGAGCAGCGGGGCGCTGAGGAACTGACCCAGCTGTTTGGCGCGACCACGGCACCGCCGGGTATCGCCGTCTTCAATCCGGTGTTCGACATCACCCCGGCCCACCTGATCGATGCCATCGTCTGCGAGCGCGGCGTGTGCTTGAAGCCCGATGCAGCGGGGCTCGAAAGGCTGCTGGGGAACCGCTGAGGCACGGCCCGACAGAGGGCGTTCGTGCTATCATTTGTGGTCAAAAAATCACAAGCCAACGCCCCCGGTTTCCGGGGGCCGTTCTATTGAGGCGCCCAGATGAGTGAGTTTGCGAAGGAGGTGCTGTCCGTCAATCTCGAAGACGAGATGCGGCGGTCCTATCTGGACTATGCGATGAGCGTGATTGTGGGCCGGGCGCTGCCCGACGCCCGCGACGGTCTCAAGCCCGTGCACCGTCGCGTGCTGTTCGCGATGAAGGAGCTGGGCAACGACCACAATAAGCCCTATAAGAAGTCTGCCCGCGTGGTCGGTGATGTCATCGGCAAGTACCACCCCCATGGCGACTCCTCGGTCTATGACGCCATCGTCCGCATGGCCCAGCCGTTTTCCATGCGCTACGTGCTGGTGGACGGGCAGGGTAACTTCGGCAGCATCGACGGCGACGCGCCGGCGGCCATGCGCTACACCGAAGTGCGCATGTCCAAGCTGGCCCATGAGCTGCTGGCCGATATCGACAAGGACACCGTCGATTTCGTGCCGAACTATGACGGCTCGGAGCACGAGCCGGCCGTGCTGCCCACGCGCGTCCCGCATCTGCTGGTCAATGGCAGTGCTGGCATCGCGGTGGGCATGGCCACCAATATTCCGCCGCACAACCTTGGCGAAGTGATCGACGGCTGTGTTGCCCTCATCGACAACCCGGATCTCGGGATTCCCGAGCTCATGCAGTACATCCCGGCACCCGATTTCCCAACCGCGGGGCTGATGTTGGATGCGCACGGCGTGGTGGATGCGTACACCACCGGCCGCGGGCGCATCGTGCTGCGTGCGCGCACGCACACCGAGCCGGTGGGCAATGACAAGCAGGCGATCATCGTCACCGAGCTGCCGTACCAGGTGAACAAGGCGCGCCTGCTGGAGAAGATCGCCGAGCTGGTCAAGGAAAAGCGGCTGGAAGGCATTTCCGAGCTGCGCGACGAATCCGACAAGGAAGGTACGCGCATGTACATTGAGCTCAAGCGCGGCGAGAACGCCGACGTGGTGCTCAATAACCTTTACCAGAACACCCAACTGCAGACGGTGTTTGGCATCAACATGGTGGCCTTGGATCAGGGCCAGCCGCGGTTGCTGTCGCTAAAGGACCTGCTCGGGATCTTCATCCGTCACCGCCGCGAAGTGGTGACCCGCCGCACCCGCTATCTGCTGCGCAAGGCGCGCGAGCGCGCCCATGTGCTTGAAGGCCTCACCGTGGCACTGGCCAACATCGACGAAGTGATCGAGCTGATCCGTCGCTCGCCCACAGCCGCCGAGGCCAAGCAGGGCTTGATGGGCGGTTTGTGGCAACCCGGACCGGTCATGGCGATGCTGGAACGTGCCGGCGCCAATGCCTCCCGCCCGGACGGCCTGGCGGCCGATTTTGGCGTCATCCGAGGTGAAAACCCTGATCCCGCTTATCGTCTGTCAGAGGCCCAGGCACAGGCCATTCTGGAGCTGCGACTGCAGCGCCTCACCGGACTGGAGCAGGACAAGATTCACGACGAGTTCCGAGCCCTGCTGGAGTCGATTCTCGATTATCTGGACATCCTGGGCTCCGAACCCCGGCTGATGTCGGTGATTCGCGACGAACTGATTGAGGTGCGTGACAACTTCGGCAATGCGCGTCGCACCGAAATTACCGATGCAGCGCTCAATATCGCCCGCGAAGACCTGATCACCCCGCAGGACATGGTGGTCACCCTGTCCCACGAGGGCTACGTGAAGGCCTTGCCGTTGGAGGAATACCAGGCGCAGAAGCGCGGCGGCCGCGGCCGCATGGCCACGGTCAACAAGGGCGAGGATTTCGTCGATCGCCTGTGGGTTGCCCACTCGCATGACACCCTGTTGTGCTTCAGCTCGCGGGGCAAGTGTTACAAGCTGCGGGTATTCGAACTGCCCAGTGGTTCGCGCGGCTCGCGCGGCAAGCCCTTCAACAATCTGCTGCCGCTGGAAGCCGGCGAAAAGATCAATGCGGTGCTGGCGATCAAGTCCTTCGAGGACGGTCGCTACGTGTTCATGTCGACCCGCCGCGGCACCGTCAAGAAGACCCCGCTGGAAGCGTTCCAGAACGTGCGCAGCAACGGCATCATCGCCGTTGATCTGCGGCTGGATGACGAACTGATCGGCGTGGCGCTCACCTCCGGCGAGGACCACATCCTCCTGTTCAGCGATGCCGGCCGCGTCATCCGCTTCAAGGAAGCCGACGTCCGCAGTATGGGCCGTGGCGCCACCGGGGTGCGGGGGATGCGCCTGGTGCGTTCGAGTGCTGAGGCTGACGAGACGGCGACGACCGAGGCCGCCGACGAGGCTGACGACAGCCCGGCCGCGTTGCCGGCACGGGTGATTGCCATGATCGTCGCCGAGTCTGGTTATGACGTTCTGACGGTCTCCAGCCAGGGCTTCGGCAAGCGCACCCCGATTGACCAGTTCCCGCTGCGCGGACGGGGCGGGCAGGGCGTCATCGCCCAGGCGCTGGCCGAGAAGTCCGGTGACCTGGTCGGCGCGGTGGTGGTCGACGACGGCCATCAGATCATGCTGATCACCGAAGCGGGCACGCTCATCCGCACCCGCGCATCGGAGGTCCGTACCGCCGGCCGCAATACCCAGGGCGTGCGCATCATGCGGCCCGACCCGGGCGATGCCATTGTCGGTATCGACCGTTTCGCGGCCGAGGACGATGAGGACGAGGTGCTGGGCGAAGCCGAGACCGGCGCTGCAGCGGCTGATGGCACGAGCGAAGACGAGGGCAGCTGACATGGACAGCCGTCACTACCATGATCGCGTTCGCGTCGACGTGGATGACGACGGCGTCGCCACGGTGTCACTCACGCGTGCCGACAAGCACAACGGCTTCGACCTCGACATGATGGATGGGCTGATTGCGGCAGCGAAGGCGCTGCGGCGTCAGCGGGTCGTACGCGCCGTCCTGCTGCGCGGCGAGGGCCCCAGCTTCTGTGCCGGCCTCGACTTCAAGTCAGTGTTGTCACAGAAGTCTCGCGCCCTGCTGGCTTTCAGCCAGTTATGGTGGCCTTTCCGCAACCGGTTCCAGGCGGTCAATCTGCGCTGGCGCGAGCTGCCGATGCCGGTGGTTGCCGCGATTCGCGGCAACTGCTTCGGGGCCGGCGTGCAACTTGCCTTGGGCGCCGATCTCCGATTTGCCGCCGCCGACGCCCGCCTGTCGTTGATGGAGAGCAAGTGGGGCTTGGTCCCCGATATGGGCGCCACCACCACCCTGCGACATTTGCTGCCGCGCGACACGGTGATGGATCTGGTGATGACCGCTCGGGTCATCAGCGGCACCGAAGCCGCCGCCCTGGGCCTGGTCACGCGCGTGGCCGAAGACCCCGAGGCGGAAGCCCGCGCCTGGATCACACAAGTGCTGGAACGCTCACCGGACGCCGTCACCGCCACCAAGCGGCTGTTCAATCGTGCCTGGGACCTCGATGCCGATGTCGGCCTGGCGGCCGAGCGCCGCCTTCAGCGGAAGCTGATGGGCAACCCCAACCAAAAGGTGTCGGTCGCCCGCCATCTGCGGCGCGAGCCCAAGCCCTTCGGGCCCTCCCGGATTCGGTAATTCCGACCGTTTCAGCGCCGCCCTGGGTGGCGCGATAGGGCTTGTTCTGTTGATGTGCATAGGCTAACCTAACAGCACCTGTTAGGAGTCTCATGAATTTCAGTGTCCACATCGACGACGCCACCCTGGCGCGACTGCAAGCGGCGGTCGATCGTGAAGGCGTGACCCGCAACCGGCTGATCGTGCGCGCCGTCCAGGAGTGGCTGGACCGCAATGAGGCGCCCGACTGGCCGGAGTCGCTGCGCAGTCACTTTCGCAACCCCGCCCCCGCGCTGGACGACGAGACCCTGGATGTGCAGGCCTGGCGGCAGTCGCTGGGCGAGAGCGACGCGGTGCGCTGGTAATGCAACTGCTGGACGCCGAAACCCTGATTGCGGCCATCAAGGGCCGCTTGCCGGTGGTGCTGCGGCTGTCGGCGCTGAAGCCTGACGAGGTCGGCCTCTCGGTGATCAGTCGGGTGGAGGTGGAGGCGGCCCTGCGCAGCCAACCCCGCGTCAACAGCCGACACGGCAAGTTGTTGAAGGACCTGTTGGCCAGCATCCGGGTACTGGACTTCGATGCCCATTGCGCACAGCAGGCCGGCACCCTTGGCGCCTACCTGCACCAGTCCGGCGAGCCGCTGCCGCCACTGGACCTGCTGGTGGCGGCGACCGCGCTGGCCCACCAGGCCACTTTGATCACGCCACGGACGGCTCTGTTTGCCCGCGTGCCACAACTGGATGTGCAGCACTGGATTTGATGTATTGCATTCACTTATTCACTTAAAGGACTGATTCATGAGCAGAATCTTCAACTTCTCCGCAGGCCCGGCAACCCTGCCCGAAGCCGTGATTGCGCAGGTCCGGGACGAGCTGCTGGATTTCCGCGGCGAGGGCATGGGGGTGATGGAAATGTCCCATCGCGACAAGCCCTTCATGGCGGTGGCGGCCGAGGCCGAGGCCGACCTGCGGACGCTGATGAACATTCCGGCGAACTACAAAGTGCTGTTCCTGCAGGGTGGGGCGACGGCGCAGTTTTCCTTCATCCCGCAGAACCTGCTGGCGGGCAAGACCCGGGCCGATTACGTGCTGACCGGGGACTGGGGCAAGAAGGCCGCCAAGGCCGCAAAGGCCTTCTGCAGCGTCAATATCGCGGCCAGCAGCGAGGAGCAGAAGTTCACCACCATTCCCGAGCGCGCCAGCTGGAAGCTCAATCCCGACGCAGCCTACGTGCACATCACGCCCAATGAGACCATCCACGGCGTCGAGTTCCTCGACACCCCCGATGTGGGTGACGTGCCCCTGGTGGGCGACTTCAGTTCGACCCTTCTGTCGCGCCCGATCGATGTGTCGAAGTACGGCCTGATCTACGCCGGCGCCCAGAAGAACATCGGCCCGGCGGGCCTCACCATCGTCATCGTGCGCGACGATCTGATCGGCAAGACCACCCCGGAACTGCCGGCGATCTTCAACTATGCCGAGCAAGCCGCCAACGACTCCATGCTCAACACGCCGCCGACGTTTGCCTGGTACATGGCCGGTCTGGTGTTCAAGCACCTGCTCAAGCAGGGCGGCCTGGAACAGATGGCCGCCATCAACGCGCGCAAGGCCGCCAAGCTCTATGCCTACATCGACAGCGAGCCGTTCTACACCAACCCGGTGGATCCGCGTTGCCGGTCGTGGATGAATGTGCCGTTCACCCTGGCCGACGCCGAGCGGGATGCCGACTTCCTGAAGGGCGCCAAGGCCGCCGGGCTGTCGGGGCTGAAGGGACACCGGGCGGTGGGCGGCATGCGGGCCTCGATCTACAACGCGATGCCGGAAGCCGGGGTAGATGCGCTCATCGATTACATGAAGCAATTTGTGAAGAACAACGGCTAACGCACTAAGGAATATGACGATGTTCAAGATTCAAACGCTCAACAATATCTCCGTGCAGGGGCTCAACCGCCTGCCGCGCGACCTCTACGAAGTGGCCTCGGACATTGCCCAGCCAGACGCCGTGATGGTGCGGTCGGCCGACATGCACAAGCTGGACATCCCCGCGAGCGTCAAGGCCATCGGTCGCGCCGGCGCCGGCACCAACAACATCCCGGTGGCCGCCATGAGCCAGCGCGGTGTGCCCGTGTTCAACGCCCCGGGCGCCAATGCCAACGCGGTCAAGGAGCTGGTGCTGGCCGGCATGCTGCTGGCGGCGCGCAACATCGGCCCGGCGCTGGACTTCGTCCGCAAGCTGGACGGCGACGACAAGGCGATGCACGAGGCGGTGGAGGCGGGCAAGAAGAAGTTTGTTGGCTTCGAGTTGCCCGGCCGCAGCCTGGGGGTCATCGGACTCGGCGCCATTGGGGTCAAGTTGGCGAACGCGGCGGTCGAACTGGGCATGGATGTTTGGGGCTATGACCCCGCCATGACGGTCAATAACGCCTGGCGCCTGGACGCTCGCGTTCGCCAGGCCTTGTCCGTCGACGACCTGATGGCACGTTCGCAGTTCGTATCGGTACACGTGCCACTGATCGACGCCACCCGCGGGCTGATCAATGCGGATCGCCTCAAGCTGATGAAGAAGCAGGCGGTGGTGCTCAACTTTGCCCGCGCCGGTATTGTCGACGAGGCCGCGATGCTGGAAGCGCTGGATGCCGGTCAGGCGCACGCCTATGTCTGCGATTTTCCGTCCAACGCGCTCAAAGGGCACCCACGGGTGGTGGCGCTGCCGCACCTCGGCGCGTCGACCGGTGAGGCCGAGGACAACTGCGCTGTAATGGTGGCCGACCAGCTCCGTGACTTCCTGGAGTCGGGCAACGTCCGCAACTCGGTGAACTTCCCGGAAGCGGTCATGCCCTTGCTGCCGGGCAAGACCCGTCTGGCCATCGTCAACGAGAACGTGCCCAACATGGTCGGGCAGATCAGCTCGGCGCTGGCCAAGGCCAACCTCAACATCGCGGACCTGCTCAACAAGTCGCGCGGTGATCTGGCCTACACGCTGGTGGACCTCGACAGCGGCGTTCCGGCGTCAGCATTGCAGGAACTCAGCGCCATCCAGGGCGTCCTCAAGGTGCGGATGATCGGCAGCTGATCGCCACAATGGCAGGCAATCCTCGGGGCGCGCCGGTACACTGGCGCGCCCTTTTTTCGTGTTGATGACCGGCCCGAGATGATTCCCGAGACGCTACAGCAGGCCCGTGGCCAGATCGACGCCCTGGATGAGCAGATCCAGTCGCTGATCAGCCAGCGGGCCCGGATCGCCCAGCAGGTGGCCCTGCTCAAGCAGCGCGCGGGCGACCGAGGCGACCACTACCGGCCAGCGCGGGAGGCCGAGGTGCTGCGCGCCGCCATCGCGCGCAATTCGGGGCCACTGACCGATGACACCGTGGCGCGTCTGATGCGGGAGATCATGTCGGCCTGCCTGTCCCTGGAATCGCCGCTCACCGTCGCCTACCTGGGGCCGGAGGGCACCTACACACAAGCCGCGGTGGCCAAGGCCTTTGGTGACGCCGTCACGGCGCGGCCGCTGGCGGCCATCGACGAGATTTTTCGGGATGTCGAGAGCGGCGCCGCCGACTACGGTGTGGTGCCAGTCGAGAACTCCATTGGCGGTATCGTCAGTAATACGCTGGACGCGCTGGTCCATACCCACCTCACCATCTGCGGCGAGGTGACCTTGCCGGTGCATCACCATCTGCTGTCGCGGGCCACGCGGGCTGAGGACGTGACGGTGGTGTATGCACACCCCCAGTCCTTTGCCCAGTGCCGCAAATGGCTGGATGCGCGCTTGCCCCGTGCCGAACGCGAGGCCGTCTCAAGCAATGGCGAGGCGGCACGAATCGTGGCGGAACATGGCGGCGCGGCGATCGCCGGACTGCCGGCCGCACGGCTGTACGACCTGTCGATCCTGGCCAGCAATATTGAGGACGACCCCAGCAACACCACGCGGTTTCTGGTCATTGGCAAGCAATCGCCCGGGGCAACCGGCAATGACATCACCAGTCTGGTGTTATCGGCCCACCGCAACCAGCCCGGCGCGCTGTTCCGCTTGCTGCAGCCGTTTGCCGACATCGGGCTGGACCTGACGCGCATCGAATCCCGTCCGATGAAGGGCGCGCCCGTGCAGGACTATTTTTTCTTCATCGATTTCGCCGGACACCTGCAGGAAGCCGAGGTGCGGACCGCACTCGATGCCATCCGGGCGGATGCCGCCTTCTTCAAGATTCTCGGTTCCTACCCCAAGGCAGTCCTGTGATGAACGCTGATCTCACGCGCAACGCACTTCCGGGCATTCTTAGGCTAGAGGCCTACACGCCCGGAATGCCCGTGGAAGAACTGCAGCGGCGACTGGGATTGGCCGATGTGGTGAAGCTGGCCAGCAACGAAAACCCGCTGGGGCCATCGCCACGCGTGACGGCGGCCCTTCGGGAAGCCGTGCAGGGCAATCTGGCGCTGTACCCGGATGGCAGTGGCTTTCGGCTGAAACAGGCGATCGCCGCCTACCACGACATCGATACCGATTGCATCACGCTCGGCAACGGTTCCAACGACATCCTGGAGTTTCTCGGCCGCATCTACGCCGGACCCGGGCGGGCGGTGCTGTTCTCGCGTCACGCCTTCGCGGTCTACCCGCTGGTGGCACAGGCGCAGGATGCGCCCGCGGTGGAAGTGGCCGCGCGGCCGGCGCAGGACCCGCAACCCCATGGACACGACCTTGCGGCGTTTGCTGAGGCGCTGAGGACCCGCACCGACATCAGTCTGGTGTTCATTGCCAACCCCAACAATCCCACCGGCACCTCGCTGTCCGCCACGGAGATCGAGGTGTTTCTGGAAACCGTGCCAGCCCACGTAATCGTGGCCTACGACGAGGCCTACTTCGACTACATGGATCCCGCGATGCGTGGAGATTCGCGCGCCTGGTTGCGTCGGTTTCCGAATCTGCTGGTCTGCCGTACCTTTTCCAAGGCCTATGGCATCGCCGGCCTGCGCGCCGGCTATTCGCTGTCAAGCCCGGTGGTGGCTGACCTGCTGAACCGTGTGCGACAGCCATTCAATCTCAACAGTCTCGCGCTGATCGCCGCGGAAGCGGCCCTGGCGGACCAGGACCATATGGCGGCATCGGTGGCGCTCAACACCCGTGAACGCGCGCGCCTCACCCAGGCCTGCGCAGCGCTGGGGCTGCGGGTGCTGCCGTCGCAGGCCAACTTCATTGCCGTTGACTTCGGCCGCGACGCCAAGCCGATTCATCAGGGGTTACTGGAGCGCGGCATCATCGTCCGTCCAATGGCCAGCTACGGCCTGCCGCACTATCTGCGTATCAGTGTCGGGACCGAGTCCGAGAACGAACGCTTCCTCGACGCATTGGCGGCCGTGCTGGCGTGATCCACCACCTTGCCATTCTCGGTCTCGGCCTGATCGGCGGATCCCTAGCGCGGGCGGCCCGATCCGCCGGCTGGGTGGGGCGCATCAGCGCCTTCGATCCCGACCCAGCGCAGGGCGAGGCGGGCGTGCGCCTCGGGGTGATTGATCATTTTCATGATCGCGCCGACCTCGCGGTGGCCGAAGCCGATCTGGTGGTCATCGCGGTGCCGGTGCTGCACACCGCCGATGCGCTGGCCGCCTGTCGTAACGGTCTGCGGCCAGGCACCGTGGTGACCGATGTCGGCAGCACCAAGACGTCGGTGCTGCAGGATGTGACACGGTTGTTAGGCGAGCTGCCGGGCTGGTTTGTCGCCGGACACCCCATCGCCGGCACCGAGAAGAGCGGCGTCGCGCATTCCCAACCGACGCTGTTTCGCGGGCGGCGTGTGATCCTGACGCCTCACGCCGGACAGGACGCTGCGGCCTGTGCAAGCGTCGCCGCGCTGTGGGAGGCGGTCGGGGCCAGGGTGGTGCAGATGGATGCCGAGCGCCACGACGCGATCTTCGCGGCGACATCGCATTTCCCGCATCTGCTGGCCTACAGCTTTGTTGACATGCTGGCGCGCCGCGATGATGCCGACGACCTGTTTCCGAATGCCGGCGGCGGGTTTCGCGATTTCACGCGCATCGCCTCCAGCTCGCCGGGCATGTGGCACGACATCATCCGCGCCAACGCCGGCCCGGTGCGGGACCTGTTGGTCCAGCAGATCGACGAGTTGCAGCGGCTGCTGCAAATGCTCGATTCCGGTGATTGGCCTGCCATGCAGGTCGTGTTCGAGCGCGCGCGTCGCGCCCGCGAGCGCCATCTGTCCCAGATCGAATAGGCGCGTTCACCGCGTCACCTTCATTTACCTGCGTTTCCGAGACCCTCATGTCCGCGTCGTCGTCCCTCCGTTATGTGGTTCAGCCCGGCAGCCGCTTGCAAGGTACCGTCCAGGTGCCCGGGGACAAGTCTGTGTCCCATCGCGCGGTGATGCTGGCGGCGCTGGCCGAGGGCGTCACCGAAATCACCGGCTTTCTCACCGGCGAGGACTGTCTGTGCACCATGCGGGCATTTCAGCAGATGGGCGTGCAGATCGAGCAGTTGGCACCGACCCACCTGCGGGTAACCGGGGTCGGATTGCACGGCCTGAAAGCGCCGCCGGGCCCGCTGGATCTCGGCAACTCCGGCACCTCAATGCGCCTGATGAGCGGTCTGCTGGCAGCGCAGTCCTTTGCCACCACCCTGACGGGTGACGCCTCGCTTTCGCGCCGCCCCATGGGCCGGGTGATGACCCCGCTGGCGCAGATGGGCGCGCAGATCGAGGCGCAACCTGGGGGGCGGGCGCCACTGAATATCCGGCCCGTGTCGGGGCTCAAGGGCATTCGCTATGCGTCGCCGGTGGCGAGCGCCCAGGTCAAGTCCGCCCTGTTGTTGGCAGGCCTTTATGCCAGCGGTCGAACCGAAGTCACTGAGCCTGCGGCCTCGCGCGACCATACCGAACGCATGCTGCGCGCCTTCGGCGTTGAGGTCGCGGCAGCGCATGGCTACGCTGCTGTGGAAGGGGGGCAGACCTTGCGCGCGGCGCCCATTCAAGTGCCGGCGGATATTTCCTCGGCGGCCTTCTTCCTGGTTGGCGCCGCCATCGTCCCTGGTGCCGACCTGACGCTCACCGGCGTTGGCCTCAACCCCACACGCGACGGCGTACTGCATGTGCTGCGCGCCATGGGCGCACGGATCGACGTACTCAACCCACGTCAGGCGGGCGGTGAAACCCTGGCCGACCTGCGGGTTCGTGGCAGTCGGCTGCGCGGCATTGACGTCGATCCGGCACTGGTGCCCTCCGCCATCGATGAGTTTCCGGCGCTGTTCGTGGCGGCTGCCTGCGCCGAAGGCGAGACCCGCATCACCGGCGCCGAGGAACTGCGCGTCAAGGAATCGGACCGCATTGCCACCATGTGCGATGGCCTGCGTCGCCTCGGCATCTCCGCCCTGCCGATGGCCGATGGCGCCCGCATCCTCGGCGGGCGTTTTCAAGGCGGGATGGTGGACGCGCACGGCGATCATCGGGTGGCAATGAGCTTCGCCATGGCCGCCCTTCGCGCCGAGCAGCCCATCACGATTCTCGACTGCGCCAACGTCAACACCTCGTTTCCCGGCTTTGCTGCCCTGGCGGCAGGCGCGGGGCTGCGGCTGCAGGAACGAACTGGCGCCTGAGGCCGTGACCGTTCCCGTCATCACCATCGACGGCCCGTCGGGGGTCGGCAAGGGCACCGTCACCCGGGCGCTGGTACGGGCGCTGGGCTGGCATCGGCTGGATAGTGGCGCGCTCTACCGACTGCTCGCCCTTGCCGCGGAGCGGCGCCAGCTGTCGCTGGACGACACGGATGCTGTCGCATCCATCGCGCCATCGCTGTCGATCCAGTTTGGCGAGACGCCGGAAGGGGATGAGTGCATCTGGCTCGATGGCGTCGACGTCACCCGCGAGGTCCGCGCCGAAGCCACCGGGGGTAAGGCGTCCCGCATCGCCACCTCGCCCGCGGTGCGGGACGCCCTGCTGGCGCGCCAGCGTGACTTCCGCGTGGCGCCGGGCTTGGTCGCTGATGGCCGCGACATGGGCACTGTGGTGTTCCCCGACGCGGTTTTGAAGATATTTCTCGATGCCAGCCCGATGGCCCGGGCCGAACGGCGACTGGCGCAGTTGAGGGCCATGGGGGCGCCCGCTATACTCGCCGATCTCTGTGCCGAAATTGAGGCCCGAGATCGCCGTGATCGGGGGCGCGCGACAGCGCCGCTGGTGGCAGCGGAAGACGCGGTGACGATCGATACAACGCATCTGACGCCGGACCAGGTGATGGACGGCATCAACGTTTTGTTGACAGCTCGCGCAGTGCGGTAGCGGCCAGGCAGGACGCCTGGTTTTTTCCCATAGACAGGCCCGCCCCCAAGACGGAGGCGGTTGTTCCATTAGATAACCGAGAGTTGCATGAGCGAAAGTTTTGCTGAGCTGTTTGAAGCCAGCCTGAAGTCCGGCCAGTCGATGCAGGCCGGCACCATCGTCAACGCGCTGGTCCTCGACGTCAAAAACGATGTGGTCATCGTCGACGCAGGACTGAAGTCCGAAGGCGTCATTCCCCTCGACGAGTTCAAAGTGGACGGTGAAGTCACCGTTCAGGCCGGCGACACCGTTGAAGTGGCCCTGGAAACCCTCGAAGACGGTTTCGGCGAGACGCGCTTCTCCAAGGAGAAGGCGGAACGCATCAAGACCTGGGAGCGCCTGGCCAAGGCCCACGAACAGAAGGACACCGTCATCGGTGTCATCACCGGCAAGGTCAAGGGCGGTTTCACGGTCGACATTGGCACCGTCCGCGCGTTCCTTCCGGGTTCTCTGGTGGACGTCCGCCCGGTGCGCGACACCGCCTACCTCGAAGGCAAGCCCCTCGAGTTCAAGGTCATCAAGCTCGACAAGCTGCGGAACAACGTGGTGGTCTCCCGTCGCGAAGTTCTGGAAGCGGAATACAGCGCTGAGCGTGAACAGCTGCTGGAAACCCTGCAGGAAGGCGTGGTGCTCCGCGGCATCGTCAAGAATCTGGTTGAGTACGGCGCCTTCGTCGACCTCGGCGGCATCGACGGCCTGCTGCACATCACCGACATGACCTGGAAGCGGGTCAAGGACCCGGCTGAAGTGGTGACCGTCGGTGAAGAAATTGAAGTCAAGGTGCTCAAGTACGACCGCGAACGCCGTCGCGTCAGCCTCGGCCTGAAGCAGCTGGGCGCGGATCCCTGGGAAGATATCGGCCGTCGCTATCCGGAAAAGACCCGCCTGTTCGGCAAGGTCACCAACATCACCGATTACGGCTGCTTCGTCGAAATCGAGCCGGGCGTCGAAGGCTTGGTGCACGTCTCAGAAATGGACTGGACCAACAAGAACGTCAACCCGGCCAAGGTCGTACAGATTGGCGACGAGGTCGAGGTGATGATCCTCGATATCGACGGCGAGCGCCGCCGTATCTCGCTGGGCATGAAGCAGTGCCGCGTCAACCCCTGGGAAGAGTTCTCGCAGAACCATCAGAAGGGCGATCGCGTGCGCGGTGCGATCAAGTCGATCACCGACTTCGGCATCTTCATCGGCCTGCCGGGCGGTATCGACGGCCTGGTGCACCTGTCCGACCTGGATTGGAACGAGCCGGGTGAAGTTGCCGTGCGTCGTTACTCCAAAGGTCAGGAAGTCGAGGCTGTGGTGCTGGCCATCGATGGCTCGCGCGAGCGCATTTCCCTGGGCGTCAAGCAGGTCAGTTCCGATCCGCTGGCGGCCTTCATCGCTGACAACACCAAGGGCGAGATCGTCTCCGGCAAGGTGACCACGGTGGATGCCCGGGGTGCGGTGATCGATCTGGGCGACGGCGTCGAGGGCTACATCAAGGCCAACGATCTGTCGCGCGAGCGCGTCGAGGATGCCACCAAGCTCCTCAAGGAAGGCGACACCCTCGATGCCCGCTTCATCGGGGTGGACCGGAAGAGCCGCACCATCATGCTGTCGGTGCGCGAGAAGGAAATCCAGGAAGAAGCCGAAGTGGTCGCGGAATACAGCCGCAACGCTTCGACCGGCAAGACCAGCCTGGGCGATCTGCTGAAGGATCAGTTGGGCAACAACTGATCACTTCGCTGTGATCGGAAAGGCCGCGCACTGCGCGGCCTTTCTTTTTGCGTATTGTTCTGTTAAAACAATTAGTTATTGAATATTGACCCAGGTGAACGGCGACCCCCGGGTGGCCGCATCCTTCGCATCTCACAAAGCGCCGATGACCAAGTCCGAACTCATTGAAATGCTGGCCGCGCGCCAACCCCATCTGATGCAGAAGGATGTCGAGTTGGCCGTCAAACTGGTGCTCGACAAGATCAGCCTGGCGCTGGCCCGCGACGATCGTGTCGAGATCCGCGGCTTCGGCAGTTTTTCCCTGCACCACCGCCCCGAGCGGGTGGGGCGCAATCCCAAGACCGGTGACCCGGTAAAGATCCCGCCGAAACGCGTTCCACACTTCAAGCCGGGCAAGGAAATGCGTGAACGCGTCAATGCCGGCGCCGGCTTGTCACCGGAGGTCACGTGAAGCGTGTTTTGCTGCTGGTGTTGCTCGCGGTCTGCGCGGGGATCGGCGCCGTGCTCGGCTTCTACAACGCAGCCCCGGTTCCCTTCGACTACTTGTTCGGTCAGCGTGAGTGGCCCTTGATCGCGCTGTTGGCGCTCAGTTTTGCTATGGGCGTGCTCGCCGCGGCACTAGTGCTCGGCTGGCGCATCGTCGCCCTGCGACTGAGCCAGCGGCGTCTGCAAAGGCAGCTGCAACAGACCGAAACTGAGCTTCGCAACCTGCGCAACCTCCCCCTTACGGGCGAGTCGCAGTCGTCGCACTGAGGATGCTCGACGATCTCACCACCTGGCTGTTGCTGCCGCTGGGGATGGCCTTGGGCTGGGCCTTGTCCCGACGTGGCCCTGCAACAACAGGACAGGATCCGGAGACGCCGACACCGGCGACCGAGATGCCCTTGATCACCGATAACCCGGAGCTGCAGCTCAGTCTTGGCACGGTGTTCCGTCGGCGCGGCGAGGTGGACCAGGCGCTCGCACTGCACCGGGCCCTGGCGGAGCGCCCCGGCATTGCGCCATCGCTTCGAGATGCCGCCCAACTTGAGCTTGCCGAAGACTATCAGCAGGCCGGCCTGATGGATCAGGCCGAGTCCGTGTGGCGAGCATTGGCCTCTGGTCATGGTCCCCAGGCTGCTGCCGCGGTTCAGGAGCTGCTGACCGTCGCGGAGCAAGGACGCGACTGGGCCGCTGCGGTGCAGCTGGCGCGCCAATTGGAAGCCTTGCAGGGACACAGTGCGCGCCCACGTATTGCGCAGTACCGGTGCGAGATGGCAGAAGCTGAGCTGTCTGCCGGTAAGCTCGATTCCGCTCAGGAATTGGCACGCAAGGCCCAGCGCGATGACCCCCAGTCCGTCCGGCCACGCTGGCTGCTGGGACGCCTGGCCGAGGCAAGGGAGGACCTGCGGGGCGCCATTGACGGCTACCGTGCGGCCTTGGAAGTCGACCCACGGTACCTGGTGGATCTGTTGCCGGCGCTGCTCGCGGTATTGGAACAGCACGGGGACCCGCAACTGCAGGAAGAAGTGCTCGCGGATATCGCCGGTGGCAGTGACGCGCCAGAGTTGGTGGTGACCCGCGCCGACCGCCTCGCGGCAGGCGGGCAGGACAGCCTTCCGGTGTTGGCGGAGGGACTCAAGACGCATCCTTCACGCGCGGTGCTGAAGGCGTTTCTGGAAACTATGGCGTCGCGGCCCGAGGTGCAGGCGGCCGGCCTCAGCGAGCCAGCGCTGGCCCTAAAGGGCGCACTGGAAAAAATGGAACGGGCAACGCCCGGCTTCGTCTGTGAGCAATGCGGGTTCACCCCGCGCAATCGCTTCTGGCAATGCCCCGCCTGCCGCCAGTGGGGCAGCATTCATCGGGTCAGCGACCGCTTCGGCGCCTGAACCCGTCCCGGCTCCGCTACACTCCGGGTGTGGCATGCGCGTCAATCGGATGTTGAAGCGGCAGGCGAGGAGGAGACAAACGTGGCCAAGACCGCGTTCGTGACGGGGGCCTCGGGCTTTATCGGGCTCAATCTTGTTGAGCATCTCTGCAGCCTCGGCTGGCAGGTGAGTGCCTTGCATCGTCCGTCTTCCGATGTGCGCTTGTTGCGCGACTGGGGTGTGCGCTGCGTCGAAGGGGATATCACCGACTACCGGCGCCTCAAGGGCTGCATTCCCGAAGGGGTGGACGCTGTTTTTCATGTCGCCGGAAACACCCGCCTGTGGACCCGCATCCGTGCCGAGCAGATGCGCGTCAATGTTCGTGGCACGCGCAATGTGGTGCGTGCGGCACTGGCAGCCCGGGCACAGCGCCTGGTGCACCTGTCGAGCATCGTCGCCTATGGCCTGCACGGCGGCATCATCAGCGAAGAAACGCCGACACGCGGGAGTCGCTCTCCGATTTACTACGTGCGCAGCAAGGCATTGGCTGAGCGCGAGGTGCGTCGGGGTATCGGTGCCGGTCTGCCTGCGGTGATCGTCAACCCCAGCAACACCCTCGGTCGCTATGACCTGCACAACTGGGCCCGCCTGTTTCGGCTGGTTCGCCAGCATCGAATCCCGGCCATGCCACCGGGTGGCGGCAGCTTCTGTCATGCCGATGAGGTGGTCCGCGCAATGGTTGCGGCGGCCGAACGCGGTCGCGTCGGCCAGAACTACCTGCTCGGGGGTGCCCCGACGACCTATGTCGGTCTGGTGCGCGCCATGGCAGATCAGATGGGTGTGCGCCGTCGGGTCTGGGCCCTGCCACCCGCGCTTCTGCAGCGGTATGCGGGTCTGGAAGAAATGGTGGCCACCGTGTTTCGGCGTGAACCGGACATCACCCGCGAGGCGGTGGCGCTGCTGTCGCAGAACTTCTACTGCCACAGCCGGCTCGCAGAAACCGAACTGGGCTATCGCAGCCGCCCGCTATCGGAGATGCTCTCCGACTGCCACGACTGGCTGCTCGCCCAGGGGCAGGCTGGATGATCCGGCGGCCCGGCGTTGCGGGTCGGGCGGGCGCCAGTTGCGGGGCAGCGCCTCCCGCACCTCCTTGCGCTTGGCCGCCAGTCGCGCACGCGACTGTTCGTCGAGATCCTTGAGCCGCAGGCCGGCGTCCAGCTGCGCCAGCGCGTTGCCGTAATCGCCACGCACGGCGAGGTAGGTGCCCATCTGATAGGCCGCCTCTGCAAGGTCGCCGGATTCCTGTGCGGCTTCGGCAAGCATCCGATAGGTCTTGACCTGGGTGCCCAGTGACTGTTCGTGGGCCAGCAGTATTTTGCGTGCTTCAGGGGCGCGGCCCGCATCCATCAACGCCTCGGCATAGGCGAAGATGGCGGGGCTGTACCGCGGGTACAGTCCCAGCGTGCGATCGAGCACCTCCAGACTCTCATCCAGACGGTGGGCACTGCGCAGCGCGGCACCCCGGGCAAGCAGCAGGTTGACTTGGCGCGGGTGGGCCGCCAAAGCCTTGTCGAGGCTGCTCAGCGCCGCCTCGGGCTGCCCCAACGCCACCTGAGCCAGTGCCATCCCGTAGCGGATGGCCGGGGTGTCCTGCCCGGCGCGTAGGGATTGGCTGTAGTACGACAGTGCGAGGCTGGGGCGGCTGTAGCTGCGCACCCGCGCGCGCGCCTGCATCAGGCCGAATTCGAGGCTGTCCCGGTAGTCCACCGCCGGCATCTCCGCGGCACGTGACTTGGCCTCAGCGACGCGCGTGGTGTTCAGGGGATGGGTACGAAGGAACTCTGGCAGGGTGCTGCCGTAGAGCCGGCTCTGCTGCTCCAGGGTACCGAAAAAGCTGGCCATGCCGTGCGGGTCATATCCCGCCCGCGACAGGGTCTGGATGCCGATGCGGTCGGCTTCGAGTTCATGGGCGCGGGTGTAGTTGACCTGCCGCTGATAGTTGATGGCCTGGCCCAACGACAAGGCACCGATCACCAGATCCGGGTCCGCCGAACCCGCGATGATGGCGGCCAGCACCGCCGCCCAGGTCGCCAGCGTGGCCGTCTGAGTCCCTTCCTGGGTGCGTGCGATATGCCGCTGTGTCACGTGCGCGAGCTCGTGGCCCATCACGCCGGCGACCTCACTTTCGCGCTGTGCGGCCAGCAACAGTCCGCGGTTCATGCCGATGAACCCACCGGGCAGTGCGAATGCGTTGATGCGGTCGTCCGCGATGACGAAGAAGCGCAGGTCCGGGGTGGAGACCCCAGAGGCTTCTGCCAGCCGCCATCCCATGCGAGCAACATAGTCGGTGAGTTCGGGGTCTTCGTCGACGTAGTCGTAGGCGTATAGCTGCGACACGATTTCGCGCCCCAGCCGGCGCTCTTCCATTGGCGACATCGCACTGTCGGCCGGCTCGCCGATCTGCGGCAGCTCAATCAGAGTCGCGGGCAGTTCCGTGTTCGCGAGCGCTGACGGCACCGCGAAGGTGATCACGGCGGCAAGCCAACAGGAGCGCAAGGGTGAGCGGAGCATGGGGAATCCCGTCAGGACGACACTAAGACGTCCGCGGCGCGCGGAAGGTTCACTGCAGTATGCCGATGGCGTCGCCCATGCGCAGGCTGCGTCCGGGTTGCAGTTGCGGATCCCATTGCAGAACGCCGGGGGTGGCCAGCAGGATCACGGTGGATCCCATATTGAAGCGGCCTACTTCGGCTCCGCGCGCGAAGTGACGCGGGGTATCGGGTCGTTGCAGGGGACCCGGCTCGCCGCGGCGGTGGGGGGGGCTGACGGGCCCCGACCAAACCGTTTCGAGACCACTGACGAACAAGGCGCCCACCATCACCATGGCAAGGGCGCCCGCGCGGGTGTCAAACACTGCCACCAGTCGCTCGTTGCGGGCGAACAGCCGCGGCATGGCGCCCGCTGTACGTGCGTTGACACTGAAGGCCCGACCCGGCACATAGCGCCAGGCGCGCAGGCTGGCATCCATCGGCAGGTGAATCCGGTGATAGTTGTACGGCGCCAAGTAGATGGTGGCGAAATGGCCCCCATCGAAATCGGCTGCCAGTGCCGGATCCGCCAGCAGGCTGGCACTGTCGTAATCGTGACCCTTGGCCTGGACCAGCAGACTTCGGCGAATCTGGCCGCACTGACTGAGGGTGCCATCGACCGGGCTCAGGACCGCTGGCGCCGGTGCCAGCGGCCGGGCCCCGGGCCGCAGCGCGCGCGTGAAGAAGGCGTTGAAGGTCGGGAACTGCTCCACCTGCTGGATCTCGGCTTCGTCCAGCGAAATTCGGTAAAGCCGCATGAACACCCGAATGAAAGCATTCTTGAACCCGGCCGCGCGGCGACGGGTCAGCCAATACATGCCGGTGGACAGCGCACGGGTCGGTAGCATCTGCTGCAGCAGCGCCAGCAGCCGGTCCATCAGTGGCGCGGCGGTCATTCGCCGCGTCCCATCAGCGTGCGGAGCTCCTCGATGATGCCGGGCACGTCAAAAGGCGGAGTGATGAAGGCCACCAGCCGGCCCTCAGGGTCGAGCACACCGACGGCACTGGAGTGATCGACTGTGTAGCTGTCGCCCTGCGGCACCTTGGCATAGGCCACGCTGAGTGCGCGTGCGGCCTCCGACAGCGTCGGCTCGGGGGCGGTGAAGGCGTTGAAACTGGGGTCGAAGGCGTCGACATAGGTCTTCAGCCGCGCCGGCCCGTCGCGCTCGGGATCAACCGAGAACAAGGTCACCGTGACTTCCGGTATCGCCGCATGCACCTGTGCGAGTTGCGCCAAGGTTGTCGGACAGATGTCAGGGCAGTAGGTAAAGCCAGCGAACACCAGCGACCAGCCCCCGCTAAAGCTGTTGAGCGCGCGGGTTTCGCCGTCGTCGTCGACCACCGATATCGTCGCAGGCAAATTGCGCGGCGACGACAGGACGGTCAAGTGGTCGAGCGCATCCGCACTTGGGCGGGATAGCCATCCGGCGACAACCACTCCGGCGGCCGCTGCGGCGATCGCCAGAAAAACCGTAAGAAATTGACGCTGCATCGAAGGATTCCGATTGGTGACGGGACAGGCGTTGGGGTTCAATTATCATTTCACACTCCTACAAGTTCTGCGGCGCCACAGGCCATGACTGCTTCTGTTCTCGACGACGTTTCCGGCCTGGACCGGATTGCTGACTGGATCCGCTGGGGTGCCAGTCGCTTCCAGGAAGCGGACCTACACTATGGCCACGGCACGGACAATGCGCTCGACGAGGCCTACGCCCTGGTTCTGCACGCACTGCACTTGCCCTTCAGCCTGCCCGCGGCCTACCTCGATGGCCGGTTGACCGACACCGAGAAACGCCAGGTGCATGCACTGCTACAGCGCCGCATCGGCAGCCGCTTGCCCGCCGCCTATCTGATCGGCGAAATCGAGTTCGCCGGCTTGCGCTTCCACGTCGATGCACGGGTGTTGATCCCGCGTTCGCCGTTTGCCGAGTTGATCGAGCGCGGCTTCAGCCCCTGGCTGCAGGAGGCTCCGCAGCGGGTGCTCGACCTGTGCACCGGCTCCGGCTGCATCGGAATTGCCTGCGCGGCGGCTTTCGAAGACGCCGCAGTTGCGCTGGCCGACGTCTCAGCCGAAGCCTTGGTCGTCGCAGCGCGCAACATCGGGCGACACCATGTGAGCGACCGTGTTCAGTGTTTCCAGGGTGATCTCTGGTCGGCGGTTGCGGGACAGCGGTTCGATCTGATCGTCAGTAATCCCCCGTACGTGCCGACCGCGGAGTGGGAGGCACTGGCCCCGGAATATCGGGCGGAGCCGAAAATGGCACTGGAAGCGGGCGCGGACGGCATGGAGCTGGTCGCCCGGATCCTCGACGGCGCCGCCCGTCATCTGCAGCCCGGGGGCTGGCTGTTCTGCGAAGTCGGCGGCAGCGTCGAAGAATTCGAGGCGCGCTGGCCGGGCTTGCCGGTCACCTGGGTGGACTTTCAGCGGGGCGGCGACGGAATCTTCGCGATCGACCACGAGACCCTGGAGGCCCATGCGGGGGCGGTGACGCTGACGGCGGCATAAACAGCGATAATAGGCGGACTTCTCCTCTGCGCCCGCGCTTTCCATCATGTCCGGCAACACCTTCGGCACCCTGTTCACGGTCACCAGTTTTGGCGAGTCCCACGGCCCTGCCATCGGCTGCGTGATCGATGGCTGCCCGCCCGGCCTGCAGCTGTCCGAGGCCGACATTCAACCCGACCTGGACCGCCGGCGGCCCGGCACCTCGCGCTTTGTCACGCAGCGCAAGGAGCCCGATCAGGTGCGGATTCTCTCCGGCGTTTTCGAAGGGGTAACCACTGGAACGCCCATCGCGCTGCTGATCGAGAACACCGATCAGCGGTCTTATGATTACGCCAAGATCGAACAGGTATTCCGACCCAACCATGCCGACTATGCCTACATGCAGAAGTACGGCGTACGGGATCACCGCGGCGGTGGACGTTCGTCAGCGCGCGAAACAGCGGTGCGGGTCGCCGCGGCGGCGGTTGCGCGCAAGTGGCTGCGCCAGCAGTTCGGCATTGAAATCCGTGGCTGCCTGGAGCGAATGGGCGACATCCGTTGCGGTCGGTCGGATTGGTCGCTGGTGGAGCAGAACCCCTTCTTTTGCGCCGATGCGGCCCAGATACCGGCCCTGGAAGCGGCCGTCACCGCGCTGCGCGAGCAGGGTGATTCCATTGGCGCGGCTCTCTACGTCGAGGCGCGGGGTGTTCCGCCGGGTTGGGGTGAGCCGGTGTTCGACCGGCTTGATGCCGATCTGGCGCATGCCTTGATGAGCATCAATGCGGTGAAAGGTGTCGAGATCGGCGATGGCATGTCCGTCGCCTCGCAGCGCGGCACTGAGCACCGCGACGAGATGGCCCCGGAGGGATTCCTCAGCAACCACTCCGGCGGCATCGCTGGCGGAATTTCCACCGGCCAGACCATTTGGGCCCGTTATGCCATCAAGCCCACGTCCAGCATCACCACACCGGGGCGCTCAATCAATGCGGCGGGGGAGGCGGTCGAAATGCGCACCACCGGACGCCACGACCCCTGTGTCGGATTGCGCGCAACACCGATTGGTGAAGCGATGGTGGCACTGGTCCTGATGGACCATGCCCTGCGGCATCGGGCGCAGTGCGCCGATGTCCGTTCACCCATCCCCCGTCTGCCCGCCGGCACCGATCAGTAACTCGCCGCTCGGGCCGCGCCCAGCGAAGGCTTACACTGTCGAGTGTTTTACTCTCCGCCGGGCGACCGCCGGCGGTTCTTTGACCGATATCTGAGAATCCCATGTCCACGTCGCTCCGCTTCACCGACCTCGGCCTGCCAGCGCCCTTGCTGGATGCACTTGCCGCGGTTGGCTACGAGGCGCCTTCGCCGATTCAGGCGCAGACCATCCCGCTGTTGATGGCGGGGCGCGATGTGCTCGGCATGGCGCAGACCGGTACCGGCAAGACGGCGGCGTTCGCCCTGCCGGCGTTGGCGGCCATCGAGCTGCGCCAGAATGCGCCACAGGTACTGGTTTTGGCCCCCACGCGCGAGCTGGCGATTCAGGTCTCCGAGGCGTTCCAGCGTTACGCCGTGAACCTGCCGGGCTTTCGCGTGTTGCCGATTTATGGCGGGCAGGACTATCACCCTCAGCTCACCGGCCTGCGTCGTGGTGTGCATGTGGTGGTGGGTACGCCCGGACGCGTGCAGGATCATCTCAGCCGCGGCACCTTGAAGCTGGATCAGCTCAAGCTGGTGGTGCTCGACGAAGCCGATGAGATGCTAAAAATGGGTTTTGCCGAAGCGGTTGAGGAAATCCTCGGGCAAACGCCAGATAGTCGTCAGGTGGCGCTGTTTTCCGCCACCATGCCGACCGCAGTCAAGCGCATCGCGCAGACGCACCTGCGCCAACCTGCCGAAGTCACCATCGCTGCCAAGACTCGCACGGCTGATGACATCCGACAGCGCTACTGGGCGGTCCGCGGTACCGACAAGCTGGACGCACTCACCCGCATCCTCGAAGCCGAGCCGATCGATGGCATGATCATCTTCGTGCGCACCAAGGCGGGGACCGCTGAACTGGCGGAGCGCCTGCAGGCGCGTGGTTTCGTCGCGGCCGCACTCAATGGTGACATGGTGCAGGCCGACCGCGAGCGCACCATCGCGCGCCTCAAGGACGGGCGGCTGGATATCGTGGTGGCCACCGATGTGGCGGCCCGCGGGATCGACGTCGAGCGCATCAGCCACGTCCTCAATTACGACATCCCAACCGATACCGAGTCATACATCCATCGCATTGGCCGCACCGGGCGTGCTGGTCGCAAGGGCGAGGCCATCCTGTTTGTGGCGCCCCGCGAACGCGGTCTGCTGCGGCTGATTGAAAAGACCACCCGTCAGCCCATCGCCGAAATGCAGCTCCCCACCCAGGCCGATGTGGTCGCGGCGCGTGATGCCCGGTTCCGCACGCAGGTGGTGGAGGCGGTGGCGGCGCTGGGGCAGGGGCGCGATCTGCGGCCATTGCTTCAGGAGATCGTGGAAGCGGAGCAACTGGCCTGGCCCGATGTGGCGGCCGCACTGGCACACTTGCTGCTCGGGCCGCAGGCAGCGGCACCAGCGGCGGAGCCACGTCGCCCATCGCGTGAATCCGCGTCGGCAACCGAAAACACCGAAGAACGTCCACGCCGACCGCGTAAGGAAAAGGTGGCCGGACCCGTGCCGCGCGGCATGGTGCGCTACCGCGTGGAAGTGGGGTACCAGCACCAGGTACGTCCGGGTCAGCTGGTGGGTGCCATTGCCAATGAGGCGGATCTGGACAGTCAGTTCATCGGGCGCATTGAAATCTTCGACGATCACAGCCTGGTTGACCTGCCAGAAGGCATGCCGCAGGAAACCTCGCGCATCCTCGAACGCGCCTGGGTGTGCGGCCAGCAGCTGCGGCTGCGTCCGGTCGAGGGCGCGGCACCGCCGCCACCCAGGCCGCGGAAGCCGGCGAAGGCGGGCAAGACCACCAAGCCGGGCAAGCGTCACTAGGCATCCATGTCCGCAGCCGCGCTTCCGCCGAGCCGTTTGGCGGGGTTTTACTTTTTCTACTACGCCACAGTTGGCGCCTTCATGCCGTACTGGGCGCCCTACCTGGAGGCGCGCGGCTTTTCGGCCGTTCAGATGGGCGCCGCCTTCGCGCTGATGGGCCTGAGCCGCTCGGTGATGCCCGTGATCTGGGGCATCTGGGCGGACGCCACCGAGCGCCGGATCGGGCTGGTGCGCCTGTCCGCCCTGGTGTCGCTGCTCCTGTTCATCAGCATTCCCTTCGTCGACGGGATGCTGGCGGTGGCGATTCTGATGCTGGCCTACTCGCTGTTCTGGCACGCCCTGCTGCCGCAGTTCGAAGTGATAGCCCTGAATCATCTGGCGCGCACCGGCGCCGACTACTCACGGGTCCGCCTGTGGGGTTCGGTCGGTTTCGTGTTCGCGGTGCTCAGCCTGGGGCCGCTGCTGGACCAGTTCGGCATGATGCCGTTGCCGTTTCTGGTCGGCCTGATGTGGATCGGTATGGTCATCACCGCCTGGCGCGTGCCGGATGCTGTGGTGGTGCATGCCAGCGACACGCCGAGCCCCGGCATCTGGCAGGTGTTGCGCCGTCCCGAGGTGATGACACTGCTGGCGGTGTGCCTAGCCTCACAGCTGAGCTTCGCGCCCTACTACAACTTCTTCACCCTGTTCCTGGAGCGTCACGGGTACTCCCGCGGTCTTGCCGGCGTGCTCTGGGCGCTGGGCGTGATCGCCGAGATCGGTCTGTTCTGGGTCATGCGGCCGGTGATTCAGCGCGTGGGCGTCCGCCGCCTGATGCTGGCGGCCCTTGCCGCCACGGCGCTGCGGTGGACCATCATTGGTGTGGCGGTCGATTCCTGGACCTTGCTGTTGCTGGCCCAGCTGAGTCACGCGCTGACTTTCGGCGCCTATCACGCGGTGGCGGTTCACTACGTGCAGCGGCTGTTCCCCGGACGGCTGCAGGGACGCGGGCAGGCCATCTACAACGCGGTGGCCTATGGTATCGGCGGCAGCATCGGCAGCCTCGCCAGCGGGTGGATGTGGGATGCGATTTCGCCGGAAGCGACCTTCCTGTCCGCTGCGCTGGTGGCGCTGCTCGGCTTCTGGCTGGGTTGGCGAAAGCTACCCGCCTGAGGGTGGCGTGAGCTTCGCGGCCTGCACCTGGCAGCGGCCATCGTTCAGCACCCAGAGCACGTCCTGCCGCTGTGCCCGCCAATCCGGCAGGACGATGCGTTCGCCCTCGGCACTGTGATGAAACGCCGGCCGGTGGGTGTGCCCATGGATGATGCGACGGACCCCATGTGCGAGGAAGGCGTCACGGATCGCCGCTGGCTGGACATCCATGATGTCAGCCGGCTTGGCACGCGTGTGCTGGTGGCTTTCCTGCCGCAGGCTCCCCGCAACCCGTTGACGCCACCGCACCGGCATCATCAGGAACAGCGCCTGCGCCATGCGATTACGCGAGAATCGGCGGAAGCGCTGGTAGCCGACGTCGTCCACGCACCAAGGGTCTCCGTGGGATAACAGCGTGGGGCCACCCGGCAGATCGACTACCTGCGGATCCGACATCAGGGTGACGCCGGTGACCGCCGCGAATCGGCGGCCGACCAGAAAGTCGCGGTTGCCGTGCTGGAAATGCACCGGAACCCCGGCAGCGGTCAGTGCCGCCAGGGCACGCACTTCCTCTCCGTAGGCAGCCAGACCGACGTCATCGCCCACCCAGTACTCGAAAAGGTCGCCCAGGCAGTACACCGCCTCGGCCTGCCGCGCCGGGCCGGCCAGCAGCTGCCGGAAGGTTTCGCGCAGGGGCGATCGGCTTGCCGGCAGATGCAGGTCGGACAGCAGCAGGACAGCCACGCCGGACTTACTCCGCGGAGATGACCTCGGCCTTCTCGATGATGATCGCGGTGGTGGGCACATCGCGACCAAACGGCGGCAGGTTGCCGGTGCGGGTGTCGGCGATGGCATCGACCACCTCCATGCCGGAGGTCACCTTGCCGAATACTGCATAACCCCAGCCGTCCTGGCCCGGGTAGTTCAGAAAATCGTTGTCCGCATGGTTGATGAAGAACTGTGCCGTCGCCGAATGCGGGTCACTGGTCCGTGCCATGGCAATGGTGCCGCGATCATTTTTCAGGCCATTCTTGGCCTCGTTGCGCACCGGCGCCCGAGTCTCCCGCGGGCGCGAGTTTTCGTCGTAGCCGCCCCCCTGAATCATGAACCCGCGAATCACACGGTGGAAGACCAAGCCGTCGTAGAAGCCATCCTTGACGTACTGCAGGAAGTTGGCGGTGGACTCGGGGGCTTTCTCGGCATCGAGTGACAGCTCGATGGCGCCCTTGTTGGTGGTGAGACGAACCAGGGTGGCATCGGCAGCAATGGCAGTGTTCATGAAAAGTCCTAGCAGCAGGGGAGCGAAATGACGAAGACGCATGACAGCCTCTATCGGTCAGGATGAAAGGGGTTCAGTCTGCGCCGCACGTACAGCGGCGACAGCGCGGTCGAATTGGGCCAGCGGGGTCTCATCGGCCCGCGGAGTCGAAAGAATACGCCGAAACTGGCGGCCGCCGGGCTCGCCCCGAAACAGCCCGAGGATATGGCGGCTTAGGCGGGTCAGCGGTTGGCCGCTGGACTGCAGCAGCGCCACCTGGGCGCGCAGCCCTTGCAGTGCCTCGATCCGAGTGCCCACCGGCTCGTCCGCGCCGAACACCTGCCGGTCGACCTGCGCCAGCAACCAGGGATGCTCGTAGGCCGCGCGTCCGAGCATCACGCCATCGACGACATCAAGATGCGCCCGGGCTGCGTCAAGGCTGTCGATGCCGCCGTTGATCACCACCGTGAGGCCCGGAAAGTCCTGCTTCAGGCGATACACCAGGTCATAGGTCAGGGGCGGAATCTCGCGATTTTCCTTCGGCGAAAGACCCTGCAGCCAAGCCTTGCGGGCATGCACGATAAACACCGTGCAACCGGCTGCGGCCACCGTCTCCACGAAATGGTGAAGAAAGGGGTAGTCCGCGCTGTCATCAACCCCGATGCGATGTTTGACGGTAATGGGCACGTCGGTCGCGGAACGCATGGCGCGGACACCGGCAGCGACCTGCTGCGGCACTTTCATCAGGCAGGCACCGAACTGGCCGTTCTGAACCCGATCAGAGGGGCAACCACAGTTCAGGTTGATCTCGTCATATCCGGCCGCCGCACCCATTTCGGCTGCCCGCGCCAGCGCTTCCGGATCGCTGCCGCCCAACTGCAGCGCGACCGGGTGCTCGGTGGGATCAAAGCGCAGGAAGCGCGGTGCGTCTCCATGCAGCAAGGCACCGGTGGTGACCATCTCGGTGTAGAGCCGGGCGTGCCGGGTCAGTTGCCGGTGAAACACCCGACAGGGCGAGGTGGTCCAGTCCATCATGGGCGCCACACAGAACCGCCAGGGAGAGTACGGGGGAGCAGCCATGCCGGAGTAGCGGAAAGGGGGCGACAGAATACCGTCCCACTGATTCCGCTGCAGCGACTTGACCGCATGGACAAGGCAGGTGTCGCAGAGGACCTGTACGCGCGCAGCATGCCGCACCAGAATCGGCGTCATCGATTCACGAGGAGAACATGATGTCAGCGGACGACCATGGACGCATCCGTTTTGCCGACTTGGCGCGTGGCGCGCTGCGCGGTGTTCCGGAAACACCGCGACTGCTGAAGGGCTTGTGGGGTCTCGCGACCCTGCGCCCGGACACTCAGCGCAGTATCGGTCTGTTGTTGGAAACCCAGGCGCGGCGGCGCCCTGAAGCCCCGGCGATTCGCTTCGAGGAGGAGACCTGGTCCTATGCGGCATTCAACGCCTGGGCCAACCAGATCGCCGATACCCTGCGACAGCAGGGGGTCGCAGCCGGAGACGCGGTTGGCATTCTGATGGAGAACCACCCACTGGTCCTCGCGGCGGCGGCTGGCATCGTCAAACTGGGTGCCGTAGCGGTGATGCTCAATCATCAGCAACGCGGGGATGTGCTGGCCCATAGCCTGCGTTTGACTCAGCCCAAGGCGGTCCTTGTGGGCAGCGAATGCGGCGAAGCGTGGCGCTCCGCCGACCACGTGGTGCCGCACCTGTTGTGGCGGGGCGAAGGCGCGCCGGCACAGGCCCAGGATCTGGAGGCGCTATTGGCAGTGGCCAGCCGAGACAATCCGGCTGGCGTCGAGACCATCGCGGCGCGTCAACCTTGCTTCTTCATTTTCACCAGCGGCACCACCGGGCTGCCGAAAGCGTCCCGCATGACCCACTATCGTTGGCTAAGGGGCATGGCGGGACTGGGGCAAATGGGGCTGCGGCTGAAACCGGACGATGTGCTGTACTGCTGCCTGCCGCTCTACCACAACAACGCCCTGACCGTGAGCTGGGGTGCGGTGCTCGGCGCCGGTGCCTGCCTGGCGCTCGGCCGCAAGTTCAGCGCCTCGCGGTTCTGGTCCGAGATTCGCCGACTGGATGCCACCGCGTTCTGTTACATCGGCGAGCTGTGCCGCTACTTGTTGAACCAGCCCGCCCATGCCGGCGACCGTGACCATCGGGTCCACAGCATCATCGGCAACGGTCTTCGGCCCGAGCTCTGGGACCGCTTCCAGAGCCGCTTCGGGATCCGCAACGTCAGCGAGTTCTACGGCGCGAGCGAATCCAATCTGGCATTCGTCAACGGCTTCAATCTGCAACGAACAGCAGGTTTCTGCCCAATGCCCTTCGCCGTCGTTGCCTTTGACAATGAGGCCGAACAACCCCAGCGTCAGGGGGATGGCTTTCTGCGCAAGGTCGCTGCCGGAGAGACCGGGCTGCTGATCACCGAGGTCAGCGAGCGCACGCCCTTTGATGGCTATACCGATCCCAAGGCCAGCGAAGCCAAGTTGCTGCGCGACGTCTTCTGCAAAGGCGACTGCTGGTTCAACACCGGGGATCTGGTCCGCGACCAGGGCTTTCGGCATATCCAGTTCGTCGACCGGGTGGGGGATACCTTCCGTTGGAAGGGCGAAAACGTCGCAACCACCGAAGTCGAGGCCGCGCTTTCCAGTTTCGAAGGTGTCGAACAGGCGGTGGTTTATGGTGTCGCGGTGCCGGGCACCGACGGCCGCGCCGGGATGGCAGCGCTGACCCTCGAAGGACCGCTGGATGGCGCCGCGCTGGCACAACACCTGTCGGCGCGCCTGCCGCCATATGCCATTCCGCTGTTCCTGCGCCTGCGGGCAGACCAGACCACCACCGCAACCTTCAAGTACCGCAAGGTGGAACTCAAGCGTGAGGGCTTCGACCCTGAGCAGGTATCCGATCCGCTGTGGATCCGCTGGACCCCGGATGCCTACACGCCCATGACCGCGCAGCACGTTGCGGCGGTGCGTGATGGCGAGTGGCGCGGCTGACAGGTGTGCTGTGCGCCACTGCCATGGTCGGCAGGGGTGCGGCCGACGACACTGCCGAAAATTACAGAAGTCCCCCGATGAAAGTTCCTCTCAATATCGAACGTAGCCTGGTCATAGATGTCCCCCAGGCAGATGCACTGGCACTGTTGGATGACTTGGAAGCCACGATCAAGCGCTTTCCCAAGCTCAAGCGGCTTCGCAAGCTCGGCGAGCAACGCTACTTGTGGGAGATGGATACCATCGGTTCGCGGATGGCCAAGATCGCCCACAACGTCAGCTACGGCGCCGACTACACCGTGGATCGTGCGGCAGGGGTACTGCGTTGGGAGCCTTTGCCATGCGAAGGCAATGCCGCCATCGGTGGACGCTTTGAGCTCATGGCCGAGGGCGAGGGGCGCACCCGCGTGCGCTTCCAGGTCCGGGGTGAGTTGCACGACGTTCCGGTGCCGCTAATGTATCGCCTGGTGGCTCCGCCCTTCATTCAGGGCAAGTTCACCAGTCTCGTGGATCGCTTTCTGACCGCGACCGAAGCCGCCCTTAAAGACGGATAACCGCCGAGGTCGCCCCCGCGGCGGTCAAAGAAAAGGCGCCCGAAGGCGCCTTTTTGGTGGACGATACGACCTCAGCGACGACGCGCCATCCGGGCCAGGTTGCCCGGCTCGAAGTGGCGATCCTCGAAGGTAATGTCGAAGTCGGTCACCTGATCCTCGTTGGCGAGGGTGGTGGCAAAGTAGCGCTTCGACTGCAGGTCGTAGATCAGCTCCGGAATCCCGGTGGTGGTGGGCACGAAGGGCGCGGTCAGCAGGTGCGCTTCCTGTACCTTCCAGAGGCCACCGCGTTCGTCATAGCAGTCCACCACGGCGATGCTCCAGGAGTCCTCGTCGACATAGAAGACGCGCTTGGCGAAGTTGTGGCGGGTCCCCTCCTTCAGCGTGGCTTCCACCACCCAGACACGGTGCAACTCGAAGCGCGTCAGTTTGGGGTTGACGTGGAACGGCGTCAGGATGGTGTCGTACTTGATCTTGGGCGAATTGATCTCGTAAGCGTTGTACGGGATGTACATCTCCTTCTTGCCGATCAACTTCCAGTTGTAGCGGTCGAGGGCGCCATTGAAGACGTCGATCTGGTCGTTGTACTGCTCGTTGTCAGTGCCGACGGCAGGGTTGTCATACCCCACGTCAGGCGCCCGGTTGACCCGACCGAGCCCCGGCGAGAACAGCCAGGCCGACCGTCCACCCGATGCCTGGTCGGCGGTTTCGTGCACCAAGGTCAGCTGGCCAGCGACGCGTGGCGGTGCGATGGTTTCGGAGAGGTAGTAGGCAATGATCTTGCTTGACTTCTCATCCTGCTCATCGAGATTGGCGTACTTGAACTTCACGTCTTCGATGATCTTGGTGATGGTGTAGCTGCCGTCCGGCTTGACGATGGCCTGGTTGTTGAAGCGGCGTGCGGCGGAACCCCGGAACTTCATCTTGTGGTTCCAGATCACCTCGGCACCACTCTTCGGGATCGGGAAGGGGAACCCAATCTGGGCGCCCTTGACCGAATCGGTGCCGATCAGTTCAGCACGCGTGGCGTTGAGTTTGGTTTCTTGATAGATCCGATCCGGGAAGAAGGCGGTCCGCACGCTTTTGTAAACCGGAATGCTGAAGCTGGGATACTGCTCCAGCATCGCTTTGTGACCATCCGTCAACTTGTCGGCGTACTGCGCCATGTTGCCCTTGTTGATGGTGAAGATCGGCGTCAGCAGATCCCCGGACAAGGTGCCGCGGAACTTGGCTTCCAGGTCGTCTGGTGCCTGCGTGCGAAGGCGCTCCAATTCCGCGCGGGTGAGATCAATGGTCTCCTGCGGGAAGTTGGACTTGCCGGTCCATTCGGGAATCGAGCCATCGGCATTACCGGCCTGCACGGCGCCGGTCGGGGTGAGGTCCTTACCGAGCCGGTCCGCCTCGGCCTGACTGACGCCGGCCTGGGCCGACAGCGACATCAGGCCCAGCGCGACGGCGAGGGCAATCGGACGAAATCGAGGATGCATGGGTACTCTCCTGGTGACGAATCTGTAGTGGGTCCGCGTTCTGATGCGCGAAATCAAGTGGCGCGTACTGTGGCGCTAGCTTTCGGCATCAGCGTTCGCCGTGGCGCCTGATGGCGCCGTCGCCTCCGCCAATGTCCGCTTCTTGTCACGATACTGGACCGGCGTCATCCCGGACCAGCGCTTGAAGGCACGATAAAAGGTACTCGGCTCCGAAAAGCCGGTCAGGTAGACAATGTTGTCAATCGCCTCCTCGGTATCGGCGAGCAGGCGGCGGGCCAGTCGGTATCGGAACTCCGCCAGCAATTGGGTGAAGCTGGTGCCGGCCTGCGACAGCTCGAACCGCAGTCTCCGCTCGGGCATGCCCAGCTCGCGGGCCACGGTCTCCAGCTCACAGGTCTGCAGCTCAAGGCGACGCGCGATCACGCCCTCGATGCGTTCGATCAGATCCTGTCGTTCCAGTCGGCTGAGCCGCTTTTCAGCGACTTCTTCGTGCACCTTGAGCAGGTCCGGATCCCAGCGCGACGACGCGCGTTCAAGCACGCCCGGGTCGAAGTCCACCTCACAGTGGGGGGCATTGAATGCTACGGGGCAGCCAAACACCGCTTCATAGGCCGCCAGCGGCGAGCGCTGTTCATAGGTGAAACGCACGGAGATCGGCCGGAACGCACCCTCGCTCGACTCGCGCGCGAATTGGATGATTTCGTAGGCCGTACAGATCTCGGTATGCCGCAGCACCTCGGCGTGTTCCGGCGAGCTGGTAATGGCCAAGCGGGCACGCCCGTGCTCCTTGACCAGGCGCACGTTGAGCGCATCACTGACCAGTCGCAGGTACTTGAAGACGCGCTCGCAGCCCTCCTCCATGGTGGGGCTGGAAAACATCAGGTACTCCAGCACTTCGCCCCGGAACGGCGGCAGATGAGGGCACAGGGTCAGGCCGATGTCGCGGTCGCCGGTCACCGCCTCGACCGTGCTCCAGAAGAACACCTGCAACTGGTGGGGGGTTCGCAGTTCGCGCAATGGCAGCTGCTCGGCGTTGTAGCCCAGTTGGCTGTAGATCCGGTCCACATCCTGGCCCGCGCGCACCAATCCGGTGTGCATCAGCATCAGTAGCTGTCCGGAATCACGCATGATCGGGTGTTTGCTCCTCGTGCGCCTGCTTCGCGCAGGCTGCGCAGGTGGGAATGGCAGTGTGGCCAATCGAAATCGGTTCCTCACCCATGACAAACCAACATTAGCACTGTTACTTTAATCAATGATAACGACACCGGCGTCGCAGGCGCCGGGATTCCGCAGACGTTGCCATTTTTGAGGAGGGGACATGATTCGGACCACAGGTGCCGTTGCCGGCCTGCTGACGCTGTGCAGCCTGCCCGGACAGGCTTTCGAGTTCAATTTGGGGCCGATCAGCGGCTCCAGCAAGAACAGCATCAGTGTCGGGGCGGCCATCCGCATGCAGGACCCCAGCTCCGATCTGATCGGCAAGCTCAACGTGCCCGGGCAGTCTGGCCTCTGTGCCGGCGACAATTGCCTGTCGTTCACCGGTGACCCGGCCCCCAACCAGCGACTGATTGACGCGCCCGGGGCGTTCAGTGCGGTCAATCAGGACAACGGCAACCTCAACTATCGCAAGCATGACCTGGTGGCCGGCACCACCAAGTTCACCACCGACTGGTCGGCGACCTGGGGGGAGTGGGCCGGCCGCTTCCGGGCCATCGCCTTCTATGACCCGGTCAATGTCGACTTCGACGAACGCCACAACGACACCCGCGCGCAGCCGGCACGGACCCCGCGTTCCGATGAGGTCGAAGAGGTTTACGCGCGGGGCGCTGAGCTGTTCGAGGCCTTCATTTCGCGCCAGTTCGAGTTTGGTGATCGCTTCGGGGCATTCTCGATCGGCAACCAGTATCTGCGCTGGGGCGAGAGCACCCTGGTAGCGATCAACAGCATCAACGAGATCAGCCCGCCCAGCCAGGCCTTCTTCCGGTTCCCGGGCGTTGAGTTCAACGAGATTTTCCTGCCGGTGCCCCTGGCCGTAGTCTCATTTGATGTCTATGGCGGTGTCACCGCCGAGGCCTTCTACCAGCTGCAGTGGAAAGAGGTGCAGCCCGACCCCAACGGCAGCTTTTACTCCGATTTCGATCTGATCAACGGCGATTCGGCCGTCATCTCACTCGGGCAGTTCGGCGAGGATCCCAATCAGCAGCTGCGGCCCGAAGGCACTCTGGGCGCCATCACCAACACCGCCACCACGGTGAAACTGCGGCCGGCCGAAGAGCCCAGCGACAGCGGGCAGTACGGGATCAAGCTGAACTATTACGCCGACTGGCTGAACAACGGCACCGAGATCAGCGTTTACGCCATGAACTATCACAGCCGCCTGCCATTGGTGGCGGCCTATGCCACCGAAGCCTCGTGCACGCGCATCGAGAACAACGGCGCGCGTGACTCCGGCAATGCCGTCGAAGCCCTGCTCGATTGCAACGGCTTCAATGGCACCCTGGTGCCCGGACGGGACCCTTCTCCAGATCGGGAGCCGTTGCCGATCGACACCCTGGGGCTCGCATTGGCCTATCCCGAGGACATCCGCCTGTTCGGCCTGAGCTTCAATACCAATGTCGGCAAGTGGTCGCTGGCGGGTGAATACGTCTACCGGCCCAACCTGCCGCTGCAGGTGCAGCTCACTGACGTCATCTTTGCCGGGCTGCAGCCGGCATTCCCAGCCAACACCCTGGCAGCGCCGCCGTTGGTGGGCGATCTGCCCGGTCTGCTGGGGGCACTCGGTTTGCCGATCGCGCAAGATGGCCTGCTCGGCCTGCTGGCAGCGACCTTCCCCAGCTCGGAGGAGGGGATTCCCAGCTTCCTCACCGACTACCGCGGCATTGATCGCGTCGCACCGGGCCAGCGTATCGAGGGCTGGGAACGCATGAAGGTTCACCAGATCGGGTTCACCGGCATCCGAGCGCTGTCGAGCAACCCCTTCGGCGCCGACCAGCTGCTGGTGATCGCGGAGGTTGGGGCGACCTACGTCGAAGACATGCCATCGACCGATGTCCTGCAGTTTGAAAGCGGCGTGATGTATCGCACCCATGCCAGCCCGGGCGCCGACTGCACCGGCTCGCCCAACACCCCGGTCGAAGAATGCACGCGCCGGCTCAACCCGACCCAGCAGACCCGCGGCTTTGCCGATGATTTCTCCTGGGGTCTGCGCACCATCGTGCGAGGCGAATACAACAACGTGGTGTTCGGCTGGAACTTCCGTCCGCAGCTGATCGGCTACTGGGATGTCAGCGGCATTGCGCCATTCCCATCGCAGAACTTTGTTGAGGGTCGCAAGCAGATTGAACTGTCGACCGACATCCTGTTCACCCAGTCGCTGTCAATGCGTCTGGGCTACAACTGGTTCACCGGGGGGGGCGACAACAACAACCGCCGCGACCGCGACAACGCCCTGGTCAACGTGGTGTTCAATTTCTAAGCCCCCAGGCGCCGCCGCCTTGGGTACACTCGATGGGCGCATCCCGGTGCGCCCATCTGCTTTCTGACGGCCTGTCGACATGAACGAATCGCCCGAGTCCCCGACGCCCGGCCTACTGCGTGAGCGTGACACCCGAGCAACCGGACTCTCACGCCTCCTGCGCGGCGCACTTGCAGTTGCGGAGGGTGGCCGCGACGCGGCGCGGGTGCTGGTCACCCAAGGCTCGGATGCGCTGGAACATCAGGCACTCAGTGCCCTGAAGCGTCGCTTGGATCGCCTGCCACCGACCCAGGCCTTGCCGGGCGCCCACACAGCCCGACCCAGCCCCGCTGCGCGGTTTCACGAACGATTGGCTCACTCGGCGGAGCTCTCTGGCGGCCGGGCGTTGAGCGCCTACTTCAGCCAGGTCATCCTGAACATGCTGCCCGACGAGGCACGACTGGCGCAGCACGTATTGCGCCTGCGGTCTCCGCTACCGGTGGTGCATGTCGATGCCGTGTCGCGGGTGCTGGGCAGTGGCGTCGAGCGCATCGCGCCCTACCTCTCAAAGGCTGGCGAGGATGCCGGCCTGCGGGTGCCGGTTTTGGCGCCGATATTCTTGCGACGGATGATCGATGCCGGGCTAGTGGAGCCCGGGGGTGAACAGATAACCGCTACCGACACCTACCAGGTCATTGAAAGCGGTGCCGAGCTGCGCGCGGTCAGCACCAGGATCGAGGCCGATGGCCTGAAAGCGCGCTTGGTGCGCCGCAGCCTGCGGGTCACCCCCCTTGGGGCCCAGTTCAGCGAGGCCTGCCTGGATCGCACACAAACCGACTGAGGCCGCCCCATGCTGGAGCTTCTGACGCGCATGGCGGCCGAGTTGGCGAGCAAGCCGCTGCTCTACGCCACTTTGCCGGTGACCGCCGCGCTGGTGGGGTACGTCACCAATGTGCTGGCGATCAAGATGATGTTTCTGCCGATCCGGTTCATCGGCATACCGCCGTATCTGGGCTGGCAGGGCATCATCCCGCGCAAGTCGGGCAAGATGGCCGCCATTGCCGTCGACACCATCACCGGGCACCTCATCACGGTCGACGAGATCTTCTCGCGGATCGACCCGGAGCGCCTGGCCCGCGAGATGGAGGCGCCGCTGACGACAGCGGTGGAGGAGATCGCCGACCAGGTGATGAACCAGCACTATCCGCGACTCTGGGTGACCCTGCCGGACGCAGTGCGCAAGCGCCTGACCCGACGCCTGCAGGACGAAGTCCCCGCTGTCGTCCGTGACATAACTCGCGACGTTCGCAGCCACGTCCACGAGGTTTTCAATCTCAAGGACATGGTGGTCACCAAGTTGCTGCGGGAGCGCGAACTGATTAATCGCATCTTTCTTGAGACCGGCCATGCGGAGTTCCGCTTCATTGGACGTTCCGGTCTCTACTTCGGTTTTCTGTTTGGGGTACTGCAAACCCTGATCTACACCGTTTTCCAGAGTCCGTGGCAGCTACCGGTTGCCGGACTGCTGGTGGGCTATGCCACCAACTGGATCGCGCTCTACCTGATCTTTAACCCGCGACAGCCCGTCAAGATTGGTCCGGTTCGGGTGCAGGGTCTGTTCATGAAGCGACAGACCGAGGTGGCGCGTGACTACGGCAACCTGGTGGCCGACGAAATCCTGACACCGGCCAACATTATCGAGGCCATACTCAAGGGGCCACAGGCGGATCGTGTGGTCGCCCTGATTCAGCGGCATGTTCAGCGGACGCTGGATGCACAAGCCGGGTTTGCCGGTCGGCTTGCGCCCATTGCCCTCGGTGGCGATGCCTATGCCCGCGCGCAGGCTGACGCCATCGAGCAACTGCTGGACCGGCTACCCATCAATCTGCGCCGGGTCGAACCTTATGCCGCCGACGCCATGGATATTCGCAATACCTTGGTCACGCGTCTGCAAGGGCTGCCACCTGACGACTTCGAAGCCATGCTTAGGCCGGCCTTCAAAGAGGACGAGTGGCTGCTGATCGCGGTGGGCGCCGCCCTTGGGTTGATGGTCGGCATCGGTCAGATGTTCCTGCCCGGCATCCGTTGACGCGCAGCCCGCGCGGTCAACGATGGAAGCGAATCGGCTGCTCGTCTGGTGGCGGCTTGGCAGCTGGACGATCTCCGCTACTGCAACCGGTGGCACAACTGGCACAGCCGCTGGCACAGCCCGACGACGGGCGACGCGGCCACCAGCGCCACAGCGCGTAACCGGCGGCGCCAGACACGGCCAAGGTCACCAAGGCCAGTTCCAGCAGGGCGTAGCTCATAGTCCCAGACCCCGTGCGAGCTGATAGGTCAGCAGAGACATGCCGTATGCCAGCCCGAACAGGTAGCCGGCGGAAACGGCCACCATACGCCACTGGTTGGTCTCGCGGCGGATCACCGCCAGCGTCGAGATGCACTGTGGGGCATAGATGAACCACACCAGCAGGGATAACGCCGTGGGAAGCGTCCAGTCCTGAGCGATCAGAGGACCCAGCACACTGGCGGCCTCATCGTCGGTGGCTGACAGCGCGTAAACGGTGGCCAGGGCGCTGACCGCGACTTCGCGCGCCGCCATCGCCGGCACCAGTGCAATGCAGATCTGCCAGTTGAATCCGAGCGGTGCGAACACCGGCTCCATCAAACGGCCCAGCTGTCCCGCCCAGCTGTAGGTGATGTCGGCCGCCACAGCATCCGCTGGCGGCGCAGGGAAGCTCGACAGGGCCCACAACAGGATGGTGAGCGCGAGGATGATGCCGCCGACGCGACGCAAGAAGATCAGCGCACGCTCCCAGAGGCCGATGAGGATGTCGCGCGGGTGGGGCAAGCGATAGGCGGGCAGCTCCAGTAGCAGCGGCTGTTCCTCACGGGCGCCACCCCAGCGCTTCATCAGCCAGCTGACCAGCACGGCGCTGACAATGCCCAGCGCGTACAGGCCGAACAGCACCAAACCCTGCAGGTTGAACATGCCACCAACCGTCTGCTGGGGGATGAACGCAGCGATCAACAAGGTGTAGACCGGCAAACGCGCGGAACAGGTCATCAGCGGCGCCACCAGGATGGTGGCCAGCCGGTCGCGTGGATTGGGGATACTGCGCGTCGCCATGATGCCGGGCACGGCGCAGGCGAAGCTCGACAGCAGGGGGATGAAAGCGCGACCACTGAGACCGGCGCCGACCATCAGGCGGTCCAGCAAAAACGCGGCGCGTGGCAAATAGCCGGATTCCTCCAGCAGCAGGATGAACAGGAACAGGATCAAGATCTGCGGCAGGAATACCACCACCCCGCCGAGACCGGCGATGATGCCGTCGACCAACAGGCTGTTGAGCACACCGGCCGGCAGAGCGCCGCCCACCAGCGCCCCCAGCGCCGATACCGCGGACTCGATCCCGCCGATCAGGGGATCGGCCCAGGCAAACACCGCCTGGAACATCACGAACATCAGCAGCGCCAGCAGCGGCAGTCCAGTGGCCGGGTGCAACAGGAGGGCATCGGCACGATCGGTGAGTTGGTCCTGTTCGACCCCGGTGGTGCAGGTGCGTACGAGATGCTCGGCCTGCTCGTGCCATAAGGCCGGATCGGTGAAGGCGGAGGGCGGCACGGTTGGGGTCTGAGCCAACTGCGCTGACAGATCAACCGCCCCCGCCCGCCGCACGGCGACGGTCCCCACCACCGGCACCCCGAGCTGCGCCGCCAACGCCGCCAGATCGACCGTCAGGCCGTGGCGCCGCGCCACGTCCATGCGATTGACTGCCACGATCATCGGGCAGCCCAGCTGACGGACTTCCAGCGCGAAGCGCAGGTGCAGGCGTAGGTTGATGGCATCCACCACGCAAATAATAAGATCCGGAACCGCCTCGCCCGGAAACCGGCCGAGGCAGACGTCACGGGTGACCGCTTCATCGGGGCTGCTGGCCTCCAGGCTGTAGGCGCCGGGGAGGTCAATGATCTCGACCGCGCTGCCGTCCTCAAGCCGATGCATGCCGGACTTGCGCTCGACTGTGACGCCCGCGTAGTTCGCCACCTTCTGGCGGTTGCCGGTCAGCCGGTTGAACAGCGCCGTCTTGCCACAATTCGGATTGCCCACCAGCGCAATGCGCCGGAGTCGGGGCGGGTTGGGGCTCATGGGACCTCCGCCCGCACGTGGACGCGCGCCGCCTCGGCGCGCCGCAGAGCGAACCGCGCATCCCCGATACGCACCATCAGTGGATCCCCGCCAATCGGGCCCACATGCAGGATCTCGACCGGCCGCCCGGGCACGAAACCCAGCACCTGCAGACGTCGCGCGACAGGATCGGTGCCGTCGGCATCATCGACATGGTCAACCCTTGCCGGCTGGCGACGGGGCAGGGCAGCAAGGGAGATCAGGCTCATGCCGTCAATGATAACGTGTCTCGTTTGCGTGTGGGGCCAGGGTCAGTGGCGCTAGAGCTTTGTCCCCAGCACCGTGCCTTGATGGATCGCACGCTTGGCGTCCAGCTCGGATGCCAGGTCAGCGCCGCCGATCAAATGTGTGGCCACCCCGGCTTCGGTCAGCGGCCCCTGCAGGCTGCGCTCGCTGACCTGTCCCGCGCACAGCACGATGGTGTCGACTTCCAGCAGGGTTGGCTTCTCGCGCTTCTCGCCGTAGCTGATCAACAGACCGCGCGCGTCGATGGCCTCGTAATTGACGCCACCGATCATCTCGACCTGCTTCATCTTCAACGCAGCGCGGTGAATCCATCCCGTGGTCTTGCCGAGCCGCTTGCCGAGCGTCTCCGCCTTGCGCTGCAGCAGCGTGATCTGGCGCGCGGGAGGCGCAATCACCGGCCGGGTCACCCCGCCCGGATACCGAGCCGGATCGGTCACGCCCCATTCGGCGTTCCAATGGCTGGGCTCCAGGGTCGGAGAGGGGCCGGCATGCACCAGGTATTCGCTGACATCGAAGCCGATTCCGCCGGCACCGATCACCGCCACGCTTTGCCCCACTGGCTTGTGGTGCAACAGGACGTCGATGTAGCTCAGTACCTTGCCGGTAGCGGTATGTTCGGCCTGTCCAGGGATGGCGGGATCGCGCGGGCGAACACCCGTGGCCAGAACCACATCATCATAACCGCCGGCCAGCAGGGTCTCAGCGGTCACCCGCGTGCCGAGGTGGACGTTGACGCCGGTGTCGGCCAGGTGATTGCGAAAATACCGCAGGGTCTCATGGAATTCTTCCTTCCCAGGAATCTGCTTGGCCATGTTGAACTGGCCCCCAATTTCCAGCGCGGCGTCGAACAGGTCGACATGGTGACCACGGTCCGCCAGCGTGGTCGCACAGGCCAGCCCGGCGGGGCCGGCGCCGACCACTGCCACGCGCTTGGGCGCCGCGGCCCGCTGTACCGTGATCACGGTTTCGTGACAGGCCCTCGGATTGACCAGGCAGGACGCCGTCTTCAGCTGGAAAGCATGATCCAGGCAGGCCTGATTGCAGGCGATGCAGGTATTGATGCGGTCCGCCTTGCCGGCGGCCGCCTTGTTGACGAAGGCGGCATCCGCCAGCAGCGGTCTGGCCATACTCACCATGTCGGCCATGCCGTCGGCGAGGATCTGTTCGGCAACGTCTGGGGTGTTGATGCGGTTGGTGGTGCACAGCGGGATGCCGACTTCGCCCTTCATCTTCTGGGTGATCCAGGCGAACGCGCCCCTTGGAACGCTGGTGGCGATGGTGGGCACCCGGGCCTCATGCCAACCGATCCCGGTGTTGATGATGGTCGCGCCCGCTTGCGCAATGGCCTTGGCCAGCATCACCACTTCCTCCCAGCGTTGGCCATCGGGGATGAGGTCGAGCATCGACAGGCGGTAGACAATGATGAAGTCGGGCCCAACCGCCTCTCGAATGCGGCGCACGATCTCCACCGGCAGCCGCATGCGGTTCTGGTAGGGGCCGCCCCAGCGGTCATCGCGCTGGTTGGTATGGGTCACCAGGAACTGATTGATGAAGTAGCCCTCCGATCCCATCACCTCCACGCCGTCGTAGCCAGCTTCGCGCGCCAACTGGGCACAGCGAACGAAGGCCTTGATCTGGCGCTCGATGCCCCCTTCGCCCAGGGCCCGCGGCGTGAACGGGGTGATCGGCGACTTGATTCTCGACGGCGCCACACTCAAAGGGTGATAGCCGTAGCGCCCGGCATGCAGGATCTGCAGGGCGATCTTGCCGCCTTCGGCATGCACGGCGTCGGTGATCTGCCGGTGTGCGCGCGCCGCACTGGTGGAGCTCAGCTGCCCAGCAAACGGTGATACCCAGCCTTCGACGTTTGGCGCAAAACCACCGGTGACGATCAATCCGACCCCACCTCGGGCGCGCTCGGCAAAGTAGGCAGCGAGGCGAGGGAAGTGCTTGCGCCGGTCCTCAAGGCCGGTGTGCATCGAGCCCATCAGGACGCGGTTGCGCAGCGTGGTGAATCCGAGGTCCAGCGGCGCAAGCAGGTGCGGGTAGGGATTGGACATGTTGGCGGCCCGAATCAGGTGGCTAGAGTGCGCCGCAGTGTACGTGAGCGACTCGATTCCGTCGGTTGGGCGCAGCGCCAGCACCGTCCGTCGCTGCAGCGCAGCAATCGCCGAATGAATCGGGTACGCTTCAACCATACTGCACCGTATGGTGTGCCCAGAATTGCTTTTACCACTTCTTGTTTTCAACCTTGACGGAGAAACCCCATGGGTCAATACACCGCCCCCCTGCGTGACATGCAGTTTGTGCTGCACGAACTGCTGGGCGTCGAAACCGAACTGCAGGCCATCCCGGCGCATGCGGGGCTGGACGCCGACACCATCAACTCGATCGCCGACGAGGCCGGGAAGTTCGCTCAAAACGTGACCTTCCCGCTGAACCAGAGCGGCGATGAGGAAGGCTGCACCCTCGACAAGGCCACCGGCACCGTCAATGCGCCCAAAGGCTTCAAGGAAGCCTATGCGCAGTACGTCGAAGCGGGCTGGCCGGCGTTGGCCTGCGACCCGGAGTACGGCGGCCAGGGCCTGCCGGAAGTGATCAACAACGTGCTGTATGAAATGCTCAACAGCGCCAACCAGTCCTGGACCATGTATCCCGGTCTCACCCATGGTGCCTATGCGGCGCTGATTGCGCATGGTACCCCGGAGCAGAAAGCCGCCTACCTGCCGAAGCTGGTGTCCGGCCACTGGACCGGCACGATGTGCCTGACCGAGTCGCATTGCGGGACCGACCTCGGCCTGCTGCGCACCAAGGCGGAGCCGAACGCCGATGGTTCCTATGCCATTTCCGGCCAGAAGATCTTCATCTCCTCGGGTGAGCACGACCTCGCCGAGAACATCATCCACCTGGTACTGGCGCGCCTGCCGGACGCACCGGCGGGGACCAAGGGCATCTCGCTGTTCATCGTGCCGAAGTTCATTCCCAATGCCGACGGTTCCTTGGGCGAGCGCAACGGCATCAAGTGTGGCGCCCTCGAACACAAGATGGGCATTCACGGCAATGCCACTTGCGTGATGAACCTGGACGGTGCCACAGGCTGGCTGGTGGGCGAGCCGCACAAGGGCCTGAACGCCATGTTCGTGATGATGAACGGCGCGCGACTCGGCGTCGGCATGCAGTCACTGGGGCTGGCGGAAGTGGCCTACCAGAACTCGCTGGCCTATGCCCGCGACCGTCTGCAGATGCGCTCGCTATCGGGCAAGAAGGCGCCGGACAAGCCGGCCGACCCGATCATCGTGCATCCCGACGTGCGTCGCATGCTGCTGACCCAGAAGGCCCACGTCGAAGGTGCGCGCGCGTTCACCTACTGGACCGGTCTGATGATCGATAAGGAACACGGCCACCCCGACGAGAAGGTCCGCAAGGACATGTCCGACCTGGTGGCGCTGCTGACGCCGATCGTCAAGGGCTTCATTACCGAGCAGAGCTACGTGTCCACCACGCTGGGCATGCAGGTGTTCGGCGGCCACGGCTACATCAAGGAGTGGGGCATGGAACAGTACGTCCGTGACGCCCGCATCAACATGATCTACGAAGGCACCAACGGCATTCAGGCGCTCGATCTGCTCGGCCGCAAGGTGCTGTCCGACATGGGCGCCAAGCTGAGCAAGTTCGGCAAGATCGTCACCGACTTCGTCAAGGCCGAGTCCGCCAACGACGCCATGAAGGAGTTCATCGCTCCGCTGGCCGCACTCGGAACGGAAGTGCAGAAGGTGACCATGGAGATTGGCCAGAAGGCAATGAAGAACCCCGAGGAGGTCGGCGCGGCGTCGGTGCCGTACATGCACCTGCTCGGCCACTTCATCTATGCCTACCTGTGGGCACGGATGGCGAGGATCGCGCTGGACAAGGCGGAGGGTGATGCGTTTTACGCCACCAAACTCGCCACTGCGCGGTTTTACTTCGCCAAGATGCTGCCGGAAACGCAGATGAACCTGGCGCAGATTCGCGCCGGTGCCGACAGCTTGATGACGCTGGACGCCGCCAACTTCTGATCCCTCGGGATCGGTTGAACAAGGCCGGGCATTGCCCGGCCTTTTTTTGGGTCGTGTTTGCTGCGCCGCCCGAAGGGCATGACCCAGGGTCAATGCCGCCGGCGCGACGGCGCCGTACCGTGGGGCAAAACAGGAGAACACATCATGCAGGCGAAACGCGATCTTTCCGGCTGGGGCCTGGCGGCCCTGAACCGTATTGCCGGCTGGCCGCTGATGCGGCGTACCGGCATCAAGACGGTCACCGAGCGGGTGCTGTTCCATGGCGCGCGGACCGGGTTTCAGCTGGCCGGTACCGGGGCGCGGGCATTCCGCAAGGTCCGCGGCGGGGGTACGCCGACACGACTCCCGCGGCCGAGCAGCAACGGGCTGTTCGATCTCACCCCCAGCGATGAGCAGCAGATGCTGTGCGAAGCGGTGCGCGATGTGGCCATGGGCGAACTGCGGCCCGCCGCGGCCGCCGCCGACATGGCCAATGCAGCGCCAGAGGCGGTCACCACGGCGGCCGCCAATTTGGGCATTCACCTGCTGGACCTACCGGAGACGCTCGGCGGCGCCGGACAGGAACGCTCGGTGGTCACGCAGGTCCTGGTCAGCGAGGCGCTGGCGCAGGGCGATCTGGGACTGGCGGTGGCCTGTCTGGCGCCGCAGTCGGTGATGCGCGCGCTGGTCAATTGGGGCGACGCCGATCAACAGGCCACCTATCTTCCGGCATTCGCCGGAGAGCGCCCCCCCGTCACCGCGCTGGCGCTGGCAGAGCCGGGCATCCTGCAAGACCCACTGTCGCCGACCTGCCGCGCTGAGCGCAGCGCGAGGGGCTATCGCCTGAGTGGCGAGAAGGCACTGGTGATTCGCGGCACCGAGGCCGAGCTGCTACTGGTCTCCGCCACCATACCGGGGGAGGGTGCCGGCCTATTCCTGGTGGAAGGCGGCCACAAAGGACTGCGCTGGCAGCCTGAGCCGGCCATGGGCCTGCGCGCGGCCGGGACGGTCCGCTTGCAGATGTCCGCCGTGGACCTTCCTGCGGAAGCCCGGCTCGGCGATGCCGACATCCTGCGCGACTGTGTGCGTCTATCGCGACTGGCCTGGTGTGCCTTGGGCTGTGGCGCTGGCCGGGCGGTCCTCGACTACGTGATCCCTTACGTCAACGAGCGTCAGGCTTTTGGGGAGCCCATCAGTCACCGACAATCAGTGGCCTTCACAGTCGCCAACATGGCCATCGAACTGGAAGGCATGCGTTTGGCCACACTGCGGGCCGCCAGCCGCATCGATCTGGGCCAGTCGCACGCCCGTGAAGTGGCGCTGGCGCGGCGCCTTTGCAGCGAAAAGGGCATGCAGATCGGTAACGACGGCGTGCAGTTGCTGGGGGGCCACGGCTTCACCCGCGAGTATCCGGTCGAGCGGTGGTACCGCGACTTGCGCGCGGTGGCCGTCATGGACGGCGGCGTGCTGGTCTGAGGAGACAATCATGATTCATCTGGAAACCCCGAAGAAGTTCTCGGCGCTGGTCAACCAGGCGCGGCAGGTTGCGCAGGAAGTGTTCCGCCCCAATTCGCGACGTTACGATCGCGCCGAGCACGATTACCCGCAAGAACTCGACCTGTTGGCCTCCGTGCTGGACGGCATGAATGCCAGTGGCAGTGGCGGCTCCGGCGCCGCCGGCGTTCGGCGGGACGACACCGGCGAAACCGGTAATCGCAACGGTAGCAACCTGAGTACGGTGCTGGGCATCATCGAATTGTGCTGGGGCGACGTCGGCCTGCTGCTATCGATGCCAAGACAGGGCCTGGGAAACTCGGCGATTGCCTCCGTCGCCACGCCGGAGCAATTGGCCCGTTTCGAGGGCAAATGGGCGGCGATGGCCATTACCGAGCCACATTGTGGCAGCGACTCTGCCGCCATCCGCACCACCGCACGACTGGACGGCGATCACTACGTCCTCAACGGTGAAAAAATCTACGTCACCAGCGGCGAGCGTGCCGACCTGGTGGTCGTGTGGGCGACGCTTGACCGTGACAAGGGACGCGCCGCAATCAAGAGCTTCGTCGTCGAAAAAGGGACGCCCGGTTTTGAACTGGTGCGCCTGGAGCACAAGCTCGGCATTCGCGCCTCTGACACCGCCGCGTTCCTGCTCAAGGACGTACGGGTGCCCAAGGAAAACCTGCTGGGATCACCGGAGGTGGATGTCGCCAAGGGCTTTGCCGGCGTCATGCAGACCTTCGACAACACGCGGCCACTGGTCGCCGGCATGGCGGTCGGTCTGGCCAAAGCCTGTCTTGACGAGACCCGTGCGCAGTTGACCGCTGCCGGCGTGGTGCTGGACTACGATGCCCTACCGGCGCAGCTGTCGGCCGCCGCATGGCAGTTCATGCAGATGGAGGCAGACTACGAGGCCGCCCGACTGCTGACGCTTGAAGCGGCCTGGATGGCTGACAACCGCCAGCCGAACTCGCTGCAGGCTTCCATGGCCAAGGCCAAGGCTGGGCGCAGCTGCGTCGACATCGCCCTGCGCTGCGTCGAGATCTGCGGCAGCCTTGGCTACTCAGAGCACGGGCTGCTCGAAAAGTGGGCGCGTGATGCCAAGATCCTCGACATCTTCGAAGGCACCCAACAAATCCAGCAGTTGATCGTGGCGCGCAGGCTGCTGAGCAAGAGTTCCGCCGAACTCAAGTAAGCTGTGGTGACAAGGAGATTCACATGACCGAACTGGCGGCTGTCACCACCGGACGTTTCTGGTATCACGACGCTCAGCTGGCCTATGAGCGATACGGCGAGCCGCGGGCGCCAGCGGTGGTGCTGGTGCACGGCATCCTGCTGGATTCGCATCTCAACCGAGGCCTGGCCCGGAAGCTGGTCAGCGAAGGCTTTCAGGTGGTGTTGCTGGACTTGCTGGGTCACGGCCGCAGTGACCGCAGTCACGATCCCAAGGACCACCGGGCCGATTTCTATGCCGATCAGGTGATCGCCTTGCTCGACCACCTGCAGTTGCCCAAAGCAATCCTCGGCGGCTTGTCACTCGGCTGCATCGTCTCCCTGCATGCGGCGGTAAAAGCGCCCGATCGGGTTTCGGCGCTGTTCCTGGAGATGCCGGTCATGGAATGGTCGGCCCCCTGGGCTGCCCTGATCTTGTCGCCATTGCTGCTGCTGTCACGTTTTGCGCCGCTGCTGCAGCGACCCTTGGCCGCGCGACTTCGGCGGCTGCCACGCCCGCGCAACGAGGTGGCCACGAGCGTACTCAACACGGCTTCGATGGAACCCGCCAACATGGCGGCCATCCTGCACGGCGTGCTGGTCGGCGCCATCGTCCCTGCCGAATCGGCGCGTCGCAGCCTGACCATGCCGGCCCTCATCGTCGGCCACAGTGGCGACAAGCTGCACGAGTTTCGCGATGCCCATGTGCTGCATCAGGAGCTGCGTCACTCGACTTTGCTGGAAGCGCGGCACATTCTGGAACTGCGTACGCGGCCAGACCGCCTGTGGCCGGAGATCCGACGTTTCTTCAATGAGGTGATGGACCACGAGCGCGACGGGGCAGGTGGCCGTTCACGGCCGCGTGTGGTGCCGCTACGCCGCTAGACCCTCAGGTCAGGAAGCCGCCATCCACCACCAGGGTGCTGCCGGTCACGTAGCTGGCGCCGTCGGACACCAGAAACAGCACCGCGGGGGCAATTTCGGCGGGTTGAGCGACGCGCCCCAGCGGAATGCTCGGCATGAAATGCCGCAGCATGTCCTCGTTGGTGGTCAGCGCTGAGGCGAACTTGGTTTCGGTCAGACCTGGGAGGACGGCGTTGACACGCACGCCCCAGGGCGCGCACTCCTTGGCAAAGGCCTTGGTCATGTTGATCACAGCAGCCTTGGTGATCGAGTAGATGCCCTGCATCGGCCCTGGACGAATGCCGTTGATGCTGGCGATGTTCACGATGGCGCCACCGCCACCGGATTTCATCAGCCTGGCGGCCAGTGATGACAGTTCAAAGTAGCCCTTCACGTTGACCTGCAGGGTCTTGTCGACCATGTCCATGCCGGTGTCAGTGATGTGCCCGAAATGCGGGTTGGTGGCAGCGTTGTTGACCAGAATATCCAGCCGTCCGAAACGCTGATCGATCTCGGTCACCAGCCGCTGCAGGGCCGTGGAGTCACCTTGATGCGCGGCAATCGCGGTGGCCTTGCCGCCGGTAGCAACGATGGATGCGGCGACTGCATCAAGGTCGCCTTGCTTGCGGGAGGCCAGAATCACGTGCGCGCCCTGCTCGGCCAGCAGACGGGCGGTGGCCTCGCCAATACCACGGGACGCACCGGTCACCAGGGCAACGCGGTCGGTGAGATCAAACAAGCGGGTCGACATGGTGAAAATCCTGTCAGGCGGGAAGGGCGTCGCGGTGCTGGCGCTTGCCCCAAGCCACCAGGGCAAAGCCAAAGCCGTACATCATGATGCCGTAGACAGCGGAAGGTACTGCCATCTCGGTATTGTGCAGCAGCGTCATCGCCACCAGCAGCCCGATGGTACTGTTCTTGACGCCCAGTTCCACCGCCACCGTCAGACTGTCCCGGGCGCTCAGCCCCATGACACGACCGCCGACCACCCCCAGCAGGATGCCGGCGATGTTCAGCGCGGCGCAGGCCGGACCGGCCAGGGAGAGTAGGGTGCCGAGGCGATCCCGGTTGGTCCAGGCAATCCCGATGATCAGCAGCAGCAGCACCAGGGCTCCGAACAGACTGACCGCACGGTCGGCGCGTGCCGCCAGCGTGGCATTGCGGTTGCGGACCACCATGCCGATCGCGACCGGCACCAGAATCAACACCGCCAGCATGACCACGGTTTTCAGGAACGGCAGGTGCAACGGCGTATCACCATGATCGAGTCCCGCTTGCTGTAGGGCCAGATTGACCCAGAACGGCAGGGTCGCGATGGTTGCCAGACTGGCGATCACGGTCAGGATGATCGATAGCGCGACATTGCCGCGTGCCAGAAAACTGATGAGATTGGAGGTCGTTCCCCCAGGGCAGGCGGCCACGATCACCACGCCCACTGCCAGCGTCGCACTCAGACCGGGCATGCCCATCAGCAGCAGGCCGATCACCGGGAGCACCGCCAACTGCAACAGACTGCCGACCACCAGCCCACGCGGCGCCCGCGCCTCACGCTTGAAATCAGCCGGTGTCAGGGTCAGCCCCATGCCAATCATGATGATGAAGAGGGCGATCGGCAGTCCGATCGCGATCAGCGGACTCTGTTCCACGGGTGCGTTGCTCCTGCGCCGTATTGTCGGGTTGGTTTCGGCGTGGATCTTGTACCACAGCCCCCAAACCAGCGCCGGTACGCGTACGCTAGCGACCTCAAACCGCCCACCGCCTGCGCCGCTTATGGACCCTCTGCACAGTGACCGCCGTTCCCGACCGACAAGAGCTGCCAAGAAGTCTTCAACCGGCTTGTGGCTGTCCTTGCTAATCCCCGCTTTGGCACTGTTCGCGGCCATTCGTTGGTTGCAAGAGCAAGCGCCGGAGACCTTGCCGGTCAACGCCAGCAGCGAGGCCGGACTGGAGCAGCCGCTGGCCACGCCACCGCCAGCAGGCAACAGCGCCGGGCGGGTCCCCGATGTGGTGATCTCACCCCGCATCAGTGGCGGGGTGACACCCGCGCCGGAATTGCAGACCACACCGCTGGAATCCTTTCAATCCGGTCCACGAGACGTGCCATTGGCCGGCCCACGTGCGGTAGGCGGGGGTGATCGACTGCCGCCCGCCGACGCGCGCGAACTCAGTGGACAGGCGCGTGATGATGGCTTGTGCCGTGGACTTCAGGGTCTGCGTCAAGAAGCCGAAGCGGCGCTGGCGAAGAATCCGCCGGAGTCGGAGGCGCGACTGCTGCGAAATCAACGCGACAACGCAATTCAGAATCTCAGCCGGCTGAAGTGCCTGCAGTAGGTTCAGCAAGCTCGCCAAACAGCCTCCGGTATTTGCCATCCGCTGGCGACCGGTGCAGGGTTGAAGGCGGATTGTCCAGGACACCGGCATGGAGCCACATCAATACGCTCAGTCGCGCGCCGACCGCCGCGCGGCCGCTTTCCGTTTGGCGCTGTGCGTGGTGGGCGGGCTCACGGCCGCTACGGCCCTGGCGGACAGCGTCGCGTCAGATCCTCCGCTGACGCCGATCGAGCGTTACCAACGCGCTACCGAAATCTACCGCAGCCTGCGCGAGCCCGACGAAGCGGCTCGCACGGCCGCACCCGAGACCCAAGATCCCGACTCCGCGACCCAGATGCGCTGCGCCACGCTGGCACGACAGAAGCGCGACCTGGAGTCGGTGATGCGAGCCGGCTATCCGCCAAGTGCCAGCGCGCGGCTGCATGCGCGCATGCATCGCATCGTCCAACAACGCCAGCACCTTCACTGTCGCGTCCCATGAACATTGATCGAGTCATAATGTATATTATGTAAAGTGATATCTCTAAGGGTTGATCGTGACCGCCTCCCAGCGGCTGGCGAATGCCGTTGACCGTCGGCGGTACCCGCCTTGCAGCCCAACGGCGAACCCGTCCGATCAGACTGCCGATGAACACGCCCCTGCAGGCCCTGCCGCAACTCTGCCCGCCAGACCCGCCGCGGATCCCGCTGGTGATGGATGAATCGCTCTATCAGCGCCTGGTCGAGAATGTCAGTGACTACGCGATCTACCTGATCGATCCCGATGGCTACGTCTGCAGCTGGAACCGCGGCGCAGAACGTTTCAAGGGCTACCGCGCCGAGGAGATCATCGGTCACCACTTCTCAGTGTTCTACACCGACGAAGATCGCGCCGCAGGCATGCCCGCGCACGTCTTGCGACTGGCGCATGAACGTGGGCGGTTCGAAGACCGCGCCTGGCGGGTGCGCAAGGACGGCCATCGCTTCCGCGCGCACGTGGTCCTCGATCCGGTACGCGACGATGACGGCACTTTGATCGGCTTCGCCAAGATCACCCGTGATATCAGCGAGACCTATCAACAGGAGCAGGCGCTTCGAGCCAGCGAGCGTCGCTTTCGGCTGCTGGTCTCCAGCGTCACTGATTACGCCATCTACATGCTCGATCTGGAAGGCCACATCAGCAGTTGGAATGCCGGCGCTGAGCGTTTCAAGAACTATCGTGCAGCCGAGGTCATCGGCCGCCATTTTTCACTGTTCTACACCCCAGCCGATCTGGCGTCGGGCCGCCCTGCCCTGGCCTTGCGAACCGCGCTTTCCGAGGGCCGCTTCGAGGACACGGGCTGGCGTCGGCGCAAGGGCGGCGCGACATTCTGGGCCCATGTGGTGATTGATCTGATCCGTGACGAGGACGGTACGCCGATCGGCTTCGCCAAGATTACCCGCGATATTTCTGAGCGCCGCGCCGCAGACCTCCGGCTGCGCGACCTGAGTCGTACCAATGAGGAACTCGAGCAATTCGTACAGGTGGCCTCGCACGACCTGCGGGAGCCACTTCGTAAAGTGCTGGCATTTGCCGATCTGTTGGAATTCGACTTGGCAGAGGCGCTCAGTAAAGAACATCGCGGTTACCTGAACAGCATCGCAGGCTCGGCCCGACGTATGCAGGAGTTGCTGGAAAGCCTGCTACGACTGACCCAGGTGACCTCCGCTGGATGCAGCTTCGTACCCACCGACCTCAAACAGATCTGCGAGGACGTATGTGCGGATCTCGACGTCGCCATTCGCGAAGCCGAGGCACAGATCGATATTCAGCCCCTGCCTGTCGTCGAGGGCGATTCTGCGCAGCTGCGGCAGGTTTTCCAGAACCTGATCGAGAATGCACTGAAGTACCGCCTGGCCAGCCGCCCGCTCCAGGTTCGCATTTGTGAGGTGGAAAACCCCGATCCGACGCTCGTCACACTCAAGGTCGAAGATAACGGCATGGGTTTTATGCCGGAGTACAACGAGCGCATCTTTGGCCTGTTTCAACGCCTGCACACCCGCGACCGCATCGCCGGCGCTGGGGTCGGACTGGCCATCTGTCGAAAAATTTGCCAACGCCATGGCGGCACCATCACCGCGGAGGGCATTCCTGAGCAGGGGAGTCAATTCTGGATCGTGCTAAGGCGAGGCCATCGGGAAACGGAGGCAATCCATGTCTGAGGGCCTCGACCTGATGATTGTTGAGGACGACCTCGACGACCTGCGGCTCCTGCAACGCGCCATTGCCAGCGTTCACCCGAGCCTACAATTCATCTGCAAGCGTGACGGTGCCGAGCTGATGACCTACGTCGCTTCGGGCGCACCGGCGCCATCCCTGTTGCTACTCGATCTCAATATGCCGCGCATGTCGGGCTGGGAAGTGGTAAGCGCGCTCAGGGACAGCCACGCGTGGCCCGATGTGAGAATCGTCATCATGACCACATCGCGCGCTGAGCACGACCGCAATCGCGCGCAGGGTATGCAGATCAACGGGTTCTACAGCAAGCCTGACAGCTTCCTGGCATTGACCCGCCTCATGCGCGAGCTGCTTCCGCATGAGGCCGACAGCAGCGTCGGGGCCTGAGCGGTGGCCCGCCCGTATCGCCTGCTGCTGGTGGAGGACGATCCCGACGATGCGCGCATCTTCGAGCGCCGCCTGCCGGCGGGATACCAGCTCACGGTCTGTCTGGAACCCAATCTGAACAAGGTCATCGCACTGATTGACAGTGTCGACATCGCGTATGTCGACTACCGGCTGGGGCCCGAGAACGGGCTGGCCTTGGTCACCGCCCTGCGCCGCGCTGGCTATCGGCTGCCGGTGGTGGTGGTTACCGGCCAGCAGCTGGACACTCTGGGCGAGAATGCTCTGTTGGCGGGCGCGACCGACTTCGTCAGCAAGGACACGTTGTCTGCTGAAGTGCTCGAGCGCGTCACGCGCTGGGCGATGATTCGCAGTCGTGCTGAGCGCAATGTCGAACTCTGGGTCAGCGCAGCAGAACGCGAGGCGCTGGTTGGACGCCCGCCGCCGCCGACGCTGACCGAGGCAGATCAGCAGCGAACACTTCGACGCGTGATCTACGTCAGTCGCCCCGCACAGCGTCTGACACGACAGGAAGTGCTGCAGCTGTGCGCCAAGGCCGCGGCACGCAACCAGGTGTCCGGGATTACCGGCGTGCTGTTGTACACCGGGACCTGCTTCATGCAGGTTCTGGAGGGCGACGAAGCATCACTGATGCGACTGATTGACAGCCTTCAGCGAGACCCTCGTCACAGCGCGCTGGGCATCGTCGTCGACGAGACCATCAGCTCGCGCAGCTTTGGCGAATGGAATATGGGGAGTTACGTACTCGATGTCCCTGTGGAGTTCTCATCGGTGGAATGGTTGCGTCTGATCCATCATCTCACCCGCCTGTTTTCCGAACAGGGCGCGGATCGGGGCGGTGTCCAACAGCTGCTGCGGATCCTGCCAGGGCTTTTGACCGGCACAGCAGGCCTGCGCCCACTGGGGGTCTGAGCACTGACCAGGCGGCCCCTGCGCGTTGACGGTCCCCACCCCCGATGCTATAAGCCCCGCCTTCATCTGCCGCCCTGGGGGTTCCCCATGCCGACGCGAGCCGCAACGAAAACCGACAAGAATGCCAGCCGGAGCGCTCCGGCCAAGGCGAAGACGGTTTCGGCCAAACCGGCCAAGCGCGCCACTGCAGCCAAGGCTAGCGCCCCGAAACCCGTTACCAAGGCCACGGCCGTGAAGACCGCCCAAAAGGCTGCCAAGACCAGCCCATCAACCCGCAAGCCGGCCGCCTCAAAGGCGGCTCCTGCCAAAAAGCCTTTAATGACAGCCAAAACCCCCGCACCGAAGTCCAAGCCTGCCCCCCGGGCCGCCAAGAAGGCCAGCTCAGGAAAAGCCGAAGCTGCCGCAGCCAAAACCCGTGCTGCCGTGATCAACGGTCAGCTGTCGGAAGACCAGATCCGGCAAATGTCCGATGATGACTATATGAACGAAGCCCAGCTGAGCTTCTTCCGTGAGCGGCTGATGGCCATGCGAGCCGAAGTGCTTGCGCGGGAGGTCGACGTCAAGGAACGCCTGCATCAGCGCGAGGTGTTTGCCGACCCCGCTGACCGTGCCACCGCGGAAGAAGAGCATTGGCTGGATCTCCGCCTGCGCGAGCGCGAATCGCTGTTGCTGCGCAAGATCGACGAAGCCCTCAAGCGGATCGTCGACCGCGAGTATGGCTACTGCGAGAAGACCGGCGACCCGATTGGCATTCCCCGCCTGCTGGCGCGTCCGACCGCCACCGTCTGCGTCGATATCAAAGGCCAGGACGAACGTGTCGAAGCGCAGTATCGGGACCGCTGAGCGTTGAAAAATTCCGCGATGACATCTTGACTTCGGGACGGCCATCGCTAGAATACGCGGCACACAGTGATGCGGGTGTAGCTCAGTTGGTAGAGCGCGACCTTGCCAAGGTCGAGGTCACGAGTTCGAGCCTCGTTACCCGCTCCAAGTCTTCAAGCCCCGGTTGCAAGAACGGGGCTTTTTAGTTTCGGCGAAGCATCATGTTTCCCGCGCAGGCTGGGTGGCAGAGTGGTTATGCAGCGGACTGCAAATCCGCGTACGTCGGTTCAATTCCGGCCCCAGCCTCCACAGCCGATACGAAGCCTCTGACGCCGAACGTCGTTGCCGCAGCCTAGGTCACTCAGATCGCCAGCCGCTGCAGAGGTACCACGTTCTCTCTTGGCGCCATCGGCGCCTCCTGAGACGGCGCTGGCACTGGAGAGGCCGGCTCTCCCACCCGCGTGGTCACCGACATCAGGGGTAGACGATCCGCCGCCAGGGCGACCGTCACGGGGGCCTGCCGTCCGCTCTTGGCGCGAAATACGTGCAACATCTGGGCATCGGCACGGCGCAGTACATGCCCCTCAGGATTGGTCAGCACCGTCATCAGCGGAATGGCGCCGGCATTGTTGAGATCGGCGGCCTTCAGCAGATGCCATTCCAGAATCGGCGAGCGGCCGCCCATCTCGGTGATCGGCCGCACCAGCCGCCATCCGAGCGCGTCCATCAAGGGAAATTCCAATCGTGGCACCAGGGTGCCAGCGCGCGCCTCGCGGGACAGGATGGCCCACTCGTATGCGTTTTCCAGGCGCCAGTCGTTATGGCGGACCGTGGTGTAGCCGACTGTCTGGGCCATCAGCCGCTCCACTTCGTTCTGCTGCGCCGGATCCCGCAGCACAAAAAAGACTGGAAACTGCCGAATCGAGCACTGATCAAAGCAGTAAACGGAGAGGGTCTCCCGAGACAGATCGATTCGGCGCTCAGACTGCAGGGGGCGGAAGATCACTTTGCGCAGCTCATAGTCGCGCTCGGCCGCGACACCGCGGGTCACGGTCTCGATCTCGGCGAGCTCAGCGGCCACAAAGTTGGTACAGAGATCGTGCCCGTAGCCGTGCAGCACGAACAATGACGAGAACGCCGCTGCCGGCTGATGATGCAAAAGGGCTGCGACCACCTCGTAAGGCGTCGCAGGGCGCAACATGGGGCTAGGGATGCTTGAACTCACGATCACCCGGGGGATTCAGCCGGCCTCCTTCAGGACTGGGGTGGGCCCTCCCCCGCCCCACGGACGGCTGGGTTTCCCACAGCGTCATTGTCCCCCTTTGGACGCCGCATGGGGGTTCCTTCGTCGGCCGGAAACCGCCACTCATTCAAGTCGAAGCCGCCCGATTTCATGGCCTTGTGTAGCTGATCGAGCGACTTCTGCGAGCCCTTGAGCGTGGTGAAGGTGGTCCCGGACCGGGTCACCATCGTGGTGATGCGTTCCAGCAAGACGGCTCTGTCCCGTGCGGTGTTGAGGCCGCCACGGCGGGACGCCGCCCACTTTTCCGCACTGCGCCACTCATCGCTGGGCATGGCGGCTGCGCCTTGGCCGTCCACCACCCAGACGGCGACACCGCCATTGACGGTCACCCGTCCGCGTTGCAGTGCCTGTTCCAACAATGTCGGTTCTCGCGCCATCAGCGCTCCTGGGTTTGAGAAAGCCCGGACAAAGAAGAATGGTGCGCCCGGCCGGGGTCGAACCGGCATGCCCGAAGGCGGGAAATTTTAAGTCTCCTGCGTCTACCAATTTCGCCACAGGCGCGTGGCGCGATGCTACACCAGACCTCCGGATCACGGCGCCATCAGGGTGTGACGGATTCCCGCATCATCGGCCAGGCGGCGCGCAGGTAAAGCACCATGCTCCACAGCGTCAACACGGCCGCCACGAACAGCAGGCCATAGCCGAGGTCATACCAGGGAATGCCAAACAGCGGGATTTCCCACAACATCATGCCAATTGCGGTCATCTGGAAACCGGTCTTCCACTTGCCGATCCAGCTGACCGCCACGCTTGCGCGACTGCCGAGCTCTGCCATCCATTCACGCAGCGCCGAGATGGTGATCTCACGGCCGATGATCACGCAAACCAGGATCGCCAGGATGCCGCCGGGTCGGTCTTCGAGCAGCATCACCAGGCTGGTCGCGACCAACAGCTTGTCCGCCACCGGGTCGAGAAACGCGCCGAATCGAGAAGTCTGGTTCCAGCGCCGCGCCAGGTAACCGTCCAGCCAATCGGTGATGCTGGCGGCGACGTACACCAGCGTGGCGACCTGCCGGGCGTACGGTATCGGCAGGTAGAACAGGCCGAGCACCACGGGGATCGCAGCGACCCGCAGCAAGGTCAGGGTCAGGGGCAAGGTCAGGGTCATGCGGCCAGTGTAAGCGCGCTGGGGTCAGGTCTGGAAATGGCGATGAATCCGTTCGGCCAGCCGCCGCGAAATGCCGTCAACACGCGCAATTTCATCCACCGATGCCCGCCGTAATTGCGGCAGACCACCAAAACTGCGCAGCAGGGCGCGCTTGCGGGCCGGCCCCAAGCCCTCGATGGTGTCCAGATCGGAACCCAGTCGGGCCTTGTCACGGCGACCACGGTGGCCGGTGATGGCGAATCGGTGCGCTTCATCACGGATGCGCTGGATCAAATGCAGGGCCGGGGAGTCCGGCGGCAGTCGCATCGGCAGATCCCGCTCCGGCAGGATCAACTCTTCCAGCCCGGCCTTGCGCGTCGGGCCCTTGGCCACCCCCACCACGCGAACGTCGGTGAAGTCGACCGATTCAAGACCCTCCAAGGCCGCCTGCAATTGCCCTTGCCCGCCGTCGATCAGCAGCAAGTCCGGTGCTTGCACCTCACCGCCCTTGACCCGCGCAAAACGACGCGACACCGCCTGTCGTATGGCCGCGTAATCGTCACCCGGGGTTATGCCATCGATATTGAACTTGCGGTACGCCGTCTTCAGCGGCCCTGCCTCATTGAAAACGACGCAGGAGGCCACCGCCCGTTCACCGCCGGTGTGCGAGATATCGAAGCATTCCAACCGCCGCGGCGGGCGCTCCAGGTCAAGCGCACGCTGTAGTTCCAGCAAGCGTTGATCCATGCTGGCGATGTCCGCCAGATGGGTTGACAGGGCCTGGTTGGCGGTCTGCTGTGCCATCTCCAACAAGCGCTTCTTGGGGCCGCGCTGCGGCACGCCAAGACGCACCTTACGGCCGGCGGCACGACCGAGTGCCTCCTCGATCCAGCTGACGTCCTCGGGGGCGTGACTGAGCAGGACTTCGGCTGGCGCCGGCTGCTGCAGGTAGTGTTGCCCCAGAAAGCTCTCCAGCAATGCCTCGGCGTCGGCATGCGGCGGATGCCGTGGAAAGTGACTGCGGTGTCCCAGGTTCATGCCGTCGCGCACCGACATGACCACCACGCAGGAGTGACTTCCATGCGGAGCCACCACGACGACATCAAGCGTGTCGGCACCGCCCGTCATGTTGCGGCTTTCGCGCACCCGCTTGAGTGCGGCGATCTGATCGCGAAGCCTTGCCGCACGTTCAAACTCAAGCGCCTCGGCAGCCTGCTCCATTTCGACCGCCAGCTCCGTCGCCAGCTCGTCCGCCTTGCCTTCCAGCAGCCTTCGCGCATTGCGCAGGTCACGCGCATAGTCGGCCTCGCTGATCAACCCGACGCAAGGTGCAGAACACCGATGGATCTGGTGCTGCAGGCAGGCGCGGTCCCGGTGCGCGAAGAAGCTGTCGCGGCAGGGGCGCAAGCGAAACAGCTTCTGCAGGGTATAGAGGGTTTCGCGAACAGCTGTCGCGCTCGGAAACGGCCCAAAGTACTGGTCTTGACCCCGCTTCTCACCGCGGTAGTAGCTGATTCGCGGATACGCATGCGCCGAGAAGCGGACGTAGGGATAGCTCTTGTCGTCGCGGTACAGGATGTTGTAGCGGGGCTGAAGTTCCTTGATCAGCGTCGCCTCGAGGATCAGTGCCTCATCCTCGGTATGCGTGACCGTCACTTCAATGCGCCGGATCTGCGAGACCATGCTCTCGATCCGAACGTCGCCCGAGGCGCGCAGGAAATAGCTGCTCACCCGCTTGCGTAGGTTTCGCGCCTTGCCCACATAAAGCAACTCGCCCTGCCCGCCATACATCCGGTAGACCCCAGGCTGTGCGGTCAGCTGCTGCAGAAAGCCGCGGGCGTCGAACGCCGCGGGTGCGGGCGACTCAGGCGGCGGGCTCACTCTTTTCGTCTAGCAGGCCATAGCGCATCGCCATGCGGGTAAGTTCCACGTCGTTGCTCACCCCAAGTTTTTCGAACAACCGGTAGCGATAGGTGCTGACCGTCTTGGGCGACAGGTGCAGACGATCGGAAATATCCTGGGTGGAGTGCCCTTTGGTAACCATCAACATCACCTGGGTCTCGCGCTGGCTGAGCTGTTCGAACGGCGAATCGCTCTTGCCCTTGACCAGACTGGCGGCCAGATTGCCTGCCACGTCCGCGGCCACATAATGGCCGCCGCCGTTGACGCGACGAATGGCGGCGACCACTTCGTCGGCGGCCGAATCCTTGCTCAGATAACCGGCTGCGCCGGCTGCCAATAGCCGGCTGGGGTACGGTTCCTCCAGATGCATCGAGACCACGATGATCTTCACATCCGGCAGGCGCTGCTTCAGGCGCCGGGTGGTCTCAAGACCGCCAATCCCCGGCATGTTGATATCCATCAGGACCACCTCCGGCGCGTTGCTGCGGGCCAGCTCCAGTGCCTCCTCGCCAGTGCTCGCCTCGGCCACCACCTCCATATCGGCAATCTCCGCCAACACGCGCTTCAACCCTGCCCGCACCAGACGATGGTCGTCCACCAGCATGATCTTGATCATTATGTTCTCTTGCTGCGACTGCTTAGCCGCTCCACATCGCAGTTTAGGTCAGACGCCGATTCGTCGCATCCGGCAAAAGTTACCCAGTGCTGGACATTTCCAACAGCATCTTGAGTCGCATCAGGCCCTTCTCATACTGCGGCCCGAGCATGCCCTCCAGCAGCAACAGAAAGTAGCGGCCCAGCAACTGGTTGCCGACATCGGTGCGATAGGACCAGGTGACACGCGTTCCTTGCGATTCCGGGCTCAGCGTGAAGGTGCTGATGTTGTCGGATGCAAAACCACTGAACTGGACCTGCATCTGCACCCGCACCGGCGCTTCACTGAGGATGATCTCCTGGCTGCCACTGCCCACCGAGGGGTTGTCGCTGTGCCATTGATGGCGGGCGCCCTCGCCTGCCGGCGGGCCTGAAATTACCTGTCGTGCACCTGGGTCCAAGTCGGCCCACGGCGACCACTCATCGAAACGCTCAAAGCTGTTGACGGCAGCGAATACCTCTTGCTGCGGGGCATCAATCACGATCTCGCGCGATAGGGTCGCCACCGACGGCAACAACAGATAACCCACCAGCACGACCAGCAGCACCAGGCCAACTACAGCCGCCGAAATCCATCCGAGAACTCGCATCAGTCAGGGCTCCAGCCAAAAAAAAGGCGCTCCAGGGAGCGCCTTTTTAACACTGAATCAAGAACTCAGTGGAACTGCTCTTCTTCGGTTGAGCCGCTCAGTGCCTTGACCGACGAGCTGCCACCCTGGATCACGGTGGTGACGTCGTCGAAGTAGCCAGCACCCACTTCCTGCTGGTGCGACACAAAGGTGTAGCCCTGCTCGCGTGCCTTGAACTCCGGCTCCTGCACCATTTCGGTGTAGTGCTTCATGCCTTCGCCGCGCGCGTAGTTGTAGGCGAACTGGAAGGTGTTGTACCAGTTGATGTGGATGCCCGCGAGGGTGATGAACTGATACTTGTAACCCAGCGCCGACAGCTCGTCCTGGAACTTGGCAATGGTCTTGTCGTCGAGGTTCTTCTTCCAATTGAACGACGGCGAGCAGTTGTAGCTCAGCAGCTTGCCCGGGCACTCCTTCAGCACAGCCTGCGCAAACTCGCGCGCGAAGCCGAGGTCCGGCGTACCGGTTTCACACCACACCAGGTCAGCGTACGGGGCGTAGGCGACACCGCGGGAAATGGCCTGCTCCAGACCGTTCTTGACGCGATAGAAGCCTTCCTGGGTGCGCTCACCGGTGAGGAAGGGCTTGTCGTTGGCGTCGTAATCGGAGGTCAGCAGGTTGGCTGCTTCGGCATCGGTACGGGCAAGCACAATGGTCGGAACGCCCATGACGTCCGCAGCAAAGCGGGCTGCAATCAGCTTCTCGATGGCTTCGCGGGTCGGCACCAGCACCTTGCCGCCCATGTGACCGCACTTCTTGACGGCAGCCAGCTGATCTTCGAAGTGCACGCCGGCAGCGCCCGCGGCAATCATGTTCTTCATCAGTTCGAAGGCGTTGAGTACACCGCCGAAGCCGGCTTCGGCATCCGCCACGATCGGCAGGAAGTAATCGACGAACTCGGGGGAGCCCGGCTCAACACCCTTGCCCCACTGGATCTCATCGGCGCGCTTGAAGGTGTTGTTGATGCGACGCACCATCGTCGGCACGGAGTCGTAGGCGTACAGCGACTGGTCCGGATACATGGTTTCGGACGTGTTGCCGTCCGCGGCCACCTGCCAGCCGGACAGGTACACGGCCTCCAGGCCAGCCTTGGCCTGCTGCATGGCCTGACCGGCGGTGATGGCGCCGAACGCATTCACATAACCTTTCTTGGCACCGCCGTTGACCGCCTTCCAGAGCTTTTCGGCACCGTTCTTGGCGAGGGTGTGCTCGACCTGCACGCTGCCACGCAGCCGGACCACGTCAGCCGCGGAATACCCGCGCTTGACGTTCTTCCAGCGGGGGTTGGTCGCCCAGTCTTGCTCAAGGGCCTTGATTTGCTCTTCACGGGTCATGTTCAGCCGTTCCTGTGGATTAAAGGGAAAGGAGGAGGAAAGTGCGGTGTCGGCCGCAGATCAGTCGAGGTAGTGATAGCTCGGCAGCGTGAGGAAGTCCTCACAGGCCACCGCGGTGCTCATGCGCGCCATGATCCCAGCGGCTTCAGCGAAACGACCGCGGTAGAAGCGCTCGTCGCCCAGCTCCTTGCGATAGGCCGCCATCTCTTCATCCAGCACGCGCAGCACCAGCTCACGGGTGACCGGGCGGCCATCGCTGAGTTTGGCGCCATGCTGGAGCCACTGCCAGATCTGAGTGCGGGAGATTTCGGCGGTTGCCGCATCTTCCATCAGATTGTGCAGGGGCACGCATCCATTGCCATTGATCCAGGCCTCGACGTATCCCAGACCAACGTTGATGTTCATCCGCAGGCCGGCCTCGGTGATCTGCCCCTCGGGGCATTTCAGAAGGTCGGCTGCCTTGATCTTGTAATTGAACTGCTTGGCCACCTGGTTGGCTTCCGGCATATGTTCGTTGAACACATCCATGGCGATCTGCACCAGGCCGGGGTGCGCCACCCATGTGCCGTCGTGACCGTTCTTCACTTCGCGCAGCTTGTCGGCGCGCACCTTGGCGAAGATTTCCTCGTTCTTCTTGGCATCCTTGGTGGGGATGAACGCCGCCATCCCGCCCATCGCCTGCGCGCCCCGCTTGTGGCAGGTCTCGCAGAGCAGCTTCGAGTAGCTGTCGAGGAAGTGCTTGTCCATGGTGACCTGGAATCGATCCGGCACCAGCCAGTCCTTGCGGTTCTTCAGGGTCTTGATGCAGCTGAAGATGTAGTCCCAGCGGCCGCAGTTGAGCGCCACGATATGGTCGCGCAGCTCATACAGGATCTCGTCCATCTCGAACGCCGCCCAGATGGTCTCGATCAGCACCGTCGCCTTGATGGTCTTCTTAGGCACACCCAGCAACTTCTGGGCGTCGACGAAGACGCTATTCCACAGGCGTGCCTCAAGATGCGACTGCATCTTCGGCAGGTAGAAATAGGGGCCGGTGCCGCGCTTCAGCTGCTCTTCGACGTTGTGGAAGAAGAACATTGCAAAGTCGAAAATGCCGCCGGGAACCGGCTTGCCGTCGACCAGCACATGCTTTTCGTCGAGATGCCAGCCGCGCGGGCGCACGATCAGCGTAGCGATCTCCTTGTTAAGCTTGTACTCCTTGCCGGCATCGTTCTTGAACGTGATCTTGCGACGCACGGCATCGGCCAGATTGATCTGACCGTCCATCATCAGCTGCCAGGTCGGGCTGGCCGAATCCTCGAAATCCGCCATGAAGCACTTGGCGCCCGAGTTCAGCGCGTTGATGATCATCTTGCGGTCGACCGGACCGGTGATCTCGACGCGACGATCCTGCAGATCCTCCGGGATGCCGGCGATCTTCCACTTGCCGTCGCGGATGTCCTTGGTGTCCTTCAGGAAGGCCGGCAGCTTGCCCTTGTCGATGGATGCCTGGCGTTCCTTGCGCAACGCCAGCAGCGCGTCACGACGCTTGCTGTGCTTGCGGACCAAGGCGGCGAGGAATTCGAGCGCATCCGGCGTCAGGACTTTCTTATAGGCGGCGCTCATCTCGCCGACGATCTCGACACCCTTTACTGCACTCATTCGCGACACTCCCTCTGCGGTTGGTGATGACGACTGGCGGACCAGCAGCCCAGTCGATAGCAACTGGACCAATAAAGTCCTCCATTATAAACGCGAACGTCGGCCCACTGCCAACGCCGCATGGACGATGGCGGGCTGTCGCTACCGCCAAGCGGCTCAGTCGTGCAGCGCCCGCTCCGACACCACGATCCCGTCGCCATCGGCGTACAGCCAGGCCCCTGAATGGAAGTGGACGCCGGCAAAGTGCAGCGGGCGATCTTCATGTCCCGAATGCAGTCCTTTCTCGCTCTTGCGCGGGTGTGGCGCCAGCGCCTTGATACCCACGGCCTGTGCGGACAGCTCTTCGGTATCGCGTACGCAACCGTTGACGACGATCCCGGCCCAGCCATTCTCCACCGCCAGCACGCCAAGGTTGCCGCCGACCAGCGCGCATCGCATCGAGCCCCCACCGTCGACCACCAGCACGCGGCCCTCGCCCGGAGTCTCCAGGACGCTGCGCACCAGCGCGTTGTCCTCGAAGATCTTCAGCGTCTTGATGGGACCAAAGAAGGCGAGCTCGCCACCAAAGTCGAGAAATATCGGCTCGCAGACCTGCAGGTCGGGATGGGCGTCGCAGAGGTCAGTGGTCGGAATCATCGGTATCTCAGGAAACGAGAGAGCGTCGGGCGCGCAGGCCCACCAAAAAGGCCAGCACAGCCCACAAGGACAGGCCGATAAAGGCAATAAGCGTCCAGGCCGGCAGTGAGATGCCCAGCCAGGCCGCGTCGATGATGGCGCAGTTGCCATCACCACGCAGCACCGTCGACAACACCTGCGCCAAGGGCATGACATCAAGCAGGTAGTCCAGGGTCGGGCCGCAGGCCGGCACCTGATCCGGCGGCAGCGATTGCAGCCAGACGTGGCGACCGGCGACCAAGGCGCCGGCGTCAGCCGCCAGCATGGTCAGCACCAGGTAGCCACCCTGCCCGCCCAGGGTGGTCGGGCCGTGTATCGCGGCCAGCACGAAAACCAGGCCGGCGGCCAGCATGGCGACCCGCTGGAAAACGCACATCGGACAGGGCTCGAAACCTTGGAAGTGCTGTAAGTACAAGGCGAACAGCAAGCCGACTGCGCAGGCTGCTGCGCCGAGCAGCTGCATCTGGCGATAGCTCGGAGCGAGGCCCATGGCTCAGGCCGCCACGACCGGGATCTTGCCGATCCGCGCCTGCCACTGCTTCGGGCCGGTCTGATGCACCGACTCGCCACTGGCGTCCACCGCCACCGTCACCGGCATGTCCTGCACCTCGAATTCGTAAATGGCTTCCATGCCAAGATCCTCGAAGCCCACCACTTTGGCGCCGCGAATCGCCTTGGCGACGAGATAAGCCGCACCTCCGACCGCCATCAGATAAGCGCTGCGATGCTTCTTGATGGCTTCGATGGCTGCCGGCCCGCGCTCTGCTTTGCCAACCATCGCAATCAGACCGGTCTCGGCCAGCATGGTTTCGGTGAACTTGTCCATACGGGTCGCCGTGGTGGGCCCCGCCGGGCCCACCACCTCGTCGCGGACCGGGTCGACCGGTCCGACGTAATAAATCACGCGATGGGTGAAGTCCACCGGCAACGGCTCACCCTTGGCGAGCATGTCGGCGATACGCTTGTGCGCCGCGTCGCGCCCGGTGAGCATGCGGCCATTCAGCAGCAGGGTCTGGCCCGGCTTCCAGGACGCCACCTGCTCCGGCGTCAGGGTGTCCAGGTCAACGCGGGTGGCCGTCTCGGTGTCGGCTTTCCAGGTCACCTGCGGCCAGTCCTCCAGCCGCGGAACCGGTAGTTCCGCCGGACCGTCGCCATGGAGGTGGAAATGGACGTGCCGGGTGGCCGCGCAGTTGGGGATCATCGCCACCGGCAGATTGGCGGCATGGGTGGGGTAATCGAGCACCTTGACGTCGACGACCGTTGTCAGTCCGCCGAGGCCTTGTGCACCAATGCCAAGTGCATTGACCTTCTCATACAACTCCAGCCGCAGCTCTTCAGCGCGCGAACGGGGGCCGCGCGCGAGCAGCTCATGAATGTCCACCGGCGCCATCAGCGACTCCTTAGCGAGCAGCATGGCCTTCTCCGGCGTGCCGCCGATGCCAATGCCGAGGATGCCCGGGGGGCACCAGCCGGCGCCCATGGTCGGCACGGTCTTGAGCACCCAGTCGACGACCGAGTCGGAGGGATTGAGCATCGCCATCTTGGCCTTGGCCTCGGAGCCCCCGCCCTTGGCCGCACAGATGACTTCGACCGCGTCGCCCGCGACGATTTCCGTGTGGATCACCGCCGGCGTGTTGTCGCGGGTGTTCTGCCGCTTACCGGCGGGGTCGGCCAACACCGAGGCGCGCAACTTGTTGTCCGCATTGTTGTAGGCGCGTCGCACACCTTCGTTGACCATCTCGGTGACACTCATCTGCGCGTCCCAGCGGACATTCATTCCTACCTTGAGGAATACAGTGGCAATACCGGTGTCCTGGCAGATGGGTCGACGTCCCTCAGCACTCATGCGGGAATTGGTGAGGATCTGCGCAATGGCATCACGTGCCGCCGGTGATTCCTCCCGCTCGTAGGCCGCGCCCAGGGCCTGGATGTAGTCCAGCGGGTGGTAGCAGCTGATGTACTGGAAGGCGTCTTCGATCGACTGGATGAAATCGTCCTGGCGGATGGTGCTCATGCTGGGATCGTAGCGTTGCAAAAGGGGGTCATATTGTAGCCCTAGCCCGGCCGGGTCAGCGCCGCAGGGTCCAGCAGCCGGCCCAGCGTCTCGAGATCCATGCCGGTTTCCTCAGCGGCCACCTCGACCACCGGCCGGCCTTCTTGGTAGGCCCGCTTGGCGATGCGCGCGCCGGCCTCGTAGCCGATTTCCCGGTTCAGTGCCGTGACCAGAATCGGGTTCCGGCTGAGGACCGCAGCAAGCCTTTCCTCGCGCACACGCAGCCCGGCAATCGCCTGATCCCCCAACAGGCGGACCGCGTTGCTGAGCAGGGTGATCGACTCCAATACCGCGGCCGTCGCCACCGGCCACATCACATTGAGCTGGAAGTTGCCGGATTGGGCGGCCACCGTCACCGTGACGTCGTTGCCCATCACCCGTGCCGCTACCATGCACACCGCTTCGGGGATCACCGGATTGACCTTGCCCGGCATGATGCTGGAGCCCGGCTGAAGGGCCGGGAGCTCAATCTCACCCAGCCCGGCGAGTGGACCCGAGTTCATCCAGCGCAGGTCATTGGCGATCTTCATCAGATCGCAGGCCAGGCCCTTCAGCTGCCCGGACAGTTCAGCGAGACCGGCCAGGCTGGCCAGCCGCTCGAAGGCATTCTCCGAAGCGACGAAGTGCAGCCCGGTGCGGGCCGATAGCCGCGCCGCCACAGCCTCGGCGTAACCCACCGGGGCATTGACGCCGGTCCCTACGGCGGTACCGCCCTGCGCCAGCGACTGCAGTCGCGGCTGCAGGTCGCGCAGGCGCGCCGTCGCATGGCGAATCTGGGCCTCCCAGGCGGAGAACTCTTGCCCCAGGCTCAGCGGCATCGCGTCCATCAAGTGAGTCCGGCCGGTCTTCAACACCGATGACAATGACTCGGCGCGCCGGGCAATCGCCGCCTGCAGCCCATGCATGGCCGGCAGCAGGGATGCGGACAACTGGATGGCGGCGGCGACATGGGCCGTGGTCGGAATGACGTCATTGGAGGACTGGCTGGCATTGACGTGATCGTTGGGATGCACGGCCTCGCCGCTGGCGCTGCTGGCCAACCGCGCAATCACCTCGTTGGCATTCATGTTGGTGGAGGTGCCGGAGCCGGTCTGGTAGATGTCAACCGGAAACTGGTCGAGGTGTCTGCCCTCGGCGATGGCCTGCGCAGCCAACACGATGGCCGCGGCCAGCGGCTGCGACAGCACGCCCAACTCACCGTTGGCTTCAGCACAAGCCGCCTTGACCTCGCCGAGGGCGGCAATGAAGGTCGCTGGCATGGGCTGACCGGAAATCGGGAAGTTGTTGATCGCCCGCTGGGTCTGCGCGCCCCACAGGGCACCGGCTGGTACTTCCAGTGCCCCCAGGCTGTCGTGTTCGATACGAACGTCGGTCATGGGATCGGCTCCGGTAGAATGCGCCCCAGCCTAACAAGACTGAACGCATGAATCTCACTTCGCTTTCCGCCATCTCCCCGGTCGATGGCCGCTACGCCGTCAAGACGGTCGCCCTGCGCGAGATCTTTTCCGAGTACGGCCTGATGCGCTATCGCGTATTGGCCGAGATCCGCTGGCTGGAAGCGCTGGCCGCACATTCCGGCATCGCCGAAGTACCCGCACTGAGCGCATCGGCACAGGAGCGCCTGCAGCGGATTGGCGAGCAGTTCGATATCGGTGAGGCCCAGCGCGTCAAAACCATTGAGGACACCACCAATCACGACGTCAAGGCGGTGGAGTACTACCTCAAGGAAAAGATCAGCGCCCACCCGGAACTGGCATCGATCAAGGAATTCATTCATTTCGCCTGCACCAGCGAGGACATCAACAACATCGCCCACGCGCTGATGCTGCGGGACGCCCGCAGCGAGGTGCTGCTGCCACAGCTGGACAGGGTCATACAGGCGATCGACGGCCTGGCCCAGGCATATGCCGAGCAACCGATGCTGTCACGGACGCACGGTCAACCTGCCTCCCCCACCACCCTGGGCAAGGAGATGGCGGTGTTTGCCGCACGCCTGCGGCGGCAGCGCACGCAGTTGGCGGACGTCCCCCTGCTGGCCAAGATGAACGGTGCCGTCGGCAACTGGAATGCGCACCTCGCAGCGTATCCGGACGTCGATTGGACGGCGGTTTCGCGCAGTGTCATCGAAGGTCTTGGCCTACAGGTGAGCCCGGCCACCACCCAGATCGAGCCGCACGATTACATCGCCGAGTACTTCCACGCGCTGGCGCGCGCCAACACCATCCTGATCGACTTTTCCCGCGATATCTGGAGCTACATTTCGGTCGGCTACTTCAAGCAACGGGCCGTCGCCGGCGAGGTCGGAAGCTCGACCATGCCCCACAAGGTCAACCCAATTGACTTCGAGAACGCCGAAGGCAATCTCGGCATCGCCAACGCCTTGCTCTCCCACTTGGCCGAAAAGCTGCCCATCTCGCGCTGGCAGCGGGATCTCACCGACTCCACCACCTTGCGCAATCTGGGCGTCGGCGCGGCGCATACGCTCATCGCCCTACAAGCGCTACTCAAGGGCATCAGCAAGCTCGAAGCCGATGCCTGGCGCATGTCGCAGGACCTCGATCACAACTGGGAAGTCCTTGGGGAGGCCATCCAGACGGTGATGCGACGCCATGGTCTGCCGGAACCTTATGAGCAGCTGAAGCGGCTGACCCGTGGTCAGAAGGTGGGGCGCGAAGAAATGCGGGCCTTCATCAGTGAGCTGGCACTGCCGGAGTCGGACAAGCAGCGGCTGCTGGCCATGACGCCGGGCACCTATACGGGCAACGCAAGCACGCAAGCCCGCCCCCACTGAGGGGCGGCGCCAGGCTCACAGCCCGTCGGGCCGCAGCGGCTCGCGATCGCCGATGGCTGATCGCACGCTGTCGGGGATCGGCATCGGCTTCTGCGCGCTGTAGTCGAACCACACGACAATCCCGCGGGTCACCGCCACCAATCGCTCGCCGTCGAACATGGCGGCTTCGGTATGGATGCTGCTGCCACCCAGCTTGGCCACCCGAAAGCCAATCTCAACGGTCGCCGGATGCCGCAGCTGAGCAACAAAATCGCACTGCAGATGGGCCAGGATGAAACCGTATTGCTTCCAGAACTTGGGGTCATCCTTCCACAAGGCCTGGAAATAGGCCAAGCGTGCATCCTCGTCGAAGGTGAAGAAGCGCGTGTTGTTGACGTGATCGAGCTGATCATGGTCAGACCAGCGCGTCGGGATCTGATGAAAGTATCCGAACCGGTCACGGGTCGGGTATTGGCGGCTCATGAATCAGCTCCAGGCAGATTGGACGCCGACGCCACAAGGCGCCGGGAAGCTTGCATAACGATGGCCCGCTGTTGCTCGACGGTCGCCTGCGACCATCCCGCGATTTCCGCAAGCGTGCGTCCACACCCTTCACACACCTGCTCGGTGTCGAGGCGGCATAGGCCTACGCAAGGAGAGTCGACAGGCAGCACGGCGGCGTCAGAAGCGTTGGACACGTCAAGGCGAGGTTCAGGCACAAAAAAGCCCACAGCCAGAGGCTGCGGGCTTTCGATGATACCGCCTCAGCGCAGGATAATGCGGAATTCCACGCGACGGTTGCGGGCACGCCCCTCGTCGGTCTCGTTATCTGCGACCGGCTGCGTTTCACCATAGCCCTGAGCCTTCAGCTGGCCAGCGGGTACGTCCTTGCTGATCAGGTACTGACGCACCGCTTCAGCCCGCTGCTGCGACAGTTTAAGGTTGTACTCGCGCGTGCCAATGGGGTCGGTGTGGCCACCGATTTCGACCAGCAGATTGGGATCCTGCATGGCCTTCAGCGACTTCGCGGTCTCGTCGAGGATCAACTTCGACTCTGGCAGCAACACAGCCGAATCCAGCTCGAAGTTGACGCCCTTGATGACCTGAGCCGTCAGCTCCACAGGGCAACCCTTGGGGTCCACCACGGAACCGGGCAAGGTCCCGGGGCATTCATCGCTGGCGTCGGCCACGCCGTCATTGTCGGAATCCACGCCACAGTCGGAGCGGCCGGTCTCCGGGTCCACCACCGCGATTTCGCAGTCGGCCGGCGCCGGCATTTCGACGGCCGCGGCGGGCGCGAAGAAGATCGACAGCGGCGCCTGCAGACCCACCATCAGACGGTAATCGAACAGCGCGTCCTCGGAGGGCACCGAACGATCATTGAGCTGTGCCAGCACGCGGGCCTCGGTACGCAGCGCCAAGCCACGGAAGCCGAGATCCATCAGGGCGCCGACACCGGCATTGAGCCCGGCGTGATAGTGGTTGTCGCCGGCGACGTCTTCCTCGACCAGGGCCGCACCGAGCAGCACGAAGGGCGAGAACGCAGGCACGCGGCCACCCATCGCCTCGGGCCAGCCGTAGCTGCCGAAGTGACGCAACACATCGATGCTCAGACTGTTCTGGTAGTCGTCGTTGCCGTCGATGTCGCGCTCACGGCCCACGGCGTAGAACGACAACTCGGTGGTGTAGTGTGGCAAATCGAACAGCGGCATGCCGAAGGTGATCTGGAACCCGTGCCCGTTGTCCGAGTCGCGGTCGCCGTCGCTGATCTCGAACGCGTACTGGGCACCGAGGTAAGGCGAAACCGGCGTCTCACTATGGTCCGCCAGCGCGGTCCCGGAACAAAAAACGAGGGCCGACGACAGGGCCCGGATTGCCATGCGCTTCATGAAAACTTCCCTAGGCTGCTTATGGTGGTTATGTAACCGCAACACTTTACATCGCGGATATTACGGCAATGTAATGATCCGCCAGCGGCGAGGCAAATGCTCAGAGCCCAAGCTTCACTGCCGCAGCCTTTGCCACCTCCGGCACCAGACCGGGTCCGCGATAGATGAATCCTGTGTAGATCTGCAGCAGATCGGCGCCTGCCCGCCGCCGCGCATGTGCCGCCGCGGCCGAGTCGATACCCCCTACCCCGATCACAGGGAAATTCGGCCCAACGGCCTGGCGCAAGGCCTGCACCGCCGTCGTGGCCAGCGCGGCCAGCGGCCGGCCGGATAGTCCGCCGGTGGTGTCCTCCCAAGCCGTGCCCTCAAGACCGGGACGGGTGATGGTGGTATTGGTGGCGATGAGGCCATCCATGCCGGCGTCCTGAATAATCCTTGCCGTCTGCTGCAGCGCTTCCGGCGCCATGTCGGGCGCCAGCTTCACCAGGATTGGCACCTGGCGGCCGTGGCGCTGCGCCAGCGCGACCCGCGACGCCGACAGTGTTGCCAACAGCTGCCGCAACGGTTCATCCGCCTGCAGCGCCCGCAGGTTGCGGGTGTTGGGACTGGAGATATTGACCGTCACGTAACTGGCGGCGGCGTAGACCTTCTCCAGGCCGATGCGGTAGTCCTGGTCGGCCCGCTCGTTTGGCGTGTCGAAATTCTTGCCGATGTTGATTCCGAGAATTCCGCGATAGTCAGAAGCAGCGACCGCCCGCAACAAATGATCGACCCCGAGGTTGTTGAAGCCCAAGCGATTGATCAGTGCCTGCTGCGCGGGCAGCCGGAACATGCGGGGCCGCGGGTTGCCCGGCTGAGGCCGCGGGGTCACGGTGCCCACCTCGACGAACCCAAAGCCCAAACGGGCCCAGGCGCGCAAGCACTCGCCATTCTTGTCGAGACCCGCGGCCAGTCCTACACGGTTAGGGAAGGTCAGTCCGAGCAGGCTGACCGGATCCGCCACCGGGCGCCGTGCAAACGGCAGCGTGCTGAGGGTCGGCTGCGCCCGGAAGCACGCCAAGGTCAGCTCGTGCGCACGTTCCGCCTCAAGACCGAACAACGCGGTGCGCACCAGGGGATAGAACATGGAAACCTCAGTCGGTCGCGGGGTCGTCCAGAAGATGCCCAAGCTTGCGGGCCTTGGTCGACAGATAGGCTTGGTTATGCGGGTTGAGGCCTGGATTGAGGGGCACGCGCGCCACGATATCGATCCCCGATTCGCGCAACTGGTCCAGCTTGCGCGGATTGTTGGTCATCAGACGGATCCGCTGCAGCCCCAGATGGCGCAACAGTTCAACCGCCAGACCGAAATCGCGGGCATCCGCCGGGAACCCGAGCTGATGGTTGGCCTCGACGGTATCGGCACCGTCATCCTGGAGGGCGTATGCACGGATCTTGTTGCCCAGGCCGATACCCCGGCCTTCCTGCCGCAGATACAGCACCGCACCCCGCCCTTCCTCAGCGATGCGCGCCAAAGCGCCCTCCAGCTGGGCCCCACAATCGCAGCGCAATGAGAACAGCGCGTCACCGGTGAGGCACTCGGAGTGCAATCGGATCAACGGCGGATCCCCTTCAAGCGCGCCCATCGCGACCACCGCGTGCTCTTTGCCGTCTTCGGAGCGGAACACCGCGATCCGAAACACGCCGAAGCGGGTCGGCAACCGCGATTCGGCGATACGCAGCAACTGTCCGGCGGCGGGGAGCCCGGTCTCAGGCGCCGACAAAGTTCTGTCCGCAGACGCGCAGGGTGGTGCCGTTGACACCGACCGCCGCCCCGGAGGCGAGGAAGGTCACCGCTTCGGCGATGTCCTGCGGCTGCCCGCCCTGCCCCAGCGATGCCAGACGACGACCCACCTCACGCGGCCCCACCGGCATGGCCGCCGTCATTGCGGTCTCGATGAACCCGGGTGCCACGGCGTTGATGGCGCCGCCGCGTTCTGCCAGCGTCTCGGCCATGGCGGCGACGTAGCCGATCACGCCGGCTTTGGTGGCGCCGTAGTTGGTCTGCCCCGCATTGCCGGCGATGCCGCCGATGGAGGAAATGCAGACCAGTCGCACCTTGTCATTCAGAACCTTGCGCGCCATCAGCCCTTCCGTGATGTCGACGATGGCACCGAGATTGATGTTCAACACCATGTCCCAGAAGTGCGGCGGCATGTTGCGAATCATCTTGTCGCGGGTAACGCCCGCGTTGTGCACCACCACATCCAAGCCTGGATAGTGCCGGCTCACCTCGGCGGCAATGCGTTCGGCCGCATCAGGGGCCGTCACGTCCAGCGCCAGTCCACGCCCCCCGATCCGCCCCATGGTTTCGCCGAGAGCGCCTTCCTGACTGGGGTGATCCAAACCGATCACCTGGGCGCCTTCGCGCGCCAGCGTCTCCGCAATCGAGGCGCCGATGCCGCGCGCCGCACCGGTCACCAGGGCCACCTTGCCGCTCAGCGAGCCTGACAAGGCCACTGCCTTGCCTTGGCCCCCAACCACCGGTAGCACCTGACCGGTGACGAACGCCGAATGCGCCGTGGTCAGGAAGCGCAGCGGCGCGTCGATCAAGGCGTCGCCGCCGTCGCCAACATCCAGCAGATTCACCGTAATCCCCTTGCGCCCGACCTCTTTGGCCAGCGAGCGCAGGAACCCGCGCAGGGCGCTTGAGCAGGTCTTGGCATTAACCCCTTCGGCGGCAGCGACCGCACGTGCCACGATCACCACCCGTGCGCCGGCTGGCAGCGCCGGAACCAGGGGATGAAAAAAGTCATACAAGGCCCGCAGGCCCGCGACCGTATCGATGCCGCTGGCATCAAATACCACCACACCGCTGGCAGCCTCGCCGCTACCCTTGGCCGGTTCACCGGCCAGCACCAGCTTCTGCGCCTGCGCCGCCGCCTTTACCGCCGGCAGCCCACTGTGCTCGGGGGCGATCCGCAGCTGGGCGCCCATGCCTGACAGCGACTTCAACAGCGGCTTCAGCAGTTGCGCCGACTCGCTCGCCCCCACCAGTGCCGTCGTGCCGTCCAATGGCTGGGCAGCCCACGCTGCCTTGGCCCGCTTCAGACGCGGCGGCTGCGGCAAGCCCAGCAGACCCGAAAGGGTGCGGCCGAAGGATGACTGGGTAAACTCCAGATAGCGGTCCGACATCGGAAATCCTCGAATCAAGTAACGGATCGGGCACTGCGACAGCAGTTGATCGACGTATTATCGCAAGGCCCCGAGGGACGCGCACGACTCTATCGACGTCCCCACCGTCGCCGCCGTCATTGACGGCGGCCGGGGCTTTCAAGATAGTGACCCGGCGGCGCCCGCAGCGAACGACCAAATCATCAAGCGGCCCGCACCATTCCGACGTCAGGGGAGACCTCAACATCATGAAAGCCTTGGTCATGACAGTGGCGGCAATTGCCACGGCCCTGGGTGTTGCCTACGGCCTTGAGTTGCTGTTCCCGCACACCCGCGACGAGCAGGTGGCGGAGCCGCCGCTGGCACCGGTTGACCGCGTTATGCAACGGCCGCTGGTGCCGGCGCCGATGCCGGAACAGGCCCGCCTGGTGGCTGATGATGGCGCTGTCATCACGCCGCCGCCAGTCGGCGCCGAACTGTCAGAAGACATGGACGCACCCACGGCACCGACCTCTGCCCCCCTGGAAACAGCGCCAGCACTGGCGGTCGAGCCGCCACCTGCAGCGGCGCCCACCGAGGTTGACGACATGGACGCGCCGGTTACAGCCGCTTCGGCGGCCCCGAGCGCAGCTCCGGCGCCCACTTCCGCAACCGAGCCGGTTCCGGAGCCTACGCCCGTCCCCACCCTCACACCGGCCCCGACCCCAACCCCGACGGCGCCACCGACACCGGCACCGGCACCGACGGCCACCGTCACAGCGAAGCCGACCGCCGCGCCCACATCACAGCCGAAGGCCTCGCCTGCACCCGCTGCCGCTCGCCCACCCCCGGCGCCGACCGCGGCTGCCCTCGAGGCCTGGTGGGATGACCGCCAAGCCGACGGCGGCCTGAACATCGTATTTGCCGGCTCAGCCGCATTCGACCCCGCCATCGTCCTCATCCTGAATGGCAGCTTCGCCGACGGGCGCAGCGCTGATGCCGCCATCACGGTCACCGATCATGAAGGGCAGCGTATCCAAGGCCAGTGGTCCGTGAGCCGGGAGAACAACGCCATGCTCGTCTTCAAAACACCGAAGGGCGGTCTCTATCGGGTTGACGCAGCGCCCACGCTGACGGACAGCCAGGGTCGCGCGCTTGGACGTGCACTGGGGGGCTTGGTTCATGTACGGTAAGGTCCTTATTTCGCATCGATTGCCTGCCCTGTGAGCCACGCGACCCGGATCGATCCCGCTCTTTGCGCCCAGCTGGTTCCCCTCAATGCGCTGAAGCCGGAATCGCTCGTCGATCTGCTGCGGAAAGCGCAGGTTCAGACGGTGGCGAAAGGGCAGTATCTGTTTCGCATCGGCGACGATGCCCGGGTCGCGCTTTACCTGTTGCGCGGCGAGGTCCATCTGTTTGACGCTGCTGACAAGGCCCTGGCGCGTGTGGTCGGGGGCGAGACCAGCGGGCAGCACCGCATCGCCCACCAAAGCCCGCGTCGGGTATCCGCGCGCTGCATGACCGATGCCGAGGTGCTGCAGGTGGACGCCGGCCTGCTCGACGTGATGCTGACCTGGGACCAGACCGGCGCCATTGAGGTGGCCGAGTTAGGCGGTAGCAGCGACAACGATGACTGGATGGCCCGCCTGCTGCAGGTTCGAACATTCCAGATGGTGCCACCCGCCAATCTGCAAGCCATGTTCATGCGCATGCAGCGCACCAGCGTCAAGGCGGGCGAGATCATTGTCCAACAGGGCGATGAGGGCGACTTCTTCTATGTCATCATGACGGGACGCTGCATGGTGACGCGCGAGCCTGGCACCGGGAAACCGATCAAGCTGGCGGAGCTGGAGCCCGGAAGCTGCTTTGGCGAGGAAGCCCTGATCTCGGAGGCGCAGCGCAATGCCACCGTCACCGCGATGGTACCCACCGAGCTGATGCGCCTATCCAAGGCCGATTTTCAGCAACTGCTCAATGCACCCTTGGCACGCAAGCTGACCCTCGCCGAAGCCGAGCAGCGCGTGGCCCGAGGTGATGCGCGTTGGCTGGATGTCCGGCTGCCCACCGAGTTCGCGACCGGCAGCCTGCCCGGCGCGGTGAACTTGCCGCTTTACGTGCTGCGGATGCGGCTGGCGACGCTGGACCCCAAGATGCAGTGGATTGTCTGCTGTGACAGTGGCCGCCGCAGTTCCGCTGCCACCTTCGTGCTGACTCAGAAAGGCTTCACCGCCTTCGCGCTCGAGGGCGGCCTACCGCCTCAGAGGGTATAGGTCGGGCGATCCGCGCCAAGCGCGCCCGCCAGCAGGGTTTCGATCTTGCTTTGGGTGGTCCCGTTGTCCTGATTGCTGAACTGCACGCCAATCCCCTGCAGGCGCTTGTTTTGCGCTGCCTTTGGCGTCACCCACACCACCTTGCCAGCCACCGGTAGGCGTTCCGGGTCTTCCATCAGCGTCAACAGCATGAACACCTCATCGCCCAGCCGGTACTCCTTGCTGGTGGGAATGAACAGGCCGCCATTCTTCACAAACGGCATGTAGGCCACATACAACGCCGACTTGTCCTTGATGTTGAGGGTGAGGATGCCCGGCTGGGCGCCACCGGCACGGGTGCTTGTATTCATCGCGATCGCTCCATCGCCGCAGAGGTCAAGTCGATTGTACGGCGCGCGAAGCCAAACGTGTCTGCCGCCACCATAGGCTGAGCAGTGATTCCAGCACCAACTGGGGGCTGACATTGCCGGCCAGCTCACCCCGTGCCGCCAGCGCTTCGTCGATGAGGGGATCCAACAAGGGCAGCGGTACCGGCGCCGGGCGGCCGCCCAACGACTGTCGAAGGCACTGGTGCAGCCATCGAATCAACCACTCGACGAACAGCGACGCATTGTCCTTGCCCACTTCAGCGGCCATCGCCAGCGGGCTCAGACGGTCGCGCTGAATCTCCGACATCGCCTGCTGCCAACGACGAAAGTGCGCATCTGTCTGATCGGCCGCCCACGCCACCACCTGCAGCGGCGCGCCGCCCGACCATGGCAACCAGGTGTCATCCACGCCCTGGGCCTGCAGCCAGGCCTGTGCCTCAGCCACCGGCGGCGGCGCCATCCGCAGTCGTCGGCAACGCGAACGCACCGTCGCCGGCAGGCCGAGCGGGCGCTCGCTGAGCAGTACCAGCACCGTCTCTGCCGGGGGCTCTTCCAGGGTTTTCAGGACCGCATTGCGGCCGGCTGCATTGAGTTCATCGACCCGGTCAATCACCGCGAACTTGCCGTGTCCATTCTGTGCTGCCAGCATCAGGCGTTCGATCATCTCGCGCACCTGATCAATACTGATGTCGCGCTTGAGTCGCCCGCTGCGCTCGTCCTCGAGACGGCGCAACCACTGTAGGTCGGGATGGCTGCCGGCGATCAACTGCACACAGCTGGGGCATTCACCGCAGGCATGGTCGCCACGGCGCGCGCACAACAGCGCGGCCACCAGGGCACGGGTGAAACTGCGCTTGCCGATCCCGGCGGGGCCCGACAGCATCAGCGCGTGTCCCAGCTGACCAGCAGCGTGCTGGCGCAACAAATCGCCCAGCAGCGCAGTCTGCCAAGGCAAAGGCTGCAACAGGCTCACAGCCGCGCCTCCAATACCTGCTCGATGGCGCGGGTGACCGCGGCTTCTGGCGCGCTGGCGTCAATGACGGCATAGCGCTGTGGCGCCTCGGCCGCTCGGCGCAGAAAAATCTCTCGAATGGCGGTCTGCTGCGCCAAAGCAGCCCGTTCAAAGCGATTCTCATCGCCGCGATGCCGTGCCCGCTGCAGGCCGTCGGCGGGCGGCAGATCCAGTAGCAGCGTGAGATCGGGACGCCGCGTCCCCAGCACCCAGTCCGTGAGCTGCGCCAGCATCGTCTCCGGTACGCCCTTGGCCCCCTGGTAGGCAAAGCTGGAGTCAATGAACCGGTCGCACACCACATCCTGATCGTCCGCCAGCGCCGGGGCAATGGTGTGCTGCCAGTGTGCCGAACGGGCGGCATACATCAACAGCACTTCAGTGGTGACGTCGACACCTTCCGTCCAATCACCGAGCACTACAGCCCGGATCGCCTCGGCCAGCGGTGATCCCCCCGGCTCGCGTGTCTGGCAGACCCGCCGGCCCCGCGCCTGCAGCCAGGCCACCACGGCGCGCGCCTGGGTGGACTTCCCGGCGCCTTCGCCACCCTCCAATGTGATCAGTCGTCCGCTCATGGGCTCCGATTCTCGCGCAGCCGCTGCAGATAGGCCTGCACGGCACGGTTGTGCTCAGCCAAGGTACGGGAAAACTGATGGGCACCGCTGCCATCACCCCTGGCGACAAAGAACAGTGCGTCGGTTTCCGCCGGCTGCACTGCGGCCAGGATCGAGGCCTCGCCCGGGAGGCAGATCGGGGTCGGTGGCAGCCCCGCCCGGGTGTAGCTGTTGTAGGGGCCGTCGGCTTCCAGATCACGCCGACGCAGATTGCCGTCAAAGCGCTCGCCGAGGCCGTAGATGATGGTGGGGTCGGTCTGCAGTCGCATCGCGCGCCGCAGCCGATTGATGAACACCCCGGCGACCGCCGCTCGTTCAGATGCCAGGCCGGTCTCCTTCTCGACGATCGAGGCCAGAATCAGCGCCTCATCGGCATCCTTCAGCGGCAGATCCGGCTGCCGCTGCGCCCAGGCGCGCGCCAGTGCCGCCGTTTGGGCCCTTGCGGCACGTCGGAGGAACGCCACATCCGTGGTGCCCTTGGGAAAGTGATACGTCTCCGGACGCAGCCGCCCTTCGAGATGGGGCACGTCGAGACTCAGCTGACTTGGCAGCGCAGCCAGATCGAGCTCGTCGGAATCGAGCGTTACCGTAATGGCCGGATGCCGACGCACCGCCTCGATCGCTTGGCGCGCCGTCCAGCCCTCAAGCAGCTGCAGCGCATGCAACACCACATCGCCCTGGCGGAACAGCAGCAGGCCGTCGCTGACCGTCATACCTGGCCGCAGTCGGTATTCCCCGGCCTGCAACACTGGCGCACCCTGCAACCGGGCCTGCAGCCGCAGCGCCAGCACGTCCCGCGAGCGCAGCAGGCCGGCTGCCGACAGATTTCCCAGCACCTGCTGGTAACTGCTACCCGGCGCGATATCGAATGCCATCTCCACGGTCAGCGGCATCGGCTGTGCCAGGGTCACGCGCAGCAGCTGAACCCCAGCGCCGACGACCAGCAAGACGATCAGCACCAACCACACGACCGTGACGAGGGCGCGCTTCATCGCAATCCCTCATACGCCGCCTGCAGCAAGCGGCACACCGGCCCCGGGGCGGGGAAGGTCCAATGCCCCAAGGAAGCGACCGGTTGGATACCCATCACACTGTTCCCGATCAAGACTTCGTCAGCATGTTGCAGCACCGAAGGGGGGGCGGCCACCTCGGTCCAGGACAGCCCCAGCAGAGGGGCCTGCGCCCGCAGCCAGCGCCGCACGAAACCGTCAACGCCGGCCGTCATGGTGGGTGTCAGCAGCCGATCAGCCACCACCCAGAACAGCGAGCTGCGGCTGCCACAGGCGAGATGTCCCCCTGCGTCACACAACAGTGTCTCATCGACGGCGGACGGCCAATCCCGGCTGGCCAGCACCTGAGGCAGGCGATTGAGATGCTTGATACCGGCGAGCTCGGTCACGATCGGCAACACCTGATCTCCGAATACACAGCGCATGGGGCCGGACGGCGGTGGTGGCGCCCGTGCAGCGTCCACCACCCGCAGCGTCTGTGCCGCGGTGCTGCCATAGCCTCGGCCGTCGGTGGCGCGCACCGCAATCCAACGCAGCACACCCGCCTCGGGGCTCGCTTCCAGCGCCCGCAGACTGTCGTCCATCCAGGTGTTCAGCGGCGCCACCGCCATTCGCAGCCGCGCTGCGTCCTCCGCCAGAATCGACCATTGACGCTCAGCCGCCACCACATGGCCGCGGCGCACGCTGAGGGTCCTGAACACCCCGTCGCCATAGACCAAGCCGCGCATCAGCGCGCTCAGCGCCGGCAGCGGCTGCCCCTCCACCAGCGGCGTCACGCCGCCTCCCGTAGGGCATTGACCAGGCCGCGCGCCTTGGCGTCGGTCTCCGCCAGCTCTGCGGCTGGGGTGGAGTCGGCGACGATACCCGCGCCGACCCGGAACCGCAGCGCGGAACCGTCCACCTCCAGGCTGCGAATAAGGATGTTGCTGTCGAAGCGACCGCAGCGGGACAGGTAGCCGACGGTGCCGGTGTAGGCGCCGCGCGGGCCGCTCTCCAGCTCGCGAATGATCTCCATGCACCGCACCTTGGGGCAGCCCGTAATGGTGCCGCCCGGAAACACCGCCCGCAGGGCGGCACCCGGCCCGACCCCCGGCCGCAGGCGGCCTCGCACATTGGACACCAGATGGTGGACATGGGCGTAGCTCTCCAGGCCCATGAGCTCGTCCACCGCCACACTGCCGGGCTGACAGACACGGCCCAGGTCGTTGCGTTCGAGGTCGATCAGCATGATGTGCTCGGCGCGTTCCTTGGCACTGGCTTCGAGCGCGGCGCGGGCGGCAGCATCGGCCTCAGCCGTGTCGCCACGCGGCCGGGTGCCGGCAATCGGCCGGGTCTGCACACCGCCAGCGTCAATCGACAGCATGCGCTCCGGCGAGGAGCTCAATATCGCAGGTCCTGGCCCCAGCAGGCTGGCTGCAAATGGCGCGGGATTGTGACGGCGCAAGGCCGCATAGACCGCCAGGGCCTGCGTATCGCCCGCCAGCACGCCTTCCCAGGCGCGAGACAGGTTCACTTGGAACACGTCGCCCGCCTGCAGATACTGCAGCACCCGCTCCACCCCATTGAGGAACCGCGCTGCCGGCTCCGGCGTCAGCGCCAGCAACCGCGGGGGTGCGAGGCACGGGGCTGGTGCCGCCAGCGCCGCTGCCAGCAGCGCCTCCGCATCGGCCAGATCGTGTTCGGAGACCGCGTAGAGCTGGCCGAGCCGGCGGTCGCGGACCAGTGCGCGGGGACAGCGCGCCAGCCAGGCATCGGGGCAGCCGGCTGCGGCGGCGTGGAACGGCACGCCCGGCTCAACCCAACGCGCCGCTTCGTAGCCCAGATACACCAACCAACCGCCGAGGAAGGGCAGCAAAGGATGCGGCGGCAGCGAAGGCATCGTGGCGGCGGCGGCATCCAGTGCGAGAAAAGGATCGCCCGCGCACTGCACGGCCTCCGGACGCGCCATCAGCAGGTCGAACCGACCGGACCGCGGGTGACCGGCGACGCTCTCCAGTAGAAAGGGAAAGGCTTCAGGATCGGCCGCGTGAAGATTGAAAAGATCTTTATCGAAAGACGCTTGTGCGATAAAGCTCACGTCAAGGATGAAGTCATTAACGGTAGCGACGGAATGCCAGCGTGCCGTTGGTGCCACCGAAGCCGAAGGAGTTCGACAGCACCACTTCGACCTTGCCTTCCCGGGCGGCGTGTGGGACGTAGTCGAGGTCACACTTGGGATCGGGATTGTCGAGGTTGATCGTCGGCGGCACCACCTGGTCCTGCAGCACCAGGGCCGAAATCACCGCTTCAAGCCCGCCAGCCGCACCCAGCAAGTGGCCGGTCATCGACTTGGTGGACGACACCCACAGGCGATACGCATGGTCGCCGAAGGCGGCCTTGATCGCGACGGTCTCGGCCACATCACCGGCCGGCGTCGAGGTGCCATGCGCGTTGATGTAGTCAACATCCGTCGGGTCGAGACGCGCATCGCGCAGGGCGGCCTGCATGGCACGGCGGGCGCCGTTGCCATCTTCAGGCGGCAGCGTGATGTGATACGCATCGCTGGACATGCCAAAGCCGATGATCTCGGCATAGATGCGGGCCCCACGCGCCTGCGCACTCTCCAGCGATTCCAGCACCAGCACGCCGGCACCGTCGCCGAGCACAAAACCGTCGCGGTCGACATCGAACGGCCGGCTGGCCTTCTCCGGCGCATCGTTGCGGGTCGACAACGCCCGCGCCTGGCAGAACCCCGCCATACCGGCCGGGGCGGAGCCAAACTCGGCGCCGCCGGCAACGAAGATATCGGCATCACCATGGACGATCATGCGGTAGGCCATGCCGATAGCGTGTGCGCCCGTGGTGCAGGCACTCACGGTGGCCAGGTTGGGGCCGGTGATGCCGAGATCGATCGACACATGCCCCGACACCATGTTGATGATGGAGGACGGCACGAAGAACGGAGAGATCCGACGTGGACCACTCTCGTGCAACTGCCGGATCTCACGCTCGATGGTGCCGATACCGCCGATACCCGAACCGATGCAGACGCCAATGCGCTCGCGGTTGGCATCGGTAATCTCAAGCCCGGCGTCCGCGACGGCCTGTTTGGCTGCCGCCACCCCGAAGTGAATGAAGGGATCAACGCGCTTGGCCTCTTTCGGCCCCATCCACTGGGTCGCGTCGAAGTCCTTGATCATCCCGCCAAAGCGGGTGGTGTAGGCAGAGGCGTCGTAGCCGGTCAACGGCCCGATCCCTGAGCGCCCCGCCTTAAGGGCTTCCCAGGCAGTCTCGACAGTGTTGCCGACCGGGGATATCACCCCCAGGCCGGTGATGACGACTCGACTTCGGCTCATGAAGGCCTCTGCGTGAAAGTTTCAACGGTCAAACGAAAAAGCGGCGCGCCCCAAGCGGGGCGCGCCTGCCACATCAGCTCGCCGATCAGCCGTTCTGCGGGGCGTGCGTGCGGATGTAGTTGAGGACGTCCTGGAAGGTCACGATCTTCTCGGCTTCTTCGTCCGGAATGTCGATCTCGAACTCTTCTTCGAGCGCCATCACCAGTTCCACCGTGTCAAGAGAATCGGCGCCGAGATCTTCGACGAACGAAGCTTCCGGGGTGATCTGATCCTCAGCCACGGAAAGCTGTTCCGCGATGATCTTTTTGACTTTCTCTTCGAGACTGCTCATGCGTCACTCCTGACGATTGTGGGGCCGTTAAGCCACCATAGTGTAGTGCCATACCACGGGGGCAGCAGCCCCCATCCCGGCCCAGCGCTTCAAGCGCGCTAGGCCATATGCAGCCCGCCATTGACATGGAGGGTTTCACCGGTGATGTAACCGGCCTCGCGGGAGGCCAGAAACGTCACAGCGGCGGCAATGTCGTCGGGTGCGCCGAGCCGTCCGGTCGGCACCCCCTGCAGCAGTCGCTCGCGCGCCTCGGTCGGCAGCGCAGCGGTCATGTCGGTCTCGATGAAACCGGGCGCGACCACGTTGACCGTGATGTTACGGGAGCCGATCTCCTGGGCCAGCGATTTCGAGAATCCGACCAGCCCGGCCTTCGCGGCGCAATAATTGGCCTGCCCCGGGTTGCCACGCGTGCCCACCACCGAGCCGATGTTGATGATGCGGCCATAGCGCGCTTTCATCATCCCCTTGAGGACCGCGCGTGACAGGCGGAACACGCTGGACAGGTCGGTGTCGATCACCTCAGACCAGTCCTCGTCTTTCATGCGCATCAGCAGTTGGTCGCGGGTGACGCCAGCATTGTTGACGAGGATCGAGGGCGTCCCAATCGCCTCCAGCAGCGCGGCAATGCCGGCAGTGTCGCGAACATCCAGCACCCGGCCGCAGCCGCCCATGGGCGCTAGCGCCGCATCAATGGCTTCAGCGCCGGCGGCGCTGGTGGCGGTGCCGGTCACCTTCACACCCTCCGCAGCCAGGCGCAGGGCAATCGCCCGGCCGATGCCACGGCTGGCACCCGTCACCAGGGCGGTATCGCCCTCAAAGCGGGAAACAGTCATACCTTTCTCTCACCAAATCAGGTCGGCTGGCCTGCCGTCACGGCGGCATAGGCAGCTTCGAGGGCGCCTTGTTCTTCCAGCGCAAACGTGTCGACACCCTTGACGATGCGCTTGTTCAATCCGGCAAGGACCTTGCCAGGACCGCATTCTATATAGCGCTGCACACCACTGTCCCGCAGGTACTCGATGGTCGTGGTCCATCTCACCGGCTGGCACAGCTGGGCGGACAGCGCCTCACGCACGGCAGCGGCAGCACTGCGCGGGCGAGCATCCACGTTGTGGATGACCGGGATATTGCAGCCGGCAATCTCGGTCTGGGCCAAACGTTCGGCCAGTCGTTCGGCTGCCGGCATCATCAGGCTGCAGTGCGACGGCACCGACACCGGCAGACGGACCAGCATGCGCGCACCGGCTGCCTTGCCATTGGCTTCCAGCCAGTCCAGCGCGGCGCGAGCACCGGCCACCACCACCTGCCCTGGCGCGTTGTAGTTCACCGGCGACAGTACCGCCTCCAGCGGACAGTCGGCGCAGAGCGCTTCGACCTGGGCATCGTCGAGACCGATCACCGCGACCATGCCGCCCTCGCCTTCAGGGACAGCGTTCTGCATCAGTTCGCCGCGCAGTGCGACGAGCTGCAGCGCTTCATCAAAGCGCAGGGCGCCGGCCGCCACCAGCGCGGTGTACTCACCCAGGCTGTGCCCGGCAAGCGCCGACGGCGCCGGGGCGGCCAGCGTCTGCCAGCAGCGCCACAGCGCCATGCCGGCCGCCAGCAGGGCTGGCTGCGTCTTCGCGGTCTGATTCAGCTGCGCCTCGGGGCCGTCACGCACCAGCCCCAGCAGATCCCATCCCAACGCGTCCGAGGCTTCCTCGAAAGTCTGCCGGACAACCGGCTGCGGCAGACCCTGGAGCATGCCGACGGACTGCGAACCCTGCCCTGGAAAGAGCATTGCGTAGGTCATTTAGTCGTCGTTTGATGTATCGGGGGCCGAGACATTGACGGCAGCACGCAGGCGCGTCAAGCCTTCACAAGCGCTCAAAAATATGACAGCGGACGCAGCGCCAAAGGCATGGGACTGGGTGATGACACGCCCACCGATCAGGGCTTGGTCGGTCACGCTGCCGCCCGCCAGCCCCTCCCATGCCAGCTTGCCCGCCAGCAACACAAGGGCCGCCAGCGCCAGTCGGTCGCGTTGGCGCACCTGTGCCCACAGTCCGAGTACAAACAAGCCATGCAGCAATCCAGACAACCCGACAAACCACTGCAGCGACGGCATCCACCAGAGCAGCCCAAGGCTGGTGCCAGCCGCCAGCACGCCCAGGCGCAGCAGCCAGCCGACCCGCGACCAGCGAACCGGGCATATCAGCGCGAACAGCCAGAGTGCGCCGAGGTTCAGCAGCAGATGCCAGGTCCCGAGATGGATGAAGTGGGCGCTCCATAGACGCCACAGCTGGCCGTCGAGAATGGCCGCACGCTGGTAGGCCAGCACAGGAAACAGCGCCGCATGCAGGACCTGCGTGACCACCATCAACAGGGTCATGGCCAACAGCGGTCCCGACAATGCCGTCGACCGCCATCCCGCTGTCACGGGGGTTTCGGACCCCTTTGTTATCATCGACGCCACCGGCAGGCCGCCGGCCTTTCACTTCTTCGCATCGAGTCCCTCATGGCCCTGCAGAACATTCGTCGCAATCGCGGTTTCACGCTGATCGAAATCATGGTGGTGGTGGTCATCCTCGGCATCCTGGCCGCGGTGGTGGTGCCCCGCATCATGGACCGCCCGGATGATGCCCGCATCGCCAAGGCGCGGCAGGACATTCGGGTGCTTGAGTCCTCCCTCAACCTGTACAAGCTCGACAACTTCAACTACCCGAGCACCCAACAGGGACTGGAAGCGCTGGTCAGCCAGCCCTCCGGTGAGCCCCAGGCCCGCAACTGGAAATCTGGCGGCTATATCAAGGCGCTGCCGAAAGATCCCTGGGGTAATGACTACCAGTTCCTCAGCCCCGGCGTGAAGGGCGAGATCGATATCTTTTCTCTGGGTGCGGACAACCGTCCAGGTGGCGAAGGCGCCGCCGCCGACATCGGCAACTGGAACATCCAGTAAACAAGCACCGCGCCCGGCCTGCCACCATGCCCTGCCCGGTTGCCACCGGTCGTCACCGCGGTTTTACCCTGCTCGAAGTGCTGGTGGTGGTGCTGATCATCGGCGTCATCATCAACTTCGCGGTGCTCTCCGTGGGCGACCGGGTCCAGGCTGACACGCTTGACAACGAATCCCGGCGTCTCGCTCGGTTGATGACCCTGGCGCAGGAAGAAGCCGAACTCCAGGGCCTGCTGATCGGATTCCGGCACACCGCCCGGGATATCCAGTGGCTCGCATTGGGCGGCGACGGGCAATGGCAGCCGTACACCGAAAGCGGCCCCCTACGAAACCGTCCGCTGACCGAGCCCGTAACCCTTGCGCTTCGGGTCGAGGGCCGCGTCATGCCGCCGGCGGCCGAGACCCTCAAACCCGATGCGCCGCTGGAGCCACAGGGGCTGTTCCTGTCCAGCGGCGAAGCCACCCCGATGGTGATCGACCTGCGGGTACCCGGCCTCGACATGGGCTACCGCATCGAGGTGGATGCGCTTGGGCGCGTACTGCGCAGCCGCGTCGACGAACCCGCATGAATCGCGCCCGTGGCTTCACCCTGGTGGAAGTGCTGGTGGCGGTGGCCATCCTCGCCATCGCCATGGCGGCCATCATTTCCGGCATGGCCCGATATGCCGACAACGCTGCTTATTTGCGCGACAAGACGCTGGCGATGTGGGTGGCGCACAACCGCATCGCCAATCTCATGGGACAACCCGAGTGGCCCTCGCTCGGCCGCAGCAACGGCACTGACGAAATGGCGGAACATCGCTGGCGGTGGACGGCCGAGGTGAAGGAGACGCCGGACGACCGCTTGCGCCGCATCGACGTCACCGTGGCACGCGAAGCGGAACCGGAAGCACCCTTGGCAGCGGTATCCGCGTTCCGTCGGCGCCCGGCGGGAGGCGGCGGATGAGGCGCCAGGGTCACCGGGGCTTCACCCTGCTGGAGCTGATCGTCGTGCTGCTGGTGTTTGCGGTGCTCTCGGTGATGGCCTACGGCGGGCTGCGCAGCGTGCTGAACGCGCGCAGCCAGGTGGAAACGGCCTTGGAGCGGACCGCGGTTTACCAGCGCAGCTACCGCAAGCTGCGTGATGACTTCCAGCAGCTGCGCGCTCGCCCGATACGTGATGGCTTCGGCGACCTGCAGCCCGCCTTGATGGCCTTGGACGGTGAAGGCGTGGTCTTCACCCGCGGCGGCTGGCGCAATCCCCTGCTGGCGCCGCGCGCCACATTGGAGCGGGTGCGCTACCGGCTCAGCGACCGCACGCTATACCGAGACAGCTGGCGCGTACTCGACCAGGCGCAGGACTCCGCGGTGGTCGAGCTGCCGCTGCTGCCTGACGTCGACGTATTGCGCTGGCGCTTCCTCGATGCCAGCCAGGAATGGCAGGACGAATGGTCGCGCGAAGCTGACGGCCTCCCGCAAATGGTCGAACTGGAACTGGAAACCGCCGATTGGGGGCTGCTGCGCTGGCGCTTTCTGCCGGGGCTTTCTCCACAGGCCAGCCGTGTGCTTCAGTCTGCCGCCACCGCGGACGGCGATCTCGACGACGCACCAGCGTCAGACGCTGGCGACCCGGCGCCCACCACCGATGATGGCAGTATCGGCAATGGCGGCAGCGAGGTCACGCCATGAAACAGCACCGAGATCAGCGTGGCGTGGCCCTGATCACCGCCATCCTGGTGGTGGCCATCGCCACCATCGCCGCCACCGCCATGGTCAACAGCGGCAACATTGCCATTCATCGCGCCACCACAATGCAGGACACCGAAAAGGCCTGGTGGTATGTCGAAGGCGTGGAACACTGGGTGATGACCATCCTCGAACGGGACCGCGAAGCCAACGAAGTGGACTCGCTCGATGAGCCTTGGGCGCGCCCAGTGGATTACCTGCCGGTGGATGAGGGCGTACTGCGCGGGCGCTTGGTGGACCTCCAGGGGCGTTTTAACCTGAACAATCTGGGCGGCGGCGACAACGCCACTTTCGAGCGCTATCGCGGCCACTTCGAACGACTGTTCGCCCAGGTTGACGCTGGCGACAACTTCCAGGCGCGCGCGCTCGCCGCCGCCATCCGGGACTGGATAGACGCCGACCAGGAGCCCACCGGCTTCGAGGGCGCTGAAGACAACGAGTATCTTGGACTCGCCCAGCCCTACCGCGCCGCCAATCAGCCCATGGCCAGCCTCAGCGAGCTGCTGCTGGTGAAAGGCATGACCCCCGACATCTACCGAAAGCTACAGCCCCACCTCGCCACCCTGCCGGCGATGGGCACCGCCATCAACGTCAACACCGCCACCCCGGAAGTGTTGCTGAGCATCGACCCCCAACCCAGCCCGGAACTGGCGTCCTTCCTCAAGCAGCGCGAGATCGAACCGGCCGGCGAGCTCGCTGGCGTACAAACCCTGTTCGCCGCAGGCGGCCCGCCGATTCGGATCGACAGCCAGTACTTTCGGCTCGAAAGCGAAGCGCTGATAGGCAGTAGCCGGGTCGGCCTGTATAGTCTGCTGTATCGGCCGGGCACCGGCGGTGTGATGCTGCTGGGTCGCAGCACCGATGCCGAATAAACCCGGCGAAACCACAGCCTGAACCGAACCCGTGCGCGAAACGCTTTACATCCGGCTGCGCTCCACCGCGCCCTCGTCATCCGTCGAATACTGCATCGCCAGCGCTGAGACTCGGCGCGCCTGGGCTGTCGAGTGCGCGCCATTGGAAGCCGTTCTGGCACAGGCTACCGGCCGCCGCGTGGTGGTCCTGGTGCCGGGGGAGGACATCCGCCTCGATCAGCTCGATCTGCCGGTCAAACAGGCCGCCAAGGCCGCCCTGGCGGCGCCTTTTGCGCTGGAGGAATCGCTGGCCGAAGACGTCGATGACCTGCACTTCGCCGTCGGCGCCCGTCAGGCCGGCGGCGGCTTCCCGGTCGCCGTGGTGCGGCACAGCCTGATGGCGCACTGGCTCGCTCCGCTGCGCGAGGCCGGCATTCGCCCGCAGCTGATGATGCCCGAAACGCTGGCCTTGCCGGCTCCGGAGCCCGGTTGGTGGCACGCCCTGGTGGAGCCGGAACGGCTGCTGGTACGGCATGAAGCCTGGGGCGCCTTTTCCGGCACCGCCAGCGATCTTCCGCTGCTACTCGACCTGGCCGACCCCGACCGGCAGCAGGGGGTGCGTCTGATCCTTGCCGCGGTCACCGGCGACTACACCGGGCTGGAACGTCCCACCGAGCTGCGCTCCGGCTTTCAGCACGGGCTGGAGGCCCTGTTGCAGCATCTGCCGGAGAGGCCGGCCATTAATCTGTTGCAGGGCCGCTACTCACAACAGGCCGACCTGCAACGCCTGTGGCGTCCCTGGCGGGTACCGGCGGCGATGGCCGCCGCCCTGGTGACCGCAATCTTGGCAGAGCATGGGCTGGCCACCGTTCGACTGTCCGAACAGGCGCGCAGCCAGGAGGCCCGCAACGTCGCGCGTTTCCAGCAGCTATTTCCCTCTGAAACACGCATCGTCGATCTGGGCGCGCAGGCCGAGCAGCAGTTGCAGCGACTGCAGCAGGCCGGCCAGGGCGGCGGCTTGCTGTCCCTCACCGGCACCCTGGAGCAGGCGCTGCGCAAGGTCGAGGGTCTCCGCCTTCAAGGTCTGCAGTACCGTGAGGGGGCGCTGTTCGCCAGCCTCAGCGGCAACGCCCTGAGCCAACTTGAAGCGCTGCGGGGCGAGTTCTCGCAGCGCAGCGATGTCGCCCTCGAAGTGCAGTCTGCTAACTCGGGCAGCGACGGCGTGCAGATCCGTATCCGTATCAGCCCGGCCTGATCATGAAAGACCAACTCGCCCCCCTGCTCGATGCCTACGCCCGACTGGCGCCGCGTGAGCGCTGGATGGTCCTTACCGCGCTGGCCGTGCTGGGCGCCACCCTGTTCTACCTGATGGCCTGGGAGCCGCTGGCGCAAGCCAGACAGCGTGAGGCGGCAGCGCTGGAGACGGCCCGCGCCCAGGCCAACCGCCTGGAGGTCATTGGCGCCGCGGTGATCGGCAGCGCGGGTGCCACCCGCCCAGCCGCAAGCAGCCGCAACCAGTCGCTGCTGGCCGCTGTGGACCAGGCCGCCCGCGGACCGACGCTGGGCAAGGCCCCCAGTCGTTTGCAGCCGGAGGGCGATGGTGAAGTCCGGGTCTGGCTGGAGCGGACCGCGTTCGACAACCTGGTGCGCTGGATCGGTGAACTGGACCGTCAACATGGCGTGCAGGTCACCACTGCCGACATCGAACGGCTCAGTGAGCCTGGACTGGTCGATGCCCGGCTGACCTTGGTGCGCCCATGATTCGCTGGCTTGCCCCACTGCTGGCCATTGTCGCCTTCCTCTACGGAGTGGTGGTCCAGGCGCCGGTGGCCGCCCTGTTTGGCTGGTTTGCCCCGACGCCGCTACCGGTGCAGATCAGCAGCCTCGACGGCACCCTCGTCGACGGCCGGATAGCCGGCCTCAGCCAGGGGGCCCGTCGCTACCTGGATGAAGCCCATTGGCAGCTTCAGCCGTCGTCATTGCTGACCGGCAGGCTGCGCTACACCCTCGAAGGACAGGCCCTTGGCAGCGTGTTTTCGGGCCAGGTGCGCGCCACCCCCAACGGTCGCGTCGGTCTCGATGACGTCACCGCTGCAGGCAACGTCAAGGATCTGCTGCGCGCGCTGGGGCAGGGCTTCCTGCCCGTCGATGGTCAGTTCCGGCTGGTCATCGACGAGGCGACCGTGCGCAACCAGTGGCCGCAGTCGCTGAACGGCACTTTGACCCTGCACAACCTCGCCTCAACGTTGCTGCGGGATCCCCTGCCCATCGGCGACTTCCAGGCGGTCCTGTCCACCGAGCCGGGACCGGACAATCAAGCCGCCACCTTACTGGCCACCGTGCAGTCACTGGATGGCCCGCTCGAGGTCGAGGGCACAGCCCGGCAGTACGCCGATCGTCGCCAGCTGGCGGACCTGCGCATACGCGCCAAACCGGACGCACCGCCCATGTTGCGCAACATGCTCAGTGGCCTGGGGCGGCCCGATCCGGAGGGCTGGTACCGCCTCCAGCGCAGTGGTCGCCTGCCGTGAGCCTGGTCACCGAGGCACCCCATTTGGTCGTGGCTTGTGTCGTCGAGCGGGACGGCCGTTATCTGCTGGTGGAAGAGTCTGCCGGTGGCCGTCTGGTGCTCAATCAGCCCGCCGGTCATTGGGAGTACGGCGAAAATTTCATCGAGGGCGCGGTACGCGAAACGCTGGAAGAAAGCGGCTGGCATGTGCGTCCGACCCACTTTCTCGGCATCTACGAATACCAACCCGAGGGGCTGCCCTACACCTTCGTGCGCCTTGCCTTCATCGCTGAGGCGCTGCGTCACGAGCCGGACCGGCCGCTGGACGAGGGCATCGTCCGCGCGGTGTGGATGCATCGCGACGAACTCGCCGCCTGCCCCGAACGCCACCGCAGCCCGATGGTGTTGCGGTGTATTGACGATCACCGCGCCGGCCAGCGCCTGCCGCTGTCGGTCATCAGCCACCTCTGAGTCGAGGGTGGAGATCAACGCTCACCCCCTGCCGCCGGGCAGTCACATCGTGGTCGGGCTGTCCGGCGGGGTCGACTCCGCCGTCAGCGCCTGGTTGCTGCGGCAGCAGGGCTACCGGGTCACGGCACTGTTCATGGTCAACTGGGAGGCCGACGAAGACGGTTACTGCACCGCAGCCGAGGACTTCCAGGACTGCCGTGCCATCGCCGAGGAAATCGGTATCCCCCTGCAGCGCGTCGATTTCTCGGCGGACTACAAGGATCGCGTGTTCGCACAGTTCCTGGCCGACTATGCTGCCGGCCGCACGCCCAATCCGGATGTGCTGTGCAACCGCGAGGTGAAGTTCCAGCCCTTCCGCGAGTACGCCTTGCGGCTGGGTGCCGATGGCATCGCCACCGGCCACTACGCGCGGATCCATCACGGCGCGGATGGTCCGCACTTGCTCCGCTCGGTCACCGAGGACAAGGACCAGACCTATTTCCTCGCCGCCGTCCATCGCGCCCAACTGCAGAACGTGATGTTCCCGATCGGCCACCTGCAAAAGCCGGAGGTGCGCCGTCTGGCATTGGAGGCCGGCCTGCCGGTCCACCGCAAGAAGGATTCCACCGGCATTTGTTTCATTGGTGAGCGCCGCTTTCGGGACTTCCTGGCCCAGCACCTGCGCGACCAGCCCGGCGACATCGTCGATACCGCTGGGGTTCGGTTGGGCCGCCACCCAGGGCTGCATCATTTCACGGCCGGTCAACGCAAGGGCCTGCATATCGGGGGCCGCCGCGGCGCACGCGAAGCGCCCTGGTACGTGGTCGGCAAACGCGCCCGCGAAAACCAGTTGGTGGTAAGCCAGGATGCCGCTGACCCCAGGCTGTTCAGCCGCCGGATCGAGACCCTGCCGTTTCACTGGATCCACCGGCCAGCCACCCTGCCAGCGCTACTGCAGGCCCGCATCCGTCATCGCCAGGCGCTACAGGCCTGCCAGGTCGAGGTGCGCAGCGATGGGGCGCTTCGGGTTCATTTCGAAACCCCGCAGCGCGCCGCCGCACCGGGCCAGTATCTGGTGCTCTATGACGGCCTGGAATGCCTGGGCAGTGGCGAGATCGCGGGCGCCGAGCCGCTTCAGACAGTCGACTGAGCCCGCCTCCGCCTTTTGGCGCATCCACCGGCGGTACCGTGGCCGAGCACGGGGGCAGCCCGGTATAATGACGTGTTTTCCAATCCGCGTTGCCCGTTTCGGGCAGCCGTTGACCGCTCGCCATCCACAGCCGGGAGATCTCCAGCCATGACGGACAGCTTCAAAGCCAAGTCCACGTTGCACGTCGGTAACAAGACCTACACCTACTACGACCTCACCCAGCTGGAGGCCGAGTTCAAGGTGTCTCGCCTGCCGTACTCGTACAAGGTGCTGCTCGAGAACCTGCTGCGCAATGAAGATGGCGTCAACATCACCCGCGACGGCATCGCCGGCTTTGCCGGTGCCGACCTCAAGAATCTGCCGGCCAAGGACATCGACTTCACCCCGGCGCGCGTGATCCTGCAGGACTTCACCGGCGTCCCCTGCGTGGTCGACCTCGCCGCCATGCGCGACGCCATGAAGAACCTCGGCGGCGAAGCTGCCCGCATCAATCCGCTGTGCCCGGTGGAGCTGGTCATCGACCACTCGGTGATGATCGACCACTACGGCAGCAAGGAAGCCCTGGACCTCAACGCCAAGATCGAGTTCCAGCGCAACCAGGAGCGCTACACCTTCCTGCGCTGGGGCCAGGAAGCCCTGAAGAACTTCAAGGCGGTGCCGCCGGACACCGGCATCGTCCACCAGGTCAACATCGAATATCTGGCCCGCGTCGTGTTTGAGAACGATGACGGTGTGCTCTACCCTGACAGCTGCTTCGGCACCGACAGCCACACCACCATGGTGAACGGCATTGGCGTACTCGGTTGGGGGGTCGGCGGTATCGAAGCCGAGGCCGCCATGTTGGGCCAGCCCTCCTCCATGCTGATGCCGGAAGTGATCGGCGTGCGCCTGACTGGCAAGCTGGCCGAAGGCGCCACCGCAACTGACTTGGTGCTGACCGTCACCGAAATGTTGCGCAAGCGCGGCGTGGTGGAGAAGTTCGTTGAGTTCTTCGGCCCGGCCGTTGGCAACCTGTCGGCTTCCGATCGCAACACCATTGCCAACATGGCCCCGGAATACGGCGCTACCTGCGGCATCTTTCCGATCGACGAGGAAACCCTGAACTACCTGCGCCTCACCGGCCGCAGCGAAGACGACATCGGTAAGGTCAAAGCCTATGCCCAGGCTCAGGGCATGTGGTGGACGCCGGATGCTGCCGAAGCCGAGTACTCCGACGTGCTGCACCTCGACCTCGCCACCATCCAGCCCAGCCTGGCCGGGCCCAAGCGTCCGCAGGACCGCGTGCTGCTGGGCGACGTCAAGGCGAACTACCGCAAGGCCTTCGACGCCGAGCAAAAGCTGCGCCCGACCAAGGGTCCGGTCAAGGTCAACGACCAGGGCGTGGAATTCGAGATGAAGGACGGCGCCGTGGTGATCGCTGCCATCACCTCCTGCACCAACACCTCCAACCCCAGCGTGCTGATCGGCGCCGGCCTGCTGGCCCGCAAGGCGCGTGCGCTGGGCATCAAGACCAAGCCCTGGGTCAAGACCTCGCTGGCCCCCGGCTCCAAGGCCGTCACCGAGTATCTGGAAAAGGCTGGCCTCACCGAAGACCTGGAGTACCAGGGCTTCCACGTGGTGGCCTACGGCTGCACCACCTGCATCGGCAACTCCGGCCCGCTCAATGACGCCATCGGCAAGGCGATCCAGGACAACACGCTGAGCGTGTCCGCCGTGCTCTCCGGCAACCGCAACTTCGAAGGCCGTGTGCACCAGGACGTGCGCATGAACTACCTTGCCAGCCCGCCGCTGGTGGTGGCCTATGCATTGGCCGGTTCCACCGATATTGACCTCACCTCCGAGCCCATCGGCAAGAGCAAGGACGGCCAGGACGTGTTCCTCAAGGACATCTGGCCCAGCAACGCCGAAATCCAGGCTGCCGTGGCAAAGGCCGTCACGGCCGACCTTTACAAGGCCAGCTATGCCGATGTGCTCAAGGGTGATGCACGCTGGCAATCGATCCAGGTGGCCAAGTCGGAAACCTATCCCTGGGATGACAAGAGCACCTACATCCAGAACCCGCCCTATTTCCAGGGCATGACCATGACCCCGCCGGGTATTCCCACCATCAAGGGTGCGCGCTGCCTGGCCTTGCTCGGCGACTCCATCACCACCGACCACATCAGCCCGGCAGGTGATATCAAGAAGGACGGCCCGGCCGGCAAGTACCTGGAAGCCCGCGGCGTGCAGAAGGCGGACTTCAACAGCTTCGGCAGCCGTCGTGGCAACCACGAAATCATGATGCGCGGCACCTTTGCCAACACCCGCATCAAGAACCAGATGACCCCCGGTGTCGAAGGCGGTGTCTCCAAGTACATCGGCAAGGACGGCAAGGCCGGCGACGTCGAGGCCATCTATGACGTGGCCATGAAGTACGTACAGGAAGGCACGCCGCAGGTGGTGCTGGCCGGCAAGGAATACGGCACGGGGTCCAGCCGCGACTGGGCCGCCAAGGGCACCATCCTGCTCGGCGTGAAAGCGGTGATCAGTGAAAGCTTCGAACGTATCCACCGCGCCAACCTGGTGGGCATGGGCGTGCTGCCGCTGAACTTCCAGGACGGCCAGAACGCTCAGAGCCTGGGCCTGGACGGCACCGAGACCTTCGACATCGAAGGCCTCAGCAATGGCGCCAAGGAAGTCACCGTCAACGCCGCCAAGGCCGACGGCACGGTGGTCAGCTTCAAAGCCAAGGTGCGCATCAACACGCCGAAGGAGTGGGAGTACTACAACCACGGCGGCGTGTTGAACTTCATGCTGCGGCAGATGGCTGCCTGAGTTTTTCGGGCTGCAACAACGAAGGCGCCGCAAGGCGCCTTCGTCATATGCGGGGCCGTGGCGACGCGGCCTCGGCTTGAACCTCAGGAGAGACTCAGGCATAACCTTCGCAGGCTTCGCCGTCAGGACCTTCAGGATGAGGATCTTCGCGCCAATACAGGATGTCTCGCTCCGGATCGGGGCGTGTGGCCTCCCTCTTGCCGGCGCGTGGTTGCACCCCAAGCATTTGCCCCAGACACCGGCGCGTCTCAGGCCGCGTGTCTCGGCTGAGTCGAAGGCGGGAGGGGCTGATCAATGACGCCACACCCGACACCAGACCGCCACGCCGGTCACGCCGGTCACGCCAGCACCGGCGATGCGGCAGGGCACGACGCCCATGATGGCCACAGCATCGGAATGTTCCGCGACAGGTTTTGGCTTTCCTTCGCACTGTCCATTCCGGTGGTCCTGTGGTCCACCCATATTCAAAGTCTGCTGAACTACCAAGCGCCGACGTTCACCGGCTCACATTGGATTCCCGCGGTTCTTGCCACCCTCGTTTTCGTCTACGGCGGGCGGGTGTTCTTACAGGGCGCATGGCGGGAATTGCGCCATCGCCTACCGGGCATGATGACGCTGATCTCGCTGGCGATCGTGGTGGCGTTCGCGTTTTCGTGGGCGGTGCAGCTCGGCATGGTCGAGGCCGAAGCCCTGTGGTGGGAACTCGCCACCTTGGTGACAATCATGCTGCTTGGGCACTGGATCGAAATGCGGTCCATCGCCACCGCCAAAGGTGCGCTCAAGGCACTTGCCAAGCTGTTACCCGACATGGCGACACGCCTGGTTGACGGCGCAGCCGAAGAGGTCAGCGTCGCCGAGCTCTCGCGAGGGGACTACGTACTGGTGCGCCCCGGTGAGCGCGTTCCAGTGGATGGGCATATCCGTGAAGGCGCCAGCAGCCTCAACGAATCGATGATCACCGGCGAGTCCGAGCCCGTCAGCAAGCACGCGGGTGATGAGGTGATTGCAGGCACCATCAACGGCGAGGGCACGCTCAGGGTCGAAGTGAGCGAAACGGCAGAACAGACCAAACTGTCGGGCATTATGCGCCTGGTCACCGAGGCACAGGCCTCGAAGTCGCGGTCGCAAGTGTTGGCCGATCGCGCCGCCCGTTGGCTGACGGCGGTGGCCATCAGTGCCGCATTGGTGACACTGGTGATCTGGCAGATGGTGGGCGCGCCCATCGACTTCACAATCGTCCGCGTGGTGACGGTACTGGTGGTCGCCTGTCCACATGCGTTGGGGCTGGCGGTGCCGTTGGTTGTTGCCATTTCCACCAGCATGGCGGCAGCTTCCGGCCTGTTGATCCGTGACCGACGGGGCCTGGAAGAGGCACACCAGCTCAATGCGGTCATCTTCGACAAGACCGGCACCCTGACGCTGGGCGCATTTCGCGTGGTTTCGATACAGCCTGCTGCGGGCACATCGGAAGCCGAGGCCCTTCGCCTCGGAGCCAGTATCGAAGCTGAATCCGAGCACCCCATCGCGCGCGGCATCGTCGCCAGCGCCCGGGAACGCGATATCGAACTCACCGTCGCCCAGGATTTCCGCAATCTGACCGGCAAAGGCGTCGTCGCCAAGGTCGATGGCCGCGCCTACCGAATGGGTGGCGCTGGTGTACTCGATGAGGTCCCCGTCCCCGAGTCGATGCAGGTTGCGGCACGACGCGCTGGCGAGCAGGCGCATACGGCGATTTATCTCGTCCGTGACGATGAGGTGATTGCCGTTTTTTCGGTGGCCGATGTCATTCGCGAAGAGAGCTACGCGGCGGTGCGTTCCTTGCACGCGCGGGGCATCGAAGTCGCCATGCTCACCGGAGACTCAAAGGCGGTTGCCGACGCTGTGGCGCAGGCCTTGGAGATCGACACGGTGTTCGCCGAGGTCCTGCCGGAGGACAAGGCGGCCAAGGTGAAGGCGCTGCAGCAGCAGGGCAAGATCGTCGCCATGGTCGGAGACGGCGTCAATGATGCGCCAGCCCTGGCGACGGCAGACATCGGCATTGCCATCGGAGCAGGCGCAGATGTCGCCATCGAAGCCGGCCACATCGTACTGATCCGCTCAGACCCACGCGACATCGCAAGCATCATCGACCTCTCCCGCGCCACGCGTCGCAAGATGGTGCAGAACCTATGGTGGGCAGCCGGATACAACATCTTCGCCATACCGCTGGCTGCCGGTGCCGCCATTGAATGGGGGGTCGTGCTCACGCCTGCCGTAGGTGCGGTGTTGATGTCGGCGAGCACCGTGGTCGTCGCCATCAACGCGCAGCTGCTCCGGCGCGTGCGTCTGTAGGTACAGCGCTGCACCCAGCTGGCCAGTCGTGCCTGATCGCGGTGTTCGAGGGCCGCCCGCAGCGTCCCCGCCCAATGGTAGTCTCTGTTCCGGCGCCCGGGCAGCGAGGGTAGTCCAACGATTCAACATGACCGGTCGCGGAGGGCGAAACAGGCATGAGCGGCGCACTGTTGCACACCTTGGTGAACAACCCCGCGCCTGGCCAGATGGCCGGCGGGGTGATGATGATCCTGCTGTTTTCGTTTGTTGGCGTTGTCGTTGCCGCGGCCACCGCGTTCGTAGCGCGCCGCGTGTTCCTGGGCTGGTACGAGCGCGCCTTCTGGGTCGGCTTTCTGGTCGCCGTGGCCGCGTTCTACATGGGCTTTGCCGCTTGGTTCCAGGTATCGCCGGCGGCCTGGCAGACCGAGCTGATCGGGATCGTGCTTTTCGTGCTGGTGGCTGTTGCAGGCGCCTTTTCGTCGATGGCGCTGGCCATCGGTTACGCCCTGCATGGCGTCTGGGATATCGCGCACAGCCTCTACGGCACGGTCATCCTCGGGCATCCCGCCAGTGACATCCCGCTGGGCTATGGCATGTTCTGCCTTGGCTTTGATTTCGCGGCGGCGGCCTATCTGCTCGGCTGGCCACAGCAGGCGAACCAGCCTGCCCGTTTCCAACCGCGCTTCTGGCGCAATCTGTCCGGAGCTTCAGCCCATGTCTGAGCGAATGACGGGCACACCGCGCGTGGTCGCCACCTGGCACCATCTGGTCGATACCCGCAATCCCGCCGGCCTCCATGACCTGATTGATGAGGAGGCAGTATTCCTGTCGCCGGTGGTCCATACGCCACAGCGCGGCAAGGCCATCACCGTGGCGTATCTCTCAGCCGCCTTTGCCGTGTTCTTCACGCCGTCATTCCGCTACATCCGCGAGATCATCGGACCTTCGGATGCCATGCTCGAGTTCGAGACCGAACTCGACGGCATTCAGGTCAATGGTGTCGACATCATCAAGTGGAACGATGCCGGACGGATCATCGAGTTCAAGGTGATGCTGCGCCCACTTAAGGCGGTCAATGTCATTCACCAGCACATGGGCGCCATGCTGGCCCAGATGAAGACAGCCGCCACCCAGCGCTGACGCCGTGCGCCTGATCACCATCCCCATGAGCCACTATTGCGAAAAGGCTCGTTGGGGTCTGACCCATGCCGGCCTCCACTATGTCGAGGAAGGCCACCTGCAGGGGCTGCACATGCGCGCAGCCAGGCGCTACAACCCGGCAGGACTGTTGCCGGTGCTGGTAGACGGCCAAAGGGTGATCGCCGACTCCACCGCCATCCTTCGCTATCTGGACGCGCGACTGCCAGCGCATCGGACGCTCTATCCGCAAGGGTGTGCCGACGCGGTGGCGGCGCTGGAAGACGATTTCGACGAAGATCTGGGGGTGGAAACCCGCCGTTGGGTTTATCTCCACTGGCTGACCCTCCCCGCGCGCACGGTGGTTCGCACCGCCGCCCAAGGCACGCCACGCTGGCATGCCTGGGTGGGCACACCGTTATTTCCGCTGTTGCGGGTGGCCTTGCGCCAACACCTGAATGTGACGGCAGAACGGGTCGCCCAAGGGCTGGGCATCATCGAGCGTCGATTTGACCAGGTGGCCAGACGACTGGCCGACGGCCGGCCGCATCTGTTGGGTGAACACTTCACCGCAGCCGATCTCACCTTTGCCTGCATGGCCGCCCCCATCCTGCTGCCTGCGGAGTACGGTATCCGTCTGCCCTCGCCGGAAGAAGCCCCAGCCAGCGCCCAGGCCGACCTACGGCGCTTTCGCGCGCATCCGGCCGGCCAATACGCCTTGCAGTTGTTTCGCCACCACCGCAGGAGTCCCCCCGGATGAATACCACCGCCGTTTCCGTTCTCACCGATCGCAGCGTGTTTCTTGCCTGCCTGTGGTCCGTCGCACTCCTGCTGTCCGCCTGCAATGAGCCTGCGTCGGGTCCGGACGCTCCGCGGGCGCTCGAGGGTCGCGTCGAAACCCAGGGCATTCGCAACACCGATGCGGTGGGCTATGGCGGCAGCGGCGTCGCCGATCGCGTCGATGCGGCGCTGGACGCACATGACCAGCGTAAGGCGCAGCTGGATGCCGCGCTGGACGCGCAGCAGTGAGCGGCACGCGAGACCGGCGCCGCGCCCCATTTCAGAGGCCGCAACGATGACCATCACCCGATTACTGCGCCATGTCGTCACGCACGGACTGGCCGCGGCCGCCGGCATCGCCGTCGGCATCTACCTGCTGCCGATCCTGACCGAGCCGCCCGCTCCCGCCGCCGATGCACTGGCGGCGAGCCAGTCGAGAGCGATCTTCCACGGCGAGTTCACCCGCGAGCGCGCCGACAGCGATCGGCTGCACTGGGGCGAAGGGCGTATCGCCATCGGCCCCACCGAGATCGGCTTTGTCGGTCGCCTCGCCCCGGGGCCCGACTATGCGCTGTACCTGTCACCGCATTTCGTCGAGACCGAGGCCGCGTTTGCCCAGCACCGCCCGGCGATGGTGCGCGTGGGTGCGGTGCCGCGTTTTGGCGACTTTGTCATGACCTTGCCCGCCGGGATCGACCCCGCGCAGTACCGAAGCGTGATCATCTGGTGCGATGCCTTCGGCGAGTTCATCACCTCAGCCCAATATCAATAGACGCCGCAACGGCCGCGCCGCTGCGGAATCCGGGGTTCAGCGGTCCAGCAGGTGTCGGCGCAGCGCGACCAGGCCCTCCGACCCCAGTCCCAGGGCATCGCGGACGAAGCGCTGAGACGAGCCATAGGCTGAGGCAACGCCGGTCAGCGCCGCATCCAGGTAGTCGGCGTCCGCCGCCAACAGCGGCAGACGTACCGCCTCCGGCAGCGCAAGCAAGGGGTGGGCAGCGTTGCCGACGCCCATCTGACCGTCCTGGTGCCGGCTGAGAAATGCATCAAGGCGCGCCACCTCGTTGGTCAGCAGATAGTCCGCCAGTACCGTTTCGCGCGATACGCCCAGGCACTCCAGCAGCACCGCAGCGGCGAAGCCGGTGCGGTCCTTGCCGGCCGCGCAATTGAACAGCAGCGGTGCCGGCGACGCGGCCAGGGTCTGGAAGATCAGCTTGAGGCGAGGCAGCAGCCACTGCGGCATCAGGCGATAGAGCTCGATCATCGCAGCACGCGCGCCATTCGCATCTAGGCTGCGCCCTTCGATAAGCCGCCCCAGCGTGCCGGCATCCACGGGATCGTCGTGACTCAGCAGGCGAACGCCGGTCCCCACCCAACGGGTGGGTTCACGCTGCCGCTCGTCGGCACGGCGAAGATCCACCACGCAGGCAATTCCGAGGCGCTCCAACGCGACGACATCCGCGGGCTGCAGGTGGGTCATCACCCCGGAGCGAAATACCTGGCGCCAGCGCAGCCGTGCGCCATCAGCGGTGACATAACCGCCCAGGTCTCTAAAGTTGCAGCCGCCCGCCAGGGGCAGCAACCGCTCCGGTATCGCGCCGCTGTCCGCCATCACCACCTCGATCAGAGCTCAAGCTTATACCGAGCACCATGACACCACGCAGAAGCCGCCGCGCCGTCGGGCAACGGGCGCCATCGCATCGAGGCTAGACGTCGGTGACACAGCCCTCGCTCGCCGAGCGCACGGTCCGCACATAGCGCCGCAGATAGCCGCGGGTGACCTTCGCCGGCGGCGCCCGCCACTGCGCCTCGCGGGCCGCCAGCACCGCCTCAGGCAGATCCAGCGATAGTGTCAGTGCGCCCAGATCGATGGTGATTGGATCGCCCTCCTGTACCCAGGCCAGCGGGCCGCCGCACTGCGCCTCCGGCGTGATGTGCCCCACCAGCAGGCCATGCGATCCACCGGAAAAGCGTCCATCGGTGATCAAGGCCACCGACTCACCCAGGCCGGCGCCGATCAGCGCCGACGAAGCGCTGAGCATCTCGGGCATACCGGGCCCACCCACCGGTCCCTGGTAACGGATCACCACCACGTCACCCTCGCCAATGGCGCCCTCGGCGATGGCCGTCAGCACCGCGGTCTCGTCTTCGAATACCCGCGCTGGGCCGCTGAACCGCGCAGTGGGCGCAAAGGCGGTCTTCGCCACCGCCCCCTCCGGCGCCAGATTGCCGCGTAGCACCCGGATATGGCCCACAGGATGGAGGGGTGATGCTACCGGCCGGACCACCGACTGGCCGGGCGTGAAATCCGGCAGCGCGGCGACGTTCTCCGCCAGCGTATACCCCGTCACCGTGAGGCAGCTGCCGTCGAGCAAGCCGGCCCGCAACAACATGCGGATCAGCGCCGGTGTACCGCCCACCTGGTGAAAGTGCGCCATCAGGTAGCGGCCACTGGGCTTCATGTCGGCCAGCCGCGGGACGCGCGCCGACACCTCCTGAACATCGTCCAGCGTCAGCGACACATCCAGCGTGCGCGCCAGTGCAATCAGGTGTAGCACCGCATTGGTAGAGCCGCCCATCGCCATCACCACGGTGAGGGCTGATCGATAACGAGGCGGAATTTGTTGCGGTCCCCTCGGACACAAGTCGCGTGAGTGTCGATGTCGCGGGCCCCAGCCACTAGCGAAGGTCCACAACCACGACCCTAGCGAAACGCCCGTGCGCGGCCGGTGTCCTCCCTCAGCAGCCCCACGTACTTGGAGATCGGGAACTCAAAACGTCCGCGGAGATTCAGATGTCGGTATCGGGATGGGCTGATCGACGCGCGCGCCTCGCTGCTCACTTCAATTCCTTGCTTCTCAACGTTGGCGACTGCCTCTTGAAGGAAGTAAGCGTTCCAATACTGGACGATATTGGCAATCAGATTCAGCGCACTCGAGATCGCGATCATTTCGTCCTTGTCACGGCCCTTTTCGGGAGCGAGCGGTCCGTAGTAGATCGCGCGCTTCAACCGGTGGGAGCTTTCGACCTGTGTCAGCAGCCGATTGATCTCCTTTCGGAAGTCCTCGTTCAGCAGGTAGTCGCACAGGAAGATCGTGCGTTGCAGCCTGCCGAGGTGTTTGGCTGCCAGGTATGTGCGATTGCCCTTGGCTGCGCTGCCAAATCGTTCGAGTACGGTGACTGCCGAGCACGTCGCGTTGCCGATCGAGGCGACCACGCGAACAAACTCGTCCCACCGCTCGTGGATGATGCTTTCATTGACGCCGCAGCTCACGACACCCTTCAATACTTCCGGGACCTCGAAACCGCGAGGCATCGTCAGATCGAGATCTTTCATGTCGCGAATGCGCGAGCACAGGTCGAATCCCAGAGCCTTCGCAAACCCCAGTCCGACATCTGTGTACCCGTGCGTGTCGACCGCCAGGCGAAGAATCTGGATGTCGGTCTGCATCACGACACCCTGAATGGCGACGCCAGCCTGTCGGTTGTTGACCACGTGCGGCTGGCTGTAGGCGTAGGCGCGATTGTCCAGAACGTGGTCGTAGATCCCGATCGACGGCGTGCGGCGTTTGTAGTCGACCCGCGAATTCCACAGGGTCCAGGACGACTGCAGCGACATCATGTCCGCAGCCGCCGTCGAGCCGTCTCCGCTGGCCGCTGCAAATGGCAGTTTCTTGTAGTGCGCTAGGACTGACTGGTTCGCCTTGGCCAGCACCGCCTCGCGCTGAAGCGTGCGCAAGACGGTCCCGACTTGCTCCTCGGTCATGCCGGGAATCATTTTCGCGACGCCGGCAGCCCCCATGTCCGTGCCGAGCGCAAGGAGCCCCGCGTAGCAGAGTTTGAGTTCGTGTTCCGAGCGCGCCGGGCGTCCAAGCAATTTAGCGCTGAAATGGGTGTGTGAGTCGACGAAGAGGAGCACTTCGGGGAGCTCGGCTTCCGGAAGCGTCTTGATGACATGATCCCGAGCAACCTTGTGCTTGCCGCCAATCAGGTTTTCGGCCTTGACCTGCGGGTACACCAGTTTGCCGTTCTTGATCGGAATTTCACCGCTTTTGACTTTCTCGGCGACCTCCGCCACCCGATCCTCCGCGAGTCTGCGGATCGGTGCCAGGTAAGCGGAGGGATCCTCGGGCAACCGTAAACGATCGTAGTGACCGCGCTTGGTCTTGGCCCACAGTTCCGGCGAGATCAGCATCTGGTCGGGATTGCGGTGATCGTTACTCGTGTCGACCCAGCATGCACCCGCCCGCAACTTTCGTCTGATCTCCGAAAGGGTGTGGAACTCGAACGCCTTCAGGGCCTTCTCGCGATCCGGCTGTTGGTTGATATGTTTGTCCCAGACGCCGGGGACCTTCAACTTCCGCTTTGGAAGTTCGTACTTGCTCTTCTCATAGAGCTCGCCGAGTTTGCTGAGATTGGCGAGGGTCGGATCGCCGGGCGGGGCGCGGATATCGAGTTCCAGCATCTTGCGGAGAAGGTTCCTGGGACGCGGATCGTTGCCCGAGGTGATTTGTGCGCGCACCTCTTCAGCCCGCGTCGTAGGCCCGCCAGCGTCCTGGGCCTCGGCGAGCTCCTTGAGCTGGATTTGTACGCGCGGGTCGGCGATGTCGCCGTGCTTGATCAGGTCGACGAAGGACTTGATGACGTGCCGGCACTCGGCGATGGTTCTGGGCTGGTTTTTGCGGACATGACTCAGTGCCTGTGAGTAGATGCTGGTCGTCGTGTCTGCGACCTGCTTGATGACGACGTCGGTCAACCGGCCCAGGACGGTGCGCAGAAAACACACGACATGGACCGCGCGGTTCGTCTCCGACATCGCGCGAACCTGTGACGGCCGATAGTTCAGCAGGGTCCGGTAGCAGATCTCCTGGCGCTCTTGTGGAATTTGCGAGAGATCCACATCGGCCACCCCGATCGACTTGAGGTAAGCGATCTTGTTGTTGATCTCGATGAAAGTTCCCTGGATCTTCCGGCCAGGGGGTTCCTGCAGCCACGCAAGAGTCGTCTCCCCGCCGGCCCGTGGCTCCATCACAACACGGCACCACTCCTTTATCGTTTTCTCGGGAACGGCCTTGTGGATCTCGAGGTAGATCCAGTGGTCCATGTCCTTCATCGCACGCACGGCGATATCGCGGACGGTGCTCTCGGCCGGGATGAGAAGCTTGCGGTCGTAGAACCAGACAAACGCGGAATGCAGCAGACGATCGATCGACGAGGTGCCGCGACATGCCTCCCTCAGAAACTCCATCAGCTGAAGTTCCTCTCGCCGTTCGTGGGGTCTGATCCCCAACCGGTTCATCGTCCAGATTTGGTGGGTCCACTGGGTTTGGCGGCGCCGGTAGAGGGACCTGAGCGAGGCGATGCGCGGCGGCCGCACACCGAACTGCCCCGCGAGCAGTTCCAGGACGGCTTTGGGAACGGGATCCAAGCGCTCGAGCTTGCACCCCGTTAAACGGGTAAACGCCAGCTGCAGGCCGATGGCGATATCGAAACGCTCGTTGAAAGAGGTGGCCTTGATGGCCGCTACATCGGCGGGCGGCAGACGGAAGAACTCGATCTCGCGATCCAGCAACTCGCGCGGCAGGGCTTGCCAACCCAGGTAGTCGTCGCGAAGGCGTGCCATCCCTGCTCTCCGTCCGAAAGGCCAACGACCGAGCGGCGCTCAAATGTCTTGGGCGAGCGACCGACCTGCCACGGTCGAGCCTACTGCAAGGGGGAGCGGTCGCCAATCCGCGCCGGGAATCGGCCGGCCGATGATCGGCGCTGCATGTTCGGGGAGTTTGTTGCGGTGACGCGCCCGGGCAACCGCCCAGGAACCTCGGAAAAGTCTTTGGTAATCAGCGCACTGACCCACAAATGCGCGATCCACCCTCGCGAGCCACGATGCGAGCGTCCGTGAATGTTCGAGGAATTTGTAGCGGTGGCAGGGGTCGCGGCCGCCCCTGTCGGCGGCGGTGCACGGCCTTGTTCAGGACCCGCCCCCACGTCGGTCCGGCTTGCCTCGGGCGGATGCCTGGGCGAGGCGCTCCAGCTGCGCTTCGAGGCCTTCGAGCTTCCCGCGCAGCCCGGCGGCGTCGCCAGCGGCGGTGTCGCGCTCCTGCGCCAACCGGTCGGCCCGGGCACGCTCATGATCGCGATCGGTTCGCAGCTCGTCGCGCTGGGTCTGAAGTGATGCCAGCTCGCGCCCGTGCGCGTCCGTGGCCCAGTGCAGTGGCCTGCGCCTGCAACTGGCGCCTCTCGGATTCGAAAGCGCGGCGCTCGGCCCCGAGGGCGGCACGATCGTTGTCTAGGGCGGCACGTCGCTCGTGCTCGATCTGGTCGACCTCGACCTGTGCCGCATCCCGGATGTTCTGGTAGAGCTGGGCGGCAGCCGTGGCGATCGGCGCCGGCAGGTTCAGGCTCGCCAGCAGCGCCTGGTAGCACGCCCTGAGGTGCGCAATGGGTAAGCCATAGCGGAAAGCCAGGGACAAATCACCGCTTGACTCCGTAGTGCGGTACGGGGTGCATCATAAGGGTGTGCTCTTTCAGGTCCATGCCCAATGTCAGCTTTCACCATCGGTAAAGTCGCCCAGCAAGCCGGCATCGGTGTCGAGACCGTCCGCTTTTACATCCGTGAAGGACTGGTCCCGGAAGCGCCCTCGCGCGGCTTCGGCTTTCGCCACTATCCTCCCGAGACCGTCGCCAGGTTGCAGTTCATCCAGCGCGCCAAGCGTCTGGGCTTTTCGCTCAAGGAGACCGGGGAGTTGCTCAATCTCCGCGTGAGCCCCGGGGTGACCTGCGCCGAAGTGCGCAGCCATGCCACCGCGAAAATTGCCGACATCGAGGAGCGTATTCGCGATCTCCAGCGCATGCGCAAGGCGCTTCGATCCTTGGTCGAGGTATGTCAGAGCAGCGAGCCGGTGTCGGATTGTCCGATCCTCGATCATCTGAGCAAGAGCGAATGACCCGTGGCCAGCGTGGACTTCATCTACGACCCGACGTGCCCGAACGTGGCGCAGGCCCGAGCGAACCTGCAGGCCGCGTTCAGTCAGTTGGACGCCGTGCCACGGTGGCTGGAGTGGGATACGACCGATCCCACTACGCCGGACGAGTTCCGCGAGTTGCCCTCACCGACGATCTGGGTGAACGGCCGCGATGTCGATACGAGCGCGCCTGCTGCGTCCGGACGCGGTTGCCGCATCTACGTCGATGGCACTGTGTCGAGCGGAGTGCCTTCAGTGGCCTTGCTGGTGCAGGCCCTTCGCCAGGCCGACGACGGTGCCTCGCTGGCGGCCGCCTCCGGATCGCGCCGGGGTGGCTGGCAGCGCGTACTCGCCGTCTTGCCAAGCCTGGGTATCGCGACGGTACCGGTGGGCCTGTGTCCTCTGTGTTTTGCAGGGTACGTCGGCGCATTCGGCGCCATGGGCGTGGGCTTTCTGCTGGAGCGTCGCTACTTGATGCCGTTGGCGGCGGCTGCGTTGCTTCTCGCGCTCGGGTCGCTGGCGTGGCGGGCGCGAACACGACGGGGCTACGGGCCGCTGACGTTAGGCGTGATCGGCGCGCTTGTCCTCTGGCTTGGCCAGTTCGTGGCAAACAACGTCGCGACCACGACCCTGGGCGCAACGACATTGCTGATCGCCGCTGCCTGGAATGTCTGGCCCCGCGCAGGCCAAACCAACGCCTGCGCCGCCTGTGAGCCGCGCGCCCACGGCGATGCCTCCCACCGCACTCAGCCCTGAGGGAAATCCGTCATGTCGCTACTACCTACGCGCCAAAGACAGGGGCTGAGCAGCCTGGCGCTGGTGTTCTCGTTGGGCACGCTGCTGTGCTGCGCGCTGCCGCTGCTGCTGGTCACCGCGGGCCTCGGCAGTGCCGTCGCTGCGCTGACCTCGACCGCTCCATGGCTGGTGACGCTGAGCCACTACAAGGCCTGGACCTTTGCCGTGTCCGCCGCAGCCCTCGTGCTGGCGGGCTGGGCGCTCTACCGCCCCGGACGCAGTTGCCCGACCGATCCGGTGCTGGCGCAGGGCTGCGCGCGCACGGACCGGTGGTCGCGGCGCATGTGGTGGGGTTCGATCGTGATTTGGGCGGGCGCGGCATTCGTGGCCTATCTGTGGCTGCCGCTGCAGCAGGTTCTTTCATGAGACTGACTACGATGAAACAGAAGCGACTTGCCGCCATCCTCGTGCTGACCGGGATGCCGCTGTGGGTGCACGCCGAAGGCCATGGCCCGATCTTCGGGCTGGCGACCCCGACCTTGGGCAAGGGTCAATGGAGCAGCGACACCGGTTTCATGCGTATGGAAACGAATGCGGCAGAGACTTGGCGGGCCCGCGAGATGCTGGGGTACGGGATCACCGAAGACCTGCAGGTGACGTTTACGGCACCCGTCGGCAACCGCGATGCGCTCCCGAGCATGGTCAATGCGCGTGCCGGCGCCATGATGGGGGCATCCGATGCGGTCGAAGCATCGTTGCTCTGGCGCTTCCACCGCGTTGCCCCGGCCGTCGGCATGCGGCGTGAGAGCAGCCTGCTGCTGGGCGTTGCCGACGGTGCCGAGTTGGGGCGAACAGGCATGGAGATCGGCCCAACCCTGCATGCGGCCATCGTCACTGGTTTCGCTTCCCGCACGACCTACTGGTGGCTGGGGGCCGGCGCGCAGCGGGACGTGGGCCAGGACCGCGTGCAGCAAGGCACGTTGACGTACGCCACCGCCGTCTTCGGCTGGCGTCCACCGGTGTTTCGCGGCGATTATCCCAAGCCCGACTGGCGACTCTTCATCGAAACCGTCGCTGAACGCGCTGAGCGTGATCGCATGAACGGCGTGACCTTGGAGAACTCCGGCGGCACGCGCTGGCTCGCGGGACCGTCCGTACTGGGCTTGTTCGGCAAATGGGGCGTGTCCGCTGGCGTACTGCTGCCGATTGACGAACACCTCAACGGCGTGCAGCCGGACACCAAGTACCGCGCCAAGGTCGTGTTTACCTATTGGTTCTAACGGAGTGCAATGCCATGAAATTGATCATTCGTCCTTTGCTGATTCTCGCACTGCTGAGCACGGCACCGACGGCGCTTGCCCAAGGCCTAGTTCATGCCAAGCAGACCATCTTTGGCATGGATTGCGCGCCCTGCGCTTACGGCATCGAGAAAGGCCTGAAGAAACTGCCGGGCGTGGCATCGGTGAAGGTGAGTCTCAACGACGGCTACGCGGAGGTGACGGTTGCACCGGGCTCATCCGTGTCGGTGGCACAGATCCGGCGGGTCATTCGCGACAATGGCTTTACGCCGAAAGAAGCGCGCATCGACCTGGAAGGCACGCTGCAGCTGATACCTCGACCGCAGCTGCTCGCCGGCGGCACTTCCTATCCGCTGGTGTTGAGCAGCCAGGCGGGAATTGCAACAGGTCAACGCGTCAAGCTGACCGGGGTAGTCGCCGCCGATGCCGAGCAAGTGCAGGTGGAGAACATCGAGCCGTTGCCGGCCAAGGGGTAAACCCAGGTCGAGACGCCCGTGGCGCCGAGCGCTGTTCCCTAATCTACTGCGTGCTCGTGCAGCGGCGGCGAGGGCTGTGCCACATCCTCGTCCATTACCGGGTACGCGTTCGGATCGGAAAGGAGGTCCGCATCGTGCATAACGTCCTGAATAAACGCGTTCGCCATCTCTCACAATTTCCCTTCAGGAATTGGTCTTGGGACGGCCCGGCTTGCTACGGGCAGACGCTGGAGCGAGGCGTTCCAGCTGCGCTTCGAGGCCTTCGAGCTTTCCGCGCAGCCCGGCGGCGTCGCCGGCAGCAGTGTCGCGCTCCTGCGCCAGCCGATCGGCCCGCGCACGCTCATGATCGCGGTCGGCCTGGACTTGGTCCCTCTGCCGCTGAAGCGACGCCAGCTCACGTCCGTGCGCGTCCGCCGCCGCGGCCAGTGAGGCGTCTGCCACCGATCGCGCGCGCTGTTCTCGTGACAGCTCGGCGGAGAGGCGGATCGCGTCCTCGCGCTGCTCCGCGAGATCCTTGGACAGCTGTGCGATCGCCGCGTCCAGATCGGCTATCCGCTTCGCGGTCGCCGCCTGCTCCTTTTCGCGTTCGGCGATCAGGCGGCGATTCTGGGTCCGGTGCTCCTCGATCTGGCCCAGCAGGTGTCGTTCGTTACCGTCGGCGCGGGCGCGCAACTGCTCGACCTCTTCCTGGTGCTTGCGCGCCGCGCGATCGCGCTCCTCCGTCGCCGCCTGTGCGCGCGCCTCGGCGGCGCTGACGGCGCGCAAGGCGTCGGCGAGCTGCACCTGCAGCGCGGCCAGCTGACGTTGACTGGCAACAAGCTGATCGCGTGTTGCGGCCAGGTCCGCGGCCAGTGCGGTGGCCTGTGCCTGCAACATTTTCTTGTCGGATTCGAAAGCGCTGCGCTCAGCCTCGAGGGCGGCGCGATCATTGCCCAAGGCGGCACGCCGCTCGTGCTCGATCTGGTCGACCTCGACCTGCGCCGCATCACGGATGCTCTTGTAGAGCTGGGCAGCGGCCGTGGCGATCGGCGCCGGCAGGTTGAGGCGCGCCGGCAGCGCCTGGTAGTACGCCTTGAGATGCGCATTGACGGTGGCCGGCGATCCGGTGCCGAGGACGCTGCGCACGCCTTCGACAGTCGGCCGATCGCCTTTTTCGAGCAGCAGGTCGGCCGCTCGGGTGACATCTTCCAACGTAACGCCAGAACGCATGTCGGTCTCCCAACTTTCAAAGCACCAGAAATTCGGATAAGTTTCGATAATGGATATTTAACGAAACCTATTATCCTGAATCGTTATGAATATAACGTATTACGTATGAAGGAATATGAACCCGTCATCGGTGAAGCACTGCTTGCAGCGGCCCGATCCGCGAGCGCCTTGTTGCCAGAAGCGGTTGTCGTCAGCGATCGTGCCAGCCTCGAAGCCGGCGCCCAAGCGGCGCTGCGGGCATTTCGGCTTGCGGCGACACCCAGCAGTACCTGGGAGACCTACGCCCGGGCGCTGCGCTACGTTAGCGCGTGGGCGCAGGCCCGGTTCGGAGAGCCCCTCCCGGTGCCCACGCCGCCCGCCATCGCCGTCCAGTTCGTGCTCGACCACTTCGGCCTGCCGCAGCGGAATGCGGCTGGCAGGCTCTCACTCGAAACGGTGATGCCACCTGCCGTCGACCAGGCCCTCGTCGACGCGCGTTTCAAGGCGCGCTTGGGCTCGTTGAAGATGTCGACGATCGACCACCGTCTTGCAATTCTGTCCTGGGCGCATCACGAAAAGCAGTTGATTAGCCCGACCGAGGACGCATCGGTTCGGCGATTGCTCACCGACTGTCGCAAGCTGGCGCTCGAGCTTGGCCAGGCGCCCAAGCCCAAGGCGGCGGCCACGCAGGAAGCCCTCGATGCGATGCTGGACACCTGCGATGACTCACTGGAGGGCCTGCGGGACCGAGCACTGCTTCTGTTCGGGTGGGCCAGCGGGGGCCGCCGCCGCTCGGAGATCGCGGCGGCCCTCGTCGAGGATCTCGAATGGCTCAATGATCGGAGCGCCGTGTTCAGGATGCGCCGGTCCAAGACCGGCGACGTCGGGCCCAAGCCGGTGGTCGACGAGGCGGCGGTCGCGATGCGTGCGTGGCTCGATCGCGCCCAGATTCGGAGCGGTCCGATCTTTCGTCGTCTGTATCGTGGTGGCGCGTCGCTCGGTGGCGGACTGACGCCGCATTCGGTCGGCCAGGTCGTCAAGTCGCGCGCGTCGCTGGCGGGGCTCAATGGCGATTTTGCCGGACACAGTCTGCGGCGCGGCTTCGCGACAGAGGCAGGCATGAACGCCGTGCCCTTGTCCGATACCATGGCGATGACGGGACATCGGACTGTGAAGAGCGTCGTACGATACTCAGACTCGGGCTCGATGGTCGGACGAAAGGTGGCGAATCTGCTGGTTCACGGGCGCCGCCGCAGCGGCTCATCGCGATACGATGCATCGACCAACACGGCCGCGGACCACGACGTCGGAGACGAGCCAGGGTGAGCGCACACGACTTGCGTCTTCCGCAGACATCGCAATAATGCGCGCCGTCTTCGCCCGCGCGCACGGCGCGCCCCCGCATGCCTGTTGATGCCGCCAAAGCGGATCTGATCCTCCAGTACGCCCTGCTGCTCGCCGGGCAGGAGGATGATTTTTTCGATCGGCAGCTGGGCCCCATTCATCTGCTGAAGTACTGCTATCTCGCGGACCTGATCCACGCGCGCTACGAGGACGGTCGGACATTCACCGGGGCGAACTGGACCTTCTACAAGTTCGGGCCTTGGGCGCAGGACGTACACGCACGCATCGCACCCGCTGTGCGAATGGTGCAGGCCGACGAGAAGGTCATGGCCAGTGACTATGGCGACCGTCAGGACTGGTTTCGGTGGTGGAAGTCGGATGACCGACTTCTCGAAGCCAAGGAGAACGCGTTGCCGTCCTGCATCCGACGGGAACTGCGCCCTCTCGTCCATCGCTTCGGCAAAGACACGCCGGCATTGCTCGACTTTGTCTACCGGACCGCGCCCATGCTGGATGCCGCGCCGGGCCAGAGGCTGGATTTCGCCTTGGAGGCGCGCGCGCGCCCGATCAGAAATGCCGACGTCGCCGATACCACGTCGACGCTTTCAGCGAACAAACAGAAGAAGCTGCGGGAACGGCTCAAGACGATCCGCGAGCAGTCGAGCACCCGCTCGGCGGGTCGCCAGAAGATCGTGAAGCTCAATCAACCCCGATACGACGAGGTGTTTGAACAGGGTGTGGCGTGGCTGGAAAGTCTGGCGGGGCCAGCACTTCCTGAAGGCAATCTGGTGGCCGAGTTCTCCGATGACGTCTGGACATCATCGACCCGCAAGGGTTCGGACTTATCCTGACGACTGCGTCCAGGCCATCATCCAAGACCCTTCGCGCTGGTGGGTCCCGGATGAGGCCCATACGCTGTGCCGAGGGGCCTTGCTGTACTGCTTCGTCGCACATACGGATCAGGTGCCCTACCAGTTCGAACCTGTTGGCCGAACGGTGCCTACCGAGCACGGCAGCGCGACCGTCAAGGTTTCCCCTCTGAAAGTAGGCGAACCGTTAAAGCCCGTGACGGCGTTGCCGGTCGCAGCACTTCCGCTCAAGCCTGGCGAGGTGTGGGCCGCGTACCGTGCCAAGCGCCGCCCGTGCATCGTCATCTCCGATGAATGTCCAACCGTGGACCGCGGACTCACCAAGGGCATGCCGAACGCGACGACCGCCCCAACAATGCTCGTGGCGCCGTTCTACGGTGCCGACAAGGACGGTTCGCGTGCCGGCTTCAACGACGGCTTCGTCGATCGGATTCGGCATTGCGAGTACCCACAGTTCATGTGGGATCAGCTGCCGCTCGAAGGTGGGCCGCAGACCTCGATTCTCAGGCTTGACCAGATCCAGCCGATTGGTCGTCATTATCACGCGTACAAGACCTGCGGCTGGAAGCTCAGCGACGATGCCCTTGCGGTCTTTGACGACCTGATTCACTGGCAGATCTGGGGCGGTGTCCCGGAGGGAAGCGATCTCGTCGCGTTCAGGGAGCTCATGCAAGCCACGTTCGGCTAGAGGGCCCACGTCTTCATTCCCGCGCAAGTCGATGCGCTGACGCGAGTCAACTTCGTATCGCGACTCGAAATTGGTCTTCATTGGATATCGAGCGGCAAGCGACATATCAGCGTTGACATCGCGACCGACCAAGTCCGTCTCGGGTACTTGCTACGCTACGACGCTGTCGGTCGCGAGGGGTCGCGGCCGATTCTATTCGCGATGCACGTGCCCGCGTGCCGCTTAGTTCCTGCAAGATCGCACAGTCCTTTGTGGTGCCCCCGGCATGGCAGGAGGCCCGGATTTTCCGAAGCTCGGCTTCCAGCGCATGCAGGGTTCGAATGCGGACCAGGACGTGATCAATATGCGCATCGAGCACGTGGTTGACCTCTTCGCAGCCTTGCTCTGGCCTGCTCTGCAGATCCAGCAGTTGACGGATTTCGGCCTGCGTCATGTCCAGCGCGCGGCAATGCAGCACAAACGCAAGCTGCTGGCGCTGACTCTCATTGTAGAGGCGATAGTTGCCATAGCTGCGGGCCGGACGCGCGAGCAAACCCGCTTTCTCGTAGTAGCGGATGGTCTCCACCGGCACGGACAGTTCGCGCGCCAACTCGCCGATGCGATAGGTCTCGGGCATGCACACCCACCTCCTTGACCCTGAAGTTACTACAGGGTGTGCAATACCGCCACCGCTCCATTCCAAGCACCCCATGTCTGACGCTTGTTCCTCCGGCCCATGCAGCTCTCGCCAGCCCCCGCCTCCTGCGTACCGCCGCGTGCTCTGGGTGGCCCTGGTCGTGAATCTGGCGATGTTTGCGGTGGAGATCGCTGCCGGTTGGAATGCCGCATCGGCGGCACTGCTCGCTGACGCAGTCGATTTCTTTGGCGATGCGGCCAACTACGCCGTCTCGTTGTTCGTCCTGTCGATGGGGCTGACCGCACGAGCACGTGCAGCCTTGACCAAGGGCCTGGTCATGGGTGGCTATGGCCTGTATGTCTTGGGACAGGCGGGCTGGAACGCGCTGCAAGGGGTGTCCCCGGACGCGGTGACCATGGGTGTTGTCGGTGTATTGGCACTGACGTCGAACCTCGCCGTAGCGGTGCTGCTCTACGCCTTTCGAGATGGCGACGCCAACATGCGCTCGGTGTGGCTGTGCTCGCGCAACGATGCGATCGGCAATGTCGCCATCGTTCTTGCAGCCATCGGCGTATTCGGCACCGGCACCGCATGGCCTGATCTAGTCGTGGCCGGGATCATGGGTGCTTTGGCAATCTCGGCAGCCCAGCAAGTGGTCGCCCAAGCTCGCCGTGAGCTGGCGACGACCGGAGTTCGACATGCTCACACCTGAATTGACCTGGATCGCCTTAATCTCGGTGCAAACGCTGCACTTGTTGCATCATCGTCTGGCAAAGCGCCATATCAGCTTGGTCGAGGTTTCGACTTCGGCTGTACTGATGATTCCCCCTCAAGGCGTCTTGGCGCCTGTCCTGCTGATGACGCTGCACGGGGCACTGATCGTTGTGCAGATCATGGGCAGCATCTCGATTCAGCGGTTCTCACCGCAGTGGGAGAACGTCGCGTGACCTGCGGTGTGCCGAAGGGTCGGCGCTGGGCAATCGATATCAGCAGCACTCGCGGCCGCGGGTCGATCTCGGCGATCGTCAACGCAACGGGAACCTGTCGAGGGTCGTGGTAGTCTAGCGTTCGATGTTTCGCTCTCTTGCCATCTGGTCACTGGTCGCGGGTCTCGTTGTAACGAGGCTGCTCGGCTTGCATCTGCATGTTTGTGCGGGCATCGAGAGCCTTGGCCACGTTCACGAGTCCACACACTACGCTGACGCCGGGTTGTTGTTCGGCGAAGAACACGCCAATGATCATCCGGATCACCTGGAAGTCGAACTCACGTCAGTCGGCTTCCCTGGGCAATACCTCGACCCCGATGGCGATACCGCGCCTGCGCTGATCGGTCCTGATCGCCTGGACCCAACATCGTCTGCCGGCTGGCTGAGTGTTCGCATTCCACGCGGCCCTCCCGTCCTGCACCCTGCGCGCCCCGCATTCTTCACTCCGGCCCCTCGCGGCCCGCCCATGAACTCCCTCGCCTGAACCCCTTCATGCCCTGATCAGGGCATCCGTTCACGCAGTCGGGAGTTTTTCCATGTTTTTTCGACTCATCGCCGCAGGGCGCCTTGCGCCCGTGGTTCTGCTTGCGGTGGCTTTCAGTGATCCGTCCGTTGCCAGCGGCGCGTCGCTCAAGTTGCGAGACGCGCTGGCGCGTACCCTGGAGTCCAATCCCGACCTCGCGGCCTACGAGTACGTACTCAGGGCACAAGATGGCCGGATCACACAGGCTGGCCTGCGGCCCAATCCGGTTATCACTGCAGACGTTGAGAACGCTTTTGGCACTGGTGAAACGCGCGGTCTTGACGCCACTGAAATGACGATCGGTCTGAGCCAGCTGATCGAGCTTGATGGCCTGCGGGACAAGCGAGTCACCAGTGCACAGTTCACCCGTGAAGGCCTTGAGATCGACGGTCAGATCAGACGCCTCGACATTCTCGCGGAGACGGCGCGGCGGTTCGTCAAGTTGGTCGGCCAGCAAGAGCAACACCGGCTAACGCACCTTGCCGTCGAACTCTCCGAGAAGACCGCGGAAGCCGTGCAGCGTCGTGTCGCTGCAGCGATATCGCCTGAATCCGAGCGGGATCGGGCTGCGGTCGCCTTAGAACGTGCGCGCATCGCTGATGCTCATGCCGAACATGCGCTAGTCGCAGCGCGCTATGAGCTGGCTGCGTCGTGGGGCGCGATCCAACCTGATTTCGTGGAAGCCGCCGCCGACTTGTACGCGTTGCCGGAACTTTCCGCGTATGAGGATCTGCTCGCTGCGCTTGAGCGTACGCCCGACCTTTCGCGATACCTGAGTGAACGCCGGTTACGCGAATCCGAGGTAACCCTCGCCCTAGCCAGCCAGCGTCCGGGCATCGAGATCGGCGCGGGCATCAGGCGGCTCGCGGAGATTGACGACACGGCATTCGTCTTCAATGTGGGCATCCCACTGACGGTCAATAACCGCAACCAAGGCGCCGTGGCCGAGGCGGAGGCGCTCAAGGCGGGTGCACAAGCCAATCGCAGCGCTGCCCTGCTCAAGGCCCGCACACAGTTGTTTAGCAATCACCGCGAACTGCAAGACCTTGGGCAGCAGGTGCGTGCATTACGAGAGCGGGCTCTGCCGCGGACCGAAGCGGCACTGAAAGGGACTGAGTCTGCCTACGAGCGGGGGCGTTACAGCTACCTGGAACTGGTTGATGCGCAGCGCGAACTGCTCAGCGTGCGTGACAACTTGATCGAAGCTGCCATGCAGTACCACCTCACCCTGATCGAAATCGAGCGACTTACTGCTACGGCCGTAAGTCGCTGAAGGACACGTCGCATGAACATGAACACAACCAAGCGTTACCTCATCGTCGTCCCGGCGCTAATCGCACTCGCGCTAGGCGCCTGCGGTGGCAGTAACGGATCGCCCCATCTGGACGAGCAAGGTCACGAACACGAAGACCGACGCAGTCATGGCGAAAACGCCCCTCACAGTGAATCCGAAAAACATGAGGAGGGGGATCGCCACGAGACCGACAAGCAGTCAGACGTCGATACGCACGACGAGGAAACTGCGCACGGCGAAACGCTCAGGTTGACTCCCGAGGCACGCGATGCTGCTGGACTGACGATCGCACCGGCCGGACCCAGCACTCTGGTGGAGACGCTGCTGCTCTATGGAGCCGTCGTCCCCAATGCCGAGCGCACACGCGCCGTCTCGGCCCGATTCCCGGGAATGGTTCGAAGCGTTGATGTCAGTATTGGCGATCGGGTGCGCCAAGGCGCGATGCTGGCCACGGTCGAGAGCAACGAGAGTCTTCGGACGTTCGCTGTTACCAGCCCATTGGATGGCACGGTCATCAATCGCTTCACCAACCCCGGCGAACAGGCAGATCGCGAGGCCATGTTCGTCGTGGCCGACCTTAGCAGCGTTTGGGTCGACCTGGCGCTGTATCCGCGCGACCGGGGGCGGGTACAGGTAGGGCAATCCGCACAGATCTCGGCGGAGGGTCCGCTAAGCGCGCTCGGAAAAGTGATCTTCGTCTCACCGATGTCCGCTCGAGAAACGCAATCGCAAACCGCGAGGGTGCTTCTGGAGAACGTCGATGGTATTTGGACGCCGGGACTCAACGTTCAGGGTCATGTGGCGATTGGTGAGTTCGCCGTCTCGGTCGCAGTGCCCGACGCTGCACTGCAGCAGATCGAGGACAGTACGTCGGTGTTCGTCGAGCACAACGGCGAGCTTGAAGTGCGACCAGTCAGGGTTGGTCGCAACGACGGTCGGAACGCGGAGATTCTCGAAGGCCTGAAAGCTGGTGAGTCGGTTGTTGTCGAGGGCAGCTTTGTCCTCAAGGCCGAACTCGGCAAGGGAGAGGCTGAACATGGGCACTGAGCACGGCACTTCTCTCGATCCGCGCGACAATCGGCAGCGCCGCACGCTGCTCCAGGTCACGGGCCTGAACGCGGGCCTGTTTGCAGGGCTAATCGTTGCCGGCTTGGCGTCCGAGTCCAGCGCCCTGATTGCGAACGCGCTCGACAATCTGTCGGACGCTGCTGCTTACGCCCTCAGCTTTTTCGCGGTCACTCGCTCGGACCGCTGGAAGGTGGCCGCGGCAAGCGTCACCGGTGTGATGTTGCTGGTTCTGGCCGTGGGCGTGACGGTGGATGCCCTACGACGATTCGTGGTCGGGTCCGAGCCGCTCGGGCCATGGATGATGGCGGCAGCCGTCGGCGCAGCTGCGATCAATCTTTGGTGCATCTTCCTGTTGCGGTCGCAGCATGGCGAAGACGTGAATATGCGCGCCGCCTGGACCATGAGCATTAATGATTTCGCCTCGAACTTCGGCATCCTGCTCGCCGGCGGATTGGTCGTGCTGATGGGGTGGAATTGGCCTGACCTGGTGGTCGCCCTGCTCATTGCGCTCGTCGCAATCAGTGGTGGGGTGCGCACGCTCAAGGATGCGCATCAGACGCTGCAGTCTTCTGGTACGGACTCCACCGGACATCGCCATGATTGAATCGATTCTGCGTTTTTCCATCGCTCGTAGCGGTGTCGTCATGGTGCTGATGCTCATGCTGGCCGCGCTGGGCATCTACAACTATCAGCGCCTGCCCATAGATGCAGTGCCCGACATCACCAATGTTCAGGTGCAGATCAACACGCGAGCAGCTGGTTACACACCGCTGGAGGTTGAACAACGGATCACCTACCCAATCGAGACGGCAATCACTGGGCTCCCGGGTTTGGACTACCGACGCTCCTTGTCGCGTTACGGTCTGTCGCAAGTCACAGTGATCTTCGAAGAAGGCACCGACATCTACTTCGCGCGGCAGCTGATCAATGAGCGGCTGCAACAGGTGCGAAGCAGCTTGCCGGACGATGTCGAGCCAGCAATGGGCCCGATTGCCACTGGCCTTGGCGAGATCTTCCTATATACCGTCGAGGCCGACGCCGATGCGCGGCAGCGTGACGGCACGCCCTATGACGCTACCGCGCTACGCAGCCTGCAGGACTGGGTGATCCGTCCGCAGCTGCTGCAGGTTCCGGGGGTAACCGAAGTCAACAGTATCGGCGGCTATGCCAAGCAGTTCCATGTGCAGCCCTATCCCGAAAAGCTTCTGGCATACGACCTAACGTTCGCCGACGTCATCAGGGCGGTTGCGCGCAACAACGCGAATCGCGGCGCCGGATATCTGGAACGCAAAAGCGAGCAGCTGCTGGTCCGCATCCCCGGCCAGGTAGACGGTATCCCCGACTTAGGTCGCATCGTGGTGGCGACTCGCGGGGGGCTGCCGATTCATGTCTCCGATGTGGCCGAAGTGGGCTTAGGGAAGGAGTTGAGAACTGGCGCAGCAACGCGGGATGGCCATGAGACTGTACTGGGCACGGCCGTAATGCTGATCGGTGCTAACAGCCGAGAAGTTGCCAAGGCCGTCGCCGAACGTCTTTCACGGGTCAACGAGTCCCTCCCGAAGGGGATCAGGGCCGTGCCCGCCTACGATCGCACGGTACTCGTGGACAAGGCCATCGCCACAGTTCAGAAAAATCTTCTGGAAGGCGCGCTACTGGTCATCGTCATCCTGTTCTTGCTACTCGGCAACCTCAGGGCCGCGCTGCTCACCGCGATGGTGATTCCCCTGGCCATGCTGATGACGATTACGGGGATGGTCGAGAGTCACGTGTCTGCCAATCTCATGAGCCTGGGGGCACTGGATTTCGGCTTGATCGTGGACGGTGCGGTGATCATCGTCGAGAACTGCTTGCGCCGTCTGTCGCAGGAGAGCGAGGAGCGGGGTGCCCTCAATCTCAAAGAACGCATGCAGACCGTTTTCGAGTCCACTGCGGAGGTAATCAGGCCCAGTCTGTTCGGCGTATTCATCATCATGGCGGTTTACCTGCCGATCTTTGCGCTTGAGGGGGTTGAGGGAAAGATGTTTCACCCGATGGCACAAACAGTGGTGATGGCGCTTGCGGCCGCGTTGTTCTTGTCTGTGACCTTCGTTCCCGCTGGAGTGGCGCTACTGTTTCGCGGCCCGGTGCGTGAAAAGCACAATCGCGTGATGGAGGCCGCTCGAAAGGGCTACGAACCGCTGTTGCGCTGGGCGCTCAACGCTCGTGTCGCCCTACTAGCCGCAGCGGTAGTTCTGGTCCTGGCCTGTGGCTGGCTGGCGACGCGCCTAGGCAGCGAGTTCGTGCCTAGCTTGAACGAAGGCGACATCGCCGTGCAGGCTCTACGCATACCGGCAACAGGCCTCTCCCAGTCGGTGGCGTTCCAGCAGCAGGTCGAGACGCGCTTGCTGCAGTTCCCTGAGGTGCTCACTGCTTTCGCGCGTACTGGCACCGCTGAAGTCGCAACCGACGCAATGCCGCCCAATATCTCGGACGGTTACGTGATGCTCAAGCCTCGGGACGAGTGGCCCAACCCTGACAAGCCCAAAGCCGAGTTGGTAGCGGAGATCCAGGAAGCGCTCGAACAACTCCCTGGAAACGCCTATGAGATGAGTCAACCAATCCAGCTACGCTTCAATGAATTGATCTCCGGCGTACGCTCGGATTTCGCCATAAAGCTCTACGGCGATGATCTCGATCTAATGCTCTCTACGAGCAATGAGATCTCAAAGGTGGTGCGCGGGATTCCAGGCGCTGCAGACGTTAAGGTTGAACAGGTCACCGGCCTTCCTGTCCTGTCCGTTGTTCCGCGCCGGGAGGCACTGGCCCGCTACGGCATCGCGATATCGGACCTCCAAGATGTGGTCGCCACCGCCATTGGCGGCCAGGAGACAGGACTGGTCTACGAGGGTGATGCACGCTACGACATCGTTGTTCGCCTGCCTGAGGGTCGCCGCGATGACATTCGCGCCCTTGAACGCCTGCCGGTGCCTTTGCCGACGGGGAATCAAGTGCCGCTGGGCGAGGTTGCGAAGCTGACAGTTGCGCCCGGCCCAAACCAGATCAGTCGTGAGGACGGCAAGCGCCGCGTTACCGTTACCGCCAATGTGCGAAATCGCGATCTCGGGAGCTTTGTGGCCGAAGCTCAGCAGGCCGTCCGAGGAGTTGCGATCCCTCCCGGTTACTGGATCGATTATGGCGGCACATTCGAGCAGCTGGAATCCGCATCCCAGCGGCTGTCTATTGTCGTGCCGCTCACGCTGGCACTGATTTTGGGCCTGCTGGTGCTGGCCTTCGGCAATCTGCGAGATGCACTGGTGATATTTAGCGGCGTGCCGCTGGCGCTAACCGGTGGGGTGCTCGCTCTTTGGCTGCGCGACATTCCGCTCTCGATTAGTGCGGGCGTAGGCTTCATTGCACTTTCAGGCGTCGCAGTCCTGAACGGACTTGTGATGGTGAGCTTTATCAAGTCCCTGCGCGCGGAAGGAATGGCACTTGATGACGCCATCGTGCAGGGGGCGCTCATCCGTCTACGGCCCGTGCTGATGACCGCGCTGGTGGCAAGCTTGGGCTTCGTGCCCATGGCGCTCAACGTCGGCACTGGCGCGGAGGTGCAGCGTCCGTTGGCTACGGTGGTGATCGGCGGAATTGTGTCGTCCACGTTGCTGACCTTGCTCGTGCTACCAGGCCTATACCACATCGTGTGGAGGCGCAAGCCCGGGTCGATGGTCGCGCATGCCGAACCCGTCGGGATGTCTCCATGAGCAGCGCGCTTGCCGATCTCAAGCGACACAAGCGCTCGCTTATCGCACGCCACGCCCGAGCCAGCGACTGGCTGGGGATGATGCACGTCGGAGTTACGCTCGTCCCGCTGGCATTACTATGGTGGATAGTATCGTTCGCGGGGTCACAATCTTCTGCGCTTGTAGTGCTTTCCACGCTGCTGATCGGATTATTCATCCTGCGCTGCTTTGCACTGATGCACGACTGCGGGCATGGTTCGCTGTTCAAGTGCCGAGCACTTAACCGGTGGTTCGGCTTCCTGTTCGGCGTGCTGTCAGGTATGCCGCAACACGTGTGGTCGCGGCATCATCAGTACCACCACGCGACCAATGGCAACTGGTCAAGATACCGCGGTCCCTTGGCCACGCTGTCGGTAGACGAATACGCCGCGCTAACGCCGGCACAGCAACAGTCCTATGCGCGTGCCCGTCGCTTGCGCATGGCGCCGCTCGCAGGCCTGCTGTACGTGGTGGTCAACCCGCGACTGACATGGTTGCTCGGCACGGTCAGCCTTGTGAACCATGTCGTACGTCGAAAGCGATCTGACCCTGGCGCTTCAATTCGCGACCATGTGCGCGCCTTCCGCAGTCGCCATTGGAGCACGTCCGCGGAATACCGGCACATGACGCTCAACAACCTAACGCTGTTTGCAGTCTGGGGCGCAATGTGCGCATGGATCGGACCGTGGCTATTCGCTTCGGTGTACCTTTCTAGCACTTCGCTGGCAGGTGCAGTTGGTATCGTGCTCTTCACCGTGCAGCACAACTTTGAGCATTCCTACGCAGCTGGTGACGAGGGCTGGGACTACGACCGATCAGCTATTCACGGCACCAGCTACCTCGTACTACCGGCGTGGCTCAATTGGTTTACGGCAAACATTGGTTATCACCACGTTCATCACTTGTGCGCGCGCATTCCCTGCTATCGGCTCGCGGCATGTCATGCCGAGAACGCAACACTGTTCCGCGACGTGCGACGACTACGGTTGTCCGACGTGCTGCCATCGCTCGAATATCTTCTCTGGGATACAAACGCACAGAGGATCATCTCCATTGCCGAATATATGAGGACTCTGCCGCTTTGCGCAAAGAGGGGTTCTACCCCGTAATCACGGACGGTTTAGAAAGAGCTGAAAACCTCTGATCC